>NZ_JASHJA010000010.1:0-122976 GCF_030733445.1 Bacillus sp. MMSF_3353
CTCAAGGTGGTAATGGCTCTCAAGGCGGCAACCGCGTTAAAGACGATAGCGGTTCTCAGGGTGGCAATGGCTCTCAAGGCGGCAACCGCGTTAAAGACGATAGCGGTTCTCAGGGTGGCAATGGCTCTCAAGGTGGCAATGTAAAAGATAATGCGAAAGAACAAGGCGATAAGTTACCTAATACGGCAACACATTATCCTGCATCTATTTTAATGGGACTTTCAACATTCCTAATCGGTATGTTACTATTTATTCGCCGTAAAAACGCAAAATAAAAACACATCCTTCCATCTAAAACATACATGAAACAAATTGCAAAACTAAAAAGGACTTTGGATTGCATTTTATTATGCAGCCCAAAGTCCTTTTTATCATCTATCAAAAAAGCATTAATACGCTTTTCCCCAATACACCATTTGTTTAGCTTCTTTACCACAACAAATACATTCGTCAGCTAAATGCTCTTGCTCAAAAGGCATACAGCGAGAAGATACTCCAACTTCTTCTTTTAGTTTCTCTTCACAAGCTAATTCTCCGCACCACATTGCCTTAATAAATCCTTGCTTTTCATCAGCTACTTTTTTCATCTCTTCGAAATTCGTCACACTATACGTATTCTCATCGCGAAATACTTTTGCCTTATTAAATAAAGAATTATGAATTTCCTCAAGTAGTGCTGGAATACGCTCTTCTAATTGATCTATTGATATAAATTCTTTTTCTTTCGTATCTCTTCTTACAAGTACAACTTGATTCTTTTCAATATCTTTAGGACCAACTTCTAATCGAATTGGAATACCCTTCATTTCATACTCATTAAATTTCCAGCCTGGTGTTTTATTACTAGCATCTATTTTTACTCGTGCAACCTTTTGAATATGTTCTTGTAACTCTGTTGCTTTCGCTAAAACTCCTTCCTTATGCTGCGCAATTGGTACAATAACAACTTGCACTGGTGCAACTTTAGGAGGCATTACAAGACCATTATTATCGCTATGAACCATAATAAGTCCACCTATCATTCTTGTTGATACACCCCAAGATGTTTGGTGTACATATTGCCACTTACCGTTGCGATCTAAAAATTTAATATCAAATGCTTCAGAGAAATTCGTTCCAAAGTTATGGGATGTTCCTGTTTGAAGTGCTTTCCCATCATGCATTAAACTTTCGATCGTATAAGTTGCCTTTGCTCCTGCAAACTTTTCTTTTTCTGTTTTTTGCCCTTTAATTACTGGTATCGCTAAATAATCTTCACAGAAAGAAGCATATAGATTTAAAATATGTAACGTTTCAGCTTGCGATTCTTCTGCTGTTTCATGAATTGTATGGCCCTCTTGCCATAAGAATTCCGTTGTACGAAGGAATGGTCTCGTTGTTTTCTCCCAACGAACTACTGAACACCACTGATTATATAGCTTTGGCAAATCATTATAGGATTGCACAATTTTTGAAAAATGCTCACAGAATAAAGTTTCAGATGTAGGGCGTACACAAAGTCTCTCCGCTAATTTTTCATCCCCGCCATGTGTCACCCATGCTACTTCAGGAGCAAATCCTTCTACATGATCCTTCTCTTTTTGCAATAAGCTCTCTGGGATAAACATTGGCATATATACATTTTCATGACCAGTTGCTTTTAACTTTTCATCCATAACTTTCTGCATATTTTCCCATAAGGCATAACCGTACGGACGTAGAATCATACATCCTTTTACACTTGAATAATCAACAAGTTCTGCTTTTTTTACAATATCTGTGTACCACTGTGCAAAATCCTCTTCCATCTTCGTAATCGCTTGTACTTGTTCTTTTGCCATAGTCAATCTTCCTCCTTTTGAAAATACAAAAAAGCCCGTGTCCCTAAATAGGGACCGAGCTTTGCCGGCGTTACCACCCTGATTCATGCACAAAAATTGTGCATGCTCTCTTTTTGATAACGGGAAATTCCCGCTGCATATGCAGAACGCAAAGGTAGGTTCCATATCGCCTTTTTAAGAATCTTTCAGCCTAGCGGATTCTCTCTCTGCTAAAAAGGTTGAACATGTACTAGTCCTTTTTCATCGTTATAACGAAATAAATTTGTTGATTATCATAATACAAATTCTTTTTTTAAACAATAGCTAATTTTCTCATTTTTATATATTCTTTTCATTTTCTGCAGTTTTATACGTAGCTTTTTCGCGAGATTTTTACCAGTTGATGTGCAATCATACCGATAAGTGTACCAAGTAGAACGAAGAAACCAATAAATCCATATCCCATTCCTTCCCATCCACCAATCACCATCATTGTAACGGGAAAGGATACTAAGCAAAGAAGTATTAAACTAAGTGCAAATATAATATCGAACTGTTTGTTTGGAAACCGTTTCTTTAGTAAATACGAAATAGTAAATACAAGGATAATCGTAATTCCGCCAATTATGTAAAAGATACTAAATCCATCTAGCCAATCCATAGTATTCCCTCCTTCCATTCATTCCCTTATACTTAATTATATGTTTAATTTTTCTGAAAATAAATAATAAATTTTTACCTAGAAATATATTTTTATTACTAGGTATTAATAGTAATATATAAGAATAGGTTTTATATAATCAGGAGGGAACTTTATGGATAAAGCATTAACAAATCACGTCATTATTTTATCTTTCGATTGCTTATCAGCTTTAGATTTTCCTATATTACAAAAACTCCCTAATTTTCAAACATTAATAAACAAGGGCGCGATAGCGAGAAAAGTGGAACCTATTTATCCTTCTGTAACATATCCAAGTCACTCAACAATCGTTACTGGAAACTACCCTAATAAACATGGCGTAGTTAGCAATACGTTACTTCAACCTGGACGCGAGTCACCAGATTGGCATTGGTACCGAAAATCCATTAAAGGAACAACGTTATACGATGAAGCACATAAAGCAAATTTAACGACAGCTGCCCTTCTATGGCCTGTTACCGGCAGAGCAAATATTGATTACAATTTACCTGAAATTTTTCCAAATAGACCGTGGCAAAATCAAATCTTAGTTTCATTATTTAGCGGTAGCCCACTATATCAATTAGATTTGAATCAGCGTTTTGGTCATATAAGAAATGGCTTATCACAGCCTGAACTCGATGATTTCGTACTTGCATCTGCTGTGCATACAATCCAGACGAAGAAGCCTAATGTCATGTTTATACATTTCACCGATTTAGACACTCAAAGACACTATCACGGCTTTGAATCTAACGAAACAATAGCTGCTATCCATAGACATGATGAACGGCTAGGAAAAATTATTCAAGCTTTAAAAGACAGTGACCTATACGAAGAAAGTACAATTATCGCTCTCGGTGATCATAGCGCTTTAAGTGAAAACAAAGCCATTCAATTAAATGTACTATTTCATCAAAATGGGCTTATATCTATAAATTCAAAAGGAAAATTAGTAGACTGGAAGGTCTATTGCCAAAGTTGCGACGGCTCTGCCTATGTATATGTGAAAGACAAAAATGATACGGATACAATTCGAAAAGTACAACTACTACTTGAAGAGTTACTTCAAAATAAACAAAACGGTATTGAATTTATGCTTCATGATGAAGCTGCAAAAGACTGCGGTGCAGATGGTAATTGTTTATTTATGTTGGAAGCACAAGAAGGATATTATTTCACTGAAAACTATACAGGCGATTTTATAAAAGAAATTACTGAAAAAGATGTTACGCCCAGTAAAAAATATACATTTGGTACGCATGGATACTCTCCAACAAAACCTAACTATGAAACAATTTTTATCGCTGCTGGGAAAGGGATAAAAAGCGGCGTTACCATTCCGTACATGAGACTTATTGATGAAGGTCCAACTATCGCTAGACTACTCGGTTTACACTTAGGTGAAACAGACGGATCAATTGTAGAGGATTTACTTCAATTGTAAAGAACTGTGTATATATGTAAAAGTTATGTAAAAATCATCACTGTTTCTCTTTTTATAATTTTTATTTTTGTACACTGTTAGTAGAACAATTTAAGGGGGAACATTATATGAAAAAAATGTCCAGACAAGAAAAAAGCTGGATATTATACGATTGGGCGAACTCGGTATATTCGCTCGTCATTACAACTGCATTATTCCCAATTTACTTTAAAGCAGCTGCAAAAGAAGCCGGACTATCTGGTGCAACTTCAACGGCATATTGGGGATATGCAAACTCTTTCGCTACACTTTTAATTTCTATACTTGCTCCTATTCTCGGCACAGTTGCTGATTATAAAGGATTTAAAAAACGATTTTTCACATTCTTCTTTGGACTCGGTATCGTATTTACAAGTATGCTAGCAGTCGTCCCAACATCTCAGTGGTACTTATTACTAGGCTGCTATATGCTCGCATTAGTCGGTTTTGCGGGAGCAAACATTTTTTATGATGCATTTTTAGTAGATGTTACCTCTAAAGATAGAATGGACCGAATTTCTACAAGAGGCTTTGCATTAGGTTATATTGGAAGCACAATTCCTTTTATCGGTTGTATCGCTCTTATTATTCTTGCTCAAAAAGGAACTATCCCTTTATCAGTCGGCATTGCTAGTCAAATTTCGTTCGCAATAACAGCTCTTTGGTGGGGATTATTTACAATTCCAATGCTAAAAAATGTAGAGCAAACACATTATATTGAACGTCATCCAAGACCAATTGCAATGAGCTTCAAACGCCTTGCTGATACTTTTAAAAATATTAAAGAATATAAAACTGTATTTATGTTCCTAATCGCTTACTTCTTCTACATTGACGGGGTCGATACAATTATTACTATGTCTACCGCTTACGGAACAGATCTCGGTATTAGTGCAACGAATCTATTAATCATCTTATTTGTCACACAAATTGTAGCTTGTCCATTCGCCTTATTATACGGAAAGTTATCAGAAACATTTACAGGTAAAAAAATGCTATACGTCGGTATTATTATTTATATCATTATCTGCATATATGCTTATTTCTTAAAAACGACACTCGATTTCTGGATTTTAGCAATGTTAGTTGCCACTTCTCAAGGTGGTATTCAAGCACTTAGTCGGTCCTATTTTGCAAAACTAGTACCAAAAGAATCTGCAAATGAATTCTTCGGATTTTATAATATCTTTGGTAAATTCGCGGCAATTATGGGTCCAGTATTAGTCGGTGTTACAACGCAATTAACAGGAAAAACCAACGCTGGTGTCCTTAGTATTATTGTACTGTTCGTTATCGGTGGATTCTTACTAACTAGAGTTCCCGAAAATGATACGTCCGTTACACCACCTAGTCCAAAAACTAAAACGCTATAAGAAAAAGATCCTCTTCTCATGAGAAGAGGATCTTTTCTTTATTTTTAGCGATAACATCTTACAATTAAAAATTCTACAGCCGGCTTTACAACTATCGCAGCGCATAACGCAAACAAAAGCGGTATGTTATGAAAATCAATCCATTTATTAAAACCTACCGATGCGAAAAACAAACCAAAAATTAATACAACAAGTACATAATACGTAACATTTGCACTTATTTTTAATACATGTTTTTCTACATCTTCTTTCTCCTCCGTTGTCCCTTCCACATTATGCGATGCCAAACTTTTAAACATATAATGTAATGCGATGCTACAAATAAATAGTGCATACCAGTTTACTTGAAGTTCAGTTAACCAATAATAAAGTGCAAACACTAACGTACTTATAGCTACTAATGCCGTAACTACAAGGCTTATTTTCTCTTTCCCCAACAACTACTCCCCCTACAACTTGTACAAAAATAGTTTATCAACAGTTGTTCCTAATACTTCAGCTAAACGGAATGCTAACGCTAAGCTTGGATCATATTTATTATTCTCAATTGCATTTATCGTCTGTCTAGAAACTTTACACTTATCAGCCAATGCACCTTGTGAAATATTGTTTTCAGTGCGTAATTCATAGATTTGATTTTTCACACCATTTCTCCTAACCTGTAAACTCGTTTTTACATCATCAGTATATAGTTGGGGCATGTCATTGTCAAAAGATTGCCACAAGAAAAGGGAGCAATCCTGCTCCCTTACAATGATTATTTCGAAGCTAACGAATTTGTTAGTTCCTCTTTATTAGCGACATCTTCTTTATTTATTTGCATGCGTAGAACTGGCCCTATCGCAAATAAAATAAGTGCCATTGCTATACAAAATACAGTAACTAGTGAGGTCATCTCCTTCAATCCTCCAGCTAGTGAAGTTCCGATTAACATTGCCCCCATAAACAGTGGTAAAATTGTTCCATTTACTCTTCCAATCATATTTTCTGGTACAAGTTGAATCATAAGCGTACCGACAACGATATTAACACAAGCTAAACAAATACCTGTTCCAAACCTCATGAAACTAGTAATCCAAAATGATGTAGATAGCCCTTCTACTAAAAATGACATTGCTAATATGCTCATACCGAATACAAACATCTTTTTCGGGTTCACTTTTGAAGCGAAAACTGCAGCAACAATACCACCGATTAACATACCTATCCCATCAGCTGCGGCTAAATATTGAACTGCTTCCTTTTCCATTCCAAGACGCTCTATTACAAGAAACACTTCTAATGGATTCGTTAATCCAACAGCTAAGCCCATAACGGTGAAAGTGATCGTAATCATACGTAAATTTTTCGTATGAAGAACGTATTTCCATCCTTCTTTTATATCATTTTTTAATGAATCTCTCGCCACTTGCTCTTGTTCCACCCATTTTGGTAAAAACGAAAGAGCAATAGCAGATAACAAAAATAAAATGATTAAGCTATATAGTGACGTAAATAAACCAAGTTGTGTATACACAAGTGATCCTACCACTGGTCCAAAAATCATAAATAATGACTGTAATGTTTGGTTAAATGCAATCGCATTTGCTACCTGCTCTTCTTTTACGTAGCGCTTAAATATACGCGAAGATGATGGCTGAGAAAATTGGCCTACGATCGCGGAAATGAGTGTTGCAAAAAATATAGCCTGCCAATAATCCAGCTTTAACAACAAGACAATTCCTACAATAGACAGTACACTTAACACATCTCCAGCAACCATCGTTCTTTTCGGATTCCAGCGATCAGCTAGCGCCCCACCGATAAACGAGAAAATAAAAATAGGTGCATATTCCATAACCGATAACAACGAAACTGAAACTGGATCATTATTCGTTCGCTCCATTATGAAATACAAAAGAGCCATATTTCTGATCCAAATTGCAAATTGTTGTAAAATATCAGATGCCATAACGAGCATAAATGCTCGGTTTTTAAATAAAGCGTTCATTTTCATTCCCCTTTCATAAACCGACCGTTCGGTCTAATTTGTTTTGTAAGAAAAGCAACTGACTTATTATTCAGCTGCCATTCCTTTTAACAATACATCTATTGCCTTTTTATAAATACGTTGCAGCTCTTTATAATCTAACTCGTAGTAAAGTACTCCAAGCCCTGATAATAATCCATTCACAATATACATAAGGTCGCGCGTACTATCTTCACGAAACTCTCCAGACTGTATACCTGCTTCAATTAGTTTCTCAAACATAACATATGATTCTCTAGTTAAAGCCAATAGTTCATCCAAAATCTCTTTACTTACAACTTGGCTCATAGAGAATTCCTCTATTGCATTTGAAATGGGTTGCTGTATGTCCTCGACATGATATTCCGCGAGACCATATAGTTTTTCAGTATTCGTACTATACAACTTCTCTTTTTCATTCCATTTTTCAAGCCAATCATACGTATGCTGTTTCACTACAAATAAAAATAATTCTTCTTTACTTTTAAAGTGATAATAAATGCTTCCTTTACTTCGCTTTGTAATTTCACAAATCTCTTCCATAGATGTAGCTGCATAACCCTTCTGTGAAAACAGACTTTCTGCTTTATATGCAATTTCTTTCTTTATCTCTTCTGCACTTCTTCTCATATTTACACCTCTTTAAACCGACCGTTCAGTCTAATAATAACAAATTAAAAACCTCTATTACAAGAGGCTATATTCCTTATTTAAGAAAACGTACTTTCAAACCACGTTCGAATCATATGTATTATTCCAATTTTAAATCCTAATTTAACAAGAAATACGCCTCCCGCAGCTAATAAAAATAACACTACTTTCCCCTTATTTTTCACTTTCGGTTCCCTTTTCATTTCTATTCCCCTTAGTACGTTAAAAATATTAATCAAACGTTTGTTTAACTGTTTTTATGCATATGTAAGCCAACTAATCAAACGTTTGTTTAAAAAGAAATACGCCTATATAAGGCGCATTTTCATCAATCACCGCCACCTCCGCCGCCATCGCAGCTGCCTCCGCTATCTCCACCGAAAGATCCTCCACAATCATGTGAACCTCCATGCGAGCTATCATTATCAGATCCAGCAAAGAAAAATAATGGTGACGAACTGTTAGATGAATTATGAATGTTATTTTGTTTCGTAAGATTTACCTTCTTTTTGTTTGATCGAACTGCCGTTACGATCGTTCCAACTACAACAAATAATAGTATGACAATAATAAATTCCATATAAAAGCCTCCCTTAATCTTCGAATAATTGAATGGTTCTCTCTAAATTTTCAAGTGAAATGAAGCGCGATTCACGAAGGATCTCTTTTCCATTATAAAATAATAAAACTGTTGGCCCTGTAAACACTGCATAACGCCCCGCAATCTCTTGCATGTCTTGTAGTAATATTTCCACTTTCTCTACGTAATCATAATTCTCTAATAGACCATTTACTTTTCTTAGCATAACATCACAAACACCACAATTTTCCGTTTTAATAAAGAGCAGTACTAATTGTTGTTCTTCAATATGTGTCGCTAATTCTTCTATCGTTTCAAATTTATTCATCTTATCCCTCTTAGCGTAATTTACGAAATACTTTATCCTGATACATACGAAAAGCTGAACTCTCTTTAATCTTTCTCTTTTCCATTACCTGCTGAAAACGCAGCATTTTTGCCGTTAACTCTTCTTGTAATTTTTTTCTCTCTGCTTCATCATAACAGCACGCAATTAAGTCTTCTATTTTTAATATATCTTTTTGTAGTTCCATTTCTGGTGGAATCATACCCGCATTTTTTAAGATTTTATAACTCATTCTAAGTTCTGGAGGTACCATTGAAAGGTCTTCTAATTGTAGTGGTTTTCCTTTTCCCGGAATATGATCAAGGTCTCCATTCCGTATTGCTTGTCGAATTTTTTCTTCAGCAATGTTCAAAAAGACATCCACACCATTCGCTCCTTTACATATTTTTACTATTATTTCACATGATATTTTCTCATCTTGCTACGCTATTACAAATTGACTTCATACAATTTTTTCTCAAATTTAATTACAAGAAGCCTTTTCCTCCCTAATCAATATTTTATTTCCATGTGTAGTCTGTGTTAGAGCCATTTCATATTGAGAAAATCTTTTTGAATCAAATAAAGCGTTTACACTAAATCTTACATTTGCTACGATTTAATCACCCCCAGCTCCCTTGTATAGACTTCGTGATGTCTTATCATTTTTATCCGCTTTAATGGGCAGTAAGACCCCCACCTCAAAATTTAGCGAAAGCAAAGAAGTTAGGTGGGGGATCAACTGCCCATAAAAGTCCGATTGGTGAGGGCTGATAATCAGTGGGGGATGAAGCCCCCCACTGATTAAAGTTTCACTTTATCTAGACGTTTCATACGTCTAGATTCACTTTGGTTTATTGGCGCATGCCTTTAAATATATCTTTTATTTTGAAAGGAGAAATGACTATGAGCTCCAAAAAATTCACACTGCTATTACTATCCCTACTACTCTTCTTACCTCTTTTTCTTACAAACTTTATTACTCCAAATGTTGCATTAGCAGATTCACCAAAGCAAGGTCAAAAAATTGTTGGGTATTTTCCTTCATGGGGCATTTACGGACGTAATTATCAAGTTGCAGACATTGATGCATCAAAGCTAACTCATTTAAACTATGCTTTCGCTGATATTTGCTGGAATGGAAAACATGGAAACCCTTCTACTCACCCCGATAATCCAAATAAACAAACGTGGAACTGTAAAGAGTCTGGTGTACCACTGCAAAATAAAGAGGTTCCTAATGGCACTCTCGTACTCGGTGAACCATGGGCTGATGTCACAAAATCTTATCCGGGATCAGGTACAACTTGGGAAGATTGTGATAAATACGCCCGTTGTGGAAATTTCGGAGAACTGAAACGATTAAAAGCTAAGTATCCTCACTTAAAAACAATTATTTCAGTTGGTGGCTGGACTTGGTCTAACCGCTTTTCTGATATGGCAGCTGATGAAAAAACAAGAAAAGTATTCGCTGAATCTACAGTAGCTTTTCTTCGTGAATATGGATTTGACGGCGTTGATTTAGATTGGGAATATCCGGGTGTTGAAACGATTCCTGGTGGTAGTTATCGTCCTGAAGATAAGCAAAACTTCACCCTACTCCTTCAAGATGTTCGAAATGCATTAACGAAAGCTACTGCAGAAGATGGGAAACAATATTTACTAACAATCGCATCAGGTGCAAGCCAACGTTATGCGGATCATACAGAGCTAAAGAAGATCTCTCAAATACTTGATTGGATTAATATTATGACATATGATTTCCACGGTGGATGGGAAGCTACTTCTAACCATAATGCAGCACTATACAAAGATCCAAATGACCCAGCAGCGGATACAAAATTTTATGTAGATGGTGCGATAGACATTTATACAAATGAAGGGGTTCCAGCGGATAAACTCGTATTAGGTGTACCTTTTTACGGACGTGGATGGAAAAGTTGCGGAAAAGAAAATAATGGGCAATACCAACCTTGTAAACCAGGTAGTGACGGAAAGCTCGCTTCTAAAGGTACTTGGGATGATTATTCTACCGGTGACACAGGTGTGTACGATTATGGTGATTTAACAGCTAATTATGTTAATAAAAATGGTTTTGTTCGCCACTGGAACGATGTAGCGAAAGTACCTTATTTATATAATGCGACTACAGGCACGTTTATTAGCTATGATGACAACGAATCTATGAAATATAAAACAGACTATATAAAGACAAAGGGTCTAAGTGGCGCAATGTTTTGGGAACTAAGCGGGGATTGCCGTACAAGTCCAAAATATAGTTGCAGTGGACCAAAATTGCTTGATACGTTAGTAAAAGAATTACTTGGTGGACCTATTACTCAAAAAGATACTGAGCCCCCAACAAACGTAAAAAATATTGCTGTTACAAATAAAAATTCAAACTCCGTTCAATTAAACTGGACTGCATCTACTGATAACGTAGGAGTTACGGAATATGAAATTACTGCCGGAGAAGAGAAATGGAGTACAACAACAAATAGCATTACAATCAAAAACTTAAAATCTAATACCGAATACACATTTTCAATAATTGCAAAAGATGCTGCCGGGAATAAATCACAGCCTACTTCTATCATTGTAAAAACAGATGATACTGATACAACACCCCCTGGTGGAAATGGTAATGCTACCTTTTCAGTCACTTCAAATTGGGGAAGTGGTTACAACTTCTCGATTGTAATTAAAAATAGTGGAACGACCCCTATTAAAAACTGGAAATTAGAATTTGATTATAACGGCAATTTAACACAAGTTTGGGATTCTAAAATTAGTAGTAAAATAAATAATCATTACGTAATTACGAATGCAGGATGGAATGGTGAAATTCCTCCTGGTGGATCCGTTACAATCGGAGGGGCAGGAACAGGCACTCCCGCCGAACTTGTAAATGCATCCATTAGCGAAAACTAAGCGTAACCTCCATTAATTATTTCACTAAAGTTTGAATTTAGGTTTGAGTGCTCTATCCTAAATTCAAACTTTTAATGTTATGAAAAATCACCAATTATAATTGCAATAACCTATTATAATTATATTTGGTTTCTAATATGAAGTTCGTGTGAAGTTCATCTGAATTTTACATGAATTTCCTTTAAGTTCTATTGTCTTCCCATACTAATCACATTATCCTTTACATATAGGAATTATTTTCATTCCATTTCAAACTATCTATATATACAAAGAAAGATAGTCGCCTATTAGGGAAAGGCATCTAAATATAAACATAACATAAGAAAAAGCACGCTTATAAGCGCACCATAAGAGTGCTTCTTCATACAATTCTCATGTAAGAGTTCTCGAAAATCATGTTAATCACAAAGAAAAGGCATTAGCTTATACAAGCTAATGCCTTTTCTTTATTCATATCGTTCAGCATCCCATTCTTCTATATTCCATACTTTTGTTATCCATGCTTCATAGAAAGAAGGCTCATGTGAGACAAGTAAAACTGTTCCTTTATATTGTTGTAACGCTTCCTGCAAAGACTTCTTTGTTTCTATATCCAAATGATTAGTCGGTTCATCTAAAATTAAAACATTGCTTTTCGTTACGATAAGTTCACATAAACGTACTTTCGTTTGTTCCCCGCCGCTTAATAAACGAATAGGTTTTAATACATGTTCTTCTTTCAATCCACACTTTGCTAATGCTTGGCGTACTTCTTTCTTTGTCATATCTGGTCGTTCTGCCCAAACTTTTTCTAATGGTGTTGTTTCTGAAGCAAACTCTTCCTGCGCAAAATAAGCAGGATTTACTCGTTCTCCAATAGAAATTGAACCGCTTAGCGGCTTTATTTGACCTAATAACGTTTTTAACATTGTCGTTTTTCCAATCCCATTATGACCAACAATCGCTATCTTTTCTCCTTTTTTTACTTGCAAATTCAATTCTGGACATAACGGAGAACTATATCCTATCCTTAGTTTTTCAGCCTGTAATATGCGACTAACTGGCTCCTCATAAACATTGAAATCAAAACGGGATCGAGGTACATGATTAACCTTTTCAATCCTTTGCATTTTCTCCAATACTTTCTCTCGACTTTTGGCCTGTTTCGCTTTTCGAATTTTATTTTTTTGAATAAATGTTTCTAACTGAGCAATTTCTTTTTGCTGTTTCGCATGCGCCGATTGTAATTGTTTCCTTTGCAATTGATAACTTTGCACAAATTTTTCATAATTTCCTACGTACCGCTTCACTTTCCGTTCTTCTAGATGATAAATAACATTCGTAATACTGTTCAAAAATACTTCGTCATGTGAAATGATCACATAAGCTTTTTCATACAGTCTCAAATACGATTGCAACCATTCTATATGGGCTGTATCTAAATAATTTGTTGGCTCATCTAGCAATAAAACATCAGCTTTTTCTAAAAGGAGCTTCCCAAGTAATAACTTTGTTCGCTGTCCTCCACTTAACTTTGAAACATCCTTTTTCAACCCTATTTCAAATAAACCTAAACCGATTGCTACTTCTTCAATTTCTGTATGAATTTGATAGAAATTAGAGCTTTCCAATATAGTTTGTAATTCTCCATACTTTACTAACAGTTTTTCTACTTCTCCTGCTCCATTCATTTCTTCAGCAATTTTTAACATTTCGCATTCAATCCTATACAAATTAGAAAATGCACTTTGTAAGTATCCTTCAATTGTTATCCCCTCTTGTAAATCCATATGCTGCTGTAAAAAACCTATCTTCACATGTGGAAACCATTCAATGTTTCCGTCATCATGTATAAGTTCTCCTGTTAAAATCCTTAACAATGTTGATTTTCCAATTCCATTTTTCCCAACTAACCCAACATGCTCGCCCTTTAATAGTCGAAAACACGCATTATATAAAATGGTTTTCTCACCATATGAATGACTTAAATTTTCTACTGTTAATATACTCATTTTTTTCTCTCCTCTACTTATGGTTCATAAGCTAAATAGAGAGCAATAGTAAAAAGCCTTATTTAATTGTGCATATAAAAAATGGGTAAGGTGAATACACCTTACCCATTACATATTATCGTAAAAAAGGATTAAGGTTCTTTACCTGCTGTCTTCAATTTAGCTTAATCGTTAAAAATGGGCAGACTTCTCCCGTATCAAGCTAAAACCATTTGAAGAACAGTTGATAAAGTCATTTTATCCTTTCACTCCTTTAACATTTGTTATATTAAGAGTATAAACTACTCTGTTATATTCTATTCTCTATTTTTTCTTTTGTTCCTTCTCATTCTTTTCATGTTCTATAAAAAAAAGCTCTTACCAGCAATTATATTTAAATCTGGTAAGAGCTTTTTCTATTTTTTCATATAAGGAGCTAATACTCTCAGAATTTCTTCCTTATCCTTCTTTAACTCAAGTGATGTTAACATATCCATCGTTCTTGGTCTAGGTAATTTCACTTGTACCTCTCCAACTATTGATGCTGGTCTTTGAGATAAAATAAATACGCGATCCGAAAGTAAGATTGCCTCATCTAAGTCATGTGTAACCATAACGATTGTTTGCTTCTCTTGGTGCCAAGAGTTTAAAAGCCAGCTATGTACTTCCATTTTTGTAAAGGCATCTAATTTTCCAAAAGGCTCATCAAGTAGCATAATTGGCTTTTCACATAAATATGTGCGCAAAAAACTAATTCTTTGACGCATACCACCAGACAATTCATCTGGATAATGGTCTGCATATTCATCTAGTTCAAATTGCTTTAATGCTTCCATTCCCTCTGTCAGCCTTTGTTTTTTCGGTTTCCCTTCGATTTCCAATGGAAGAACTATATTTTGCAAAGCTGATCGCCAAGGTAGTAATAAATCCTGCTGCGGCATATAACTTACAACATTTTGCTCTTGTACGTGCGTATCCTTATACGTTACATTTCCACTTGTTGGTTTCTCAACATTTGCAATCATATTTAATAATGTGCTTTTCCCGCAACCACTCGGTCCTACAAAGGAAACGAACTCTCCCTCTCGTATAGAAGCACTAATATTTGCTAATACATTCTTTCCATCAAAAGCTTTTACAATCTCTTTTATTTGTAATCCACTCATTTTTCACTTGGAAGGAACTCATTTGTAAAGGCATCTTTCACATCAATTTTCTTCTTAATAACTTTGTTATCATATAAGAAATTCATGTAATTCGTCCAAACTTCTTCCTTCTGTACTCCCCACGTTTTTGCATCATCTTGATATTTCGTACTTAACCATTTTTGACTTTCTTGTACTAATTCTTTATTCACATCTGGAACTGCTTTAATTAAAATATCAGCAGCTTCTTTCGGTTCTTTAATTGCAAAATTATAACCTTCTGTCGTTGCACTCATAAACTTTTTCACAAAGTCTTTATCTTGCTTCGTATGTTTTTCACTCGTAATAATAACAGGACTATAGAAATCAAGCGCTGGGTCTAAGTCTTTCACCATAATCGTATTTAACTCTTTTCCTTGGCGCTTCGCTTCAATTCCATCCCATCCGTAATATATCCATTCAAAGTCTGCATCACGACCGATTGATTTAAAGAAATCTGTTTGTCCTAAGATGATTTTTTCAACTTTATTAAAATCAGCTTGATGCTTCTCCATGATTGTCTTCAACGTCGCTTCTTCTGCTGGTCCTCCCCAGCCGCCGTAACGTTTACCTTCAAAATCTTTTGGTGACGTCATATTATCTTTTTTAAGTGATGCAAAAGCTGAAGTATTATGTTGGATGATTGCTCCTACAGATACAACAGGAATACCTTCCACACGAGCCAACGTTACATTTTCTTGTGCGCTTATTGCGAAGTCAGCTTTTCCGGAAGCTATCATTTGCTCCGCTGTCACATTATCACCTGGCTGAATAATCTCTACATCTAATCCTTGCTTTTTATAATAATCTTTCGTTTGCGCTACATATAGGCCAGTATGATTCGTATTCGGAAACCAATCTAATACTACTTTTACTTTTTGATCTTTACTTGCACTTTCTTCTTTCTTCGCCGGATTACATCCAGCTACACCTACTGCTAATAAGGCAGCCAGCATAACTTTTAAACCTTTTTTCATTTTCTGCCGTCCTTTCTATATATCCATGGTGCTGTTATTCTTGCCATAAACTCCACGATAAAATACAGACATAATGTCACCATAACAATAATTGCCGCCACACCAAATACTCGGGCTGTTAGAAAGGATTTTGTAGCTCTTGTAAGCATAACTCCTAACCCTTCGCTTGCACCGAGCCATTCCCCAATAATTGCTCCCATTACGCTATATGTAACTGCAATTTTTAAACCTGAGAAAAAGTATGGCAGCACTGCTGGAAACTTTACTTTCTGGTAAACTTGCCATTTCGTTGCCTTCATCGTTTGCAACAACTTCAACATATTTTTATCTACCGTTTGAAAACCTTCTAAAATGCTGAGCGCAATCGGGAAGAAACAAACGAGTATTACTACCATTACTTTCGGTAGCATTCCATATCCAAACCAAATAATAAATAACGGTGCAAGTACAACGATTGGAATCGTTTGCGAAATAACAAGCAACGGATTTATTAAAATACGAAATAAAGGGATAACATCCATAATAATTGCAATACTTGTCCCAATTAAAATCGCAAAAAACAGTCCGATTAGAACCTCTTGTAACGTTTGCATCGTATTCGGTAATAGTAAATCTTTCATTCCAATTAATTCTTTAACAATGGCAGAAGGCTTCGGTAAAATCCACGGTTCAATTTTAAATAATGAAACAGATCCTTCCCATATCGCTATGAGAAGGATAAGCCAAATTGTTGTAATTATTTTAGATTGCTTCTGGTTTTGCATATTCATCACGGTACTTCCAAACCTTTTCATCTATCGTTACACCAGTGCTTGGACGATAATGGATTTTAATAGAAGTAATCACTTCTTCTGCTCCAGCATCCACACAAGCTTGTTGCGCACGTTTAATGATATCAAGAAGTACATCTAATTCTCCTTCCAGCGTTGTTTCCATTGCCCCTACTTCATAACGAACTCCCGATTGTTGTACAACTTCAATTGCTTTATCAACAACAGAATACACATCTTTGTTCTTCGCTTGTGGTACTACTGAAAATGAAATTGTAACTTGTTGTGACATAGTAAAATCCCCCTTATAAAATGAAATATTAAAACAAGAAAAGGCTTTCCTACTGCGTAGGAAAGCCTTGTATGCAAGTTATTATAGAATAACATATGCTACATCACTTTAAGTAACTCCCTACGCTGGCATTATCCAGATCAGGTTGAGGGTCGATGTTTGTTTACATCCTCTCAGCCAATTGGCTCCCCGGTCCTTAATTCGTTTTCATTGTAGCATGATTTATTTTATTGAACAAACAAAAGCACGTATAATCATTTCATTTAACTTTTGAATTCCCCTATTAACTCTTGTAACTCCTGTGAAAGCCAGCTTAAAGAACTAGCTAATTCAGCAATATCTTGTACAGACATTTCCTGTTCTTTCATACTTTCTTCAATATTATTACTACTATTTGCATACTTATTTGCAATAATTGATAGTTCATTTACAACACGAACAATATTTTGGCTATTTTGCAATATATCACTTGAATTGCTAGAAACAACTCTAACTTGATTTGTAATAGATTGTGCTGATTTTGAAATTTTTTCAAAGAAAGCACCACTACTTTGAAAAAGTTTAATTCCGGATTCTACTTCTTTTGAAGCTTTTTGTATTGAAACAACAGCTTCTTCCGTTTCAACTTGTGTTTCCCCTATTAATTTCGCTATATCTTTTGCTGATGCTTCCGTCTGCTCTGCTAATTTACGCACTTCATCAGCAACAACGGCAAATCCCTTTCCGGTTGCCTCAGCACGTGAAGCTTTAATAGAAGCATTTAAAGCTAGCGAATTCGTTTGATTTGAAATACCTGTAATTACATTTACAATATCACTAATTTCTTTTGATCTTGTTTCCAAAGAATGAATGATAGAAGATAAATCTTGTACTGCATTTTGTATTATGTTCATTTGATTAATCGTCTGTTCAATAACACCATTTCCTTTTACTGAATGATGCGTCGTACCTTCAGACTCTTTCGCCATTTGTTTTGCAATATTAGTTATCTCTTCCATCCTATCTTCCATTTCATATACAATACCTAAATACTTTGGTACTGAAGTTTCTTGTGATTGAACGCCAGCCCTTAACTCAACTATAGAACTTACGATTCCTTGGACTGCCATGCTATTCTCTTTCGTACTCACTGACAATTCTTGCGAAGATGAGGAAACCTGTTCTGCTGTCTGCTTCACTTTATCTATAATTCCTTTAAACTTCTCAATGGTATTATTAAAATAAGCATTAATAATACCAATATCATCTGGTCTTTCCTCTAATTTAATACTTAAATCACCTTCACCGACTCTGCGCAATCCTTCACGTAAATCCCGCAATGGAGCAAGTGCGTTACGCACAATTAAGAATTGAATAAAAGTTGCAATTAAAACAGAAATACAAATAAACATTAAACCTTGTATAATGAACTTTTCTTTTGTACTAGGAACAATAGAAGCATCTACATCAGCTGCAACAAGTGCCACAATATTACCTTCTCCATCCTTAATTGGCTCTAATATCGTTACCCATGTTCCTAATGCGTCTTCATATACTTCTGTCATGTTTGCTTTTTTTGTGCTCATTACTTTATCATATGCTTTCATCCAAAGGTCTGGTTGTTTATAATATTCTCCCGGCCTTACTTCAACAACATTTGCTAAACCTGTAGATAAATCAATGATTTGTAGCTCACCTTTTTCATTTTTTTTCGCTCCAACAATATAGGTTTGTCCAACACTGTTCAATTCTTCCGTTGATTCATCTAATTTCTCTGTTAACTTCTCTCTCTTTTCTCTTTCTGCCGTTGGGTCTTTTGCAACATCTCTCAATATTTCTGCGTCTAATTTATGTAATACCGTATCTCCTGTTTCAAAAGAATGCCTTTCAAATATAGACATCATGCTATTTTGAAACATGTTAAAACTTAACGCTCCCATAGTACCGACAAGCGTCAAAATAACTAACACAGTTAACAATACATTTTTTTGAAGAAATGATAGCTTATGCCAATATCTTCTCATTAACATCACCTTTCTTAATTAACTTACTATAAAGTAACGCTATTAAAATATACACTTTATTAATAAATGATAACGGCTCTCATTTGTTTATAAACAAAAAAAAGACCAATGAAAAGAGCATTGGTCAAGACCAACCCTATCCGTCCGGTAACTGGCTAGCATAGCCTTTCGACCTTAGCTCCTGTAGTTTTGCGTCCTAATGTTTCCATCAGTTTGCCTTTCTCGCTGAACGAGTTGAACGATATGGGAGTTCTATGAGAATTAAATTATTCTCTATCAAAGATTACAACATAAGAATTAAAATGTCTACCTATTTAGAGATGCAAATGTAAAGTTTCAAGGTATTATTTTTTCGAAATAATTTAACAAAGTTCGTGAATGTTACATTTCTTGTGTTATATAATAAAAAATGTATATAACACAAGGATTATTTTGGTTATTTGTTTTAATTTTCGTTCAAATTAAATTATTCAAATATATCTTAACTAATGAATTCCGGAGGTAGTTTATCATGTTTTGGCTACAATTTCTTACGTTACTACTCTGCATTTTTATTGGCGCACGCCTAGGCGGAGTTGGTCTAGGAGTAATGGGTGGCGTTGGTATGGCAATACTTGTTTTTGTCTTCCACTTACAACCTACAGCTCCTCCTATTGATGTAATGCTTATGATTTTAGCAGTAATTACAGCTGCCGGTGCACTGCAAGCTGCTGGAGGAATGGACTACCTTGTTCATCTAGCTGAGAAAGCATTGCGAAAAAATCCAAAGCGCATTACATTCTTTGCTCCAATTGTTACTTATTTATTTACACTGTGCGCAGGAACTGGTCACGTTGCTTATTCTGTACTTCCTGTTATCGCAGAAGTCTCTCGCGAATCTGGGATTAGACCGGAACGACCAATGTCAATTGCCGTAATCGCTTCCCAACAAGCAATTACAGCTAGCCCTATATCAGCTGCAACAGTTGCACTTTTAGCAATGCTAGCTGACTATAAAATCACCTTATTAGATATTTTAAAAGTAAGTATTCCTTCTACCTTCATCGCTTGTATGGTAGCTGCATTTGTTGCTAGCAAAATGGGGAAAGAATTAAATGAAGACCCTGAATACTTGAAACGTTTAAAAGAAGGAATGATTCCTAAAATTGAAGAGAAGAAAGAATTTGTTGGTTTAAAAGGCGCTAAACTATCCGTTATCCTTTTCTTAGTAGGAACTTTCCTTGTCGTACTTCTCGGTTCATTTGAAGCACTTCGTCCAGGATGGATGGTTGACGGGAAGTTAATTCGTCTTTCCATGCCAAACACAATTGAAATGGTTATGTTAACTATCGCAGCTCTTATTATTATTTTCTGCAAACCAAATGTAGAAAGCATCGTGTCTGGTAACGTCTTTAAAGCGGGGGCAACAGCTGTTGTTGCTATTTTCGGTATCGCTTGGATGGGAGATACTTTCTTTAACGGAAACTTAAATATGATTCAAGGATCAATTCAGCACCTAGTAACAAGTGCACCATGGCTATTTGCCATCGCATTATTCATTCTATCTATTTTACTATATAGCCAAGCAGCAACAGTACGTGCTTTAATGCCTCTTGGATTATCACTCGGTATTCCACCAGCACTACTAATCGCAATGTTCCCTGCAGTAAATGGATATTTCTTCATTCCAAACTATGGAACAATCGTTGCTGCCATTAACTTCGATCGCACTGGTACAACAGGTATTGGTAAATATGTTTTAAATCATAGCTTTATGATTCCAGGCCTAATCGCAACATTCACCTCTATCGGAATTGGAATGCTCCTAATATCAATTATGTTTTAAAGAAAAAGCACAAACCGACAATTTTAAAGGGTTTGTGCTTTTTTAATCAAACGTTTGTTTAAATATTTTTAACTGTCCATTATGTTCTTTTCTATTTTTGTGAAGTTCCGTTTTCCTACAAACCCCTATTTACTTCCTCAACTAGCTTCTTCGTACTTTCATACGGAGATTCAGCTAAACTAATCGCGGAAATAACAGAAACACCGTCCGCACCGGCTTCTATAACCCCGGCGGTATTTTCAATTGTAATGCCACCAATCCCAACGATCGGTATTGTAATTTCTTGTTCTCTAAAATGAGCTAAACCTTTCGTTCCTTGAACTGCTTTCGTATCTTTTTTTGTACTCGTTGGGAAAATAGGGCCAACACCTAAATAATCAGCTCCGTTTTCAATTGCCCAGCGTGCTTCTTCAATTGTATGTGTAGATACACCAACAATTTTATCACCCATTTTTTCACGAACAGAAGTAATTCCTTCATCATCTTGGCCGACATGCACGCCATCTGCATCTAACTCCATAGCTAGTTCCACATCATCATTTACGATGAATGGTACACCGTACTCTTTACAGACTGCTTGTAGTTCTTTCGCGAAACAAATACGTTTCTCTCCCGTTAAAGCCCCTTCCCCCTTTTCACGAAATTGAAAAATTGTTATACCGCCTTCAAGTGCATCTCTCAATACTTGTAGTGGCTCCTTCGCACAATTGTTACTTCCCATAATAAAATATACTGATAATAATCTAGACATTTCAGCCTTTGTAATACAGGGCATCTAGTTCCCCTCCTTACTATATAAGCTCAATCTTCCCATACTTCTCAATATCACCCGAAGTGGTATTCGCTAACTGATTTAAAAATTCAATTTGGAAACTACCAGGTCCCTTTTCCACTGTCTTAGCAGCTGCCAGTTCCGCAGCTACACCATAAAACGTTAATGCCGCTACTGCTGCCTTTACATAATCCTTTTCTACTGCTACAAATGCTCCTATTACAGAAGTTAGTAAACAACCAGTTCCCGTAACTTTCGTTAAAATAGGGTGACCATTTCGAATAAGGATCGTTCGTTCTCCATCTGTAACAACATCTTCTTTTCCAGTAATCACCGCTACTGTATTTAATTCATCCGCTGCCTGCCTTGCAATACTTACGACATTGCCATTTCCAACACCAGCGTCTACCCCTTTAATTTCCCATCTCTCATTAATAACGTTCGCTATCTCAGCTGCATTTCCGCGGATAATCGCTAAATCAATTTCAGCCGGAATATGTCTCGCAACTTCTGTTCGATACGATGTTGCTCCTGCACCAACTGGATCAAATAGTACTGGTACATTATTCACATTTGCTGATTTACCAGCAAGTAACATCGCTTCTACCTCTTCAGGACGAAGTGTACCCATATTTAAAACAAGGGCTCCCGCAATGCTAGCCATTTCTGCTACTTCTTCTTTTGCATACGCCATTACAGGTGATGCTCCTAATGCTAATAAACCGTTTGCTGTAAAATTTGTTACAACAACATTTGTAATATTATGCACGAGTGGATTAGACTCTCTCACCAAATCCACTACTTTACTAATTTCTTTCATATTCATCCTTTTCATCTCCTAACTATAGTGATGGGAGATACACAAAAAGGCACTTTGCGCGTACGCAAAGTGCCTGAACATGTGCTTTTACACTCTCCCTACGCTGGCATTATCCAACAGGTTCAAATGGTCAATGACGGATTAGTCATACTCTCAGTTTGCATCCACAAACTCCCATGCGTTTATTATTCATCTACTTCAAAGTCTACTCTTATTCTAGTAAAATAACAAGTTCTTTACTTTTCTATTTCATATAGAAGCAACTGATAAAACAATACGCATAATAAAGTGAAACTTTAATCAGTGGGGGCTTTGTTCATCCCCCACTGATTATTAGTTGAACCAATCGGGCTTTTATGGGCAGTTGATCCCCTACCTAACTTCTTGGCTTCCGCTGAATTTTGAGGCAGGGGTCTTACTGCCCGTTAATGCGGGATAAATAAGTATCTATTTCTCATAGTCTCATCATGGCGCATATTATGTTCTGTCGCCATCATTCACCCTCAAACAGATGTTATCCCACTAAAAAACGTTCAAATCTGGAGCGAAACTGAATCTCAAGAAGATGTATGCTATAGTTAACGTATGGAAATTTGAAAGGATGTTTTAAATATGGTAAAAAGCGTTGTAATCGCTGAAAAGCCTTCCGTTGCACGTGATATTGCGCGTGTACTTAAGTGCGATAAAAAAGGAAATGGCTACCTTGAAGGTAGTAAATATATTGTAACTTGGGCTTTAGGTCATCTCGTTACATTAGCTGATCCAGAAAGCTATGATGTGAAATATAAACAGTGGAATTTAGAAGATTTACCGATGCTACCTGAGCGCTTGAAATTAACGGTTATTAAACAAACAGGGAAACAATTTAATGCTGTGAAGAGTCAGCTACTTAGAAAAGATGTAAATGAAATTATTGTAGCGACAGATGCTGGACGCGAAGGCGAATTAGTCGCACGTTGGATTATCGATAAAGTTAAAATACAAAAACCTATTAAGCGTTTATGGATTTCATCTGTTACTGATAAAGCAATTAAAGACGGCTTCGCAAATTTAAAACCAGGTAAAGCATATGACAATTTATACGCTTCGGCTGTCGCACGTTCAGAAGCTGACTGGTACATCGGTCTTAACGCGACTCGCGCTTTAACGACTCGCTTTAATGCCCAGCTGAATTGCGGCCGTGTACAAACACCTACTGTCGCTATGATCGCTAATCGTGAAGATGAAATAAAGAACTTCAAAGCTCAAACTTACTACGGTATCGAAGCACAAACAACGAATCAGTTAAAACTAACTTGGCAAGATGCAAATGGTAATAGCCGCAGTTTTAATAAAGAAAAAATTGATGGTATTGTAAAAGGTTTAGATAAGCATAATGCTACCGTTGTGGAAATTGATAAAAAACAGAAGAAGTCATTCTCTCCTAGTCTTTACGATTTAACTGAATTACAACGTGATGCAAATAAAAAGTTCGGTTACTCTGCGAAAGAAACATTAAACATTATGCAGAAATTGTATGAGCAACATAAAGTTCTAACGTATCCTCGTACAGATTCACGCTATATTTCATCTGATATCGTTGGAACACTTCCAGAGCGTCTAAAAGCATGTGGCGTTGGAGAATACCGTCCTTTAGCACATAAAGTATTACAAAAGCCTATCAAGGCTAATAAATCATTTGTTGATGATAGTAAAGTAAGCGATCATCACGCAATTATTCCGACAGAAGGATACGTTAATTTCTCCGCCTTCACAGATAAAGAACGTAAAATTTATGATTTAGTTGTAAAACGTTTCTTAGCCATTTTATTCCCAGCATTCGAATACGAACAACTAACGTTACGCACAAAAGTTGACAATGAAACGTTCATTGCACGAGGAAAAACAATTTTACATGCCGGCTGGAAAGAAGTATATGAAAACCGCTTTGAAGATGATGATGTAATGGATGACGTAAAGGAGCAACTTCTACCTCGCATTGAAAAAGGCGATACATTAACTGTAAAGTTAATTATGCAAACATCAGGTCAAACGAAAGCACCTGCACGTTTTAACGAGGCAACTTTACTTTCAGCAATGGAGAATCCTACAAAATATATGGATACGCAAAACAAACAACTTGCTGATACGTTAAAATCAACTGGTGGATTAGGTACTGTAGCGACACGCGCAGATATTATCGACAAGTTATTCAATTCGTTCTTACTTGAAAAACGTGGTAAAGATATTCACATTACTTCAAAAGGCCGTCAGCTACTTGATTTAGTGCCAGAAGAACTGAAATCTCCTACACTAACTGGTGAATGGGAGCAAAAACTCGAAGCAATTGCAAAGGGTAAACTGAAAAAAGAAGTATTCATTTCAGAAATGAAGAACTATACGAAAGAAATTGTTTCTGAAATTAAATCGAGTGATAAAAAATATAAACATGACAACATTTCAACAAAGTCTTGTCCAGACTGCGGTAAACCAATGCTAGAGGTAAACGGCAAAAAAGGAAAAATGCTTGTATGCCAAGACCGTGAATGTGGTCATCGTAAAAATGTATCTCGTACAACAAACGCTCGTTGTCCGCAATGTAAGAAGAAGTTAGAATTACGTGGTGAAGGTGCAGGACAAATCTTTGCATGTAAATGTGGCTATCGTGAGAAATTATCCACATTCCAAGAAAGACGTAAAAAGGAATCTGGAAGCAAAGCTGATAAACGCGACGTTCAAAAATATATGAAACAGCAGAACAAAGAAGAAGAACCATTAAACAATCCGTTCGCAGAAGCATTAAAGAAGTTAAAATTCGATTAAACAAAAAGGTTCCTACCACTATCGGTAGGAACCTTTTATTTTTAATGAATAATTTTACTTCCTTTAGCGTTCTCAACAAACTTTTCACTCGATTTGTTAATTGGTGTTTTCAGTAATAACGCAGCAACAATCATAATTACTACGAAAGCACTTAACACAAGTAAATCTCGCGTTACGATATCCCAAAGCATTCCACCTACTGTTTCACGAATTGCACTAATTGCATATGTGAACGGTAAGAACGGATAAATTGCTTGGAAGAACGCTGGTGTCATTTGAATTGGGAATGTTCCGCCCGATCCTGCTACTTGCAGTACAAGTAAAATAATCGCCATCGATTTCCCAACGTTTCCGAAAATAGAAACAAGTGAGTATACAATACAAACGAAGACTCCACCAATAAATAAACTAAATAACACAAACCAGAACTTATCGACTACGTACGTACCGAGCAAGAATATATCTCCCATCGATACGATAAACGCTTGTGAAAGACCTATCGTTAAGAATGTTAATAAACGTCCGAAGTAAATTTCATGGCTCTTATAATTCGCGCCTTCTTCATGTACTTCTACTGTTAATAATGAAACCATTAATAATGCGCCTACCCATAATGCAAGCACTGTATAGAATGGTGACATCGCTGAACCGTAGTTTGGCATCGCAAATAACTTATTCTCTTTTAAATTGACTGGATTCGCGAAGTAATCACTTTGCTTTTCAACATCATTTTTCAATAAGCGTATGATGTCTTTTATATCCTCTTCAGATTCAAAATCACGAATTTTATTTGCTAAGTCTTTAATCTTTTTCTCAGTTTCCGGCATGTCAGCCTTAATGTCTGTTAATTTCTTTTTACCGTCTACTAAGCCTTTTGATGAATCTTCTAGTAGCTTTTTAACATCTGGAAGCTTTTTGTCTGCTTCTTTTAAAATTTGAGATGTGTTTTTAGACATCTCTTTTGTACGAGCAATAGCTGCATTGAAATTTGGAGTGATTTCTGAGTCATATTTAGCTAAAATGTCACCAATTTGGCCCGAAACACTTTTAGATACTTCATTAATACTTTCAATCACATCTGCTGCTGGTTTTTGCCCTTTATTAATAGAGTCAATTCCTTTATCAGTTAAATCGATTCCTTTTTGAAGACCATCTTTTACTTTATTCAATTTAGAAATCGTGTTATTCGTGTTCTTATCACTATTTACATCTGCTAAAACTTTATTTGTACTTTCCAGAACTGGAATCATGTCGTTAAATAAATTCCATGCTGCTTTGAACTGTCCATTTAAATCATTTAAGGCTACTTTTGTAGAGTCTAATCCATTAACACCTGCGTTGCTTAAGTCTTCTCTTGCTTTTCCAAGTTCTGTTTTTAATCTGCTGTAATCACTTACAGCCTTATCGTACTTTTCTCTACCATTGTCTAATGCCTCATTGGTTTGATTTACTAACTCATTCGCTTTTTTTATATCTTGATTTAAATTACCTCTAAGTTGTTGCGCATCTTCTTTTACACCTTCAGCCTTATCTTTCAATTGCTCGGCTGTACTTACTGCTTTTTCAAAATCAGTTACGAATGTTGCATTATAATCTGCTTCTGCTTGATTTACCAAGTTATTTATTGAATCTAACTTTTTATTAGTAGCATCTCTTACATCTTGTTTCACTTCTTGCCCTGTACCAATAATATTGGCAATATCTTTAACGCCACCATTTGCATTTTCAATAGCTGATTTAAGGTTTGTTAATCTTTCTATTCTCTTTTGGAAGAATTCTTTTCCAAAATCAGTTGATGCCGACTCTTTAAATTTAGTAAAGACATCAATTACATATGAAACACTATCCGCACGTCCTTGCAGCGTCTCAGAAACATTATTAAGATCTTGTTTCGCTTTTTCCGGATCAAAATTACCATTTTGTAACCCGTTTATAACACCTTGTGCGTAAGTTGTTCCAACACGTATTGAGCTGAAAACATTATTTACAGTTTGATCAATATTTTTAGCAATATTCTTATACCCATCACCATTCACTTGCGGTAACGCTGGAATTTCTGGTATTTGCGGTATTTGTGGAAGAGTTATATTAGGTAACACTGGTAATTTAGCTGGATCTGGAAGTGTCAGATTAAAATCAAATGAAGGATTTTTTAAGTAATCCGTAATTTTCGCTGCAGCATCCAATCCCTGCTTCGTTACAATTAAATTATTCTTAATAGTTCCCGGAGCACGATTCAATGTTTCATTATTTCTCGCGAAGAACTTATCTAAATTCCCTAATGCTTCCTGCCCATCATTCATAACACTTTCTACAACCGGTAACTCTTTTTGCGCTACTTTCACAATATCCTCTGCTCGAGTTGCATCATCTAACGCCTTATCCATTAATGTATTCATTTCTGGGAACTGCGCTTCTAACTTAAAGACAAGGTCTTTTACTTTCTCGATACTTGGTAAGTTTGTTTCTAAATCGATTCCAAGGTCATTGAAGATTTTAAAAATCTCACCGTTTGCTGTTTTAACGAAGTTTTTACTAATTTCTTCCGTAATACCTGATGCACCTTTTGCTGTAATTTTCGGTGCAATCGCATTTACTTTTTCATTTACATAGTAATCAAGTTCTGGCTTTTGTGGATTTTCATCCAGAACAGTTGCAATTTTTTCAGAGAAGTCTTTTGGGATTGTAATACTTGCATAATAATCCCCACGCTCAACTCCGTAAATCGCCTGCTTTTGGTCTACAAATTTCCAACCAAGATTATTGTTTTTCTTTAGAGAATCTACAATCTCGTCCCCGATATTGATATCTTTCCCTCTTAAATTAGAGCCTGCATCTTGGTTAGAAACGGCAATGGGAACCTCTTTTGTATTTCCATATGGATCCCAAGAAGCTTTAATGTTAAACCATGCATATAACGATGGTAAAATCATTAATCCTAAAACAATAACAATTGCAGCCCAATGTTTAGCTACATTCCGTAAATCTGTCTTATAAATACGCCAAATTTGTTTCATAGAAGTTATCACCTAATTATATATTTTTCCTTCTTTAGAAAATGATACATACATTTTGCAATTATATCACTTTCTACATCGTGGATTAAACGAAAATACACTATTTTTCCCATTAAATATTTCACTTACTTCATTATATAACGAAGTAAAAAAAGTATGCATACAAAATGACCAAATTAGTTTTACATTCAATAATAACAAATATATAGGAAATGTCATAAAAAATACAAGTATTTTATCTTGGCAATACTTGTATTCCTCAAAAAAATCCTCACAGCTTTCCATCATCTGTGAGGATTTCTTCTATTATATATCTACTTGTACTTCTACACCGAAATGATCTGAAATTACATTTCTGTTCGTACCATTAAAAATGACTTTTGAAGAACGAACTTTTTCACTTTGGTTACACAATATTAGATCGATTCGTAAGTTATGTTTATTTTCATCCCAACCAGCAATCTCACCTTGGACAGTTGTTCCTTCATCCTTCTCTATTGCTAGTTCATATGTGTCATACAAACCTTTTTGCATCATATATTCATAACCTTCACCTTGTAAACGAGCGTTATTATTAAAATCACCCATTAAGAAGGAAAGTTCATTACTATCTACACGCCCCATCAAACGATTAACTTGATCTTTGAATGATTCTTCTTCATCATTCCACCAACCGAGGTGGCAAGAGTAAAACGTTATATTCTTATCATTATAAGCAATTGTCGCACTTACAATTTTGCGTGTTTTCCAATACGTTGTATCCTTATTTTCTGAAATAAAGAACGTATCTTCTTTTACAACATTATGCTTCGTTATAATCGCTAATCCTTCTTCATACACATCATAACCAATATGAGAGAAATCCCAAGTAATATTGTAATCTTTTACATGTAACGCTTTTAACTCTTCTAATAGTAAAAGTCCAAAATTATCTTCTTTCTTGTTACCGCATACATTTTCAGCTTGTATCGACTGACTTACTTCTTGCAATGCGATGACATCGTACTCTTCTTCTTGAATGACTTTAGCAAGATATTTTATCTTTTCCATTTGATTCTCTTCTTGCCAAGAGTGACAGTTTAAAGTTAGCAATTTCATCTTATTACGCACCTAACATATCTTGAATGTCTGACTTTAATACGTCAGCTTTCGGACCATATACTGCTTGTACACCTTTATCTTTTACGATAAGTCCTAAAGCACCATTTTGTTTCCACTGTGCTTCTGGTGCAACAACATCTAAATCTTTTACTGTTACACGTAAACGCGTCATACAAGCATCTACGTCAGCAATATTTTCTTTACCACCTAATAAATCAATAACTTTTGTTGCTAATGAACCATCCTGTACATTTCCTGTTCCTTCTGATGACTCATCTTCATTATCAATATAGTTACCTGCACGTCCTGGTGTTGGTAAATTGAATTTTTTAATTAAGAAATTGAATAATGTAAAGTTCAGACCGAAGAACACTAATGAAACGATAACGAAATTGATTAAATCTCTTGTTAGTCCTGCATTAACCATCATCGGTGTACGAGTAATTAATTCAATAAATCCAAATGCGTGAACACGTAAGTTAATTAAATCTGCTAATGCGAATGCAAGTCCTGTTGTAATTGCATATACAACATATAATACTGGAGCAATAAACATGAACATGAATTCAATTGGTTCTGTT
This sequence comes from Bacillus sp. MMSF_3353, assembly GCF_030733445.1. NCBI lineage: Bacteria > Bacillati > Bacillota > Bacilli > Caryophanales > Bacillaceae > Bacillus > Bacillus sp. MMSF_3353. Next base: position 29,929 of record NZ_JASHJA010000010.1, read on the forward strand.
ACACCTGTTAAGAATACTGCTAATGCAGCCGATAAGAACATTGGTTTATATTTTGCACGTTTTTCTTTATCAACATTACGGAACATCGCGAAAGCAATACCCATTAACGCTGCTGTTGAGCCAATAACTTGTCCAGCTTTGAAACGAGCTGGTACAACGTTATTTAATAAATCGTTATATGCTTTCGTATCTCCATTTGCTAGTAAATTATTTAAGTCTGTAATCCATGCAAGCCATAAAGGATCTTGTCCTGCTACAATTTGCCCAACTTTTGAACCAGTTAACATCGTATATGTTCCGCCTAGCTCTGTGTAGTTCATCGGAATCGTTAACATATGATGTAAACCGAATGGTAATAGTAAACGCTCTAACGTTCCATATACAAATGGTGCAACAACTGGTGCACTATCTTTAGATGCTGCAATCCAGCGACCGAATTCATTTAATCCACTTTGGATGAACGGCCATAAAAGTGATAATACAATTGCAGTGACTGTAGACCAAACAATTACAACGAATGGTACGAATCGTTTTCCGTTAAAGAATGCTAATGCCTGTGGTAGTTTATTATAGTTATAATATTTGTTATATAGAGTAGCTCCTAAAAAACCTGTGATAATCCCTACGAAAACTCCCATGTTTAATGCTGGTGCACCAAGTACAGAAGTAAAGTAATCTTTTACAACTAAATCTCCTGCTAATACTGAAGAAACTGTCGCTTTTGAATCCGCTAACATTTCAGCGTTTACGCCAAATATAGCTCCTGTAATTCTGTTCGTTAAGACGAATGCTAATAGCGCTGCAAATGCACCACCTGCGCGATCCTTCGCCCAAGATCCCCCAATTGCTACTGCGAATAAGATGTGTAGATTTGTAATGATTGCCCAACCGATGTCTTCCATTACGCGAGCGATTGTATGAACTGCGTTAATATCCCCAGCAGACATCCCAATTAACTTACCGATAGAAATCATTAAACCAGCTGCTGGCATTACAGCTACAACAACTAATAATGCTTTCCCGAACTTTTGCCAAAAATCAAAAGACGTAATTTTCATCTGTTCTTCCTCCCCTTTATTTATAACAACATAATGATTTAAATGATAATTTCTGTTTCTATTATGAAAACGATTACTTACGTTACTTTATTTTTATCTTTACGCAACCGTTTTCATAAATCTATTCTAATAAAAGCGTTTTCACTTTGCAATAGAAATTTATTTTTTTTCATAAAAAAAGATGCTCTAAGAGCATCCTTTTTTATTATGAAATGCGATAAACCCTTGTTTCATAAGGTTTTAACGTGATTGAAGTTACTTGTTCATTTTCCGCAACTTTATAGTTATTTAAAAGCAAACGTTTGCGTTCTAGTGCAAATGAACCTTCATTATACACAGCTACCTCTTTTGAGATATTACTAATTACAACGATTTTTTCATCGTTTAATGTACGAGTATATGCATAAATTTGCGGATCATCTTCTAAAAGTAAATCATACGTACCGTAATTCAGTACATCGTGCTCTTTTTTCAAGGCAATCATTTTCTTATAGAAATTGAAAATAGAGTTCTCTTCATTCTTTTGCTTTTCAACATTAATTTCTTTATAGTTTGGATTCATACCAAACCAAGATGCACCTGTTGTAAAGCCAGCATTCATCTCATCGTTCCACTGCATAGGTGTACGTGAATTATCGCGGCAAGAAGCCCATATAATTTCCATCATATCTTGATGTGATACGCCCTCTGCAATTTTCTCTCGATATAAATTTTTAATTGCTACATCATCATAATCTTCAATATTTGGGAATTGAACATTTGTCATCCCAATTTCTTGTCCTTGATAAATAAACGGTGTACCGTGCATAAAGAAATACATTGCTCCAAGAGCTGTTGCACTTTCACGCCAATATTGTTTATCGTCTCCCCAAGTTGAAACGATACGTGGCTTATCGTGATTCTCAATATATAAAGCATTCCATCCTTTATTTTCTAACCCTTTTTGCCATTTCGTTAATACCTTTTTCAAACCTACAACATCAAGATCTTTCTTCTTTTCTGCATCCCATAAACTTAAATGTTCGAATTGGAATACCATATTGAACTTACCTTGCTCTTCTCCAACCCAAAGCTCAGCATCTTCAATCTTAACGCCATTCGCTTCACCAACAGTCATAATATCATACTTAGAAAACGTATTTTCTTTTAACTCTTCTAATAAAGGTTGAATACCATCCACATTCATATGTTTATCAAAAGATGGTACATACTTTAGTTCTTTTGGATTTGGCATATCTTTGAAACCATCTTCTTTTTTAATATGGCTGATTGCATCCACTCGGAAACCATCAATTCCTTTATCAAGCCACCAATTAACTGTATCGTATAACACTTCGCGAACCTCTTTATTCTCCCAGTTTAAATCTGGTTGTTTACGCGAGAATAAGTGTAAATAATATTGTCCTGTTACTTCATCATATTCCCATGCCGAACCATTAAAAATACTTTCCCAGTTGTTTGGTTCCGCACCATCTTTACCATCATGCCAAATATACCAATCACGCTTCGGATTGTCTTTAGATGAACGTGACTCAATAAACCATGGATGTTCATCACTCGTATGATTAATAACTAAATCAATAATAAGCTTCATATCACGCTTATGAACTTCATCTAGTAAAGCATCAAAGTCTTCCATCGTACCAAATTCATCCATGATATCTTGATAATCACTAATGTCATAGCCATTATCATCATTAGGTGACTTATACATTGGACAAATCCAAATTACATCTATACCTAAATCTTTTAAATAATCCAGTTTTGCAATAATACCTTGTAAATCTCCAATACCATCACCATTTGAATCCATAAAGCTACGCGGATAAATTTGATACGCAACCGCTTCTTTCCACCATGTCTTTTTCATAGTCATTCTCTCCTTTTGCATCCCATCAGAAATTTATGCAAACGTTTTCGTAACACTATCATAACAAAATATGAATAGTTTGCAACTGTTTTCATTGAACTCTATGTAGATTCCTTATTCTTATGCTTTATTTATTTCTCACAAAAGCAAATCTCATTCCTCACCTGCTCTTGTCCACGCACGTTACATATGCTCGGTTAAAGATTTACGAGACAGCTTTATCAATTGGCCCGATATCGACATTAAAAATTGGCAAACTAGTTATTACGGCCCTAACTTTCAAAGATTGCGTAAAGTGAAAACCATATATGATCCTTGCAATGTTTTTCGTTTTCAACAAAGTATCCCACCCTTTCATACGTAAAAAGGAAGAACAGAATGCTGTTCTTCCTTTTTACATTGAAAATCGTTCAATTGTTTGTTTCAAGTCTGCTGCTTGCTTTTCTAAATCCTTTAACAATTGATCGATTACTACCATATTTTTAGATTGTTGCAACGTCACACGTGCTACTTCTTGTGAACCAGCTGATGTTTCCTCAGCAATTGCTGCTACAGCCTTCGTCTGTGCTCCGGTTTGATGAATGTGACTCACTTGTTCGTTCATATAGCCACTAATTTGCTTCGTTGCATCGGCAACTTCCATAATACTTGATGACATTTCTTTTAAAATTAATTCAGTAGCTTCCCCACGTTTCGCCTCTTCTTTAGCCGTTTTCACTTGCTCTGTCATTTTCAATGCGACTTGTTGCACTTCTTCTTGCATATTCCGTAATAACTGCGATATATTTCTTGCAGAATGATCGCTTTCATCGGCAAGTTTACGTACTTCTTCAGCTACAACTGCAAAGCCCCTTCCATGCTCTCCAGCACGAGCTGCCTCAATAGAAGCATTCAGTGCTAATAAATTCGTTTGACTAGCAATCTCACTCACAACAGAAACAATATGTTCTACTTGTTTCATTCGTTCTTCTAATTTCTTTACATTTTGCATCGAATTTTCATTTTCTTTTGCCAATGTTTGAATACCTTGAATTAAAGAAGTAAAGACTCGTGTACTTTGCCCTAAAGCTTGAACCATTTCTAAAGACAGCTCGTCAGACTGTTTTGCTTTTTCTTCTACTTCACTCGCAATAGAAGTTGTTGTATCAACAGCAGAAACAATCGCCTGAATGGAAGCTGCTGATTGCTCGGCGCCAGAAGAAATTTCTGCAAGGGTTTCAGACACACCTCGTGCTTGCTTTGTTGCTTCCCCTGTTTGCCTTCTAATTTGCTGAACTTGATTATTTGTATACGAAAATGTAGTATCAATATTTTTTACCATACCTCTTAAGTTCCCTAGCATCATATTAAATGCAACACTTAAAGATTTAATCTCATCATCTGTTTTTGGTAACGGGACATCTTCACGAATATCGCCATCGGCCGCTTTCCTTGCAGCCTCCTCCAACTTTCGAAGTGGTTTAATTAAAAAGATTGCTGCTCCATACGCTAAAATTCCAGACCATACTACACCTAATAACATAACGATAATATTATAAACAGTTTGACTTACATAACTTTGAAAATAATCGTATATCACGTAAATAAAAAATATACTTGTTGAATATGTAATAAAAGCTAAAACTGTAGTAAATAGCATAAGTTGTGTACGTAAGCCAAAGGAAAATGTCTTCCTTTCTTTTTCCATCTCTTCTTTCCCCCTTTTTATAAGCAACATAAGTACTACCTATATATTATTATCCATATTTTAGTTATATAAAGATATAGGGATTTTTAAAATCATTATTTCTTTGAATATCAAATTACCCGAAAAAAATAAAGGATTCTGACAATTTATGACTAATAACAGAAATAAGGGGCAACATTTGTAAAATATATTTTGACTGGGGGTTTTGTATGATTCAGGTTCGAAATCTAGTAAAATCATTCGGCTCGCTTGATGTTTTAAAAGGAATTGATTTACAAGTAAAAGAAAAAGAAGTTGTTGTTTTAATTGGTGCCAGTGGTTCCGGTAAAAGTACATTACTTCGCTGTCTTAACTTTTTAGAAATGTACGATGAAGGTGAAATTCACTTACAAGGTGAACGAATTGATCCACAGCATTCAAATTTAAACAAAGTCCGTGAAAATGTCGGAATGGTTTTTCAGCACTTTAACCTCTTTCCTCATATGACCTCACTAGAAAACATCATAGAAGCACCTATCCATGTAAAAAAATTAGAAACAACAAATGCAAAGGAAATTGGAAATCAGCTTTTGCAAAAAGTCGGTCTACAAGATAAAGCAGATGTAACTCCCCACCTCCTGTCAGGTGGTCAAAAGCAGCGCATTGCCATTGCACGAGCTCTTGCCATGAATCCTAAAATTATGCTATTTGATGAACCTACCTCAGCCTTAGACCCTGAACTTGTTGGAGAAGTATTGCAAGTTATGAAAGAACTTGCTGAAGAAGGAATGACCATGGTTATCGTTACTCATGAAATGAATTTCGCAAGAGATGTAGCTGATCGCGTCATATTTATGGATGACGGAAAGATTGTAGAGGACGCTCCGCCAGCACAATTCTTTTCAGCTCCATCACATGAACGAGCAAAACAATTTTTACGCAACGTTTTATAATGTAACTTCTGTTTCAAATGAAAAGAAATACATTCATACGGTGCACAACTAATTGTCCAAATAAAATATCTCAGTAACATACTTAAAACCATCCGTATGATCAATATATAGGAGGGGTTTTATGAAAAGAAAATTATTAACCATTGTTGCGAGTATTACATTATGTACATCCTTCATACTAGGAGCCTGTAGTAAGGAAAGTGCTACTACTTCTTCAAATGGTAAAAAAGAATTTCGTTATGCGATGAGTGGCTTATATAAACCTTTTAACTATAAAGAAAATGACGGAAAGCTTGCCGGTTTTGATGTGGAAATTGGTGAGGCACTTGCGAAAAAAATGAATATGAAACCCACTCCTATTACAAATCCATGGGAAACGCTAATTCAAGGTCTACAATCGAAAAAATATGATGCTATATTGGGCAGTATGGCAATTACAGAAGAACGCTTAAAAGCTGTTAGTTTCTCAAATCCTTATTATCGTTCTGGTGCCCAAATTTTTGTGGCTAAAAAGAATACATCTATCTCTTCTCCAGAAGATTTGAAAGGTAAAAAAATTGGTGTTGTAAAGGCTAGTACCTTTAAAGACCTTGTTGCAAAACATACAGATCAAATCACAGAATATGACAGCGATATTACTGCACTTATGGACTTAGAGCCTGGACGTATTGATGCAGTAATCACTGATCAAATGGTTGGTTTACGTATGATCAAAGAAGGTAAATCAAATATAAAAGAAGCTGGAAAACCATTAAATCTTGATGAAATGGGAATTGCTATTCGTAAAGATGATAAAGAAATGGTTGAGAAAGTAAATAAAGCTTTAGATGAAATCATTAAAGATGGTACGTATGAAAAAATCAGTAAAAAATGGTTTGGGCGTAATATTCTCGGCGAAGAGGAAAAAACGAAGTAAATTAGCTAGTCAAATGTTTCATACATTATGCCCCACTTTTTATGTGGGGTATTTCATTCCCTACCAAAATCCATACAATATGAGGTGACACATATGTTTGAAATTTTTATGTCTACTTATCCCACACTCTTAAAGGCTACTATTGTCACATTACAATTAACACTAACATCCCTATTACTTGGTTCACTAATTGGATTACTATTCGCTTTTTTTCGAATCTCTAACAATAAGATTTTAAATAGTATTGCTCATGTATATATCGCCATTATTCGTGGTACACCTTTAATTGTTCAAATTGCCATTCTCTATTTCGGTATTACATCGATTATTGTCTTCACTCCTTTTTGGGCAGGAGCAATTGCTTTAGCAATCCATAACGGTGCATATATTACTGAAATTTTCCGCGGTTCCATTCAATCTGTCGACCGTGGACAATTGGAAGCCGCTCGTTCTTTAGGTATGCCTTATCCTTTAGCAATGCGCCGTATTGTATTACCGCAAGCATTTCGTCAATCTCTTCCTCCTTTAGGAAATCAGTTTATTATTGGATTAAAGGACTCTTCTCTCGTTGCATATGTAGGATTGTCCGAATTATGGGGATCAGGTTTATCAATTGCTGCAAGTAACTTCCAACAATTAGATACATACATAATCGTTGGTTTATATTACCTCGTACTTGTTCTTCTATTTACTTATTTTGTTAATCTTTTAGAGAAACGATTACAAAGAAAAGAAACAAATTCAGTTCAATTTAGCAAAAAGAATAAAAAAGAAGTCTCTTTATAAAAAAAAAGCAAGCCTGAAATGGCTTGCTTTTTCACTGCAAAATATATCAATTTTTATTGATTTACTTTTTTAATACTCTCTTCTTCCTCTATATGTTCCTCACGATATGAAATATTATGAGGATCTAGTCCATTTCCTAAAGAACCATAGAAATGCTCTCTATGCGGATCCACTAACTCACTTCCTTGATAATACACACGTGGTGTATTCCATAGCGCTGCCAAAGCTTTTGTCATTGGCATCTCATGATAGCGTTCCGGCCACATTTCTTTAATTTTCTCTTTTACTAACGGATAGTATTTAGAGCTCATAGCAGGGAACAAATGGTGTTCTGTATGATATGAGAAATTGAAATGTAAAACGTCTACCCAGCGCGGCACTGTTACTGATAAACAGTTCGCTAACGGATCATTTACTGGAACAATTGGATTTAAGCGATGATTTGTTGCGATATATGCCATTACAATAAAGTTAGCAATTAACAATGGAATTACATATGCAAATAACCATTTTCCAGGTCCCATAATAAACAATAAACTAATCCAAACAGTCCAAGGCAAAAGAAGTTGAAGCCATACAGATTTTTGATTGGATGACTTAAATTCCTTTATAAAATGAAAGAACATTCGAGTCGAATGTAACGTAAATTGAATGGTTAGTGACAGAAAACTAAAGAATGAACGAACATGAAGAGGCATGCGATATACCCACCTTAAAAACTTACTCTTTTTCAGTTTCTCAAGTGTAGGCCATGCATCTGGATCATTTTCTTCATGTTGTGTATGAACATGATGCGTTGCATTATGCCACTTTCTCCAAAGCTTCGGGCCAGTTGATAATGGCATAAATGCTATCGCGCCTAAAAAATCACGAAGCCATGCTTTTCTTACAACAGTTCCATGTAAAATTTCATGTCCTAAAAATCCAAGTGAAGCAAAACATAATCCAAGAACAATCGCAATTCCTAGATTCGCCCACACATTCAATTCAAATACACCAATCGATATTAACCCCGCCAATGCCACAAGCAAATAAGCCAGTCCACCAAATAAACGTGTAGGAACTGGTTTAAATGCTTTTTTCGGCAAATGTGGTGATACACGTGCTGCATACCACCCAAACGTATGAAGCTCCTTCATCCTTTTGCCCCTTTCTTATGCCGCGTCTTGCGCAACTTACATATATCAATTCTTGCTTCCAGATTGATTTTACTAGCTGATTAAAAAGCATCTATGTATAAGGAAAATATACTCACTCTATCGTCACTTATCTTTTCGCTTTTATTATCAATGAAAAACATTTCTCTTTTTACTCTCTATCAACCTTTCCACATGATGAATCATATCAATAGAATTTCCATATTGTCAACAACTTTTATGACCTAGTAATAAAAGTTGGTTATATTTTTATAATCATACTTTATTCCACTAAAGAAAAAACATAGATTTTATAAGGTTTTACCCATTATGCATATATATATGCTGACATACTATAGACTCTATCTTATTCAAGAACTCTCTGTGTAAACAACAAATAAACTCACCTGAATCTAGCTTTGCACAACTCCTATCTCTTCATACCGACAACACCAAAATTATATTAAAATAATTTTATCTTTCTTTTAATAAAAATAGGCTCTCTCTAAAACAGCACACATGAATTTCATATCTTATGGAAATATTAAAAGGAAAATTGTTCTAAAATCGGGAGGTTTCTATAATGACAAGCGATACATTTCCACAATTCCCATTATCTTATTGGATTGAATCTACTCAAATCCCTGCTTTTCCCCCTTTATCTGAAAATATAAAGACAAAAGTTGCCGTTATCGGTGCCGGTATTACAGGTATTACTACTGCCTATTTACTTGCGAAAGAAGGCATCGATGTTGTTTTAATTGATTCTGGTCTTATTTTAAATGGAACGACTGGGCATACAACAGCAAAGGTAACAGCACAACACGATCTTATTTATGATGAATTAATAAATCATTTTGGTTTGGAAAAAGCGAGGCTTTACTATGAATCAAATAATCATGCTCTACAATTTATAAATGAGACGGTGAAAACATATAAAATCGACTGTAATTTCTCAAATGAAGATTCATATTTATATACAACTACTGATAATGGATTAAGAAGTTTATCAAAAGAATATGAAGCCTATCAAAAATTAAATATACCTTGTGACTATGTTCAATCTCTATCGATTCCGATTCCAGTACAATCTGCACTTGTCATGAAAAACCAAGGACAATTCCATCCCCTCCTTTATTTGAAAACACTTTTAGAAAAGTTTGTAGAGATGGGTGGAAAAGTTTATGAACAAACAACAGCTATTGATGTGGAAAAGGGTGATTATCCACAAATCATTACAAAGAGCGGACATCGCATCACTTGTGAATATGTTGTCTCTTGTTCACATTTTCCTTTTTATGATGCGAATAGCTTTTTCTTTACACGAATGTACGCAGAACGCTCTTATGCTCTTGCCATTAAAGCAAAAACAGATTATCCAGGTGGCATGTATTTAAGTATTGATGATCCAAAACGCTCCTTACGCTATACAACAAACAATGGAGAACAATTAATTTTAATTGGCGGAGAAAGTCATAAAACAGGACAAGGAATAAACACGATGCTTCATTACGAAGCACTGTATTCTTTTGCGGAAGCAACGTTTGGAGTAGATGAAGTTCCCTATAGATGGTCAGCACAAGATTTAATCACGCTAGATAAGCTTCCTTATATCGGACATATTAACGAAAGAAATCCAAATATATTTGTTGCAACTGGATATCGTAAATGGGGAATGACAACTGGAACTGCTGCCGCTCATTTACTGAAGGACTCCATTCTAAAAGTCCACAATCCCTATAAGGAGCTGTATGCACCATCACGCTTCCATGCAAATCCAGATATAAAAACATTCCTCTCCCAGAACATTGATGTTGCGAAACATTTAATTGAAGGAAAGATTGAAACCGCATTACGTAAGCCAGAAGATCTTGAAGTTGGTGAAGGATCTGTCGTACATGTTAATGGGAAACGAGCAGGTGCTTATAAGGACAAAGATGGGAAATTACATATTGTCGATACAACTTGTACACATCTCGGCTGCGAAGTTGAATGGAATAATGGTGATTGTACTTGGGACTGCCCTTGCCATGGTTCCCGCTTTTCAATTGGGGGAGATGTTATGGAAGGTCCAGCAGATCAACCGTTAAAACGAGTTGATAATGAGTAAACAAATAAAGAAGTTCAACAGGATTCCTGTTGAACTTCTTTATTTGTTATAAAACCTTTTCAGATAAACTTCGATATAAGAAGGGAAATATTAACATCAAATAAAATAATATATTTATCTATAAATAAAAGGAGGGAATACTATGCAAACTTCAGCTCCACCTCATCTAGAATCTACAAAAACTATCTTTTCAAGCTCTATTACAAAACTTGTTGTTTTTATTTGTTGGCTAGCCATTCTAGCTGATGGATATGATTTAGGTATTTACGGTGCCGTTCTGCCAAAGCTCCTAGAAGACAAAAGCTGGGCACTTTCACCGGCACACGCTGGTACAATTGCTAGCTATGCTTTATTTGGGATGTTTATTGGCGCTATTCTAGTTGGAACCATTACAGATCTAATTGGACGAAAATGGACGCTTATATGCTGTTTAGCACTTTTCTCCATCACAATGGGCCTTGCTGCACTTGCTCCTTCCCCTGAATTATTTGGTTTATCTCGATTTATCGGAGGAATCGGATTAGGCGGTGTTATTCCAACAGCTTCAGCACTTACTGTTGAATATTCACCAAAAAAGCGACAATCTTTTATTTATGCTCTTATGTTTACTGGCTATCCTTTAGGTATCGTGTTAGGTGCTATTTTGTCTATGTTTATGTTAGAAGATTTCGGATGGAGAATTATGTTTGGCATCGGAATGATTCCACTACTCCTCATTCCTTTCATCATTCGTTATTTACCTGAATCCATTCAATTTTTGTTATCACGTAATCGACAAGAAGAAGTGGAACAAATCCTTAATCGTTTTCAAATTGAATTCAATGCAAAAGAGGAAACTCATCAAGCCCCACCTAATATACGAAAGAAAAATGGATTTCTTACATTATTCTCAAAAGAGTACATAAAAGCGACGCTGCTTTTTTGGATTACTTATATAATGGGAATGTTTTTAATATACGGTTTAAACACTTGGTTACCGCAGATGATGCGCCAAGCAGGATACCCTCTTGGATCTAGTCTATCATTTTTACTTATGCTAAATATTACTGCCGCTATCGGTGCATTATTTGCTGGAGCAATCGCGGATCGTATAGGGGCTAAAATTGTTATTAGCATCTCCTATCTTATGGCAGCTATATGTATTGGACTATTAACAATTAAACCATCTGTTACAATCATTTATCTTTTAATCGGCCTTGCTGGAATTGGATCAGTCGGTATTACTCAAATATTAAATGCATATGTAACACAATACTTCCCATCCCATATCCGAGCTACCTCCTTAGGCTGGGGACTTGGACTTGGCCGAGTTGGTGCGATTGCTGGTCCTATTCTTGTCGGTATTATTATGACAATGCAATATGACTTAGCATGGAATTTTTACTTATTCTCATTCGCGGGTCTTCTTGCAGCTATATCTGTTTTCTTTATTCCTACAAAATAAAAAAAGAGCACAAACTCACTTGTGCCCTTTTTCATATACTTCAAACAACATATCTCGAAACAATGTATTTAAACTCTCAATATCGATTCCTGATCCCTTTTCAATTCCTTTTACATATTGCTGATAGTAATGAATTTGTTCTTCTAAAAATTGATTCAACACCTCAATTTTTAATCCAACATCTAATTCAGTACCTGCCTTTTTCTTTATTAACAACTGTTCAATTTCATCTAATACGCTACGTTCTAACGATAATTCTGTAATCAATCGATCGAATTCTACAGGTGGTAAAGTTGTTTTCTCCTCTAGCCACTTACAAGCTAAAATCGGACGCAATACATAAAAGTATTTTTTCAATTTTACGTTCTCACCTTGCAAAAATTCACGATAATTTTTTGAAGCCATATGTAAGTAATGATATATCGTTGCTTTTGGATCAAAGTGCTTATCACTCATTTGCTGAAGCTGTTCTGGAAAATGAGAGTTTTTCGAATAGAAAATCGGTGATCGAATCCATTCGAGTAAAGCTGGGTTTGACTTTGCGAATAACTGTAACGCCTTTTTAATATCCCACCCGCTTATATCTAAATCATCACTAATCGGATACTCAATTACATCTCGTTTATCATGAATTGATAAATACCACTCTACCGGATGCATATAAACAAATCTAACATCATAATCACTATCTTTCGATGGAAATCCCCAAGCACGACTCCCTGATTCCACTGCAAATAAAATTTTCACATCATTCTCTTGTTCAATTCTTGCTAACTCCACTCTAATTTTCTCTCTCATTTCATACCCTCTCCATTTTTTGATTATTTCCTTGGAAATTCGACAAATATACTGCTAATTTTACTACATACTAAAATAGCTGTCAGAAAATTCCCGACAGCCTACTAAAATCCTTTATTTTTTACTTGTTCTTTTCTGTTACACTAACCGCAATTCGTTCAAACTCTTTTTGAATCTCCTCTTTATATGCATCTACTTTTGAAAAATCCATAGCAGCAATATATATTCGTTCTAATTTATCACGAACTGATTTCGCTTTCGCTAAGAAAGACATCGCCTCATTCATTTTTGCTTTATATTGAATCGACACGTCACGAATTTCTGTCGCATACTTCTCATCTGTCCCTGGTGTCACAATCAAGGCATACATATCTATAATTTCATCACCTTCGCGGCTCGGAAAATATTCATGTGGTGCGGTGCTATCAAAAATTGCAAACCCTAATTCTCTTACGATAACCATATCAAGACTATTTGGATCAAATCCACAATGATATACTTCAACTTCAAATCCTTTTTCTTCTGCTGCCTTAGCTAATTTTTTAAGCATTGTTGATTTCCCAGATCCTGGGCGTCCTTTTATAAAATAACGATGTGGTAATCCCTCTGTTAAATTAGGAACAAAATCAACTGCTCCTTTCGGTGTAGCTGCCCCTAAAAACCGATGTTTCACAAGCGATTGTTTCCCGCCTTTATCTGTAAATAACTTCTGAATCAGCTGATCGGTTAGTTCATTTGCTTTATTAAAATCAATATTATTAATATATATTTTCTCCCACTCGTCATGTATAACTAGTGCCTCGTTAAAACAAGCGTAAGCAGTTTGAAAAGCCTTGCTTGCTTCTGAAACAAATCGTTCAATTTCCACCTTCTGCTTTCTTAATTTATCTGAGTCCCAAGCAACCCCTAAATTAATATACTCTTCGACAACTCCTGGCATTTTCGGCTCAATAACATGCGGTGATGTTCCATCAACAATTCCTACTTTTAACTTCGGGATAATTACACCATCAACCGATTTATTATCAGAAGAACAGTGTAAAAATTCAATATCATATCCTTTTTCAACCCACTCGCGACCTATTGCTTTGATTAAAGAAGATTTCCCGGTTCCAGGACCACCCTTTAAAATAAATAACCTGTTTAGCCCTTTTAAATTCTCATCGTATAAATTATGAAATCCTCTAGCTGTATTTCCACCAGCGTAATAATTCAATACATTCCCTGTCACTGCACTCACTCCTTCGCAGCATTCTATTTACATAAGCTACAATATGCGAGCAACTTTATTTGGGTGAATACCTATTTTGTATTGCACGAAAAAAGGAAATGAATTACAATTTAAAAGTAGTGAATATTCAGAAACGAAAACTTAATATGTCTTTATCAAGAGAGGCAGAGGGACCGGCCCTTTGACGCCCAGCAACCTCAGTTTATACAAACTGAATAGGTGCTAATTCCTGCAAAATGCATTGCATTTTGAAAGATAAAACGTAACTATTGTGTACAAAACTCATCTTTCTTGATTATGAAAGGTGAGTTTTTTTATTTCAAAACATATATTGGAGGTATTTAAAATGAAAGTAATTGACCTATCACAAACATTTGAAAACAATATGTCCCAATTCCCTGGAACACCAAAAATCAATTTAGGAGCCATTACAAGCGTTGAAGAGACAGGCTATCAAGTTACAGATTTTCATTCTGTCGTTCATGTTGGCACGCATTGTGATGCTCCTGCTCATTTCATTTCAGGCGCAACGACTATTGATCAATTACCTCTAGATCAATTTGTAGGCGAAGCTGTTCTTATTGATGTAACTCATGTACAAGAACGAAAACTACCTAAAGAAGTATTACACAATGCTGACATAAAAGAAGGTGATATTGTCATTTTCCATTCCAATCTATCTACGAAATGGAATACAGAAGCATATGAGAAAGAAGCTTTTTATCTTTCTGAAGAATTAGCTGAAGAACTAGTTCAATTAAAAGTAAAATCTGTCGGTTTAGATTTCATCTCTCCTGATGAGGTAACGACAGAAACATCGCCAATTCATCACATACTACTTGGGAATAATATTTATTTAATCGAAAACTTAACAAACTTAGATGCAATTAACACGAAACGTTTCTTTTTCTCAGCGGCACCTTTAAAAATTAAAGATAGCGACGGTGCTTTCGCAAGGGCATTCGCTGTAATTTTTTAAACAAACTATACAAAAAAGCAAAGATCATCATTGACCTTTGCTTCTATTTTTTTTATTTAAACTAAGAAAGAATTGCTCAACACGAGGACGTAACCAAGCTAAATAATCTTTCTCTTTCTTCTTTGTACAAGCTATTTCTTCGCCATCTACCATTCCGACAAGCTCTAGCTCTAACAGTTGCCTCGTAAATGCTAACATATTTATTTCTTCGTCTGGATACTCTTCTTTTAATTTCTCCTCAATTTCCCCCAATAAAAAACCGTCACGCATCATTGCCAATGCATCAATCCAAAGTGGCGGCATTTCATATTTTTCTCCTGTAATTGTATCTTTTACAATATAATTCTTTTGCTCTTTTCGAAATTGAATCGTGTGTAAACATACAGTCGAATTTAATGTTAATTCCATCATACCACCTCTTTCATAATATCTGCATAGAAAAAAGGATGCGCGTGCACCCCTTCTTTCTCTAACACTACCGAACCGTTACATGAATAACAAATCTCATGTCGATATTTTCCTCCATTATAAACGAAGTATTTTATAAAAAAAACCCTTCTTGAAACATTTTATAAAATGTTTATATTTACACAACAAGAACACTTTTCTGAATTTTTTCTCTAGCACATTATGCTGTCGGTAAAAAAATTTCCTCTTTCGTTCCTATTCCCATGCTACTTTGAATCGCGATACTTCCTTGATGTTCCTCAATGATTTTATATGTAATCATTAACCCAAGTCCCGTACCATTCTCCTTTGTTTTGTAAAAAGCTTTACCGATTTTCTCTAACAAATCCGTTAATTTTTTTAAATAATTTAAAAGCTTCTCTTTCCTCATATATCAAGCTTTTAAATTTGTTCATATAAATACTCCTCATACTCAATACAAAAGCTCTACATATTATCTCCTTAAATTATAAGTATGAAATTGCTTTCAGGGTAAGATGTAACCTTATCATACGAAAAGGAAGGAGATTTCCCCTTCCTTTTCGTCACAACTTATATCCATCTTACCCGATCATGTAGCAATCCATCCGTAAAGTCATTTCCGCCCACTACAAAATCCTTCATATATAAATTCAAATATTCTCCGTACTTACTCTCTGTATTTAATAATAATTCCTCTACATAATAGGCACCTTGTTTAAAGTTATCGAACAGTAAACTACACAAGCCAGCATAAATTCCGCATCCTACTTGGAAGTAAGTCGCATTCGTTTTATATTTATGAAAAACTTGACTGCTATTCATCACGTTATACATATATGTCTCACTATTTTCATAAACGAGTAATACACCTACTAGATCCTCGCCGGCAATCTCTTCTTCGGCTGGATTAAATACTTTACGATTCCAACTCCATAAATCTTCTACTTGATCTAAGTTCTGTCTAATTACATTAGTCGTATACTCATTAATTCGGTAAAGAAAACCCACTTCCATATTGAAGTTTTTTCCTAAAATTAAAACTTCCTCATGTGGCATTAAACAGCCATAAAACTCTTTCTCTCCTAACTTTACTTTATACTCTGAAGCATATACATCTTCATAAAAATAAAGAGGACGATGATGACTCATATACATCGGATAACTCCATATCGCTTCATCTAGAAATCGCTCTACTGCCCATGAAGCATAAAGTGTATGAGGCTTTATAAGTGCTGTATCATTTAAAAATGACGTATCATGTTCTACTATATAACATGCTCTTGGCTTTTCCTTTGGACGTTCCTTCATAAGTTCAACAACCATCCATTGAACAACACCTGGATTCATACCTGAGCCTATAATTGCTTTTGTATTTGTAAATTTCTCTTTCTCCTTCTCAAACCTCGTATATCTTTCCGTAAGCTGAAAACCGATTAAACTATCGTCCTGATCTACTTCCTCATTTTCCAAAGCTGAATTAATATAACAAATTCCAAGTTCATTACAACAACTTAATACTCTGATTGTATCTGCCCCCGAAACATCAATAACAACACCCGTGCTTTTTTCTTTCAAATGTTGTTTGAATTTCACTACATCTTGAAGGTCAATTTCATATAAAAACAATTGATCTTTCAAATTTGGAAACAACTCACCATAATAAGCCCTATCTTTTTGTTTTATGTCAACCAAATGAAATGTAACATTCTTTATCGCTTCATAAATCGGGTCTTTTTCATTTGCTATCGCTTGATTTAAAATTGCTAAAACTGCTTTTGCTGCTCCACCAGCACTACCAAGTAATGTAATCGATAACGAATTTGGAAACTGCTCCACAAACAAAACCCCTTTAATATATTAGTTGAGCAGTTCTCCCACAAAAAAATAAATTGAATATATAAAAAATGGCTCGTACATATTTTTTATAATTTTGCACAAGATTTCCTCTTCAAAGGTCACACTAACACATTTATATTCAATTCATTTTCCCTCTCATATTCAAATCGAGCTAAACAAATAGGCTCGACCTTTTCTTCTGCATATAAAAGAAAAAGCCAGCCCTTTCAACTAGATTACGGACAATGGACAGATTTCACATGTTGAATATTCACATACATTTTTGCATCACGTGCTTTTAATATTTCAATATGCCCTTCATCAATCTTTGCCATCTTTCCGATTTTATTAGATTCCTCACCTAAATCGAACACCATGATTTTGCCGGACATTTTAATAAGCTGTTCTTCGAATGTTCTAGCTAACGTAATATTTAATGGATTCACGGGGAGTTCATTTTTATTGAGGGCGTACGGGACTTGGTTTTCTTTATACGGAATTAACCATTTCAAATGCTTTAAAGATATATATACTGTTTTATAAACTGGGCTATAAAAAACAATATAATCGTTCATTACACTTGTAACATAACCATGTATTGGAGCATTTCCTGCTACATAAACCTCTGTAAAAATCCCTTTAGAAGTGCTTAATACTTTTCTTAAAGAAATAGAAGGCGATTCCCTCTTAATTACAGAGTCAACATCTGGTTTTGATATTTCCTCATCATATGGTCTTAAAAATTTATAATATTGTACATGGTATAAAGATATATATACGTAGTCTTGTCCATTGTAAAGAACAACAATATCATTTCCTACGTCTATTAATACACCTTTAAATCTTTTTTCACCGATTAGTTTAACATATATATTTTCTCCAATACTTTTGTTTAACTCATTCATCTATATCCTCCTTCCTATAAATTTTTTGCTTTCCTATTCTCCATTCAAAAAAATAATCAGGGGCAATGTTCCGTCTTAATAGTAAAGACTTCCTTTTCATACTATCCGAAATAAGAAATCGTTCTTCACCTTCAACCATAATGCCCCTCTTATTTATCAAACATTATTCTTCTTCATTCTTTTTACATTTCACTACTTGGCTCACACTCTTAATATGAGACTTAATTACATAAATAACTTCATCGCAGTTTACTAGTGTAATACAGTCATGGTGTACCTCACTTAACAAACCTTCTACACATTCTGGACCGCCACGATTAATCTTTACCCACTTATACTTCAAGTCACGTAATACATCGACAAAAGTATCATCATCAGAGCAGAAACTTGAAACATAGCAATCGCCACATTTACTTTCTTTCACTTTCTTAACTAGACTCTTCACATGCTTTAGTTGGTAATATACTAATTCACCAAGAGGAAGTTGTAATGTAAGGTAATCTCTTCCTAACGATACAAGTACCCCCACTCGACTCTCTGGTCCACGAAGATTTACTTTTACAGTCTCACCGACTAAACACTTAATTTGCTCACAGCATAATATGCTCTCCAATTTCGTATCCCCCTTTCTTATTATCTTCCTCTACTTGATTGTCTTTGTGCACGAGCGCGACCTGAATTATTGCTACTACTTTCCTTACTACTACTATCGTCGCTCTCATCGCTCTCTCCGCATGCTAATGCATTATAGTTAACGCTTTTAATATGCTTTATTGCAACTAATATAATTTCTTCTTTTACGATCAATGTTACGAAATCACACGAAACATCTTGTAAGATGCCTTCTACTTTCTCTGGACCACCGCGATTAATTTTCACCCAGCAATATTTGAAGCTTTGAAGTAGTGCTTCAAAGTCTTCTGCACATGCACAATCTTCCCAATCGCAATCACTTGATCCACAGTCTTTCGCATTTTTTGTAATACTTTTTAGATGACTAAGTTGATAGTAATAAAGCTCACCTTTTTCATTCTGCAATACGAAGTAGTCCGGACATACTGATATTATTGTTCCTTTTTGAGATTCTGGACCACCCCTGTTTACTCTCACAAAAGATCCAATTAAGTCTTTCAAAAAATCACAATGAAATAAACTCACGAGAAAACCCCTTCCATTAATTTATAAGCATTTGCACTGATAGTATATGTATCTGTACAGGTTACGTTCTCTATGTTTGTCCTAGCTAGAAAAAAATATGCTTTTAACATGGTAGACTACTACCTATCAAAATTCGAAGAAATGCTAAACGCTCCTTAGGCTTTTAATATCTTTAAACAAAAAATCCCGTATGAAGATACATTTCTGCATATCTTCATACGGGATTTCCCATAGTTTAATCTTCGTCTTTAACATCCATATCTTCTGGAATTGGTTCATTCAATATATCTTCCACTAATTGCTTATATTTCTCCATTTGTTCTAAATGTGTATTGAATTGTTCTTTATTTAATAAATATTGCTCTCCATCAAATAGTGCACGAATTTTCTTTTGCTGAATTAGCTCTTCAATATACGACTTTGGTAAATTCAAATACTCCGCAGCTTCTTCTACTGTTATATACAACGCGTTCATTCCTTTATTATTTTTTCATATATACTGTATCTTACTTTATTTTTGTAAACAAATAAAAAAGATTTTGTAAATGCAATTTAAAAAGAAGGTGGATGCATTCCATATATTGTATAATAATATAGTAAGGATTTTTTAAATATAGAATGGTATTACCCATTTACACAAAGGAGAGTTAACATATGGCTACTCGTCACATCATTACAATGTTAGAAAAAACATTACAATTTGAAACAGAAAACACAATTTCTCATTTAACTACATCTTTATCTGATCGTATTCTTTCTCAAAGCGCAGCAATACATGAAAACAATTGTTACCATACAATTGGGGAATGGTACAAAAATCATTTTTTATTCCAACAAGATGATTTCCTTTGGGCTAAATACGCTTTCTATGACGCATATTGTGAAGCTATAAAGGAACAAGGACATCTTACAAAACGCGTCCGTCAAATATTAGAATCATTAGCTCGAATGCATGGAAAACAGTACATTGCCTCCATATTAAATATGCCATTTCCTAACGAACGAGCTAAAGGGACAGCATAATGTAATACTGTTCTGCGGCAGTAAAACATAGATTCATTGTTTTCTAGGAAGATTTACAAATAAAACGTTCATATCACATGAACTGATGAAACCGGTGTCATTACAATGATTGAAAATATAGTAAACAGGAAAACCCCCATTTACTTCTCTTCTCTCGTCACTCGAGAAGAGAAGTAAATGGGGGTTACTTGTTTCTTTATCCCGCTATTAGTGCGCGGCCATACTCAGCTGGGAATAGCCCCACTGATTACAGTTTAACTTTATTATTTCATCATCTGCTTGATCAATTCACGATTTCTCTTCTTAAATACTTCATTATGCGAAGAAACCATTCCGTACTCACTTGCATCTGGTTGAATAAATTGTTTCGCTTTATTTACAGCATTTCCAGCATCTTGGAATGCTCCCGCAATTAAGTGTAATTTCCCTTCGTGCTTTAAAATATCTCCCGCAGCATATAATCCATCTACAGAGGACTCACTATTCGCATTACCTGCAATATAATAATTATCTATAATTGCAACGTCTAACTCACTATTTTCTAATAACGTAATGTCACGTTCATATCCATGGTTAATAATCACTTCATCAATAGGTAAATGTGAAATTTCACTTGTTTCATGATTCGTTAATTCTACATATTCGATCGCTTCATGATTATCACCAGCAATGAGTTTTGTAATCGATGTATTAAAGAAACACTCCGCCGAGCTGTTCAGCAGTTGTTTTACTTGTGCTTCATGACCAGATAATTCTTCTTTTCTATATGTTACATACACTTTTTTCGCAATTGGTTCTAATTCATTTGCCCAATCAACAGCAGAATTTCCTCCGCCGGAAATAATGACCGTCTTACCTTTGAAACGCTTTAAAGATTTCACTGTATAATTTAAATTAGATACTTCAAATCGCTCAGCACCTTCAATTGATAACTTTTGAGGTTTCAATATACCACTTCCAGTTGCGACGATAACTGTTTTTGAAAAATGTTCTTCTCCAGTGCTTGCTTTTAACGTAAAAGTGCCATCTTCGTTACGAATAATCGATTCTACTTTTGTATTTAATACCACTTCTGGCTTAAATGTTAGCCCTTGCTGCACAAGTTGTTCAATTAATTTATCACCTGTAACTGGCAGCAGCCCTCCTACATCCCAAATCATCTTCTCTGGATAAACATGTATTTTTCCACCTAACTGTGGTTGAAATTCTATTATTTTCGTTTTCATCTCTCTGAGTCCACTATAAAAAGCTGAATAAAGCCCTGCAGGCCCTCCGCCTATCACAGTTACATCAAACAATTCTTCTTGATTCATTCGTGTCACTCCTCAGCTACTAGTCGTTGATTATCATTCTCAATAAAATATAACCTGTTTCCGCAAAATTTACAATCAAAATTACTATTGACAATACACCTATATAAAATTATATTATTTAAAGAATCAATAGTGATAATCATTATCATTTTGTTAATAATTAGTAAATTTGAGATTACATCTTCTTTTATTAATATGGTTAATACTATATTGTAGAATCTCATATTCAAGATTTTTAATAAGCATTTTGCATTACCACTACTCTTTCAAAAAGATTGCAGTTAAACAAATTATTATATACAAATATCATCTATGTTAAAGGAGAAAGACAATGAAAAAGTTATTTATTTCACTAACAGTTCTTTTCGTTCTTGTTATGAGCGCTTGTAGCAATGGCTCTACAGACAAAAAGAACGATGCAAAAGGTAGTAAATCAGAAACAATTACATACCAATCTGAAAATGGTAAAGTAGAAGTTCCTGCAAATCCAAAACGTGTTGTTGTTTTATCATCATTCGCTGGTAACGTGATGTCATTAGATGTAAATCTTGTTGGGGTAGATTCATGGTCTAAACAAAACCCACGCTTTGATAGCAAACTTAAAGATGTTGCTGAAGTATCAGATGAAAACGTTGAAAAAATCGCTGAACTAAATCCAGATTTAATCATTGGTTTATCAAATATTAAAAATGTTGATAAGTTAAAGAAGATCGCTCCTACTGTAACGTACACTTACGGAAAAGTTGATTACTTAACACAGCATTTAGAAATCGGTAAATTATTAAACAAAGAAAAAGAAGCAAAAACTTGGGTTGATGACTTCAAGAAACGTGCACAGGACGCTGGTAAAGAAATTAAAGCAAAAATCGGTGAAGATGCAACAGTTTCTGTTGTAGAAAACTTCAACAAACAGCTTTATGTATACGGCGAAAACTGGGGCCGTGGAACAGAAATTCTATACCAAGAAATGAAATTAAAAATGCCTGAAAAAGTAAAAGAAAAAGCATTAAAAGAAGGTTACTACGCATTATCTACTGAAGTATTACCTGAGTTTGCTGGTGATTACTTAATCGTAAGTAAAAACAAAGATACTGATAACTCATTCCAAGAGACAGAATCATATAAAAACATCCCAGCAGTAAAAAATAATCGCGTATACGAAGCAAACATGATGGAATTCTATTTCAATGATCCACTTACATTAGATTTCCAACTAGACTTCTTCAAGAAAAGCTTTCTTGGTAAATAATACAAACATGAGGAATTCTTAATTTAAGAATTCCTCTTCCTTTATTCTATGAACAGAAAAGATGTGAAACGAATGACAAAAGATCACGACAATCCACGTTCTATAGCTTTTACATACAAACTAATTTTGAGCATAATTGCATTCTTTCTTATTTTTATGGTAGCAATGGTATTAGGTGCTGCAGATACTTCAATAAAAGACGTATGGTTAGCACTTACTTCCTCCGCTAAAGGGGACAAAATATCTATTATTCGCGAAATACGTTTGCCACGTGAAGTTGCTGCTATTTTTGTAGGAGCTGGACTTGCTGTTTCTGGAGCAATTATGCAAGGATTAACACGAAATCCACTTGCAGATCCTGGATTATTAGGGCTATCTGGTGGAGCAAATGCTGCGCTTGCACTGACACTTGCTTTCAATCCTTCCATCAGCTATCTTTACTTAACATTTGCTTGCTTTATTGGTGCTGCAATTGGCGCAATTATGGTATTTGGAATTGGTATGGTGAAAAAAGGCGGGCTATCCCCTCTTCGAATTGTATTAGCCGGTGCTGCCGTTTCAGCATTTCTACTCGCAATTTCAGAAGGAGTCGGCATTTACTTCAAAATTTCACAAGATGTATCACTTTGGACTGCTGGGGGCGTAATTGGAACTACTTGGAGTCAATTAAAAATTATTATTCCAGTCATTTCAATTAGTATCTTTATCGCTATCTTACTAGCAAAAAAATTGACAGTTCTTAGTTTCAGTGAAGAAGTGGCTATTGGATTAGGTCAAAAAATTATTGTTATTAAAACCATTCTATTTATCATTATTATCTTACTTGCTGGTGCTTCTGTAGCGCTTGTCGGAAATATGGCATTTATCGGTTTAATGGTACCTCACATGGTACGCCCAATTGTCGGTCCAGATTACCGATTTGTTATACCGATGTCAGCAATTGCTGGAGCTTCCTTTATGCTACTTGCAGATACAATCGGACGTACTATTAACGCTCCATACGAAACACCAGTTGCCGCTATTGTCGCAATTGTAGGGCTGCCATTCTTCCTATTCGTTGTACGTAAAGGAGGAAAAACATTCTCATGATGCAATCTATTCTAAGAAAACAACGTCTTATTATACTCGCTTTACTAATACTGACCATCACCACCATTGTAGTTGGAATGGGACTTGGTTCAGCATCTTTATCTTATGATCGACTACTCCCAACATTAATGGGACAGGGGACTTTTAAAGAGGAGTTTGTTTTATACTCTTTAAGACTACCTAGAATTGTTATTACATTATTAGCTGGTATGGCTCTCGCTTTATCAGGGGCTATTCTGCAAGGAATTACTCGAAATGATTTAGCTGAACCTGGTATTCTCGGAATCAACTCTGGGGCCGGTGTTGCTGTTGCTATTTTCTTTTTATACTTTCCAATAGATGTAGGTTCATTCCTTTATTTACTACCTGTCGTTGGATTTATCGGGGCTTTTCTGACAGCTGTTCTAATTTACGTATTTTCATATAGTAAATCAACTGGACTTCAGCCAATACGATTAACATTAACTGGTATCGGTTTTGCATTTGCACTATCTGGAATGATGATTGTCCTTATTTCATCCGCTGATCGTATGAAAGTGGACTTTATTTCAAAATGGATTGCCGGAAATATTTGGGGAGATGACTGGATCTTCGTTTTAGCAATGCTCCCATGGTTAATCGTATTAATTCCGTTCGTTTTCTATAAAGCAAATCGATTAAACATTCTAGCATTAAACGAGCCAGTCGCAATCGGTGTTGGAATTGAAATTGAAAAAGAACGCAGATACTTATTAGTTGCAGCCGTTGCGCTTGCAGCTGCAGCTGTTTCCGTAACAGGAGGAATTAGCTTTATCGGACTAATGGCTCCTCATATCGCGAAATCTTTAGTAGGTCCAAGACATCAAATTTTCATGCCTATCGCCGTTTTAATCGGCGGATGGCTATTGCTATTAGCAGACACAATCGGACGAAACATCGTTGATCCTAATGGCATCCCAGCAGGTATTGTCGTTGCTTTAATTGGTGCTCCTTACTTTATGTATTTGTTGCTTAAGAAGGCATAGAAACACCCTCAAGAGTGAAATCTTGAGGGTGTTTCTTCATTTACTGCTGCCCATACCCTTCAAACTTCTTCGCCAAATTCGCCATCTCATCTTCTGGCAATAGCTTCGGCTCTCCGACGCTTTTCGTTTGATAATAAATTTGCGCACAAAACTCAATTTCTTCTGCAACAGTAAACGCCATTTTTATGTTATTTGCACCTGCAATTAAACCGTGGTTCTCAAGTAAAACGGCACGGCGATCAATCATGCCTTCAAAAGCAGCATCTGCTAATTGCTTCGTACCAAATGTTTCATACGGTGCACAGCGTACATTCGGGCCTGCGAAAGCAATTAAATATGATACAGCAGGAAGCTCCCACCCTAATGATGCAATTGTCTTCGCATAAGGTGAATGTGTATGCACAAGCGCATTTATATCTTCACGATTTCTATAATATATAAGGTGCATATCGAGCTCGCTTGACGGTTTTCTCTCTCCCTCTACCACTTCACCATCTAAGTTTAATATAACTACATCTTCAGGTTTTGTTTCATAATACTCTAAACCACTTGGGCTAATCGCAACAAGACCTTGTTCACGATTGAAAATACTAATATTGCCGCCTGTCCCCTTTGTTAAACCGCTAGAAATCATTTTCTTTCCATACGCTACAATTTCTTCTCTTTCTTTTTGTAATAACATATACATCCCCCTAAGTATGAAGCTTATGATGACTGACTTTTTAAATCTATCTACTTATTGAAATAGCTTTTTTAAGTTCTCCGTAAACGGTGCTTTTACAATCCCTTTTTCCGTAATAATCGCTGTTACATTTTCATGTGGTGTGACATCAAATGCCGGATTATATACTTTACTTTCTTTCGGAGCAGAATATTGTCCGAAGCGATTAATCACTTCAGAAGCATCTCTTTCCTCGATTGGAATTTCTTTTCCTGTCGGTGTTTTTAAGTCGATTGTCGGTGTTGGTGCTGCTACATAAAACGGAATGTTGTAGTATTTTGCTAAAATAGATACGCCTAATGTCCCAATTTTATTTGCTACATCACCGTTTGCTGCCACACGGTCGCACCCAACGATTACCGCCTCAATCTTCCCTTGTGACATGACCATAGCTGCCATATTATCCGTAATGACAGTAACATCAATCCCCGCTCGCTGTAGTTCTAATGCTGTTAACGTTGAACCTTGTAATCTAGGACGTGTTTCATCCGAAAAGATTTTTAAGTCCCATCCTTTTTCTTTCGCTAAGTACATTGGAGCTGTCGCAGTCCCATACTTAGTCGTCGCTAACGCACCAGCATTACAATGTGTTAACACTCCCATTCCATCATGGAATAACGTTAATGCATGTTCTCCGATTTGACGGTTAATTTCTTCATCTTCTCTATGAATCTCTTTTGCC
This sequence comes from Bacillus sp. MMSF_3353, assembly GCF_030733445.1. Classification (NCBI taxonomy): domain Bacteria; kingdom Bacillati; phylum Bacillota; class Bacilli; order Caryophanales; family Bacillaceae; genus Bacillus; species Bacillus sp. MMSF_3353. The sequence goes on from NZ_JASHJA010000010.1 coordinate 56,285, forward strand.
TCTTCTAGTAATCTATCTTTCAACTGGCCGATTGATAAATGTGAGTTCTCTGTCGCGACTGTCTCCATTCTTTCAAGTGCCCAAAATAAATTTACTGCTGTTGGCCTTGATGTTGCCAAATATGCACATACCTTTTTGACTTCCTCTATAAAGTCTTCCATCTTACTTTGAATAACTTCCTTTATTCCTAAACACACACCATACGCTGCCGAAACACCAATCGCTGGTGCTCCTCTTACTTTCATTACTTGAATGGCATCCCACACGCTTTCAGCTGTCTTGAAAGATTCATAGACAACCTCATTCGGTAATAATGTTTGATCTAATAAAATTAAAGAATCATCTTTCCACTGAATGGGTATTAATTGCTCTTCCATCATCTTCTCCCCTTACTTCGCGTAGTGCATTGACTGTTCTTTTAACGTTTCTACAAAACTTGTGCCTGTTTTATATTGATTAGCCCGTAAAATAAATTTCTTCGCTACTTGAAGACAAATACGTTCTGCTCTGGCACGTGCTTCCTCATTCTCGATACAAGTAATATCCTTTACTTTCGCTAGCCCAACAATACGACGAATTAACTCAAGGCCCGTCACTGCAGCTATATCCTCTAATACAGATTGTAAATATACTTCGTTAAAGCCTTCTTCCTTCGCCATAATCTCGGTCACATGAATATTCCAAGCATTTAAAAACTTCTTCTTAAATAAATCAATTACCTCTACCATTGTCGATTGTAGCCAACCCATATACGCATCTTTCTCAGCCCCAGGCTTCATAGTCGCATCTGCATTCACCCAAGCAAACATTAAATTCGCCATTACATTCCCAACGTCATATCCCATCGGTCCATAAAAGGCAAACTCAGGATCAATAATCTTCGTGGAATCATTTTTCACAAAAACGGAACCAGTATGCAGATCACCATGAATAAGTGCCTGTGCATTCGTCATAAAAGAAAACTTACGTTTTGCTACTTCCATACGAAGCTCTTTATCACTATAAATATGCTCTCTAATCCATCCTTCATTTAGCGGAAATAACTCGTTACGCTTATTATGATTTGTAAATGGCTCAGCGTATACGAGGTCTTCTGTAATCTCACATAATTCAGGATTTATATAGTTTTTTACAAGCTCCTTCTTCTCTTTATGATTCATTACAACATCCGATGTTAATAAAAGTGTGTTTACCAAAAAAGTCGTTACATCGTCAGCAAGCCTCGGAAATATTTGATGATTTATAAGTGCTGTACGTAATATTGTGTGGTCTGATAAATCTTCCATTACGCAACAATTCATCACACTATCAAACAAATATACCTTTGGAACAAGCCCAGGTGCTAACTCCTCCTCTAACTGCAAAACATCTGATTCTATACGAATACGATTCGTCGACAACTTAAACTCATCTGAAATCCTTGCTGTATCCCCAGCTTGCTTTACAATGACAGAAATATTCTTCTGCTCATCCCAAACGCGGAATACATAATTTAAATTACCATCGCCTATTTCTTTACACTGTAACCCCTTTGCATCCTCAAACTCACATAATTTCTCTTTCACATATACAATCACATCGTTAGCTTCCATTAAAAAATACTTTGTGAACTTAGACATGGTTTCCCCTCCACACTAATTGTAAGCGTTTTCTAAAAGCTATAAAAAATAATAGGTTGAAAAATTTTTATCCTATATTATATCTTCTTCTTTTTGAAAGGTATATCTAGATTTTATTATATCTTGTTAACATCTTGAGTCAATGTTTCTATATCACTGCAATATGCTTCCTAATTATATATTTTAGATGACAAAAAATGTTCAAAAAGATTCTAATTCATTTTATTTTATTTATCGCACAATTCTTTGTAAAATAGAAATAAGCAATCCCTTTTCAAATCCACAACTTCTAAGAAATATTCCCTTCCTAACAATTTATACTTACACCATGTCTCTAACATACGCACTACTCTTTTACATACTCGTTGAAAATCGATTACATGAAAACTACCTTTTAATTCTCTAACAACCTTAATTGAGAATAAATATTAATTAAATTGATATAAAGTTGGTTTATTCTCTTGACAAAATAACCACTTCTATATGATAATTAATATCGAATTAGAATTATTATAGTTAATTAAAAAATATATTTTATGAGCACACTATTTTTTGATGCTCAAAACCAACATTTAGGAGGAATTTTAATATGTTATTAATCGGCACAGAAGTAAAACCGTTTAAAGCTAATGCTTACCATAATGGAGAATTTATCCAAGTTACTGACGAAAGTTTAAAAGGAAAATGGAGTGTAGTTTGTTTCTACCCAGCTGACTTCACATTCGTTTGCCCAACTGAACTTGAAGACTTACAAAACCAATATGCAACTCTTAAAGACTTAGGCGTTGAAGTATACTCTGTATCTACAGACACTCACTTCACTCACAAAGCATGGCATGATAGCTCAGAAACTATCGGCAAAATCGAATACATTATGATTGGTGACCCAACTCGCACAATCACTACAAACTTCAACGTTTTAATGGAAGAAGAAGGTCTTGCTGCTCGTGGTACATTCATCATCGATCCAGACGGCGTTATCCAATCTATGGAAATCAATGCTGACGGTATCGGCCGTGACGCAAGCATTCTTGTTAACAAAATTAAAGCAGCTCAATACGTACGTAACAACCCAGGTGAAGTTTGCCCAGCTAAATGGCAAGAGGGTTCTGCAACACTTAAACCAAGCCTTGACCTTGTAGGCAAAATCTAAGGAGTTCGATCAAAATGATACTAGATGCAGATATAAAAACACAACTATCCCAATACCTTCAGTTAATGGAGAACGATATTTTACTTAAAGTAAGCGCTGGAGACGACGACGTATCTAAAGATATGTTAGCTCTAGTAGACGAATTAGCTACTATGTCATCTAAGATTACAGTAGAAAAAGTCGAATTAGAGAGAACACCAAGCTTTAGCGTAAATCGCCCTGGTGAAGACACTGGTGTCGTATTCGCTGGTATTCCATTAGGACACGAATTTACTTCATTAGTGTTAGCTTTACTACAAGTAAGTGGACGCGCTCCAAAAGTTGAACAAAAATTAATCGATCAAATTAAAAACATTCAAGGCGAATATCATTTTGAATCTTATATCAGCCTAAGTTGTCATAACTGTCCTGATGTTGTACAAGCTCTTAACGTAATGAGCGTTCTAAACTCTGGTATTACACATACTATGATTGATGGCGCTGCATTCAAAGAGGAAGTAGAAAGCAAAGACATCATGGCAGTACCAACAGTTTTCCTAAACGGCGAATCTTTCGGAAGCGGTCGTATGACACTTGAAGAAATTTTAGCTAAAATGGGTAACGGTCCAGATGCATCAGAGCTTTCTGATAAAGATCCATACGATGTTCTTGTTGTTGGTGGCGGCCCTGCTGGTGCAAGTGCAGCAATTTATGCAGCACGTAAAGGCATCCGCACTGGTATCGTTGCTGAGCGCTTCGGTGGTCAAGTAATGGATACTATGGGCATTGAGAACTTCATCAGCGTAAAACGCACTGAAGGTCCTAAGCTAGTAGCAAGCCTTGAAGAGCACGTAAAAGAATACGACATCGATGTAATGAATCTACAACGTGCAAAACGTTTAGAGAAAAAAGAACTTATTGAAGTGGAACTTGAAAACGGCGCTATTCTGAAAAGTAAAAGCGTAATCGTTTCAACAGGTGCTCGCTGGCGTAACGTTGGCGTACCAGGTGAAGCTGAGTTCAAAAATAAAGGTGTAGCATACTGCCCACACTGTGACGGTCCATTATTCATCGGAAAAGACGTAGCAGTTATCGGTGGAGGTAACTCTGGTATTGAAGCAGCTATCGACTTAGCAGGTATCGTTAAGCACGTAACTGTTCTTGAATTCATGCCAGAATTAAAAGCTGATGCTGTATTACAAGAGCGTCTTAACAGCTTACCAAACGTAACTGTTCTGAAAAACGTTCAAACGAAAGAAATCACTGGTACTGATAAAGTAAACGGTATTTCTTACATCGATCGTGAAACTGAAGAAGTTCATCACGTTGAATTACAAGGTGTATTCGTACAAATCGGTCTTGTGCCAAACACAGACTGGTTAGGCGAAACAGTTGAACGCGCTCGCGGTGAAATCGTAACAGACAAGCACGGCGCTACAAACGTACCAGGAGTGTTTGCTGCAGGTGACTGTACAAATAATCCGTACAAACAAATCATCATCTCTATGGGTTCAGGTGCAAACGCAGCTTTAGGTGCATTTGATTACTTAATCCGTAACTAATTATATAGACGTGAGTAAAAAAAAGCAGGTGCCTTGGCACCTGCTTTTTTTATAATCTTAATGTATAAACTAAAAACCTCTCATTCCCATTCTTCTCATAAGCACCTGGCAACCTTACTTCTCTCTTCAGCTCAAACGTAGTCTGGTTCTCTAAGAAGAAAATATAATCTTCAGAAGGATAGTATAAAATAATATCTACTTCTCTCTCTGTTTCCTCTACCGAAAGCAAAATGTTATTTACTACGTTCATAAACACTTGTACAGAAAATGGATTAAAAAAATAAAACCGATTATCACGTGGATCAATCTCATATTCTTGCGCTAAACAGCATTCAAACCCAATTTTATCTTTACTGTTTCTTACCTTTCGTGCATAGCGCTCAAAATTATCCATTGCTTCTTTATAAAACTCTTCATTCATTTCAATTCCAACTGCTGAAGCACCACACTTATGGTGCATGTAAAAATTTAATCGTCCTTTTCCGCATCCAAAATCTACAACCCGGTCGCTACTTCTTATTTCATATTGATTCAATAACTCATCTAATCCGCTATATGGCGTCGGTTCATAACGGTGATAATGCATAGACTTGTTAAAACCCTTTTGCTCACCGACAGTTTTTATATGTAATACTGCATCGTAATATTGTTCGTTCATTCGTCTTCTCCTATTAGAAAATGGTACTTATTATTATACACCATGTACTGAAGACTCATTTTGCATCAAGTTAACTGATACGTGAAATTATATGAATGATTTTCTGAATATATCTATCGTAACTTAGAATATATCAACGATTTTTTCAATATATCGACTTAACGACACATTCCTACAAAAAAACAGGAGCTATCTAGCCCCTGTCCTCTAATACTTTCAATACAGTTTGTTTCAATATTTCTACTCCATCCATAATACAACTATGATCGAACTTCATATACGGATGGTGTAATCCAGGTTGTAGGTTGGCACCTAGTCCAAGCATGACAGCTTTTAAATGTGGTCTCTTCACTGTGTAGTAATGGAAATCATCGCTTCCTGTCGTATACAGTGGTCCAGTGCATCCCTCTTCCCCGTACACTTCAAGAATGCCTTTTCGCATAAAGCGCTCAGCTTCTTCTGACACTTCAGCTCCTGGTGCAAGGTCGATCCATTTGTATGAAGTTTTCGATCCCATAGATGCGGCCGATTCTATTACATGTTCTATTTTTTTCTTCAATTCTTCTAATAATGTATTACTCTCTGCCCTAACATCTAAGCTAAAATGGCCGTTACCCGGAATAATATTCAAATTATCCCCGCCAGCCTGGCACCTTGTCATCTTCACTGAATATGAGCTTTGCGGTGGTAGCCATATATTTTTCAAACCGATATTGATCATAGAAATGACATCAATTGCATTTATCCCTTGATGTGGGCGTGCCCCATGTGCATCATCTCCATGAATCGTTCCTTCTAAAAATCCTGCTGCTCCGTGACGAATAGATGGGGCAGCTTGTTTCAAAGGTAGTTCTTCAATCGGTCTTAGATGAACACCAAATAAGAAGTCAGCATCATCCACGGCACCCTTCTCTACCATCTTTAAAGAACCATTTCCTTTTTCCTCTGCCGGCTGAAAAATAAATCTAACCGTTCCACTATCCCATCTCATATTTTTCAATTGTAAAATAAGCCCCATCACAATTGTCATATGAGCATCGTGACCACATGAATGATTCGCTTTAAACTCTCCGTCCACTTCTTGCCAAAGTGCATCCATATCGGCACGAATTGCAATAACTGGATTTCCGCTTCCAATTTCAGCAATCACGCCTGGGCAATCATCAAATATTTTATATGAAATTCCTTCTTCTTTTAAAAAGTTAGTAATATACGCTGTCGTTTCATACTCTTTCCAACTCACTTCAGGGTTTTCATGTAAATGCTGAAAAATTTCAGTTAACCGCTCTTGTAGTTCTAATGTTTTCAAAGCTACATTCTCCTTCCCAAATTCCAAAACCATTCAGGTTAATTATACTTATGAAAAACAGATGTTTTTATGAACATATTGAATTTTAAGAAAAAAGTCAATTATTTATTTTTAAATACGATCGACAACTTATTTCCACTCACTTTATAACGATAGAACATTCCTTATTTTCTGTTTTTTATTGACGCTCATATCAATTTTTAGTTATTATAATTTAATAACGTCTATTTTGCGACAATTCTAAAAATACAAACATACATAATGAGGAGGCAATTTATGAAAAAAGAAATACCTTTTGGCGTAGCAATAATCCCTATTATCATTACAGTTGCAGTTATGATGGTTACAATTGTTGTATTAAAACAAAGCCCTCACGTCCCACTTATTATCGGTACAACCGTTGCTTCTATCGTCGCTTGGCGTTACGGTTACAAATGGCACGACATTGAAGAAGCAATGTATAAAGGAATTCGCCTCGCATTACCCGCTATCGTTATCATTATTCTAGTAGGTTTAACGATTGGTGCTTGGATTGGCGGCGGAATCGTCGCAACAATGATTTATTACGGTTTAAATCTTTTAACTCCATCACTATTTTTAGTTTCAATTACAATTATTTGTTCTATTGTTGCATTAGCTATCGGTAGCTCTTGGTCTACAATGGGAACAATTGGTGTTGCAGGAATGGGAATTGGCCTAAGTATGGGAATCCCAGCTCCAATGGTTGCCGGTGCTATCATTTCCGGTTCTTACTTCGGCGATAAAATGTCACCGCTTTCAGACACAACAAACTTAGCCGCAGGATTAACAAATACAGATTTATTCACACATATTCGTCATATGTTATTTACTACAATTCCAGGTTTAATTATTACTCTTATCGTTTATGCATTCTTAGGAAGAAATTTTGGCGCTAACAATATTGATGCAAAAGGTATCGATCAAACGTTACAAGTATTGCAACAAAACTTTGTTATCTCCCCTTTCCTACTAATCATACCTGTAGTCGTTATGGTATTGGTCGCTAAAAAAGTTCCTGCTATACCAGCTATTCTCGTAGGTATAATTTTAGGATTTTTATCACAAGTCTTTATTCAAGGTGGTTCTGTCTCCGCGTCTGTCGGTGCACTCCAAAATGGATTTGTCATAGACACTGGCAACAAGCTAGTAGACGAACTCTTTAACCGCGGTGGCTTAAATTCGATGATGAATACAGTTTCGATGACAATTGTCGCTATGACCTTTGGAGGAGTATTAGAACATACTGGTATTCTTCGCGCAATTGTAAATCAAATTTTAAAATTAGCGACATCAGCAAAAGGACTTATCGCTTCTACTATCGCATCTTGCTTTGCAACCAACCTTACTTGCTCTGAACAATATATTTCGATTGTTGTTCCTTCAAGAATGTACGCAAATGCATACACAGAAAAAGGACTACATTCTAAAAATTTATCCAGAGCATTAGAAGATGGCGGAACATTAACTTCTGTTTTCGTACCTTGGAATACATGTGGTGTATTTATACTCGCAACACTTGGAGTTGGCGCATTCGAATATGCTCCTTATGCTATATTGAATTTCATCGTACCTATTATTTCAATCATTTACGGCATAACTGGTCTCACAATTACGAAACTATCAGACATTGAAAAAGCGGAACTACTAAAAAAACAAAAGGCTCAACTAGAAGCTTAGAGATACCGGTAAATTCATTTCATATATTGCGCGAGGGCGCCCTTGTTGATAGGGCATTTCCTCGCCGCAAATATGAGCATACCCATAATCAACTAGTTTCTTTAATAACCTTTCTGTTGATCGGCGAGTCACTTGTAAGTATTCAGAAAGATCCGCTGCTGTAAACTTCAATGATGGATGTGATTGACTAAATTGAATAATTTTTGACAAGTTGGCTGGACTAAGTTTCGTTTCCTTCGCTATTTTCATGAGTTCTGGGTTGTCATTCTTCAAACTTTGTACTCTCTGTTCTTTCGGGAACGGACCAAATAGTTCTTTATCACTTGTTAGTATATAAAAACAGTGGTCTATTGGATTATTCTTCGCGAAACTTTGAGCAATTTTAGCATTTTGCTCCGCTTCTTTCACAGTTTTTCCGTAACCAAATCCAATAGCTATTGTTCCTTCTATACTCGCAAATAAATTATTTATCATATTTTTTTTTATAATCGATTCAATATCACCACGAGTCGTATACAAAATGAACGTCATTTCATCAACTTTTTTAAATGAACCCCGTAGTTCTTTTGAAATAGCATCTAATTGCTCAAGCAAACCTTCTCGTAATTCTAAAGAAGAAATCATACAAGCACCAACAGTAGCTGAATGGCTTTTTGCTAACTCAGCTTTTATTTTCGCATCTTTTAACCCATGTATAATGGATTGCTTCGGATCTATCATACGCTCTGAAGGAATACCTATTTTTTGAAGTTCATCATAGACAGCGTGAATACTAGTTAAAGCTAAATGAGCATCTCCAGATTGATATTTAGCTACATGAAAATCAATAACTCTATTTATTTCATCTTTACTCCACAGCATATTTTCATAATCTAACACTTGTGGATTTTCTTTTATACCGATATCATGGAACACATTTGTAATGAATGAGCGGTCTACTAAATCAATTGAAATTTTATGTGGTTGAATACGTTGGTGATACATGACAGAAAGAATGGAAGATGCGACAGTTGTCTCGTCTTGCTGTAAGTACGTACTTGGAATTCGTAATTGTTCTCTTATTTCTTTTGCCATATAATAAGGTAAAGCACCTGAGAAAAAGATGAAATCACAAGGCTTTAAACGCTTTAAAAGTTCAGAAGATTCCGCCGGATGAAGGTAAATATATGGATCAATCTCTATTTCTTCTAGTTTATGAGCAATAGGTAAAAGATTCTCCATAAACTCTTTTGAACCGACAACTGCAATTTTTATCATCATTTCTTTAACTCCTTATCATTAATTAACGACTATTTAACGTCAACTATATCAAATGTACAAAACTATTGTAAACAGGAAGGGGTCTCTACCTAATGAAAATTACAGCTATTCATCTTTACGCAATTCGTTTACCACTTCGCGATCCGTTTGTTATTAGTTATGGTTCTTATTCTGACATGCCTTCTATTATCCTCAAAATGGAAACAGATGAAGGCATTATCGGTTACGGTGAGGGCGTTGCTGATGATCACGTTACAGGCGAATCATGGGAAAGTACTTTCCATACTTTAAAACATACACTTGCTCCTGCGCTCATCGGGCAAAATCCAATGAATATCGAGAAAATACACGATATGATGAACAATACCATTTACGGTGTTCCTACTGCAAAAGCCGCAATAGATATTGCTTGTTTTGATATAATGGGCAAAAAACTAAATCAACCTGTATATCAATTAATTGGCGGACGCTACCATGAAGACTTCCCTGTCACTCACGTCTTAAGTATCGCCGAACCTGAAGACATGGCTGAAGAAGCTGCTTCCATGATTCAAAAAGGTTACCAATCTTTCAAAATGAAAGTCGGTACGAATGTAAAAGAGGATGTAAAAAGAATTGAAGCTGTACGTGAACGTGTAGGAAATGATATTGCGATTCGCGTTGATGTAAACCAAGGATGGAAAAATAGCGCCAACACATTAGCGGCACTTCGTTCATTAGGTCATTTAAGCATCGACTGGATTGAACAGCCTGTTGTCGCAGACGATATTGACGCAATGGCTCACATTCGTTCTAAAACAGACCTTCCGCTTATGATTGATGAAGGATTAAAAGGTTCTCGTGAAATGCGCCAAATCATTAAATTAGACGCGGCTGATAAAGTAAATATAAAACTAATGAAATGCGGCGGCATATATCCCGCTGTAAAACTCGCTCATCAAGCAGAAATGGCAGGCATTGAATGCCAAGTTGGATCCATGGTCGAATCATCCGTTGCCTCTTCCGCAGGATTCCATGTCGCTTTCTCGAAAAAAATTATTACGAGCGTCGAGCTAACAGGTCCATTAAAGTTCATGAAAGACATCGGAAACTTACATTACGACGTACCATTTATTCGCTTAAACGAAAAGCCAGGACTTGGCATTGAAATAAACCAAAATACATTACAAGAACTAACCGTCTTTCAAGACGTTGTACGCTAAAGGAGGACTAACGCATGACAGTTCTATACAAAGGATCATTAAAACAAAATAACGAACCATTTCACGTTACATTACTAACACTAGAGAACATTGAACAAACCTTATCACTACAAAACGTTGTAGTTGAGGCGCTAGAGGATAAAAGTCGCTTACAGCCACTCTCGCTAGAAGAATTTCAATACATTCTAGAAGGAAACGGCATGATGATCGGTGCTTTTATCGAAAACGAACTCATCGCATTTCGTGCCCTACTCGTTCCTCCTATCGACGACGAACATTTAGGACTTGATATTGGCATAGCAGAAAGCGAACTACATCGCGTCATCTATCAAGAAATTTCAAATGTTCACCCGAACAGCCGAGGAAATGGGATCCAAAAAATATTAGCGACAGTCATCATGGACGAATTACAAAAAGAAGATGGCCAGTACGACTATGTTTGCTGCACCGTTGCTCCTTTTAACATTCCAAGTTTAAAAGATAAGTTTGCGCAAGGGATGGAGATTGCTGCATTGAAGGCAAAATATGGCGGGAGTATGCGGTATGTTTTTGTGAAGGAATTGCGTGGAGGCAAGGAAAGAAATTGGACGGATGTTAAGAGTGTTCCGATGAGTGACGCTGTTGGACAGCAGGCTTTACTTTCGAACGGTTATCATGGGTATGGAATGGAGAAAGTAGACGGAGATTTTGTTGTGAAGTTTGGACGATGATTTATATACCTGAAAAAAAGGAGATGTCTGCTGTGACATCTCCTTTTACTTTCTCTTGATTGAACATATCGATTGCAACTCCAAATATATCAGCGATTTTTGAAATATATCGACTTACCGACAAGTATTGACAATAACCGTAACCTATATAAAGTTCACCACTAAACCGTCATCTTCCAACTAGATAACGCTAACCAATTCTCCATTTCCTTATAATCAGGCATTATTTTCCCGACAAGACGCCAAAAAGAGCGATCATGATTCAAATGAACCATATGGCACATTTCATGAACAACTACATAATCAATTACTTGCTGTGGTGCCATCGCTAACTTCCAATTAAATGTTAGCTGTAAATTTGAATCACAAGTTCCCCACGTGCGACTACTATCTGTAATACGAATAGAACGTGGTTTTGTTTTGAAGTTACTTTGATGCACTTTAATACTCTTCTCTACTAATGACTTACACTGCTTATAGTAAAATCGTTTTAAAGCCTGCTGGATTTTCTCATCCTTAAGCTCTTTCACATAAATGTGTAACTTATCTCCTTCAAACACTGCATTGTCTTGCGTAATACTTGTATCTTGGGAGATCTGTATCGGATACGTACTTCCTAAATACAGAAAACCCTCTCCTTGATCATAATCCTTTTCCTGTGGTCCAAGCGCTCGCTCCTGCATTTCCTTACGTGTTTTCTGAATCCAATCCCACTTCTCCTCCAGCAGCTGGACTAAGTATTCAACAGGTGTCCCTTTCGGAGCCTGCACTTCCACATTTCCATACGAATCTACAAAAAGACGCACGGACTTTTTCTTTTTATAATTTATATGAAAATTAATTGTCTCACCTAAATATGTATGTACCATTTCATCACCTAGCGTATTATTTTTACAAATAAAAAAGAGTAGGATACGAACGCCCTACTCTACCTATTATATCATTTACCGCGTTAACCGACTCATTACCCTCTATACTTTACACCTAATCCCTTAATGAAATTCCTTGCGTATCTATCGCCGCACTCTTTGTAATTTTTATGGCCTTTTTTTCTTAATAGGGCTCCTAGTTCTCCCTTTGTTACCGTAACGCCTACGCTATCTAATATATCAAGTACATCCTCACTCGTTAAAGATAGTGCAATTTTCATTTTCTTTAGAAGAAGGTTATTCGCACTCTCTTTGCTTTGTACAGGTGCCGGTTGTCCTGGTTTCGGATCTTGCTTCCCTCTTTTTAAAGTAATAAATCCATTGAAAAATGCCTCTAACATCATCATATCGCATGTTTTTACGTACTCATCTTCGACCACATCATCATTTTCAGCTTCATACTGAGGTGCTCTCTTTATTTTTGTAAGCATATCAACTACATCTTCTTTCGTTACTTCCATACCACCAAGTTTAAAGATTTCTACCATATCTATATCTCTTATATCTAAAGCGTACCTTACTCTTTTTAATATATCGTTGTTGCTCATTGCCATTGTTTTGCCTCCTGAAATGTTGATTATAGTAATGCTTTTAGCATGTGTAAATTAATGTCGTTAAGTTACTACTTTAACATTTTAGGGGGAGGTTTTGTAGCCTTAGGTGGATTAATGGTTGTGGGGATGATTTTATTTATTATTAAGATACTTCTAATAACGAATTTATTGTATTAGAAATTAAGAAAGATCCTATCAATAGAAACGCCTTCAAATACTGTAAAAAGTATTTTAGTTGGTAGTGGGATAGCTCCTTCATTTAAGGATGATATTAATAAAGCAAAAAAGGATGGGGATTTACTATTAATTAACACACTTAAAAATGGACTAACCTAATATAGGTTAGTCCATTTCTTTTTATGCAACTCTAATTTAGTAGGCAACTCAAACGTGAATGTTACGCAAAATTCAGGTGAAATAGATTGATTATGTTTACTTAGGTTTTACTTTTTATTTGTGGTACGGTTCACCGTAACTAATCTAAATGAGGTTATTGTTCATTATTTTTATAATTAAATTTAACAAAAAATGTAGTGCCCTCCGATCCTGTTTGAATTTCTATTTTTGCATTATGACGGGCAGCAATGGCATAACATACACCTAACCCCAATCCAGTTCCATTATTTTTGGTCGTGTAAAATGGAGTACCTAGTTTCTCTAATACTTCAGGCCTGATACCTGTTCCTTGGTCCCGCACTGCAAGCACGACACAATCTCGACCTTCTTTATAGGTGCTAATGGTTAGAACTTTCTCTTTGTCCATCGCTTCTAACCCATTACGGTATAAGTTTATTAATAATTGCCGTACCTCATTACGATTTAAAAGTAATTCCGGAATGTCATTTGTATCGACTTGAATATATTTATTTTGATTATGCGTATCAATCTTTATTAAAGGAATAATATCGCGGATAATTGAATTTAAATCTAACATCTGCAAATCCGATTTCCTTGTATTACCCATTGAGAGAAATTCAGTAATAATAGAATTGGCACGGTCAAGTTCTTCAATCATTAAATTAAAGTGCTTATTATGTTTCTCATAGGTGGGCTCTTCTTTTAATAACTGCAAAAATCCTCGTACTGTTGTCATTGGATTTCTAATCTCATGGCTGATACCTGCTGCCATTTTCCCTATTAAATCTATGTTCGATAACCTTTTCAATTCCTGCTCATATTGCTTTTTTTCCGTTATGTTTTTAAAAATACAAGAAATACCATCATCATACGGGTATGCAATAACTTCGTACCAATATTCATCAGGGGCAGAAAAAAATTCAAAATACACTGTAGTTCGCTCTGACATTACACGATGAAGTTCCTTATACATGACTTCGTCAATGCTATTCGGGAAAATCTCCCATATATTCTTGCCTAATACATCTTTTGCTGTTTTTCTTTGTGGAAAATATTGATGCTTATTTACATACGTAAATTCCCATGTATTATTCAAAGTAAAAAATCCATCTGTAATACTTTCAATCACACTTGTAATTTTTTCATTAGCAACAGCTAGTTCTTTCGTTCGCTCTTCCACCATGCTTTCAAGTCGATCCATATATAACAAGTTTGAAAACGTAGGCGCTGTGGCATCAACGATAGATTTTGCCAGTTGCATCTGGGAATTATCATAATTATGAGCTTTTCCCTCTTTGTCAACGACGATTACCCCTAATACTTCTCCCATTGAAACCAATGGAATCATCAGTAGACCCTTACTATCTATATTTTTTGTTTGAATAACCTCTTGGATCTTAGCTTCATAGCTTTTCTCCATCCAATCCACTTCTGTCCAATCACAGTCCTTGCTTAACTTCGTTGTTTTAATCGTTGTTTTGTCTAGGGGGTCTAAAAGGTGGGCTGCCATGCTGTTACTCTCTAAAATCTGTCCTAAGTAAAAAAAACATTTATCAAAACTCTCCTGTATCGAGGAACACATTGATAAATCACGGGTAACATTTAGTAACAGCTGCTTCTCGGCAATAAGGTTTTCCTTTTGCGTTAAATTATTTGCGTTTTGAATTGCAACCGCAGCCATATTTACATAAGCTTCAACACTTTGAATTTCTGAATTTGTTAAGTTCATTGGAATTCCATAATCAAATAAAAAAACCAGACCAAATAACTCTTGCCCAAATGAGATAGGTAGAGCTAATAAGGACTTAATTTTGAACGCAGCAACTGGTCTCGGATCCGGCCGATGATCCTTTGATGTATCAGGAATATAAATGGTTTTTTGGGTTTCAATAACTTCTTTTGCCAGTAAGTCTATTTCAGGATCAATTACCTGAGTATCGAGCGTTACGCCATTTATTGTCTCTGGTTTTCCTGCAAACCCTCTAAATGTTCCATCTTCCTGGGGTAAATAGATTCCAACAGCGTTGCACTTAACAATCTCCTCTGATATCGCCATTGTTACACGCTGCAATACTTCACGTAGTTCTAATTTTGTATTTATTATTTTTGTTATATTCGCGAGCCTAGAATATCTCGCCTGATCACTTAACATTCACATGGCCTCCAATTATAGGCATAATAAAATAAACATGATACTATCATTGAAAATCAAGACCAACCTACCATTTTCACTTTTCTCCTGTATTCTTTTCTTACCCCTTTTTACATAGAATACCTCACTTACTTATGATACGGTTCACCTTAATTAAAATGAAACAGTGTAACTTTCAAAAGTTACACTGTTTCACTACCTTCTACCACATTCACACTCGCCTCAAACTTATCAAGTAATGCGCGTACTTCATCAGTTGATTTTGTGCTCATCAATTGATTTCTTAGTTCAGCAGCTCCAGGGAAGCCTTTTACATAAATTTTGAAGAAGCGATGTAGTCCTGTGATGGAGCGTGGTAATACTTCTGCATATTGATCTTGAAGATCGAGTTGTAGTCTTAAAAGATCTAAATGTTCTTTACTGCTATGCTCTCTTGGCTCTTTTTCGAAAGCAAACGGATTTTTAAAGATACCTCGTCCAATCATAACACCATCAATGCCGTATTTTTCAGCAAGTTCCAGTCCGGTTTGACGGTCAGGAATGTCTCCATTGATTGTTATTAGCGTATTTGGTGCAATACGATCACGCAATTTTTTAATTTCCGGAATTAGTTCCCAGTGCGCATCGACTTGGCTCATTTCTTCTCTTGTACGTAAATGAATAGAAAGGTTTGCGATATCTTGTTTGAAAATATGCGTTAACCAATCTTCCCATTCGCTTAACTCTTTAAAGCCCAGTCGTGTTTTTACGCTGACAGGTAGTCCGCCTGCTTTTGCTGCTTGAATAAGTTCTGCCGCAACGTCTGGACGTAGAATAAGACCACTACCTTTTCCTCTTGATGCTACGTTCGGTACAGGGCAACCCATGTTAATATCAATACCTTTAAATCCTAACTCTGCCATACCAATACTCATTTGACGGAAATATTCAGGATTATCTCCCCAAATATGCGCCACGATTGGTTGTTCATCTTCTGTAAAAATTAAACGGCCACGTACACTTTTCATACCTTCTGGATGACAATAGCTATCCGAGTTTGTGAACTCTGTGAAGAATACGTCTGGGCGACCTGCCTCACTTACTACGTGACGGAAAACAACGTCTGTCACATCTTCCATTGGTGCAAGTACGAAAAATGGTCGTGGTAAATCATGCCAAAAATTATCTATCATTTCAAATTCAAATCCTCTCACTATGAATACAATTTCAAACTCTCAATAAAGTGAAACTTTAATCAGTGGGGTTTTTCTTCATTCCCCACTGATTATTAGTTGAACCAATCGGACTTTTATGGGCAGTTGATCCCCCACCTAACTTCTTTGCTTTCGCTGAATTTTGAGGTGGGGGTCTTACTGCCCATTAAAGCGGGATAAACCAAAAAGCAGATGGTATAGATTCTCCTATATCAACTGCTTTCCTATTATACCAACTTCAGCCAAGCTACACACTCCACATGAGTCGTATGCGGGAACATATCAACAGGTTGTACTTCCTGCGTTTTATATCCGCCTTCTTCCAGTACTTTTAAGTCACGTGCTAATGTTGCTGGGTTACATGATACGTATACGACGCGTTTTGGTTTCATGTCGATGATTGTGTTTAGTAGTGCATCATCACAACCTTTACGCGGTGGATCTACGACCATTGTGTCGGCGATTATGCCTTCTTTGTACCATTTTGGAATAACTACTTCTGCTTCTCCTACGCCAAATTCAGCGTTTGTCATGTTGTTTAGTGCTGCGTTTCGGTTTGCGTCTTCGATTGCTTCTGGGACGATTTCAACACCGTACACTTTTTTCGCTTTTTGCGCTAGGAATAAGGAGATTGATCCAATTCCACAATAGGCGTCAATTACTGTTTCGTTGCCATCTAATTTTGCATATTCTAACGTTTTATCGTATAACACTTTCGTTTGTTCTGGATTTACTTGATAGAATGAACGTGCTGAAATTGCAAACTTAATGTCACCGATAAAGTCATAAATGTATTCTGATCCGTACAGTACTGTCGTTGTGTCTCCGAAGATTACGTTTGTACGTTTCGTGTTTACGTTTTGAACAATCGATTTTACTTCTGGGAATTTTGCAGCAATTTCTTCAATGATTGCTTTCTTGTTTGGTAATTCTGCTGTACGAGTAATGAAGACAAGCATAATTTCCCCTGTTACTTGTCCGTAACGAGCCATTACATGGCGAAGTGTTCCTTTATTACGCTCTTCGTTGTATGCCGAAATACCGTGTTTTTCACAAATACGTTTTACTTCCTGGATTAATGTATCGTTTTCTTCTGCCTGAATTAAACATGATTCCATATTAATGATGTCATGTGTTCCTTGGCGATAGAAACCAGCGACAAGTCCACCTTCACGTTCTCCAATTGGTACTTGTGCTTTGTTACGGTATACCCATGGGTTCTTCATGCCAAGTACAGGGTGCACAGGAACATCGCTTAATCCGCCAATACGCTGCATAACGTCACGTACTTGTTTTTCTTTCGCTTGTAATTGTCCTTCATATGTTAAGTGCTGAAGTTGACAACCGCCGCACTGATTGTACACTGGGCATTCTGCATCTTTACGATATGGGCTCTCTGCATGAAGCTTCATTAAACGACCGAATGCGAAGTTTTTCTTCACTTTAATAATTTTAATTTGTGCTTCTTCACCTGGTAATCCGTTTTTAACGAAAATAGGATAGCCCTTTACTTTCGCAACACCGGCACCATCATGTGTTAAATCTTCAAATACTACATCTATAAACTCATTTTTCTCAACTGGTGGCGTCATTTTTGTACTCATTTTCCGACCTCTCTTTTTCATAACACTGCGTTACATTTTATCATACTTATATGGTCTATTTCTATCGGAAGAAAAAAAGCTATTGACGATAGTTCTCCGTTAATGTTACGCTACTACTAATTTAATACGGACGATGTTACCTCATATATATTCGATAATATGGATCGAGAGTTTCTACCCGGCAACCTTAAATTGCTGGACTATGGGGAAAACTAATGAATATTAGCCTATGTGCAAAAAAAGACTCATATTGATTAGCTTTCTCTCATAGATGAAAGTGAATCCATATGGGTCTTTTTTTATTTTTATTTTTCTAAAAGGTCAGACATCTTACGTATGACATAAAACCTCTTTGTTTTATTTTTTGTAATATAACGAGCGTTTTATGTACAAACTTTATACGAACTTCTGAAAGGGGCAACTACATGCAATATGTAATGAGCATTATCGGTATTCTTGTCGTTTTAGGTTTATGCTTTGCTTTGTCAAACAATAGAAGTAAAATCAACTTCCGTGCAATTGCTATTATGATTGGTTTTCAAATTTTAATCGGTTGGTTTATGTTTGGCACAAAGATTGGTCAACAAATCATTATTTTCATTGGTAAAGTTTTCAACAAACTAATTAAACTTGGTACGACAGGTGTCGATTTTCTCTTTAATGGAATTCAAAGAGATTTTGTCTTTTTCTTAAACGTACTATTAATTATCGTATTTTTCTCAGCACTACTTTCTATCTTTAGTTATTTAGGTGCTTTACCATTCATCGTTCGCGTTGTCGGCGGTGCAATTTCAAAAATTACTGGTTTACCACGCGTTGAGTCATTCCACGCAGTAAACTCTGTATTCTTCGGTTCAAGTGAAGCGTTAATCGTTATTAAAAACGATTTACAGCATTTTAACAAAAACCGTATGTTTATCATTTGTTGTTCTGCAATGAGTTCCGTTTCTGCTTCTGTTACAGCATCATACGTAATGATGTTAGATGCGAAATATGTACTAGCAGCTCTTCCGCTAAACTTATTCTCAAGCTTAATCGTTTGTTCGCTATTAACACCAGTTGATACGAAGAAAGAAGATGAAGTGATTCAAAAATTTGATAGAACTTTATTCGGTGACAGCTTTATCGGTGCAATGATTAACGGTGCGCTTGATGGTTTAAAAGTAGCTGGTATCGTTGCCGCATTAATGATTGCCTTCATCGGTGTGATGGAAGTTGTAAACTACGTAATTAGTGCCGCTTCAGGTGCAATGGGATATGCTGTTACTTTACAACAAATTTTCGGTTATATACTTTCTCCATTCGCATTCTTAATGGGTATTCCAACTCAAGATATTATCCCAGCTGGTGGTATTATGGGTACGAAAATTGTATTAAACGAGTTTGTAGCAATCCTTGATTTAAAAGATGTTGCATCAACATTATCTCCACGTACAGTCGGAATCGTTACAGTATTCTTAATTAGTTTCGCAAGTATTAGCCAAATTGGTGCGATTGTTGGTACAATCCGTGCCCTTTCTGAAAAACAAGGAAGCATCGTTTCTAAATTTGGTTGGAAAATGTTATTTGCATCAACACTTGCTTCTATTTTATCTGCAACAATCGCTGGATTGTTTATTTAATAAAAAACTCCACCTTACTTCTCCTTTTCCAAAAGGAAATTTAGGTGGAGTTTTTTTACTTTCTTCTATATGTATTTTTATGTAAACCTCACCAGAAAAATATAAGGGTTTTTTCCGAATTATTCCAAAAATGTATTCCCCTCTATATTCTATAGTGATATGATGTACAAGGGTATAATTCAAATTTTTAAAATCGAAAATTTGAATTATTGTCACTTATACGAATGATAATTTCAAGACATAAGTGATGATAATTAAAACACAATAGAAGGATGATAGAATGAAAAAATATACATATATCGCTTTACTTTCTTCTGCTATTCTCGTAGGTTGTAACACTAGTAGCACTAGTGATAAACAAATAAAAGAAGCAACGGCGAAACAAACAGTTGAACAAAAAAAAGCGAAAGCGGTTGAACTGCCTTTAACACAAGGAATTATTACATGGGATCCGTATGAATATAACGCACAAAACACCACGCTTTATACAAAGGACTTAAGAGATTCATTCACACAAGTGCGTTACAATATTTGGCGTACTGCTGATGGTCCTGAAAGCAAACAAACTTTTACTTCACAAGAAAAAGAACGTGACTTTGCCCTCCCACTACATTTAAAATCATTTCATTTAAAACGTGGCGAATTTCAAATTGAAACAGTAGGAATCAAAGAAGATCATACTGAAACAACTCTAGTAACATCTAAAATTACATTCCAGCAACATGTACCCGTATTAATGTACCATGCGATTGAAAAATACCCTGGACCAAGTGATGGGGATTACGGCTTATACGTACCACCTGAGCAATTCGAAAAACATATGCAATATTTAAAAGATAACGGTTATACGATGCTTACATTTGAACGTTGGAATGATATAAATCGTGTAAATAAACCTGTTTTTGTAACGATGGATGATGGTCGAAAAAATAATATGAACGCTCTTCATATTTTACAAAAATTAAAAGATGATAGATTTCAACCTATGGCTACTGAATTCCTTACTGCAAATGAGATAGACAAACCCAATCGTCTATCAACAGATGAGATAAAACAAATGATGGATTCAGGCATTTTTTCTATTCAATCACATACTGCTAATCATACGATGATGGCTCATTCAAGCAATTATGATGAGGAATTACGTAGTTCGAAAGAAAAAATCGAAGCCCTTACTGGTAAAAAGGTCATCGCTCTCGCCTATCCAGTAGGTTCTTATAATGACCCAGCTGTTGAAGAAACAAAAAAACATTATGAGTTCGCAGTAACTACTGATCACGGTAATCACATTACAAAAGGGATGCCAAACGAACAGTACTTAATTAAACGCCACTTTGTAGGGCCTAATACATCAATGGAAAAATTCATATCTCTTATAAAGTAAAACTTGATCAGTAGGGGTTTTGTTCACCCCCACCTAACCTCTTTGCTTTTGCTGAATTCTGAGGTGGAGTCTTACTGCCCACAAATAGCGGGATAAAGTAAACTTTACTAAAAGATGATAGAAATAAGTCACTAACCTATCTCATTACTAAAATGATATGATGAACAAGGGTATGTCCCCACCTCTCTTACAGCGGTGGGGATTTTAAATATAAGTATGCAACATAATACACAATAGAAGGTGATTTTATGAGAAAATACGCAGCAATCGCTTTATGTACGTCTGCCATTTTAGCTGGCTGTAAAAGTAGCAATGTAAACCAGGAACCTAAAAAAGAGAAAAAGGTTCAAGAAGTTAAGAAACAAGAAGAGACTGTGCAAGAACAAGGTAAAATTTCTTATCATCCGATTACACACGAATCTACAAACACTACTATTCATATGACAGATATAAAAGATACTTTAAGTGAGGTACA
Source organism: Bacillus sp. MMSF_3353 (assembly GCF_030733445.1). Lineage (NCBI taxonomy): Bacteria > Bacillati > Bacillota > Bacilli > Caryophanales > Bacillaceae > Bacillus > Bacillus sp. MMSF_3353. The sequence goes on from NZ_JASHJA010000010.1 coordinate 77,705, forward strand.
ATATAAAATTTGGCGCACAGCTGATGGGAAGGAAAGTGCTAAATCTTTTTCTTCTAAAGAAAAGGAGAAACAATTTACACTTCCTTTTGACATAAAAGAATTTGAAGGAAAACGCGGTGAGTTTCAAATTGAAGCAATAGGAATGAAAGAAGATGGGAAAAACATTCCACTCACAAAATCTACTATTACTTTCGAGCAAAAGATTCCCGTTCTTATGTACCATGCAATCGATGATTATCACGGACAAGGCATTAAAGATTTATTCGTATCACCTGCTAATTTTGAAGCCCAAATGAAATATTTAAAAGACAACGGCTATACATTACTAACTTTTGAACGTTGGGGCGATATTAATAAAGTAAATAAACCTATCTTTGTTACATTTGATGACGGTATGAAAAATAATATGAATGCATTTCATGTTTTACAAAAACTAAAAGACGATACGTTTAAACCTACAGCAACAGAATATATGATTGTTGATAACGTTGATGTAGAAGGATCACTTTCTACATCTGACATAAAAGAAATGGTTGATTCCGGCATTTTCTCTATGCAATCTCATACTGCAACACATGCAGACTTACCTAAGATTACAAACTATGAAGAAGAATTAAAAGAATCAAAGGAAAAGCTAGAGAAAATAACAGGTAAGCCTGTTATTGCAGTTGCTTATCCATTCGGTCATGTGGATGATAAAGTTGTTGCAGAAACGAAGAAATATTATCAATTTGCGACGACAACAAAACCCGGAAAGTTCATTACGAAAGGTGAACCCGATGAATTACTAAAAATGAAGCGTGTTCGCATACACAATTCGACGACTGTAGAACAATTTGCTTCTTCGATTAAATAACGATGAGAGCTCAATATATTTTGAGCTCTCTTTTTACGCTATATTTATATATATTTTTTGAATTTTCTTGTATTATATATAGTAAGAAATCTTTCAAATTAAAGGAGATTATACATATGTCATTTGAACAAACGTTAGAGAAATATGCTGCCCTTGCAGTCAATGTTGGTGTTAATATTCAACCAGGACAAACATTATCAATTAGTGCACCTCTTGAAGCTGTACAATTTGTACGCCTCGTTACAGAAAAAGCATATAAATCTGGTGCAAAACACGTATATGTGGACTGGAATGATGAGACGTTAACACGCTTAAAGTTCGACCTAGCCCCTGAAGAAGCATTCGCTGAGTTCCCATCTTGGAAAGCACATGCTCGTGAAGAATTAGCAAAAGAAGGTGCTGCATTTATGTCTATTTATGCAGAAAACCCTGATTTATTAAAAGGTGTAGAATCAACGCGTATCGCAACAGCTCATAAAGTAGCTGGTGAAGCAATGAAAGTATACCGTGATTACGTACAAGCTGATAAAGTAAGCTGGTGTGTCATTTCTGTTCCTACGAAAGAATGGGCTGCGAAAGTATTCCCTGACGTTGCACCAGAAGAACAAGAAGCAAAACTATGGGATGCTATTTTCAAAGCTACTCGTGCGGATTTAGAAAATCCTGTGGAAGCATGGAAAGAACACGATAAAACGTTACATACAAAAGTTGATTACTTAAACGAAAAGCATTATAAAGCCCTTCACTATACAGCTCCTGGAACAGATTTAACGATCGAACTTCCAGAAAAGCATGTATGGGCTGGTGCTGGTAGCTTAAATGAAAAGAACGTACCATTTATGGCGAACATTCCAACTGAAGAAGTATTTACAATGCCACTTAAAACAAGTGTAAACGGCCAAGTATCTAGCACAAAACCGTTAGCATTTGCAGGTAATATTATCGATAACTTCACGTTAACATTTGAAAACGGACGTATCGTAGACTATAAAGCTGAAACTGGTGAAGAGGCTTTAAAACATTTAGTAGAAACAGATGAAGGCTCTCACTTCTTAGGCGAGGTTGCTTTAGTACCTCATGATTCACCAATTTCAAATACAAATATTTTATTCTACAATACACTATTTGACGAAAACGCATCTTGCCACCTTGCAATCGGAAGTGCTTATGCTTTCAACTTAGTTGGCGGAAAAACAATGTCTAAAGAAGAACTTGCCGAAAATGGAGCAAACACTAGTATTACACACAACGACTTCATGATCGGATCCGCTGAGCTTGATATCGATGGTATTACAGATGACGGAAGACATGAACCAATCTTCCGTAAAGGTAACTGGGCATTTTAATAAAAACAAAAGGCTATCTTCCACACCGGAAGATAGCCTTTTATGATGCCGATGAAACCTTAAGTCCAATTACTCCTAAAACAATAAAAAGAATACAAAATGCTTGGAATAAGTTAATGTGCTCTTTGAAGAAATACACGCTAATAATTGTAATAAGTAATGTTCCTACACCAGACCAAATCGCATAAGCAATACTTAAATGAATTTTTTTGACAACGATAGCAAATACGCTGAAACAAATTCCATAAAATACGAAAATAAGTACACTTGGAACGAGCTTTGTTAAACCATTTGATAGTTTCATCGCAATTGTTCCAGCTACTTCAAAAATAATTGTAACAAGTAATAATAACCAATATACCATACTAGAATCTCCTTCTCTGTTACCTTATAGAGATTCTAGTATACTACTTATAGTCCTAATGAAATATATTTAATTTCTAAATATTCCTCGATACCGAAATGCCCTCCTTCACGGCCAATACCACTTTCTTTAAAGCCACCAAACGGTGCTTGTGCAACTGATGGAAGTCCATCATTTAATCCGATAATACCATACTCTAATGCCTCGCTAACTTGGAATGCTTGACTAATATCTTTTGTGAAAATATAAGCAGCTAAGCCATATGGTGTATTATTTGCACGTTCGATTACTTCTTCAACCGTTTTAAATTTCGCAACTGGTGCTACTGGTCCGAATGTTTCTTCATTCATACAAAGCATCGTATCGTTCGCCAATCCAATTACAGTTGGTTGCATAAAGTGTCCATCTAGCTCTGCAACCTTATGACCACCAAATAAGACTGTTCCACCCTTTTGAATAGCATCTTCGATATGTTCCTGTACTTTCGAAACTGCATTCTCGTCAATAAGTGGTCCTACAGTCGTTCCATCACCGAAACCGTCTCCTACTTTTAACTGCCCTACTGCCTTTTGAAACTTCTCTGCAAATACTTCATACACTTCTTCCTGAACAAATACTCGGTTTGTACATATACACGTTTGTCCTGCGTTACGGAATTTCGAACCGATTACCGCCTCTACCGCTTTATCTAAGTCCGCATCATTCATAACAATAAACGGCGCGTGACCACCTAACTCAAGTGAAACCTTTTTCATCGTTTGTGCAGCACTAGCCATTAATTCTTTCCCAATCTCAGTTGATCCTGTAAAGGAAACTTTTCGAACACGCCCATCTTCCATCCACGTATCAGCAATTGCTTTCGCACTACCTGTTACAATATTTATTACGCCTTTTGGAATGTCCGCTTCATGGGCTAATTCAGCTAATTTCAAAGCAGTTAACGGTGTTTGGCTTGCCGGTTTTACAACTGCCGTACATCCCGCTGCAAGCGCCGGGGCTACCTTTCTCGTAATCATAGCAGCCGGGAAGTTCCAAGGTGTAATAGCGGCCATAACTCCAACCGGTTGTTTCATAACTAAAATACGTTTATTCGGATGAGAAGCAGGAATCATTTCGCCATATACGCGTTTACCTTCTTCTGCATACCATTCAACAAAGCTATTGGCATAATTCACTTCACCAAGTGCTTCTACAAACGGCTTTCCTTGTTCTCTCGTCATAATCGCTGCAATCTCTTCTTTATTTTCATCGATAAGTGTGAACCATTTTTTTAACTTCACTGCACGGTCTGCTGCTGTTAACTTAGACCATGATTTAAAAGCTTCATGAGCAGCATCAACAGCTTGCTTTGCCTCTGTTACCCCGCCCTTTGGTACCGTCGCAAATATTTCCTTCGTTGCTGGATTATTTACTTCGATTTGTTCTTGCAATGTAATCCACTCACCATTTATATACATCGCCTTTTTCTCTACATTTACAAACGTCGCTTTTTTATCCAATGTTTTCTTCCTCCTCTATAAGTTTCTTTATCTTCCTAGTGGCAGCAGATTGACTTATTTTTAAAAACTCCGCTACTTTATAACTCGATCCATATGTTTTATATGCTTTCAAAATAATATTCCGTTCTACTTCTTCTAACATTTTATAGAGACTTTGGCCGGACTGTTCAACCGTTGATTCTTGCATCGCTATTGGCAAATCTTCTATCGTAACGATATCATCAGCAGTTATAACAATTCGCTCAATCACATTTTCAATCTCTCTATTATTTCCTTCCCACGGGTAACCAACAAACATTTGCAATGTGCTAGGCGCTAATTTTACATTCCGGCCATATTTTTCGTTAAAGTGCTGTAAATAATGATAAATGAGTGGCAAAATGTCTTCAGTTCTTTCCCTGAGTGGTGGAATTACAATTGGAATGACATTTAGACGATAATATAAATCTTTCCGGAATGTTCCTTGTTTCACCATCATACTTAAATCTCTATTTGTAGCCGCTACAATTCTAACGTCCACCTTTTTTAATTCTCTTCCGCCAATAGGACGAAACGTTTTTTCTTGCAACACTTGCAAAAGTTTCGCTTGAATTTCAAGTGGCATTTCGCCAATTTCATCTAAGAAAAGAGTTCCTTTATGAGCTGATTCTAATAATCCCTTTTTCCCTTCACGATTCGCACCTGTAAAAGATCCACCTGAGTATCCAAAAAGCTCTGATTCAATTAAATTCGTTGGCAATGCCGCACAATTAATTTCATAGAAACTTTCATTCTTCCTGTTACTCACTTCATGTAAATGACGTACTAATCGACTCTTCCCTACTCCTGTCTCACCTAAAACGAGAACTGTACTATCTACCACGGATACTTTCTTGATTGTCTCGACTATTTTTTGCATAGCGATACTTTTAAAAATAAGTCCTTCATGTTCATATGTTTCTCTTAATTCTTTTTTATATGTTTTTAACTGATTATCCATTTCCTCTACCTTTTGACGTAATTGGTAGAGCTCTGTCAGATCACGTGAATAACTAATTACTCTTCTTAAATTTCCCTCATTATCAAAAACAGGCCTTGTACGAACGTGTAAATACTCTCCTGATTTTGTCGTTTGAACGAGTTCAATCGGTCTCTTTTTTTCAATTACTTCTAACGTTGCCGATGGATAAAAGATACCATCCTTCTGCAATTCTTTCACATGCTTACCTACCAACTCTTTAGCAGCTAGTTGATAGTGCCTTTCACATGTACTATTTACACGCACAACGATTCCCTTTTCGTCAGTCACAAAAATTTCGTCAAACGCATATTCAAATACATCTTGTAAATCCATTAACACTCGTTCCTTTTCTCCAACCATCCTAGCCACCCCTAACTTCCAATCCATCGATTCACTTCACTACCTTTATTATAAAGTGAATTTTCTGTATTTTATATAGAGTCAGCTAGAATGTTTGCGATTTATTATTTAACTTTTAAACACGAGCAGTATTTGCTTTCTCATAACAGACTTGCAATGATTCTTCAATTATATTTAATCCTTCTTCAAGTTGCTCACCTGTAATAACTAATGGCATTAACACACGAATAACATTACCGTATGTCCCTGCTGATAGTAGGAGTAATCCGCGTTTATTTGCCTCTGCGCACAAATTAGCTGTTAACGTTTTATCAGGTGCTTTCGTCTTCCGATCTTGAACAAGCTCGAATGCACACATTGCTCCTAAACCACGCACATCACCGATGCAATTATATTTATTTTTCATCTCTTCGAATCGATTCATTACAACTTTTCCTAATTCTATTGCTCTATCATTTAAATTCTCTTTTTCTATTACATCAAGTACTGCCAATGCTGCTGCACATCCTAGTGGGCTTCCTGCATACGTTCCACCAAGCTCTCCCGGCGCAGACTCATTCATAATTTCCTTGCGCCCAATAACACCACTAATCGGTACACCAGCGCCTAATGATTTAGATACCGTAATTAAATCTGGAACGACATCATAATGATCAATGGCAAAATATTTTCCTGTACGACTAAATCCTGTTTGAATTTCATCCGCTACAAATAAGATGCCGTGTTCTGAACAAATATTGCGTACTTCTTGCACAAACTTCTTACTTGGAACGATAAATCCGCCTTCCCCTTGAACAGGTTCCATTACAACGGCTGCAATTGTTTCTGGTGCTACCTCTGATATGAAGAAATTCTTAAACTCTTCAATCATAAAGTCATCGTACTGCTCTTCCGTTAATCCTTCTGGGCGGCGATATTCGTACGGGAATGGTGCTTTATAGACTTCAGGCGCAAATGGACCAAATCCAAATTTATATGGTTTTACTTTACTTGTCATCGTCATTGTCATTAATGTACGCCCGTGGAATCCTTTAGAAAATGCAATAATACCAGGTCTTTTTGTATATTTACGAGCGATTTTCACAGCGTTCTCAACTGCTTCTGCACCACTATTTAAAAATAGTACTTGCTTATCAAAACTTCCCGGCGCTAATGACGCAAGTTTTTCTGCTAATTCAATATATGGCTCATACATCATGACATTAAATCCAGTATGAATGTATTGATCTACTTGTTTATGGAGCGCCTCTTTAACAGCTGGATGACAATGCCCTACGTTAATTGTTCCGATTGCTCCCGCGAAATCAATGTACTGATTGCCATCAACATCTGTTACAAGAGCACCATTTGCAGATTGTACAAACGTTGGGATGCCGTTACTTACTCCTTTTGGTACTATATTTTGGCGGCGTTCTAATAAAGACGCTGCTTTCGGTCCAGGAATTTGTTCATTTACTTTAGCAAATTTTTTTGTGTTCATTACGTACCCCATCCTTTTCTTTACATTGTTTTCTCTTTTCATTGCAAAATGTATGCCAACGTTCTTTCCCAGCATTCATCCTGCATACCTTCTATGTCGGCATAAAAAATAAGTCTATAAGGACTCATTAAGAGTCTTTATAGACTTATTTTTCTTACACATTAGACTTTCCTTGTTCCCAAATCAACTCACCCGAATGAGAAATAAACTCCCCAACAGATTGTACTACTAAATCTGCAAGTGGTTCTAACGTTTGACGATCTCCTGTACCAGACAGTACTCCAATTGCATAGCAATTGCCACCATTTCTCGCTAAATATAAATCAGTTGGTGTATCTCCAACGACGGCTACTTCACATGCTTCTAAATGAAACTTCTCACAAAAAGATTCTACAATTCTTTTATCTGGTTTTTGTGCCGGAAATGTATCTGAAGCTACAACATAATCAAAAAAGGACTCTAATTGATATTGTTTCAAAAATAATTCTGTTGGTGCAAAATCATCAGCTGTCACAACACCTAAAATAAATCCTCTATCCTTTAAACCTTGTAAAATCCTCGGTAAATCCGCCGTCATTTTCATATAGGAGCGGTGTTCATACATAAGAGAAAATAATTTTTCACTTACCCACTCATGCATTTCCTCTTCCTTAGATGACGTAATATACTTACAAAGCCCCTTTGCTACATCGAGGCTTGTTCCAGCAGCTATTGCACTACTAGGATGAACAAATGCCCCATCCACACCGATTTCTTTTAATAAAGCCTGCTGCATTGACTGTCGGAGTTGATATAATTTTATACATTCAGCGACAAGCTCTTCAGCCACTTTTATCCAAATTGAATGAAAATCCATTAATGTCCCATCTTTATCAAATAGTATTGCCTTTACCTTCTCCATAGCATCCTACCTCTCGTTTCTTATCTCCTCCAGTGTATCAATAAAGTATGGATATAAAATAAACGAATTGTAAAAATACCATAAAAATCAAACTAACTTCCAATTTACAATTCCTCTATATAATAAAAAGGATGCCTTTACAGGGCATCCTCTTGTTGTTCAGGAACAAATAGTTCAAGACAATGATATATATTTTCGAATTCCATCGGTGCATCTCCACCGTATTCACCGTCTAAGTTAATCATTAGTTTATCTGGTGAATGCACTTTAATTCGATTTGCTTGTGTGTATAGCACTTTTGGGTTATTAATATGTTCACCACGCTGCGCTTGTGTTGCTGCTTTAATTAAGTCAGCAATAGAACCTTTTTTCAGTACTAATAAATCAAATAATCCATCGTTAATCGATGCATATGGTGCTACCTTTTCAAAGCCGCCCACTGAACGAGTATTCGTAATTAAAAACATCGTAATTTCTTCTTGTAGTAATTTCCCATCATACTCAATTTCAACATATGTTGGATGTAATGACGGTAACATTTCGATTCCTTTTAAATAGTAAGCAAGTTGGCCTAATACCGTCTTTAGCTTGCTTGGCACTTCATATGTTAATTCTGTAATACGGCCGCCACCAGCGATATTAATGAAATATGTATCATTCGCTCTACCAAGATCTAACGGAACTGTTTTCCCTTCACAAATAATATCCGCAGCCTCTTCAATAGCACGAGGTACACCGATCGCACGCGCAAAATCATTTGTCGTTCCAACTGGAATAATTCCAAACTTTGGACGATGTTCATGTCCTACTAAGCCGTTCACCACTTCATTTAATGTACCATCACCACCAGCTGCGATAACAACATCAAACTTACGATCCGCAGCTTGCCTCGCTGCCACAGTCGCATCTCCAGGACCAGTTGTCGCATGACAAGACGCTTCATATCCAGCTTGTTCTAATTTTTGTAATACTTCCGGTAAGCTCTTCTTAAATAGCTCTCGCCCAGAAGTAGGATTATAAATAATTCTTGCTCGCTTCATCATTTATTAGCACAGGAAATTTCTTTATATATTGAAAAAGAACATACCGAACTTCTATTCAGTATTCCCATGCCTACCTCCTCTCATCTTCCTATCCTTCTTTTATCTCGCTCAAACAGGCAGTAAGAACCCGATTCGTGTAGTCCATCAAAAGTAAATATTCATTTCAATGGTTTTGTTTTATTTGACAAAAAATTTATGTCCATCTATTTCCTCACAACAATTTACATATAACGAATAATAATTATCTATTATTTCATGAGATGAAAAAAACCTCTATGTCTAGATTTATCATTATTCCCACCTTTTTGCAACTATCATACCATAGTTGCTATACAAACATTTTTACACTTTTGACAGTTAATCAAACGTTTGTTTAAACGATCTTCTCTCATTTAAACAAACGTTTGATTAACCTAGAAAAACACCCATGTACGGGTGTTTTTCTGCTTAATCTTTACAAGTTACTATTATTATCGCTTATTAATCTCTTCAAGTAAGATTTTGTTAACAAGCGGCGGATTTGCTTGTCCTTTTGTAGCTTTCATAATTTGACCAACTAAGAAGCCAATTGCACGGTCTTTACCGTTTTTAAAGTCTTCGATAGATTGCTCATTATTATCAAGAATTTCTGTTACAACTTTACGAAGTGTACCCTCGTCAGAAATTTGAACAAGACCTTTTGCTTTAACGATTTCCTCTGGGTCTCCACCTTTTTCAATTAACTCGTTAAATACTTTCTTCGCGATTTTAGAAGAAATTGTACCTTTTTCAATTAATTGAACCATTTTAGATAAACCAGCAGGCGTTAATGCAACGTCTTTTAATTCTTTTTGTTGTTTGTTTAAGTATGCAAGCACTTCACCCATTAACCAGTTTGATGTTAGTTTCGCATCTGCTCCATCTTCAATTGCTGCTTCAAAGAAATCAGACATCTCTTTCGTTAATGTTAATACGTGTGCATCATAAGCTGGTAAGCCAATTTCTGCAACGTAGCGAGCTTTACGTGCATCTGGAAGTTCTGGAATCGAAGCACGAATTTCTTCTTTCCACTCATCATCGATGTAAAGTTCAACTAAGTCTGGCTCTGGGAAGTAACGGTAATCGTCAGATCCCTCTTTCACACGCATTAAGATTGTTTTCTTCGTTGCTTCATCATAACGACGTGTTTCTTGTTGGATGATACCACCAGATAACAATTCTTTCTCTTGGCGCACTTGCTCGTGCTCAAGACCTTTTTGTACGTAAGTGAATGAGTTTAAGTTTTTCAGTTCCGCTTTTGTACCGAACTTCTCTTGTCCAACTGGACGAAGGGAAATGTTCGCATCACAACGCAAGGAACCTTCTTCCATCTTACAATCAGATACGCCAGTGTATTGAATGATTGATTTTAACTTCTCTAAGTATGCATATGCTTCTTCTGGCGTACGCATATCTGGCTCAGATACGATCTCGATTAAAGGCATACCTTGACGATTGTAATCTACTAATGAACCATCAGCTGTATGCGTTGATTTACCAGCATCTTCTTCTAAATGAAGACGTGTAATACCGATACGTTTCTTTTTACCGTCTACTTCAATTTCAATCCAACCATTTTCACCAATTGGCTTATCGAATTGAGAAATTTGGTAAGCTTTCGGATTATCTGGGTAGAAATAGTTTTTACGGTCGAACTTCGTTTCCGTTGCGATTTCACAGTTTAATGCCATTGCAGCTTTCATTGCAAAGTTAACTGCTTCTTTATTTAAAGTAGGAAGTACCCCTGGGTATCCTAAGTCAATTACACTTGTTTGTGTATTTGGCTCCGCTCCGAATTCTGTTGGACTCGCAGAGAAAATTTTCGAATTTGTTTTTAACTCAACGTGAACCTCTAAACCAATAATTGTTTCTAAATTCATCTATGCTCGCCTCCTTACAGACTTGCTTTTTTTGTATGATAGTCTGTTGCTTGCTCAAACGCATGTGCAACGCGGTAAATTGTCGCTTCATCGAAGTGTTTACCAATGATTTGTAGACCAAGTGGCATGTTGTTAGCACCGAATCCACATGGAACAGAAATCGCTGGAACACCCGCTAAGTTTACTGGGATTGTTAAAATGTCATTTGCATACATTGTCATTGGATCATCAACTTTTTCGCCCACTTTAAATGCCGGAGTTGGCGTTGTTGGTCCAATAATAACATCGTAGTTAGCAAATACATTTTCAAAGTCGTTTTTAATTAATGTACGTACTTGTTGTGCTTTCTTGTAGTATGCATCATAGTAACCAGAGCTAAGTGCAAATGTACCAAGCATAATACGACGTTTTACTTCATCACCAAAACCTTCGCTACGTGTGTTTTTGTAAAGGTCTAATAAATTATTTACATTATCAGAACGAACACCGTAACGTACGCCATCAAAGCGTGAAAGGTTAGCAGATGCTTCAGAAGAAGATAATAAGTAATACGTTGCTAGAGCGTATTTAGAGTGTGGAAGAGATACATCCTCCCAAGTTGCGCCCATACCTTCTAATACTTTTAAAGCAGCTAGTACTGACTCACGAGCTTCTTCGCCAACACCTTCTCCTAAATATTCTTTCGGTACAGCAATGCGTAAACCTTTAACGTCGCCTGTTAAACCAGCTAAGTAGTTTCCTACTTCAACGTTAGCAGAAGTTGCATCCATACGGTCAATACCTGAAATAGCTTGTAATAAGTATGCATTATCTTCTACTGTACGTGTAATCGGTCCGATTTGGTCAAGTGAAGATGCGAATGCTACTAATCCGTAACGAGATACGCGTCCGTAAGTTGGTTTTAAACCTACAACGCCGCAATATGCAGCTGGCTGACGGATAGAACCACCCGTATCAGAACCTAGAGAGAATAATACTTCTCCTGCTGCTACAGCTGCTGCAGAACCACCACTAGATCCGCCTGGAACGTAATCTAAGTTCCATGGATTTTTCGTAGCGTAGAAACCTGAGTTTTCATTTGAAGAACCCATTGCGAACTCGTCCATATTTAACTTACCGATTGTAACTGTGTCAGCAGCTTTTAGCTTTTGCACAACTGTTGCATCATAAATTGGATCAAAGTTTGCTAATATTTTGCTCGCACAAGTTGTACGAAGACCGTTAGTTACAATGTTATCTTTTACACCAATTGGCATACCGAATAATAAACCATTATCTTCAGCACCAATTTTCGCGTCTAATTCTTTCGCTTTCGCGCGTGCGTTTTCTTCATCTAATGTAAGAAAAGCTTTTACGTTATCTTCAACATCCGCAATACGTTTGTAAGATTCTTCTACTAAATCCGTAACGGAAATTTCTTTGTTGTTTAACTTCTTATGTAACTCTGATACGGAATGATCAAATAATGACATCGAAATTCCCCTCCTCTATTCTAATACTGCTGGAACACGGATTTGATTATCTTTGTGATCCGGTGCATTTTTTAATACTTCTTCGACTGGTAAACCTTTTTCTGGTACATCTTCACGCATAACATTTTTCATAGTTAATACATGAGTTGTTGGTTTTACATCAGTTGTATCTAATTCATTTAACTGTTCTGCAAATGTAACAATTGCATCTAGTTGTTTTTGAAATTTTTCAGCTTCTTGATCAGTAATTGCAAGACGTGCTAAATGTGCTACGTGCTTTACATTCTCAACGGAAATTCTTGACACGGCTAGGCCACCTCCATAATATATCGTTCAATCTACAATACTATTGATGATACCAAATTTTCAGTACTTCAAGCAAGTCAACACACGGCACTTACTGCATTTTTACATAAAAAAAGAAAGGCAAATGCCTTTCTTTACGATTTACTCTTTATCTAACGGTTTATTTTTCGGAAATCTCTCGTTATCTTCTTCATTATCACGAATTGTTTTTTGTAATACAAAACAAGACATCGTTAAAAATAATGTTCCAATTAAATAATATCCTTTTACACTAAGCGTTTCATCTAACGTATAAATTCCAATTAGCATACCTGAAAGTGCACAAACAAATGAAGTCCATGCTAAAAACGTGAACGCTTGCGTATTACGTCTTCTCATTGTTCTCCCCCTCGTTAGCTGTACATCCATTATAGATAAGTATATTTACTATGATGGATTTTTATGTAAATTCTAGTTTTATATTTATAAATCTATCATAAAAGAATACTATTTTAAAGTTAGTTTTCTGTCTAATCTGAAAAAACAGTTAAAACTATTGACATTTATTTCAATTCTGCATAAAATAAAAACAAATATTACGAACCTCGAAATATACGGGAGTGGAAATAATTGTTGCAATACGAACATTTTTTAGACTTACTGCTAGATAACGCCAAGAAACTTTTTTATCCTGAAGAATGGGTAAGCCTAGATTTAACACTTTCTAAAACAGAAGTATTTTGTTTACTTTGGATGGAGCGAAATACAGATATTACAATGACAAAAATCGCTGACCTTCTTGATATACCGATGAGTACAACGACAGGTGTTGTAAATCGCCTCGTAAAAAAGGGATATGTTGAAAGGTACCGTGATGAAAACGACCGACGCATTGTATTAATTCGTTTAACAGAAAACGGCGTAATGCTCGTTCAAGAAGTAAAACAAAATGCAGCCCATTACTTTAGCCTAGTGACAGAAGCATTATCAGAAGCAGAAAAAGCATTCTTACTACAAATCTTCCAAAAGATCATGAATCACATTGCTACGTCACAGCAAAAAACAGAAGAAAAGGTTTCTACACCTAAAATGAAAAACATTCCGATTGAATAAAACCCTAGTTGGGTTTTTATTCAACATTTTATTTCGGTACTCGTAATATTCGATACTCGAAACAAAGGGGATAGAATAATGAGAATTATTTTGTATACAGGTAAAGGCGGCGTAGGAAAAACTAGCATTTCAGCAGCAACAGCACTTCAAAGCGCAAAACAAGGATTAAAAACATTAGTAATGAGTACAGATCCTGCTCATAGTTTAGGAGATTCATTTGGTATAAAGCTATCTTCTGAGCCATTAGCAATTCGTGAAAATTTGTGGGCACAAGAAATTAATACGATTTATGAGATGGAAAAAGGCTGGGGGAAATTACAGAAATATATTACACTACTCTTCACTTCCAAAGCAGCTGATGATATTACAACAGAAGAATTAACAATGTTTCCTGGTATGGAAGATTTAATTAGCTTACTTCGCGTACTCGATTATTATAAACAAAACACATATGATGTTATCATCATTGATTGCGCTCCAACAGGAGAAACATTAGCAATGCTCAGCTTTCCAGATATGCTCGGCTGGTGGATGGAAAAACTCTTTCCTATTAAAAGAAAAGTTTTAAAAGTTGTTCGTCCTGTAGCTCAACCACTTCTTGGTGTCCCCCTTCCAACCGATGATATTATGGACGAATTAACGAATACACTTGAACAACTTGGAGAAATGAGAGATATTTTATCAAACCGAGACATAACAAGTATCCGCATCGTTGTAAATCCTGAAAAGATGGTCATTAAAGAAGCTCAGCGCAGCTTTACGTATTTAAACTTATACGATTATAACGTGGATGCCATTATGATTAATCGCGTCATCCCTAACACTGTCACCGATCCTTATTTTCAAGCATGGAAAGATACTCAAAAGAAATATAAAACATTGATTCAAGATAGTTTTCAGCCGCTTCCTATTTACGAAGCTCCTATGTTTGAACAAGAGGTTGTCGGTTTGTCTATGTTAGAGCGTGTAGGAGATGCTTTATTTAAATCAGATTCTTCTCCTACGGAAGTGAAATTTAACGGTCGCACTCAATATGTAAAAAAAGATGGCGATGAGTATATTTTCGTTCTCTCCATTCCCTTCTCAAACAAAAGTGAACTTTCATTAAATCAAAAAGGTGATGAACTTATCATTCGTTCAGGTTCTGTGAAACGGAACATCACATTACCAAAAACGTTAACACACCTTTCTATTCAAGGAGCAAAATTCGAAGATGATGTACTAAACATTCGATTTGGAGGTGTAGTGCATGCGTAAGGAACTACTAAGGAAGGTAATTCGTACAAAAATAAAAGTCGGTATGAATATATTAGAAGAGTTACCTGCCCCAATCCAGCAATCAGCTAAGCAAGCACTAAACATTTTGCAAGAGGAACTAGCTACTTATCCGAAAAAACAAGAGCATCATGAGGATAATTTAAAAAGTATCATAATTGAATAACTATCCCTGTATAGAGGGCCTTTTTTAGGCTTTCTATATTTTATTGGAGTGATGTAAGTTGATGAAAAAACATTCAACTATTATACCCTGGATCATTCCTTTATTATTTTTCGTTCATAACCTTGAAGAATCTTTTCAAATGCCACAATATCTTGCTAATCAATTTTCAATTCATTTTATAACAAGCCGACAATTTTTCATTGCGATTTTCGTATTAACAATCTTTGTCTTACTTATCGTCTTTCTATATCAACTAAACTTCTTGTCTTCTATATACTGGATTATTTTTATACAGGGGGCGATATTCTTCAACTCTGTTCAACATATTATTTTGTTTTTCATTTATCGTTCATATAATCCTGGCGTAATATCAGCCGTTTTCATTATGATTTTTTCTATTTTCTTTTTTTCATTCGAAAAACACCTCATTCATAAAAAACAATTCGTAATTACACTCATTTTCAGCTTATTTGCTTACCCTTTTATAATTTGGATTACCTTACTATTCGCTAGCTACTTTCATTCATAAAAAAAGACCAGGAAAACTCCTGGTCCATCACTCTACTTAACAAACATTGGATTCTACGTTATACAGAATTGGAAGGTACAGAATTAGGGTTTTGTTTGTTAAGTAGATTATATGTTGAACGAGCTAACAGCGGAGGGGTTCCTACTGTTAATCGTTAAACCCGATAATTATTTTACGATTTTTTCAAGCTCCTCAAGTGAAAGATCTACTGAAATGGAACCATCATTTGTTTCTTTCTTAATTGCATCTGTTACTTCTTTTGAATGATATAGTTCAATTACTTTTTTCAGTGTTGGATCATCTTTATCTTTTGTACGAGCTGCGAAAATATTAATATATGGCTTCGCATTTTCATTCTTTGGATCTTCTAAGAAAATTGGATCCTTCGCTGGATCTAATCCAGCTTGACCAGCAACACCGTTATTAATAACTGAAGCTGCAACATCTTTTAATACACGAGGTGTTTGCTGTGCGATAACCGGTGTAATTTTTAACTTCTTCGGATTTTCAGCAATGCCACTTGGATCTCCGAATAAGCCAAAGTCTTTCTTAAGCTTTAATAATCCAGCTGCATCAAGAAGTTTTAATGCACGAGCTTGGTTCGTTGGATCATTTGGAATCGCAATTTCTGAACCATCTGGAATTTCATTTGCCTTCTTATATTTTTCAGAGTATAAGCCCATTGGTGCAATTTGCGTTGTACCGACAGCTGTAATATCTAACTTATGCTCTTTTTTAAATTGCTCTAAGAAAGCAACGTGCTGGAATGAGTTTAGTTCAATATCTCCATCAGCTAACGCTTTATTTGGCGTTGTGTAATCAGAGAACTCAACCAGTTTAATTTTAATTCCCTCTTTTTCAGCTTTTTTCTTTAAAATTTCCCAAGCGTCTCCATCTGTTCCGGTTACGCCAACGCGAACTACTTTCTCTTTTGCTCCTGCCCCCGTGTCTCCACTTGAGCAGCCGCTTAACGCTGAAATTCCTACAATCGCTGATAATGCAAATGCTAAAATTTTCTTCATTTTCTTTTCCCCTCTTCCTTTTTATGATCTACGTAAAAAGACTTTCGCAAAGTAGTTTCCTAAATTTTGAGCTACCTGTACGAGAATAATAAGTAAAACGACCGTTACGAACATAACTGATGTATCAAAACGTTGATAACCATATGTCATCGCTAAGTCACCAAGACCGCCACCACCGACAAGCCCAGCAACTGCAGAAAATTCAATTAAACCAACTGTCATAAACGTAACACCTAAAATCAATGGCGCTAACGCTTCTGGTACAAGAATTTCAAAAACAATTCTAAATGGTGAAGCACCCATCGCTTGAGCTGCTTCAATGACTCCCTTTGGAACTGAAACAAGATTTGTTTCAACCATTCTAGCAATACCAATTGACGCAACTAACGTCATTGGAAAGATTGCTGCTGCTGTTCCAATCGTCGTTCCGATAACACTTCTTGTTAGTGGGCTTAAAGCTACTAAGAAGATGATGAATGGAACCGGACGAATTGTATTAATAATGATATTAAGAATAGAAAAGACCCATTTATTTTCTAAAAAGTTTCCTTTCCTCGTTACATATAACAGTAAACCTAGGGGTATACCAAGAATTGTAGCAAATATAAGGGTTACGATTACCATTAAGAGGGTATCCCCCGTCGCATCTACTATGCGAGGCCAAAATATACTCCAATCAACTCGCATGAGCTTCTACCTCCTTCAGCTGCACTTGCAGTCTTAGATGTTGTAATGCTTTTTGAATTTCCTTCTGTTCACCTTGCAATTCTACAAGAAGATTTCCAAATAGCACATTTTGGAGTTCAATAATATTTCCATACAGTACGTTTACATCGACGTTATAATTTTTCGCGATATATGATAGTACCGGCTGCCCTGTCTCTTCCCCAGTAAATGTTAAGCGATAAATCTGTCCACCATTTTGAATTTTCCCTAGAACACTTTCCGGTAAATGATCATTAATAATGGAGCGTACAAAGTTTTGAGTTGTCTTTGTTTTCGGTTGTGTGAAAACGTCAAATAGTTTTCCTTCTTCAATAACTTTTCCCTTCTCCATTACAGCTACACGGTGACAAATTTCTTTCACAACATGCATTTCATGTGTAATAAGAAGAATTGTTACATTGTATTCTCGATTTACTTTCTTTAATAAGTTCAAAATTTCTGTCGTTGTTTCTGGATCTAAAGCTGATGTTGCCTCATCACATATAAGAATGTCTGGCGATGTTGCAAGTGCTCTTGCAATGCCAACACGCTGCTTTTGTCCGCCTGATAGTTGCTCTGGATAATAGTTTGCTTTATCTTCTAATCCTACAAACTTTAGCAGTTCATTTACTCTTTCTTTTATCTCATTTTTTGGTACTTTCGCTAACCTTAATGGATAAGCAATATTCCCAAACACTGTTCTTGAATTAAATAAATTAAAACTTTGAAAAATCATCCCGATTCTTTGTCTTAGCTTCCGTAATTCTTTCGTCGATAGTGATGTAATATCTTTATCATCTATTGAAATCGTTCCCGCCGTTGGTCTCTCTAACATATTTACTAGGCGTAATAACGTACTCTTTCCAGCGCCACTAAAACCGATAATGCCAAAAATTTCGCCCTTCTCAACTGATAATGTTACATCCTCCACCGCATGAACAGATTGCCCACCTGATTCATATACTTTACTTACGTTGTTAAAAGAAATCATTTTTTCGCCTCCTATATGCTGTAAAAACTTGAAGTAGAGCTTTCGAGGTAAAATAAAAAGTGCTCTCCTTCTTATCAACCGTAAAGATAAGAAGGAGAGCACTTATATGTACTCGGTCACATCTTCTCATCTTCCAAGCCTTTTATAAGGCTTGCTGGAGTTAGCACGGTATTAAAAAACCCGTTGCTGAGGTATCGTAGGGCCAGTCCCTCCACCTCTCTGGATAAGAATGTATCGATTTAATTGTCGTTTAATTAATTCTCATTATAGAACTCAGAATAATAAGAGTCAATACATTTTTCAGAAAAATATTAATTATTTCTCTATTAAAATTTTCAAATAAAAAATCACAATATAATATTGCTTTTTAAAGTTATGTAAAATTCTTCTCCTTCATATTTTTTTAAAAGGAGAATCACCTCTATAAATTGAATACCATTATTTGAATATGAAACCGGAGGAAGATAAATATATGAAAACAGCTCTTTTACTCGTTGATATTCAAAATGATTATTTTCAACACGGAAAGATGGAATTGCGTAATCCAATAGAAGCAAGCAAATATGCTCGTCAGCTGCTACAACTCTTTAGAACGAAAAACGAACCTATTTTTCATATCCAACATGTAGCAATAAAAGATGACGCTACTTTTTTCCTGCCCAATACAGAGGGTGTACATATTCATGAAAGCGTACGTCCACTTAGAGAAGAAACCGTTATACTCAAACATTATCCAAATAGTTTTCGCGAAACTGATCTTCTAGAACAATTACAACGTTTAGACATTGAGCACGTCGTCATATGCGGGATGATGACTCATATGTGTATTGATGCTACCGTAAGGGCTGCTTTTGATTTCGGCTTTCCATGTACCGTTATACATGATGCTTGTGCTACAAAAGATCTTTCTTTTAAGAATGCTACTATACCAGCCGTTTATATTCATAACACAATTTTGGCTAGTTTAAATGGAGTATATGCAACTGTAATGAGTACAGAGGAGTTTGTAGCTACAAAAAAACACTCCCTTCAGTGAGCAAAACCGAAAAGAGTGTTTCTTGTCAAACCATAGATTTTCTTTCAAATTGTATTATACAGGAAATCCTTAAAATGAATACTAAAAAATATGACTAATAAGTCAACTTTTCTCGTTGTTTTGTTTCTATTTACATGTTTATCCCGATATTAATAGGATTTAGCTAGTTCTAATTACCGAATGGTAATATATGGTAATTGAAACTAGTTTCTCCTATCAAAAACGTAACATATTATTTATCTGTTTGTTTTTGCTTCTTTTTCAAATACTCCGCACGCAATTTTTCAATTTGCTGCTTTTTATCAAATTTGGCAGGCGTCTGTTTTTCATGAAACTTTGCCACAGATACCTGACTTTTGTAATCCAATTGATATTTTCCCACTTTGTTCACCTACTTTTCTTGTCTTTAAAGAGAATCTATTCAACAAATATAATATACCTTATTTACTGAAGTAAACCTTATTACTTTATTAGTTTTTCTACTTATATCTATCTTAATCCACATATAGAAATTTTTTCAAAAAAAAAAAAAAAAAGATCTTCGCAGACTGCGAAGATCTCTTCTACTATTTCTTATAAAGTTTCAGAAGTAGTTTTTGCTTGCATGTGAAGTGCTAAGTAGTCAGGGCCACCAGCTTTAGAGTCTGTACCAGACATGTTAAAGCCACCGAATGGTTGGTAACCTACGATTGCACCAGTACATCCACGGTTGAAGTATAAGTTACCCACATGGAATTCTTCACGTGCTTTTTCAATATGGTCACGGTTATTAGTAACAACAGCACCTGTTAAACCGTATTCTGTATTGTTTGCAATTGCAAGTGCATGATCAAAGTCTTTTGCTTTACAGAATGCTACTACTGGTCCGAAGATTTCTTCTTTCATTAAGCGAGCATCTTCTGCAACGTCAGCAACGATTGTTGGTTGGATGAACCAGCCTTTAGAATCGTCTCCTTCGCCACCTGTTAAGATTCTACCTTCTTCTTTACCAATTGCAACATAGCTCATCACTTTATCAAATGCAGCTTGGTCATTAACAGGACCCATGTTTGTACCTAAAACAGCTGGATTAGCAACTGTTAATTCTTTCGTTAATTCAACAGCACGATTTAATACGTAATCGTATACATCTTCATGGATTACTGCACGAGAACATGCAGAACATTTTTGTCCTGAGAATCCGAATGCTGATGCTACGATAGATTTAGCTGCTAATTCAAGATCTGCTTCTTTATCAACAACGATTGTATCTTTACCACCCATTTCAGCGATAACGCGTTTTAACCAAATTTGGCCTGGGTTTACTTTCGCTGCACGCTCATAAATACGGATACCTACATCACGAGATCCAGTGAAGCTCACGAAACGTGTACGAGGGTGATCTACTAAGTAGTCACCAACTTCAGAACCATTACCTGGAACGAAGTTTACTACGCCAGCTGGTAAGCCAGCTTCTTCTAATACTTCCATGAATTTCGCTGCTACTACAGGAGTTGTACTAGCTGGTTTTAGTAATACTGTGTTACCAGAAACTAAAGCAGCTGTTGTCATACCTGCCATAATTGCGAATGGGAAGTTCCAAGGAGAAATGATAACACCTACTCCTAATGGAATGTAAGAGAAACGATTATATTCAATTGGACGGCTTTCTACTGGAATTCCGTCTTTTAATTTTAACATTTGACGACCATAATATTCCATAAAGTCGATTGCTTCTGCTGTATCAGCATCTGCCTCATTCCATGGTTTACCTGCTTCTTTTACAAGAATAGCAGAGAATTCATGCTTTCTGCGACGAACGATTGCTGCAGCACGGAATAAAATGTCTGCACGCATTTCTGGCTTTGATTTTCTCCAAGTTTGGAATGTTTCATCCGCTACTTGCATTGCTTTTTCAGCTAACTCACGGCTTGCTTTTGAAACGCGACCAACAAGTTCCTCTTTATTTGCAGGGTTTACAGAAACAATTTTGTCTTCTGTAGTGATTTTTTCTCCCCCAATAATTAATGGATAGTCTTGTCCAAGATAAGATTCTACTTTCTTTAAACCTTCTTCAAACGCTAATTTGTTAGCCTCCACTGAAAAATCTGTAAATGGCTCATGTTTGTATGCTACTACCATTCTTTTTAGCCTCCCCTTAGAAAAACGTTTACATTTTACAACATTATTCTACACGATAATTTAGATTTATTCAAATATTCCTAGACTTATATTTTAAAAATTAATTAATTTTTAAAATATAATAAAAAAATAGAGTTATACATACGTATAACTCTACAAAATATGAGTATATTCCAAAATGTTTTTTCCAATCAATAAAATAGTTACTAACAAAAATAAAGTTCTTACATATCCAACACCTTTTTGGACTGCAAACTTCGATCCAAAATAAGCGCCAAAAATCATCGACAATCCCATAATAATACCGTATTCAAAATGAATTACGTCTAAAAATAAAAAAGTAATTAAAGATACGATATTACTAACAAAGTTCAAAAGTTTTCCAGATGCTGCCGCTTGAATAAAATCCAAACCAACTAATAAAAATGCAAAAATTAAAAAGGATCCTGTCCCTGGTCCGAAAAATCCATCGTAAAACCCTATCATTAAAATAACAAAGAAAAATATTAATGTTTTTCTTTTCGTCATCTTCTTATAGGTAGATACACTTCCCCAATCCTTTTTTGCAATAATATAAATGGCAATAAACACCAACATCACAAGCACTAACGGACGTAAAATATCCGGCGGAATAAACTTTACTACTAAAGCGCCTGCGACCGCTCCTATAACAGTTAACGGGATTAACTTTCCTACAATTTTAAAATCGACCTTTCCTGATCGAATAAAATAAACTGCACTCGTAAACGTCCCCATCGTTGCAGCTAATTTATTCGTTGCAATTGCCGAAGCTGGTGGCAAACCAACAAACATAAGTGCCGGAAGCGAGATTAATCCTCCACCGCCAACAACTGAATCAATAAAAGCTGCTAAAAAGCCGAATGCAATTAATAAAATAATGACTTGAAAACTTAATTCGTCCATGTGCTTTACCCCTTGCCCCATTATTTATAACATTTTAAATTATAACAAAATTACCCAAGAAAAAAAGCCGTTCCACAAAGGAACGGCCCTTCTATTTAATCTAAAATTTTCACAAATGGTTCATCTTGCTTCGCTTCACGTATA
The DNA here is from genome assembly GCF_030733445.1 of Bacillus sp. MMSF_3353. NCBI lineage: Bacteria > Bacillati > Bacillota > Bacilli > Caryophanales > Bacillaceae > Bacillus > Bacillus sp. MMSF_3353. Next base: position 100,235 of record NZ_JASHJA010000010.1, read on the forward strand.
ATAATCGCTTCTGGACGTTCTACAGATTTAATCGTTACTTGTACTTTCATATAATTCGGGAAGTATTCCATAACAAGCCCGGCTACATATTGTGTAAAACCAATTATTTCTGCTTTCCCATTAAACTGGACAGGAATATCAAGCTTTATTTCTCTTAATTCATCATCTCTATACATACCAGTACCGATAACAGCTGTATAGTCTCCTTGGAAATAATCTCCTAGTTTCGCTTTAAAGTTTGATACTCTCGCCAGATCTTCACGTTTATTATCTGTTTTCGCTTGTTCAGATGGGAACAAATAATATTTCTCATTAATTTGTTTCCAATCCTCAACCGTTTCACTGCCTTTTTCGACATTTGCATAAGAAACAAAGTTACCTGGCACGAGTGAAGCCTTTGGAGCCTGACGATAAATTGCAAATGTTATCGGAAGATTTTTTGTTTCAGGCTTTTTTTGATGCATAAATTTCAAGACTTCTTGCGCCATTTTTTTCCCTTCAGCTAACATTTTTTCTTGCTCAATTTTAGCCTCACGCGGATAACCATGCTCTTCCTCATAATAATGAACCGAGTTCATCGCTAAGCCAACTACAATGCCTTGGCGCTCACCTTTCTCATCTTTCTCGTCTTTTTTCACATAATAATCATGCTCTAAAATATTTGAAATATATATTGGATTTTTTTTATTTTTTTCCTCTAATGATTCAGACCCTCCACCTAACGCCGGATTCAAACCAATGTTTGGAAATTTAACTGCATCCTTTTTTAATTTGTCCTCTAGTTCCTTTTGCTCAACATCTGTACGCTTTCTTTTAACAAGCATTTGTATAGCTTGAGCATCTAGAACATCTCCACCTTTAAAGAAATGATCTTTCGTACTAAAGGATTCTTTCGCAATACGCATTAATCCCGTTTCAAATTCATCTATATCAAGACGATTATTTACTCCTTGCACAACTAAACCACGTGCTGCTCCTGCGTCAAATGGAATAGTCGTCTTATAATATTCATCCGAGATAGCGTACTTTGGAACGATTGCTTGTTCTTTTGCTTTCCCCGATTTCTCATCTTTATCGGCACCTGCACTACACCCACTTACGAGTAGGCCAAGGCTTAATACCGCTAATGCTATTTTTTTCATGGTAAGTTTGCACCTCTTACTTATTTAGCTCTTGTAAGAACCTCTCTTCATTCCAAACCTCAACATTATGCTTCTCTGCTTGTGCTAATTTCGAACCTGCCGCTTCACCTGCAACAACTAAATCCGTACTTTTACTAACACTTCCTGTGACTTTTCCACCTAATGCCTCAATCTTCTTCTTCGCTTCACTACGTCCCATAACTTCTAATTTACCTGTTAAAACGACAGTTTTTCCTGTGAAGTACGACTCAACATTTTGTAAATCAGCAATTTTTATACCTTTGTATGCCATATTCACGCCATACTCTTTAAATTGTTGTAATAACTCTAATACGTCTTCATTATCAAAATACGTCACGACGGATTGAGCCATTTTTTCACCAATCTCATTAATTGCTTTTAGTTCTTCTTCCGTTGCTTTCACAAGTGCATCCATCGTTTCGAAATGCTCTGCAAATGTACGTGCTGCTTTTGCTCCGACATGGCGAATACCAAGGCCAAATAATAATCGCTCTAATGAGTTGTCTTTAGAATTCTCAATTGCTTGCACTAAATTCGTTGCTGATTTTTCACCGAATCGTTCTAGCTGCAATAATTGCTCTTTCGTCAACGAATATAAATCAGCAAATGTACGAATATAATCCGCATCAAAGAGTTGTGTAATGACACGTTCTCCAAGTCCATCAATATTCATTGCATTTCTTGAAACGAAATGAATTAATCCTTCTCGAATTTGAGCTGGACAAGTTGGATTTATACAACGAAGTGCTACTTCTTCTTCTAAACGAACTAGTTCACTCTCACATGCTGGGCAATGCGTTGGCATATGATATTCTTCTTCCTCACCAGTACGCTTATCGAAAATAACGTTCACAACTTCAGGAATAATATCTCCAGCCTTCTTCACTACAACATAGTCACCAATTCGAATGTCCTTTTCACGAATTAAATCTTCGTTATGTAAAGAAGCACGACGAACGATAGTACCAGCCACTCGCACTGGCTCTAGCTCTGCAGTCGGTGTTACAACCCCTGTGCGACCAACACTTAATTCAATGCCTGTTAATCTTGTTACAACTTCTTCAGCCGGGAATTTATAAGCAATCGCCCATCTTGGACTCTTTGCTGTAGTTCCTAAACTTTCTTGAAGAGCAACATCATCTACTTTTATAACGATTCCATCAATCTCATAATCAAGATGCGGACGTTTTTCTTGCCATTCTTCTACATAAGCTATAACTTCTTCAATTGTCTCACATGTACGTCGATTTGGATTTGTTTTGAATCCAAGTTCACCTAAGAAATCAAGCGATTCACTATGTGATGGAATTGTTTTTTCTTCTACATTCGCAAGACCGTACACAAACATAGATAAGTTACGCTTCGCTGCAATTTTTGGATCAAGTTGGCGTATTGAACCTGCTGCCGCATTACGCGGATTCGCAAATACATCTTCACCATTTTGTTCTTTTTCTTCATTTAACTTAACGAATGAACGCTTCGGCATATAAGCTTCGCCTCGTGCTTCTAATGTTACTTCTTCATTTAGACGGAGCGGGATCGCTTTAATCGTTTTTAAATTTTGGGTAATATCTTCACCTGTTACACCATCACCACGTGTTGCCCCTTGAATGAAGCGTCCTTTTTCATAATGAAGTGAAACAGCAAGTCCGTCAATTTTTAATTCACATATATATCTTACATTCGCATCATCAATTCCTTGGCGTACTCGTCGATCAAAATCACGTAAATCTCCTTCGTTAAATGCATTTCCTAAACTTAACATCGGTGACTTATGTGTTACTTTTTCAAATATATCAAGAACAGTTCCCCCAACGCGAATGGAGGGAGAGTCTTCACTCATAAACTCTGGATTCTCTGCTTCTAATTTTATAAGCTCCTGCATATTACGGTCATACTCCGCATCAGAAACAGAAGGATTGTCTAATACGTGATACTGATAGTTAAATGTATTTAACAAATCACGCAGTTCTTCTATACGTTGTTTTGCTATCTCTTTTGACATATCCTCATTCCTTTCCTATTGTTTCGTCACAGGTGCAAATTTTGCTAACAAACGTTTAACACCAATTGGGCTTGGGAACGCAATATCTAATTCTTTTGCATCACCTTCACCTTTTACACTGACAACTGTACCGACTCCCCATTTTTGGTGGGAAGCTTTATCGCCTACTGCCCAGCCAATTTGCTCGCCGCCTGTTGTCTTAGCTGCAGGACGCGCGAAAGCTGAACGAGAGCGTGTTGTGGTTGTAGTTGTCATTCTACTTGTACTTGTCGTTCTGCCTTTTGCGCCAAACGAAGTTTCACGCTTTGGCGCTGTTTCATTTAACGATTCTACTAGCTCTGCCGGGATTTCTGTAATAAATCGAGAAGCAGCGTTCATACTTGTTCTACCAAATAAAGTACGCATTTGTGCATTGGATAAATATAACTCTTCTTCTGCACGCGTAATACCTACATAAGCAAGGCGACGTTCTTCTTGCATTTCATCTTCTTCCATTAGAGAACGAGTATGCGGGAATATTCCTTCCTCTAGCCCAACAATAAAGACAACTGGGAACTCTAGCCCTTTCGCTGAATGCATCGTCATTAAAATAACTTCCTCACCAGCAGTTGGATCTTCATCGACACGATCAATATCAGCAACAAGCGCTAAGTCTGTTAAGAATGCAACGAGGCTCTTATCTTCGCTTTGAGATTCAAATGTTTGCGTAACAGATAAAAACTCATCTAAGTTCTCTAGACGACCTTCCGCTTCTAAAGTACGCTCGTTTTTCAACATATCGCGATAGCCTGTTTTTTCAATAACTTCCTCTACCAACTCTGTAACAGATAAATACTCTTGCATATTTACCCAGTTGTGTAATAAACCTGCGAATTCTTTTACTGCCTTTGTAATTTTTGCACTTACTCCAACATGCTCAATCTCATCGAATACAGCCGTTAATGAAATTCCATTTTGTACACCGTAATTAATAATTTTATCGATAGAAGTCGCACCAATCCCGCGCTTTGGCATGTTTATAATACGCGCGAAACTAATCTCATCATCTGGATTCCCAATTAAACGTAAATACGCCAAAATGTCTTTAATCTCTTTACGATCGTAGAACTTCGTACCGCCGACAATTTTGTAAGGAATATTAGATTTCAGGAAAATCTCCTCGACCATACGAGACTGCGCATTTGTACGATATAACACTGCAAAATCAGTATATTTTCGTTTTCCCATTTGAATATCGTCACGAATTTTTTTCGCAACAAAGTATGCTTCGTCTTTTTCCGTCGCAGCACGGTAATATGAGATTTTGCTTCCAACTTGATTGTCTGTCCATAATTTTTTCGGTTTACGGTTTGAATTTTTTTCAATAACAGCATTCGCTGCATTTAAAATATTTTGTGACGAACGATAGTTTTGTTCTAACAGAATAACTTGCGCATTCTCATAGTCTTTTTCGAATGACAAAATGTTAGAAATGTCAGCCCCGCGCCAGCGGTAAATAGACTGATCTGAGTCACCTACAACACATAAATTTTTAAAACGTGCTGCTAAATGTTTTACAAGAAGGTACTGCGCTTTGTTCGTATCTTGATACTCATCCACGTGAATATATTGGAACTTACGCTGATAAAACTCTAGTACTTCTGGAACACGTTCAAATAGCTGAATCGTTGTCATAATTAAATCATCAAAGTCTAATGAGTTATTTTTCAGAAGACGTTTTTGATATTCTGTATATACATCGCTCGTTAATTTTTCATATGGATCAGCGATTGTAATTTTTTTCGCATATTTATCTGCAGATAACAATTCATTTTTCGCATTACTAATACCAGCTAAAATAGAGCGCGGCTCAAATTTCTTCGGATCAATATTGCGCTCTTTCATAATTTTTTTGACTACAGTTAACTGATCGCCTGAATCTAAGATTGTAAAGTTACGATTAATACCAATACGATCGATATCACGTCGTAAAATACGTACACACATAGAGTGGAACGTAGAAATCCAAATATTTTCTGCTTCTGGTCCGACAAGTGTATCAATACGCTCGCGCATTTCACGCGCCGCTTTATTTGTAAAGGTAATAGCTAGTACATTCCATGGCGCTACACCTTTTTCACCAAGTAAATACGCAATACGATGTGTTAACACACGTGTTTTACCACTACCTGCACCTGCCATTAATAGAAGTGGTCCGTTCGTTGTTTGTACTGCTTTTTGTTGCTGCGGATTTAAACCATTTAATAACTTATCTGTCTTACTCATATACGCCTGCACCTACTCTCCTTTTACTGCTTTAACTGTTTTTAGCGCGGATTTTATATCATCATAAATAATATTCCCAACCACTACTGTATCAGCGTATTGTGCCATTTCCTTCGCTTGTTCAGCATTAGAAATACCGCCGCCATAATATAACTTCGCTTGTTTTAATTCTGCTTTTACATTTTTAACAAGTTCAACGTCTCCATACGTACCGCTATATTCTAAATAAAATATCGGTAAACGTAATAGCTTGTCTGCTAAACGCGCGTATGCAATTACATCATCTTCTGTTACATCACATTTCGCATCTGTAAGCTGAGCTACTTTCGCTTCCGGATTTAAAACACAATACCCTTCCATGAAAATTTCGTCCCAGTCCATAATATCCCCAAATTCTTTCAAAGCCTCGTGATGAACACCTGTTACCCATTCTACCTTTCGGCTATTTAAAACGCTTGGGATATAATAAAAATCAAATCCTGGTGTAATTGCTTCCACATCAGAAACCTCTAACACACAAGGAACTGCATATCTACGAATGCTAACTAGCATGTGTAATACATTATCAATTGTAACTCCATCACTTCCGCCTACAATAACAGCATCTGTTCCAGACTCACAAATCATTTCTAAATGTTCGTCACTTAACTCCTTATTTGGATCAAGCTTAAATACATGTTTCCACCCGGAAATATCGTACATGAAAACACCCTTTCTTTTCTCTAGTTATATATATTTCTGTTCAAAATAACAGTTTATTTTCATCAGGATTTTTTTAACTTCATCTTAAATATTTGTTTAAAACGGAGAATTAAGTTTGGAATTCCCTCTTCCATAGTTTTTCAAACGAGAGGATTTAACTTTGAACTTCCTTTTGTGCATTCTTTCATTATAACAAAAAAAGCTACTTACACACACGCACATTCCAACATCTTTTTCAACGTCAAATGTTGGATTACATATCCCCAAAATCACACGGGATACTAATAAGAGAAATAGTATTATCTATTTCAACTTTCATAAAAAGGAGTGTTTTTCTAATGAAGCAAAACATCGGTACAATAAATGCCCTAATTCGAATTACACTCGGACTTATCCTCTTCGGCTGTAGTAGTGCTAAACTTGTACGCAAGCCGTGGTGCACTTGGTCTAACGTCTTGCTATGGATTGGTGCAATGAAAATCGCAGAGGGAATTGTTCGTTTCTGCCCCGTTGTTGAAATGTGGAAATTCGGAAAATACATGAATATGGGGGCATTTAAAATGCCTAGCATGAATTTTACCGAAAAGGGACATGCTAAAGAAGAAGTGAATCAAACTTCCAATCACGACAAACCACAGTCAAATGGAAGTTTTGACGCTTCTGACAAAGAGATTGAGTCAGCGATTGAAGATATAATCCTGGCAAAACCGCTTTGAATCATTTGTCACGATGCAAGATGCTCTCAAAGGGACTTAGCTGCTGCAGTGGGCGGTTAAGTCTTCTTTATTTTACCATAAAACAGAACGTACATTCTCGTTTCAGACCTCAAAATATACATAAGAAATACCTAATCAATAATTTCAGAAAATTAGGTGTAAAGCCCTTGCATAAAATGATATAAAAGTGATATCATTTTTATATCAGGAGGCGATCATATGAAAGAAAAACAAGTTTTTTATGTAAATGGTTTTCTCGGTATTATTGGGATTTTAATTTTAGCCGCTATTGGTGTATTTTTCCTTGTACAAGAAATTTTCATAGGAGCGGCATTAACTATTATTTTAGCCGCCGTTCTTGCTACAGGTATTGGTATTGTTCAACCAAACCAAGCAAAAGTTATTACGTTTTTCGGTAATTATTTAGGAACAATTCGTCAAAACGGTTTATTTTTAACAATTCCATTCGCATTCCGTCAAACTGTATCGTTACGTGTTGAAAACTTTAATAGTAAGAAGTTAAAAGTAAACGATATTGAGGGAAATCCAATTGAAATTGCAGCCGTTATCGTATATAAAGTAGTTGATTCTGCAAAAGCAATGTTCGGTGTTGAACATTACGATCGATTTGTAGAAATTCAAAGTGAAACAGCAATCCGCCACGTCGCAACAAAATATCCTTATGATAATTTCCAAGATGAAACTTGCATCACGTTACGCGGAAATACTGAAGAAATCTCTGAAGAATTAAAACGTGAGTTAGAAGCGCGCCTTCAAATCGCTGGCGTAGAAGTATTAGAAACTCGTTTAACACATTTAGCTTACGCAACAGAAATTGCCCATGCAATGCTACAACGTCAACAAGCAAAAGCAGTATTAGCTGCTAGAAAAGAGATTGTTGAAGGTGCTGTGAAGATGGCGAAAGATTCAATCCATATGTTAGATGAGGAAGGCGTACTTGAATTAGATGACGAGCGTAAAGCAAATATGGTGAACAACTTATTAGTTGCCATCGTTTCAGATAAAGGTGCGCAACCAGTTATTAATACAGGAAGCCTATACTAAAGGGTTGTAAATCATTATGGCTAAAAAGAAAAGCTTTCCATTACGTATTGATCCTGAATTACACGCAGTCATCGAAAAATGGGCGAATGATGAGTTTCGTAGCGTCAATGCACACATCGAGTATTTACTTCGAGAAATGGCAAAGCAAAAAGGAAAATTGAAAAAAGATAAAGATGCATAAAAAATCCCGCTGAGAAATCAGTGGGATTTTTTAATACAATGATGATGTTTTCTTTGTAATTATATTGTAAAATACAAATATAACATTATTAATAGAGGTGGTTCGCTTTGCCTATAAAACATTACTATAAAAAAACGAGTTTATTATTTATTGCACTACTCTCATTCAATCTTGTCGCTTGCTCAAATAAACGACCAACAATTGATACATCCAATAAAGAATATAGTTTTGAAACCGCCGAAAAATATGGTGATGTCATTCAAAAGAATGACACAGTTTACAATATCGAAAAATTAGATATCTTCATTAAAAAATATAATTCAAATAAGAGTCACTCCATTCGCATCACTCGATTTAACGAAAAAGATGAGCCTCTCATCATAGATTTAACAGTAAAAAAAGGAAGAGAGACAACATCTTTGTATTATGATGTTGATTACTCAAAAACAAGCGACCGAAATACAGAAAACAAAAAAATTAAATATTCCAATAGTAGTTGCCGAAAAATTTCAAAGAAAGTTTCATCAACAGCAATAACTTATCAATTACAATGCCCTGACATTATTGATCTTATAAAAGTTCCTAAATAAAATAATAAGAAAAGCGGAGAATGAACTACCTCATTCTCCGCTTTTCTTACCGCTAAAACATTTAATATTACTAGCTTCTCGTCATCTCATGACCAATTGCACGATATCCTATATCACTTCGGTAAAATAGACCATCACTCTCAATTTTACCGATTTCTTTATACACCTTATCTTTCGCCGCTTGTAAACTGTCCGCCTTACAAGCAACAAATAGTACACGGCCACCATTTGTTACAAAGTCACCATGCTTCATCGCTGTACCTGAATGGAAAACAATTACATCGTTCAGTGCATCTAATCCTTTAATAATGTCACCTTTTTTATATGCTTCCGGATACCCTTTCGAAGCAAGTACAACACCAATTACCGCTTCCTCTGACCACTGTAACGTTAATTCACTTTCATTTAATACAGCGTTACATACATCAACTAAATCATTTTCTAAGCGAGGTAATACTACTTCCGTTTCAGGGTCACCAAAGCGTGCATTAAATTCAATTACCTTTGGGCCATCATTTGTTAAAATAAGTCCCGCATATAAAACCCCTGTAAACGATCGATTTTCTGCAATCATCGCTTTAGCAGTTGGATGTAATACTGTTTTTATCGCCTCTTGAACTGCTGATTCCGAAATTTGTGGTACTGGAGAATACGCACCCATTCCGCCTGTATTTGGACCTTTATCACCATCAAAAGCTCGTTTATGATCTTGCGCAATTACCATCGGATGCACAGTTGTTCCATTTACAAATGCCATTAATGAAAATTCTTGTCCATCTAAAAACTCTTCAATAACGACCTTCTTGCTCGCTTCGCCGAACTTCACATCTTGTAGCATCTCTTTCACAGCTTGTAATGCTTCTTCAAGCGTCATTGCTACCGTTACACCTTTACCAGCAGCTAGGCCGTCAGCTTTAATAACGATTGGCGCACCAACTTTTTGAATATACTGTACTGCTTCTTCATAGTTTGTAAAAGTTTCATATGCCGCAGTTGGAATATCATATTTTTTCATCAATTCTTTCGTAAAAGCCTTACTACCTTCAATAACAGCAGCCGCCTTATTTGGGCCAAACACACGAAGTCCCTCTTCGTTAAATCGATCAACAATTCCATTCATAAGCGGAATTTCTGGTCCAACGAAAGTTAATTCAACCTTATTCTCTTTAGCAAATAAAACTAATGCATCAAAATCATTTTCATCAATATCAACTGGTGTTGCAACATCGCGCATACCTTCATTACCAGGTGCTACATATACCTTTTCCACCTTTTCAGATTGCGCAAACTTCCAAGCTAAAGCATGCTCACGCCCACCGCGGCCAATTACTAAAACATTCATATTTCATCCCCCAATACTTAAATAAGTACAAACTAGAAGCTCTGCTCCTAGTTTGTTTTCATATCAATAAAAGTTTAAAAGGGAGGATCAAGAGCAACGACGACATGCGACAGTTATCTTGACCGGACCTTTTAAATATCCTCTATTAGTGTTTGAAATGACGTACGCCAGTGAACACCATCGTAATCCCATACTTATCCGCAACTTTGATAGAATCTTCGTCACGGATTGATCCGCCTGGTTGAATGATTGCTGTAATCCCTGCTTTTGCTGCTTCTTCTACTGTATCTGGCATTGGGAAGAAAGCATCAGATGCAAGTGCGCTACCTTGTGCTTTTTCGCCAGCTTGTGTAATTGCGATTTTTGCAGAACCTACACGGTTCATCTGTCCCGCGCCTACACCAACTGTCATGTTATCATTCGCTAAAACAATTGCGTTTGATTTCACATGTTTTACAACTTTCCAAGCTAGTTTTAAATCTTTCCACTCTTGCTCTGATGGTTCACGTTTTGTCGGAATTGAAATTGTACTTTCATCTAATGATAACGTATCTTCCTCTTGAACGAGAAGACCACCTTGTACAGAAGTTAGTTTTTTGCTTGCACTTGTCGCTTTTTCAATATTTACAGTTAGTAGACGTAAGTTTTTCTTACTTTGCAATACTTCTAAAGCTTCTTTTGAGAAAGAAGGTGCAATAATGATTTCTAAGAAAATTTCGTGTAACTTTTCTGCTGTAGCTTTATCAATTTCACGATTTGCTGCAATAATTCCACCAAAGATTGATACTGGATCTGCTTCATAAGCGCGTGTGTATGCTTCATGAATATCAGTACCCACTCCAACACCACATGGATTCATATGTTTTACTGCTACTACTGCTGGCTCTGTAAATTCTTTTACAATACTAAGTGCTGCATCTGCATCATTAATATTGTTGTAAGATAATTCTTTACCGTGTAATTGTTCTGCGTATGCAACAGAAGAAGTTACAGCGAATGGTGCTTTATAGAAGGTTGCTTTTTGATGTGGATTTTCTCCATAGCGTAAATCTTGTTTTTTCTCAAATGTCACTGTTAATGTTTCTGGGCTTTCTTCACCCATTTGCTCTGTTAAGTAGTTAGAGATTAACGCATCATATGCCGCTGTATGACGGAATACTTTCGCTGCTAATTTACGTTTTGTTTCTTCTTTTACTTCACCGTTCTCTTTCAGTTCTGCTAATACAACATCGTAATCTACTGGATCTACAATTACCGATACAAATTTATGATTTTTCGCAGCAGAGCGAATCATTGTTGGACCACCGATATCAATATTTTCAATTGCATCAGCAAATGTTACATCAGGCTTAGCGATTGTTTCTTTAAATGGGTATAAGTTAACAACAACAAAATCAATTGGCTGCATACCTAACTCATTCATTTGCGCTACATGCGTTTCATTATCACGAACCGCTAATAGACCACCATGAATATTTGGGTGTAATGTTTTTACACGTCCATCCATAATTTCCGGGAAACCAGTTACTTCAGAAATACCGATTACTTGTAAGCCGTTTTCTTCTAGTAATTTTTTCGTACCACCTGTTGAAATAACTTCAATCCCTTGTTCTAGTAAACCTTTAACAAATTCTACTACTCCTGTTTTATCTGAAACACTTACTAATGCACGCTTTTTCATTTATCCTTCACCCCTGGTTGTATGTTAGTTAACAGTTGTTTCTTTCGCAGACTGAACAATTTGATTCACTGTATTTACGTATAATTTATGTTCAACTTGTTGAATTTTCTTTTGTAAGCTTTCTCTCGTATCCCCTTCAGAAACAACTACTGCTTCTTGCGCAATAATTGGACCTGTATCCATACCTGCATCTACATAATGAATTGTTACTCCAGTTACTTTCACACCTGCTTCTAACGCTTGACCGACAGCATCTTTACCAGGAAAACTCGGTAATAGTGACGGATGAATATTAATAATCTTCCCACCGTACGCTCCTAATAAAGTCGGCCCAATTAAACGCATATATCCAGCTAAAATAACATAATCAATCTCATACTCTTCTAGCTTCTTTAATATTTCTTTTTCAAATGCTTCTTTTGACTCATATGCTTTCGCTGAAAAGGCGAAACACGGAATATGATGATAATGTGCCCGTCCAACAGCACGTGCTTCTGGTTTATCACATACTAATAAACTAATTTCTGCATCCAATCTTTTTTCTTCTACCGCATTAACGAGAGATTGAAAGTTAGAGCCGCTTCCAGAAGCAAAAACTGCTAATCTACTCATAGTGCCGTGCCCCCATTGAAGGTAACGCCAGTTCCTTGTACAGTACGTCCAATAATACGAGCTGTTTCTCCTTGCTCTTCAAGAAGACGAACGATATCTTTTGCCTCTTCTTCCTTCACCGCTACTACCATACCAATACCCATGTTAAAAATATTGAACATTTCTTTCTCTTCTAGTTTTCCCACTTCTTGAAGTAAACTGAAGATCGGTTGAATTTTCCAAGATCCTAATTCAATTTCTGCACCGATTCCTTCTGGTAACATACGTGGAATATTTTCAATGAATCCGCCACCTGTAATATGCGCCATACCGTATACTTCATATTTCTTCAATAGTTCTAAAATAGGTTTGACATAAATTTTCGTTGGTTTTAATAATTCTTCACCAAGAGGTAGTTCTAAGCGTCCGTAAATGCGATCTAAAGATAGTTCTCCATCTTCTAGTAATACTTTTCGTACTAAAGAATAACCATTACTATGAATACCGCTAGATGCTAAGCCAATTAATACTTGACCAGCTTCAATTTTTTCACCTGTTACAATTTTCTTTTTATCAACAATTCCAACTGTAAAACCAGCTAAATCGTATTCTTCCGTAGAATACATTCCTGGCATTTCAGCTGTTTCTCCACCAATTAATGCACAACCAGCTTGGCGACAGCCCTCTGATATACCTTTGACGATGTTTTCAATTTTACTAGGTTCAGCTTTACCACAAGCAATATAATCAAGGAAGAAAAGCGGCTCTGCTCCTTGGACAACAATATCATTTACACACATTGCTACTGCATCAATACCAATTGTGTCATGTTTATCTGCCATAAAAGCGAGCATCAATTTTGTTCCCACGCCATCTGTTCCAGATACTAATACAGGTTCTTCTAATGCAAATTTTGATAAATCAAACATACCTCCAAAACCGCCTAGACCGCCTAGTACTTCTTTTCTCATTGTTGTTTGTACGTGTTTTTTCATGCGAGATACCGCTTCATATCCAGCTTCAATATCTACTCCTGCTTGCTTATATGCATTCGCCATCGTTATCTACACCTCGTCTTTTAATTTCTCCCTATTCAGGGCGGGCCATTTTAAGAAAGAAGCTAGCTTCTACATCAAAAGAAGTAGAAGCTTTTTTCTTCTTATTTCATACTTTCTAAAAGCTCTTGCTCATAATCATAAAGAGCTGTTGGATAATCTCCATTGAAGTACGCCATACATAGACCGCCGTATTTCCCTTCATATGGACGTCCAATTGCATCTACTAATCCATCTTCACTTAAAAACGTTAAAGAATCTGCTCCGATGATTTGACGGATTTCTTCTATTGAATTATTTGCTGCGATTAATTCTTTTCTTGTTTGAATATCAATGCCATAGAAACATGGATACTTAAGAGGTGGTGAAGCAATTCTTACATGGACTTCTGTCGCTCCAGCCTCGCGAAGCATACGAACAATTCGTTTACTCGTCGTTCCTCTTACGATAGAATCGTCAATCATCACAACTCGTTTTCCTTCAACTACGCCTCTTACTGCTGAAAGCTTCATCTTAACCCCTTGCTCACGCAGTTCTTGAGAAGGTTGAATAAACGTACGTCCAACGTAACGATTTTTAATTAATCCTAACTCATATGGAATTCCTGTCGCCTCCGCATAACCAATTGCCGCTGAAATACTAGAGTCTGGTACACCAGTAACAACATCAGCTTCAATAGGAGCTTCTGCCGCCAAACGTTTTCCCATGTTTTTACGTGCTGCATGGACATTAATACCTGCAATATTAGAATCCGGACGTGCAAAGTAAATGTACTCCATACTACAAATTGCATGATCTACTTCATTTGTAAAACGATCTACATGAATTCCTTCATCATTGATGATAAGTAATTCACCTGGTTCTACATCACGAATGTATGTTGCACCTACTACATCGAAAGCACATGTTTCTGATGCTACAACGTAAGCATCTCCCATCTTTCCAATTGAAAGAGGACGGAATCCATTCGGGTCTAGCGCAACGATCATTTCATTTCCAGTTAGTAAAAGATATGCAAACGCACCTTTCACTTTATTTAGAGCCTCTTTTACACTTTCAATTAAAGAATCTTTCGTACTACGTTTAATGAGATGTAAAAGTACCTCTGTATCTGAACTTGTTTGGAAAATACTTCCCTCTGCCTCTAATTCACGACGAAGCATCTTTGCGTTAATTAAATTTCCGTTATGAGCTAATGCCATACTATGATCAGAAAAACGGAATAATAATGGTTGAACGTTAGCAACTTCACTTCCGCCAGCTGTCGCATATCGTACGTGTCCAATTGCTGATTTTCCGTTTAAGCCTTCTAGCTCACCTCTTGAAAATACTTCCGATATTAAACCTAACCCCTTGTGACCGACGATTTTCTCACCATTATTTACGACGATGCCTGCGCCTTCTTGTCCACGGTGCTGTAAACTATGCAATCCGTAGTACGAAACTTGTGCTGCATTTTCATGCCCCCAAATTCCGAAAACGCCACATTCTTCATTTAACCCCTTTATTTCAGCAAGCATGGGATTGCCCCTTTCCAAGCCTTTCTCATTTCATCTACATTTGCTGTAAGTAATACTTCATTTTCTTCATTATGAATTGTTACTTCATTTGTATTTGTCACTTCTCCAACTTGAATTGCTTCTACCGCCGTCTCAAACGCTTCTTTATTTTCACGTTTTACAGTTATAACGAAGCGAGATTGTGATTCAGCAAATAATGCCGCTGTTGCTTCTCCGTCTAATTTCACAGTAGCACCTAAACCATTTGCACCAATTGCACTCTCAGTAATTGCAACTGCTAAACCACCTTCTGCAACATCATGAGCAGATTGAACAAGGCCAGCTTGAATTGCTGCTAATACTTGTTTTTGACGTTTTAATTCTACGTCTAGATCGATGCTTGGTGATTGACCGAAAATTTTGCCGTGAATCATTTTCTGTAATTCACTTCCACCAAACTCAGCTTTCGTCTCTCCGATGATATAAACTAAATCGCCAGCTTGCTTAAACTCTTGTGTTGTTACATGTTTTAAATCGTGTACAAGTCCAACCATCCCAACTGTCGGTGTTGGGTATACAGCTTCACCACTACGTTCGTTATACATTGATACGTTTCCGCCGATAACTGGCGTTTGTAATGTGCGACAAGCTTCACTCATACCATCTACTGATTTCTCAATTTGCCAGAAGATTTCTGGTTTTTCTGGATTACCGAAGTTTAAGCAATCTGTAATTGCAAGTGGCTCTCCCCCAGAACATACGATATTACGTGCTGCCTCTGCTACTGCAATTTTACCGCCCACTTCTGGATCTAAATAAATGTAGCGAGAGTTACAATCTGTCGTCATTGCTAATCCTTTTTCTGTACCGCGTACACGTACAACTGCTGCATCTGAACCTGGTGTAACAACTGTGCTTGTGCGAACTTGATAATCATATTGATCATAAACCCACTCTTTACTTGCAATCGTCGGTTGTTGTAATAGAGCGAATAACGTTTCTTTATAATTTTCTACTTTTGGTGTTTCCATTTTCATTGCCTGGAATTCAGCAAAGTATGCTGCTTCTTTTGATGGCTTATGATAAATTGGTGCTTCTTCTGCAAGAGCATCTGCTGGTACTTCAGCTACCTTTTCACCTTTATGGAATAAGCGAAGCATTTTGTCTTCCGTTACTTTCCCCATCGTAACGGCTGCAAGACCATACTTCTCAAATAAATCTACTATTTCTTGCTCTCTACCCTTTTTCACAACGATTAGCATCCGTTCTTGTGATTCAGATAGCATCATTTCATATGGTGTCATTCCTGTTTCACGTTGTGGTACATCATCTAAGTACATTTCAATACCCATACCTGCTTTACTTGCCATTTCTGCAGAAGATGATGTTAAACCAGCTGCACCCATATCTTGAATTCCAACAAGTGCATCCGACTGAATAAGTTCTAAGCAAGCTTCAATAAGAAGTTTTTCCATAAATGGATCTCCTACTTGAACTGCTGGACGCTTCGCTTCTGAGCTTTCAGATAACTCTTCAGATGCGAATGTTGCACCGTGAATACCGTCACGACCAGTTGATGCTCCTACGTACATTACTGTGTTTCCAGCACCGTGCGCTTGCCCCTTTTTAATATCTTCATGATTAATTAAGCCTACGCACATTGCATTTACAAGTGGATTTCCTTCATAACATGGATCAAATTGTACTTCGCCGCCAACAGTCGGAATGCCGATACAGTTACCGTATCCTGCAATCCCTGCTACTACTTCTTCGAATAAATATTTCACACGTGGTGACTGTAATTCACCGAAGCGAAGTGAGTTTAATAGAGCTACCGGGCGTGCTCCCATAGAGAATACGTCACGGATAATACCACCAACGCCTGTTGCTGCTCCTTGATATGGTTCAATAGCAGAAGGATGGTTATGACTTTCCATTTTAAATACAACCGCTTGATTATCACCGATATCTACAATTCCAGCACCTTCCCCAGGTCCTTGCAGAACGCGCTCACCTGTTGTTGGGAATTTTCGAAGTACTGGTTTTGAATTTTTATAACTGCAATGTTCAGACCACATAACAGAGAATAATCCTGTTTCTGTATAATTTGGCAGACGGCCTAAAATCTTTTCAACCATGGCAAACTCTTCGTCTGTTAGCCCCATTTCCGCATATATGCGCTCTTCTTTAATTTGTGTTGGATTTGGTTCAAGCATTAACGACATATGTTTCCCTCCACTGTTTTAAGATAGATTGAAAGACTTTTAACCCTTCAGCACCGCCAAGTAATTCATCTACAGCACGCTCTGGGTGTGGCATCATACCAAGTACATTTCCTTTTTCATTTACAATACCAGCAATATCTGAAACGCTTCCATTCGGATTTTCTACGTAACGGAATGCGATTTGATTATTCTCTTCTAATTGTTTAAGAGTCTCTTCATCACAATAGTAATTCCCCTCACCATGCGCGATTGGAATATTGATTACTTCATCTTTTTCATATTGTGATGTAAACATCGTTTCATTATTTTCAACACGCAGCTGAACTGTTCGGCACATAAATTTTAAGTTTTCGTTTCTCATTAACGCTCCTGGTAGTAATCCTGATTCAACAAGAATCTGGAATCCATTACATACACCTAAAATCGGCTTTCCTTGCTCAGCAGCTTTTTGCACTGCTTTCATTGCATTCGCGAAGCGAGAAATAGCACCACAACGTAAATAGTCACCGTAAGAGAATCCACCAGGTAGTAAAATTGCATCATATTCATCTAAATTCTCTCTATCGTGCCAAACGTAATCTACTTCTTCACCAAGCTCATCTTTAATTGCATGGAACATATCGACATCACAGTTCGAACCTGGGAATACTATGACTGCAAATTTCACTGTGCGACAACCTCCTCAACTTCATAACGGAAGTCTTCCATTACAACGTTTGTTAATAGTTTTTCACACATTTCTTTTACCTTTGCGTCAAGGTCAGATACTGATTTATCAATTGTTAATTCCATATATTTTCCGATTCGAACGTCTTGTACTTCTGTGAACGAAAGACTATGAAGTGCCCCTTTTACTGCTGTTCCTTGTGGATCTAATACGCTTTCTCTTAACGTTACATATACCTTAACTTTATACATGTGAAATTCCCCCTAAACGTTTTAAAATCTCTTCATAAGCTTCTGTTAAATTTCCAAGGTCACGACGGAATACGTCTTTATCAAATTTTTCATTGCTCGTTTCATCCCATAAACGGCAAGTATCTGGTGAAATTTCATCTGCTAAAATGATTTTTCCTTCATCTGTTACACCAAACTCTAATTTGAAATCTACTAGTCTTACACGACAGCTTGCGAAATGATCAATCAACACTTGATTGATTTGTAGAGCCATATCTCGTAATACGCTTACTTGCTCTGGTGATGCAACGTTTAATACACGAATATGATCTTCCGTTACAAGCGGATCTCCTAAATCATCATCTTTGAAGTAAAATTCTACGATTGGTTCTGCAAGTACAGTTCCCTCTTCCATTCCTAATCGTTTTGAAAGACTTCCTGCAATTACATTTCTTGTGACAACTTCTAGAGGAATAATACTCACTTTTTTAACAAGTTGCTCTGTTTCAGATAACTTCTCTACAAAATGTGTTTTTATTCCTACTTCTTGTAACTTTCTGAACAATAAAGTTGTAATCTCATTGTTCAAACGACCTTTTCCTGTAATCGTCTCTTTTTTCTCCCCATTGAAAGCAGTCGCACTATCTTTGTACTCTACCCAAACCATATCTGCTGATTCTGTACGATAAATTCTTTTTGCCTTACCTTCATACAGCAATTCTAGCTTTTGCATTTCGCAAGCCCCCTGTAGTTTGAAAAATGTGAATAATGTTTTTATAAAGAATGGCACAGAATGACTCTATTCTGTGCCATATGAAATTTTACGCTTCGTTTAACCCAAGGCGTTCAAAGATTGTATCAACGTGTTGCATATGATGCTCATAGTTGAAGCATTCATTAATTTCTTCTTGTGATAACTTGCTCGTAATACGCTCATCAGCTTCTACAAGCTCTTTAAATTGTACTTGTGTTTCCCAAGCTTCCATCGCTTTAGGCTGTACGATATCATAAGCTTCTTCACGTACCATACCTTTGTCGATTAATGTAAGCATTACACGCTGAGAATAAATTAAGCCGTATGTTCTTGTCATATTGCGTTTCATATTCTCTGGGTATACAGTTAAGTTTTTAACGATATTACCGAAACGATTTAACATGTAATTTAATGCGATTGTAGCATCTGGTAAAATTACGCGTTCTGCCGAAGAGTGAGAAATATCACGCTCATGCCATAATGGAACATTCTCATACGCTGTCATCATATAACCGCGGATAACACGAGCTAAACCAGTCATATTTTCTGATCCGATTGGATTACGTTTATGTGGCATTGCAGAAGAGCCTTTTTGGCCTTTTGCAAAAGCCTCTTCAACTTCACGTGTTTCACTCTTTTGTAAACCACGAATCTCAACTGCCATCTTTTCGATAGATGTTGCGATTAGTGCAAGTGTTGACATGTAATGAGCATGGCGATCACGTTGCAATGTTTGTGTTGAAATTGGTGCTGCTTCTAATCCTAAGTTTTCACAAACATACTTTTCTACGAATGGATCGATATTTGCGTATGTACCAACCGCACCAGATAATTTACCAACGCGAACTGTATCAGCAGCTTGTTTGAAACGCTCTACGTTACGTTTCATTTCTTCATACCAAAGACCAAGTTTTAAACCAAATGTTGTTGGTTCTGCATGAACACCGTGTGTTCTTCCCATCATGATCGTGTATTTATGCTCTTTCGCTTTGTTAGCTAAAATGCTTACAAAGTTTTCTAAGTCTTTTAATATGATTTCATTCGCTTGTTTTAAGATGTAAGATAGCGCTGTATCTACTACGTCTGTAGATGTTAAACCGTAATGAACCCATTTACGTTCCTCACCTAATGTTGGTGTTTCTGATACAGCACGAGTGAATGCAACTACGTCATGACGTGTCTCTTTTTCAATTTCATAAATACGATCAATATCAAATGATGCATGCTCACGGATTTTTTTAACATCTTCTTTTGGAATATCGCCAAGCTCAGCCCATGCTTCACAAGCTAAAATCTCAACTTCTAACCATGCTTTAAATTTGTTCTCTTCCGTCCAAATTGCACCCATTTCTGGGCGTGTATAACGACTAATCATCTTTTTCCCTCCAACAGTTGTTCTTGATGGTCCCAAATATGCAAACTCTTCGCTTTTTCTAGAGCGACTTCAATATTATCATTTAAAATATTAACATGCCCCATTTTTCGCTGCGCTTTTGCTTCTTCTTTTCCATACAAGTGTAAATAGCACCCGGTTAATCTATTCACTTGTCTTAGGACCCCTTCTATATGTTCGCCTAAAATGTTTACCATGACAACTGGTTTTAACAAATTTGTTTCTCCAAGAGGTAAATTACAGATTGCTCGAATATGTTGACCGAATTGACTCGTTTCACATGCATCCTGTGTATAGTGTCCTGAATTGTGAGGTCTTGGTGCTAATTCATTAATATAAATCTCACCATCAGCTGTAGCAAACATCTCTACCGCTAGTGTTCCCACAAGTTCTAGTTCATCCGCGAGCACTTTTGCATAAGCAATTGCTCTTTGAGAAAGTTCTTCTGTAATGCGAGCTGGAACGATAGATTCATGCAAAATGTTATTTACATGAATATTTTCCGCTACCGGAAATACTTTCGTTTCACCACTTACACTACGAATCACAATAACTGATACTTCTTTTTCAAAAGGCACCCATTTCTCTAAAATACACTCTGCTGCATTCGCAAGCTCTCGCGCTTTATCAACGTCAGCCTCACTTCTTAAAACAACTTGACCTTTCCCATCATATCCGCCTGTCGTCGTTTTCAAGACGGAAGGATATGATAACTCAGTGATTGCTTCAGTAAGCTGATCTTGATTTTGAACTATTCTATACGTTGCTACTGGTAGCCCAGCTTTCTCAATCGCATTCTTTTCTGTAAAACGATTTTGTGTTTTACTTAACAACTGACTGCCTTGCGGTAAGTAAGCATGTTTTTCAAGCCATTTTAAACATCTATAATCAATATTCTCAAATTCATATGTGACAACATCACTGATCTCCGCTAAATGCTGAATTGCTTTTAAATCGTCATATGGTGCAACAATTTCAATATCAGCAACTTGTGCACATGGTGAATTTTTTGTAGGATCTAAAACAGCAATTTTATATCCCATCTCCTTAGCTGCCAATGCCATCATTCTTCCTAGCTGGCCGCCTCCAATAATGCCGATTGTTTTTCCAGGTAAAATGATTCTCGTCATACTAGCTCACTACCTTCGCGCACATCTTTTTTAATTGCTTCTCTTCTCAATTCTAATGCATCATGTATATCATCATGGAATGATCCAAGTATTTGTGCAGCAAGTAAACCAGCATTTGTTGAACCAGCCTTACCAATTGCAACAGTTGCAACTGGAACCCCTCCTGGCATTTGGACGATGGATAATAATGAATCTAAGCCGTTTAACGCTTTTGATTGAACTGGAACTCCAATTACAGGAAGATTCGTTTTCGCTGCAACCATTCCTGGTAAATGCGCTGCGCCACCAGCTCCAGCAATAATAACTTTCAACCCACGTTCACGAGCCGTCTCTGCATATTCAAACATATAATCCGGAGTCCGATGAGCAGATACAACTTTTTTCTCATACGGTATATTTAATTCATCTAAAATGTCACAAGCATATTTCATTGTTTCCCAGTCTGACGTGCTTCCCATTATGACTCCAACTAGTGATTTCATATTAGAATCCCCCCGATTCAAATAAAAAAAGCCTGAAATAGAACAGTTTCTCTTTTACTATGAGAGAAAGCGCTCTACTCAGGCATACGTATCCCTTGTGAATAGAAAAATACCGAGTGACTTTCCCTCATAGTCTAACGAATAACGGTCGTTAGGTAGAGACTTGCAGGCCATATCCCCGCGATTATATGAGGTCTTATATATTATTCTTTCTATGGCTATATTAACAATATTTCATAAACAATGTCAACAAATAATCGAATGTTTTTTTATTACTCACCAATAACGTTCGTGTTTTAGTTATATTCAAAAGAATAATTGTAACTATATGCAAGAAGGATAAGAAATTAGAATTTATATTTCTAGAGATCTATTGTACACATAACGGTTTGTATACTTATTCCGTATGCTTTAATATAAAGCATATCATTTATATTCATTTTATTTATAAGGAAGACAATAATGAAAAAACGAACTACACTTTTTTCGTATTTATTCCTTTTTATCGCAGTCTTTGCTGTAATGATTGAATACTTATTTATATCATCCCACATTTTTAAATATATACTTGTGGTAGAAATAACGTTTCCTATCATAAAGATTATTTTAGGAACACTCGGAAAACCTAGAGAACAAAAAATCATTGCTAGTACTTTAAACAGCCTCTATTCCATTCTTTTCTCTTCTTTAAGATTATTTAATTTATGGATTATGACATTTGGTAAATAAAAATAAACACAAAAAAACCTAAGTCGAATCGACTTAGGTTTTTGCTTGGCGACGTCCTACTCTCACAGGGACAAGGTCCCAACTACCATCGGCGCTAGAGAGCTTAACTTCCGTGTTCGGTATGGGAACGGGTGTGACCTCTCTGCCATCATCACCAAACTATGAAGGCATATTCCTTCAAAACTAGATAACATTTGCTTCATATTATATGGTTAAGTCCTCGATCTATTAGTATTCGTCAGCTCCACATGTCACCATGCTTCCACCTCGAACCTAT
>NZ_JASHJA010000011.1:0-121175 GCF_030733445.1 Bacillus sp. MMSF_3353
ATTATATATAATCTCTATTAATATGTTTAGCTAAAGTGTTTGAACTACCCCCACTTTCACTTCATATATTAGGATATCTACCGCATTCCTTGCGGTTAAAAGCCTTATCACTTCATTCTTTAAAAAGGAAATCGTTAATAATTAATGAGTACTGAAATTTAATTGTAAATAAGAAACTCACATATAAGTATTTTGTATTTTTGTCATTTTGATTTTGTTAATACTTTGTAAAAAGGATTAACAAAACTAGAAACTTATAGTATTATTAGTTTCCGGACCGAACCGTCCGGTTTTGAATCTTATATAAATATATTTAGAAGGAGAACTTAATGCAGAAAGAAAATTCAAAGATTGTAGGTAATTTAATTAGGAGGATAATAAAATGAACTTTATAAAAATGAATAAAAAAGAACTTACTATGCTAATAATCTTTACACTGTTTGTACCATTTCAAATTGGCTTGTACATATTATTTGGCATATCACTTTTAGCTAATGTCAATTTAGTTGAATCAGAATTTGTTCTTAGTGCCATCGGTTTTACTGTACCTGCTATTATAGGAATAATTTTCTTTAGGAAAGAAATCATTCAAAGTTTTACTTATTTTAAAGAGAAGACAATTTTGAAAATAGTAAGTATTCCTATGGTGGTTTTATTTACGGTAATTGTGGAACAGTCTATTATGCGTTTTCTAGCAACTGGTCAGCCAGAGAACCAAGAACAGCTTCTTGAAACGGGTGCAGAGGTACCTATTATATTTACATTGTTTATATTTGGTATTCTGGGACCAATACTTGAAGAAATTGTGTTTCGTCACATATTAATAAATCGTTTTTCTTATCATATTGGTACTGCTATTGCATCTATCATTTCGATCATTATTTTTACACTTCTTCATACAAACCAGCTTTCGGATATTGCTATTTATTTACCTGGCTCGGTGATACTTACTGTGGCTTATCTTATTTCTAAAAGATCCATTGCATATGTAATAGCGATACATATATTAAACAATTGCCTTGGTTTCATTCTATAAGAAATTAGACTTAGTTCTTTTGCAAAGTAAAAAAATAGAAACAGATATTGATAAATGAGGAGTACAATTTAGACAGTGACTAATGATTTATGAAATTCCTTGTACGTCGAAATACCGCAGTTTGGATGTAAACTGCGGTTTCTTTTATATAGGGGGGCCCACTGCATCACAATTAAACTAAAAAAGGAAATACCATGACTAATATATGTTCTCCTTATATCCCATTACAGTAAACATTTTTGGAAAATATCCAGAATTTTATTAGCGAGTTAGTAGTTGAAGAAAAATTTGTTCCTCAGCCCTTAAGTTATAATACATAAAAATTAAATTGCTTAGTTAAGAGAAAAGATGAAGTATCAATTTTGCTTAAAGTATCTAAACTACCTTGATTTTTTCTTATACAGCAAACTATATCAAGTGATTAAGGAACTCATTTTTGAGGCTCAAGTTAGATATGTATATAAAATTAGTATGAAGGTGTGAAATCAATTATAAAATAGTAGCTTTAGAATAAATGAAAAGAGAAATAAATAACCACCATTATTTATTTCTCTTTTCATTTACATATTTATTTTTGGAAAAACAATCTAACTCCAAATACTAATAATACCGCGCCTGTAATACCCTCTATTGTACGGTTCACTCTTTCTTTTCTTAAAAAAGTTCTTAATTGACGTATGAGTGAGATATAAAGTAAATAACATATTGCTGTCAAAGTCGTAAATGTGACTCCTAATAATAGAAATTGTAGGAAATGATTTTGATTACTTACAATAAATTGGGGTAAAAAACTAAGGAAAAACACAGCGGTTTTTGGGTTTAAAATTGCCGTAGTAAATCCTTGTCTAAAGCTTTTAATTGCCCCAATATCCTTAGAGTACATTTCTACTGAACCTGACATATCTTCTTTTTTATGTAAGGCACTTTTAATTGACTTTACAGCTAAGTAAATTAAATAAAAAGCCCCAGCATATTTTATAAATGTAAATAACATAGCAAATTTCATTAGGATGGCAGAGAGTCCTAGCGTAGCCATTATTGTATGAATCATCATTCCAGATATCGTTCCTAAAACAGTCGTTATCCCACCATTTTTACCATGCGAGATAGTGTTTTTTGTAACTAGTGCAAAACCAGGACCAGGCATTATTATGATTAGCATTGCTGTAAGAATAAATAATAGATAATTTTCCATGTTCTAGTATTTCCTTTCCAATTTTTAATTTTACTTACAGTATAGCTTTTTTCATTAAAACATTAAAATTAAAAGACTTGATCAAGAGTTCCGACAGGAAAATGCGGATTTACAACGATAAAGAAATTCTAATATAAAAAAAACAACTTTTCAAATGCTTCCACACATTCATTAACCAAAGCAGTAAATTCTTTACATGCTTTCATTCGCTTATTTCGTATCCACGCCCCCCCTTACTGATAATGCACTCTTCTGTTCACTCATCATTCATCCTCCTCCAAAATAAAAAGTACCCGAATGGATGCTTTTAAATTTACTCAAATATTACTGTAACTAGTTTAATATTTTCGAAGTCTTCACTTAAAAATAAAGTTTGTTATCTTCACTTTCGGCAATAGCTTTTAAAACTTCTTGAAGAGCACTCGATGCTACCAAAGAAATATCTTGATTTTTATTATTTAACTTTATCATCTCCTCTTTATGGCTTCATTAAGCTTACATTATATATCTATAATATAATTAAAAGTTACTTTTATGACAAAAAAGAGCAACCCATTAGTTACTCTTAAATGACAAAAAAACTGGCATCCTAAGATATAGGAATATACAGGATTTTAAAAAATAGGAATTATAAAAATCATAAATAATCTTTATTCTGGTGTTTCCGCACCTTTCAACGTACAGCAGAAGAATATAATATTACCCGACTGCCTTTCATTTGCTGTACGCTCAAAGGAAAGGAAAACCCTTCCCCGTATATGAAGTTACTATTAAAAAGTGGAATGAGCCCACTTATTTATTTTTACATAATTTCACCACTTAAATATTTATATTTTTTCCTTTTAAGCAGAAAATGAATATTACAAAAGAGTAACCATGCATCAGTTGTACTTTCGTCAATTTCTTATATTTTTACAGTAATTCCCTTTAGAATCAAATTAGGTCTTACTCTCAATTACAATTGTCTTGTCCCGATGAACATTTGAAATATTTTTGGTCATCAAACTGACTATTACTAAAACTACAATATTCACAAATAAAGCGATAATCCCTTCATTCAAATCTTTAATAACCTGAGGAAAACCAGGGAATAGTTTACCAATACTAATATTTCCTAAGTCCATAATTGAGACTAACAACCCTCCTGTAATAATCCCAGCAAATGCCCCTTGTTTAGTCACAAAGTTCTTTCTCATCAAACTCGCAAAAAATGGAGGAGCCAGTTGTGTAATGAAATTATAAGCAATTAGAGCTAGACTAAACAGGGTATTCCCTCCTTTAAAGGTCAAATAAATTCCTACAAGAGAAATAAATGGGACTAAGTATTTTACCAATTTGCCAAGCTGCATTTCCGTTACAGATGGATTAAATACTTGATATATATTTTTGGCAAGCAATGTTGATATTGCCATTAATAATAATGAACTTGGTACTAGTGCCGCTAACACTCCTGCTCCGCCAATTACACCAACAAACCATGGGTCAAAAGCTTGTTTAGACAGTTGCAGCAAGATAGTATCAATATCACTACCATTTAATCCTGGCATCCGCAAGATTGTAGCAAATCCAACGAAAAAGGCAAATAGTAAAATTAATTGATACATTGGCATTAAAATTGCATTTTTTCGTAATGCTTTTTCACTTGATGCAGCAAAAATGGGTGAAAAACCATGTGGCCACATATAAAATCCAATAGAGCTTAATATTACTGTTGATATATACCATGATATACTCATCCCCTGTTCAGGCAGTATGGTAAAGTTCGGTTTTACTTTTTCAATTGCCTCATACATAGGTTGAATCCCACCATAATAATGAATAGGAAAATAAAGTCCTAAAAATACGACAATCCCAAGAATTAAAATATCCTTTAAAATCGATGTTTGCGCAGAGCCATGAATACCAGAAACCATCACAAAAACAGTTACCCCTATCGCTCCAAACCAAATAGCTGTTGTAGAAGATATAGCACCGTAAGATGTTGCAGAAACGATATATCCTAGTCCCTTCAATTGCAGTACTAAATAGCATGTACAGGCTATTACACCAATAACTGCAACAAGTACCCCAAGATAAGGACTTTGATATTTTTTCACAAAAAAGTCCGACTGTGAAACTAACTTATGTTTCTTTGCATACCTCCAAATAACAGGAAAGGTCCAGTAGGAGATTACCGTTGCTAAACAACCATATGTTATGATACTAAAAATAGATCCCCCCTCTCCATAAGCTGAACCACTTGCCCCTAAAAAGGTAAAGGTCGTATACATTTCGCCTGCAGACAGAAGGAAAATCAACAGGGCTCCCATTCCACGACCTCCAACCGACCATTGCTCTAAATCCATTTCTTGCCCCTTTTTAGCACGAATACTAATCAAAATAGGGATGACGAAAAAACATAAAATGAATAACACTGAAATATTCATCTTGAATCCCCTTTCCGGTTAGTGGGATCTATTTTATAAATAATCGATAAGATAACTGTAGTTATAAGTGACCAAAGTACAATCCAAAAGTGGAAGAATGGCATTCCAAAAACATAAGGATTTACCTTATTTGTAAATAAAGCCCCTACAATAAACCCTAAGAATGGAATAAAGCTAAGCCAATGTATGATTTTCATACTTTTATCCCCCTAATACGCTAGGTTTAACATCTTATAAGTACCGTGAACTAATAACTGTACTCCATATCGTAAAGCTTGTTCATCAATAGTAAATCTGGGATGATGGTGAGGATAGATAATTCCTTTTTCTTCATTACGAGCCCCTATAAAAATATAAGATGATGGAGTCATATATTGGTAGGCAGAGAAATCTTCACTCCCCATAATTGGTTTTAAAA
Source organism: Bacillus sp. MMSF_3353 (assembly GCF_030733445.1). Taxonomy (NCBI): domain Bacteria; kingdom Bacillati; phylum Bacillota; class Bacilli; order Caryophanales; family Bacillaceae; genus Bacillus; species Bacillus sp. MMSF_3353. The sequence continues at coordinate 5,076 of NZ_JASHJA010000011.1, forward strand.
TCTCTCGATTGTCTTCACTAAATACTTCACATACTGTCTCATCCATCAATCTTGTTACTTCTTCATCGTTTATAGTCGGAGCATAGCCAAACTGATAATTGAATTCATATGTAGCTCCATGTGCTTCTGTAATTCCCTTTACTATTCGTTCGATAAAAGTTGGAACTTTTTCTCTTAATTCTGGATTAAAACTTCTAACAGATCCCCCTATGCTTATCTTATCTGGAATAACATTAATTGCACCTCCTGCATTAAACTGAGTCACTGAAATTACAAGTGTTTCCTGAGCGTCTCGATATCTCGAAACAATATGTTGGAGATTAGTAACAATTTGAGTTCCAATTACAATGGGGTCAATCGTTAATTCAGGTTGCGATGCGTGTCCTCCTTCACCTAACACCGTAATATTAAAAGTATCTGCTCCAGCCATCATTGGACCGTAACTTAAGCCGATCTTACCCACAGGAAGCGCCGACGACAGATGACTTCCAACAATCATATCTACTCCATTTAGTACACCAGCTTGTACTAACTCTTGAGCACCACCAGGTGGAAGTTCTTCAGCGTGTTGAAATATAAAACGAATCTCCCCTTTAATTTGATTTTTTAATTGTGCAAGAACCCATGCCGTACCCAGTAACATTGCCGTATGTCCATCATGTCCACAAGCATGCATTACGCCTTTCTTCTGTGACACAAAGTCAAAATCATTCTCCTCCACAATTGGAAGCGCATCCATATCTGCCCGTAATGCAATTACCTTTCCTGGCTGCTTACCAATTAAACGAGCCATAACACTTGTGTTTGTCGGACGTGAAATTTCTAGATTACCAAAGCTTTGTAGCTTTTCAAAAACAAATTGTGCAGTATTTTCTTCTTGAAATGATAGTTCCGGATATTTGTGCAAATGCCTCCTCCAACTAACAACTTCACCTTGAATATTTTCAATTAAATTATGAACTCTTTCTATTTGAGACATGTATTTCAACTCCTTTTCAATTTAAACTTCATTAGAAATTCTATTTTAGGTGTATTTAAGGAAAAAATTCCTTAAATGAAGTATATTAGTTATTGAAAGAAATTTCAATATTTTCAGATAAATAAAATCTTGTATGAATTACAAAACAAATAAGCACCCCTAATGGATGCTTATAACAATCGATAAATTTTACTTGGTCTCCCACGTGTTGCATAGGTCTCTTGCCCGATACATTGTGCCAATTCAACCTCGCACATATCCGTAACAATACGTCTCACATTCCGTTCTGTCATCTCAAGATGTGTCGCTAATTCCTTTGTTGTGAAGCAATTCCATTTCATTTTATCTATAAGAGCCGATATTTTTTTATACGTTTTCACACTTATATTTCCTTTTTTTAATTTCTCTAAAAGGAATTCACTTTGGGTACGAATTGTAAAACTTAATTCTTTTTTATCACCCGGCGATTCAACAATTGTACCATCATCTTGAACAATTACAATCCCACGCTTTTTCATTCCCTTAGAATGCTGAATTGCACGAAAAGCATTAATTTCTGCCGAATATGCAGTCTCACCAAAACCAATTCCAACGGCAACAGTTGTATCTGCTTCAAACGCTAATCTCTGAATAGCATCTTGCAGCATCTGTATTTCTCTTTCAATTGCACCACGAGAGCTAAAAATCATATATCTACCGTTGCCCTTATCTGAAACAGACCCGTTAATTGTTTCACCAAGCTGAATCATTATTTCTTTCAATCTAATCTCCAAGTATTGCAAATGATATGGAGTCTTCATTTCCTCCGCAACTTTATTAAAATACTCAACTTCAATGATTTCGACACCAATTTGTGCATCTTTAAAATAGGCGGCTTTTACTTTCTCAGAAAGTATTCTGAGTGTCTGGCGAATTTCCATCTTACTCATCGACATTCTATAAGATGGAATTCCACGCTCTCTTAGGGAATCACATACTGACGGGAAACAAGTTAAGACTCCTGATATTTTTCCTTTTTCCCATAAATCCATGTGAAAATTTAATAATTCCTCCATATCAATATCCAAATCAAATACTTTCGTATAAATCTGTGGCTTCTTTATATGTAACTGTGATAAAGCTTCTTCACTAATATTATTTAAAGACATTGTATCGATACTTAGTTTCTCAATAATTCTCCCCTGTTCATAAATCATCTCTAAAAGAGATTTATATAAGCCTGATTCTGTAGCAGGAACATAAACCATTATTTTATCGGTGCCTATATATTTTTTTGCAATTTCATAGGGAAGCGGGCCAGAAAAAAGCCACGCATGGACATGAGGAGTATATTCATTTACAATTCTCTCTATTTCCTCTATTTGTTCATAGGAATAAGAGGTAAATTCCAACTCATGTTTGTATTCTTCTACCATGCCTAGAATCTGATCTATAGAAGTTTTTAAACCGATTAATCCAACTTTATACATACTATATTCACCGCCTTTACCATATATATGTACTCATATTATATAGGATACATACAGTATACTATAAAACTTAGACTTAGGACTTACGATTATAAGGCAGTTATCCCTTACCTAAAGTTCTAATTTTATACCTTCTCATTTTCCGACAGAAGATCTCTCTCTTGAAAATGCGGAGGTATAAAATAGTTACTCTAAAACATCCTTACTCACTCTTAACTCGATAGCAACATAATACTTCTGAAATATGCACATTAGTAAGAAGGCATTCGTCTAAATACCGTTTTTAATCAAAACGTATATCTAAATCATCCTCCCTCTCGCTTCATGTCACCATATGTTAGAGATACATAGAAAAAAAAGAGCAATGTATAGCTATTGCTCTTTTTAACTCTCATATCAAAATGTTACTAGACTTTTTAATTTTCACATATCCATCTAAGTACTGACCATCAATTACAGCTGCATAAGCAACCAGTTCATGTGTCTCTTCATTTTTATATAAATTTAAAATTATATATCCCCAGACTGAAACTTTGCAATACCGTCTGCACTATTCCCATGAGCAATCACAAATCCATTACCTGCCGTTGCCCTAGATGCTATTCTATTTATTTAATATACCGATTTCATAGCGATTATAAACATGAAATAAACTTTATCTATTCACCAAACTCATGGCCATTCAAAGTGATTCATCCTAATAGAGGTATCTACTTTTGGATACCAAAAAGAACCCTTCCGTTTCGGTTAGGTTCTCTTTGGTATACTGCTTATAATGAAATTATCCTCATTATTTTCGGTCCTTATTTCTTCTTCTTTTAACTCCTAAATAAAGTACCCAAATAATTACAGCGAAGATCAAAATACCTACCACAATTCCCAATAAGTTAGAAAAAACATAGGTAATGAACATAAGTGAAAATATAACATGAATCATTGCTACAATTATTGATACAACTCTTACAGTTGTAGGATCCATATCCTCATAGTTATCTTTCAATATATCTTTTAACCATAGCCATATCATTACAATATTAAAAACTAAACTTAAAAGATTTATAGCCAATGTCCACATCATGTCTAAACTTCCCCGGCCATTAAATATACTGCTATAAAAGCCTTTTACTGTTTCTATTCTTATTTCTTGAAATCCAAAAATCGCCACAATACCTATAATGATTACAATTAATGAACCTACTGATTTTCCTAAACGATTTTTAAAGGTATCTAATACTTTCTCCATAATATCTCTCCTCGTACTTTTTATGATAAATACGTTAATAGGTGAATCACACCGTAAAATTCCTCTATCCTTTCATCTAGGATAATCTTTATAGTAGTTTGGTGTTATTCTAACTTCCCTACACCAATTGAGTGCATATAAGCCTCATCATTGACAAATCCAATTCTACTTCATATTTTTTCATTAGTTTCTAAAATTCATTTCCCCTTGACCCTCACATTAGACTATCATAAAAGCTATTATTTCTTACATGTTTAATGAGTTTCTTCTGTTGCTTACTTTTTCTACACTTTCATTCCAACAAAATAACCATCATAAGGATCCATTGCAAATTTTATAAAGAGTATAAATAGAACGAAAGCACTCAGTTAATCGACTTAAATGATAAATAGCCCTGCCTTGGATAAACAGAGCTTTTCATCAAAAGTAGTGCTATGTATAATAAATACACTAGGGTAGGGTATTTAAACACCTTTCAGCGTACAGAAGAATATGCTGACATCTCACATGTTTTTCATCTTGTTGTAGACTCAAATGAACTTAATATATCGATTATCGCATAATCACACTGTGAGTTTTTATCTATTTTTTCGTTAATATACGCAAAAATAGAATTTATTATTAGAATTTTAATTTATTCAATTGATTACATGTTTTTTTACATTAATTGTGCAAAATTTGTATTTTACATACAAGCGATCACTGTATATCTAGAGAAAACTCAAAATAAAAAGGAAAGGTTTTTCCCTTTCCTTTACACTAATTTATATTTTTTACTTGTACCAATTCATCCGTTATGATAATACTCTTCGAATTATCTAAAACAGATATACATGTCACAAGAGTTACTTCTGTCTTACCATGATCTTCTATCACTTTTCACTGTTCAGGTGTAACTTTTAATATTCTCGTCACGATATGTTATTATTCTGTACCGTTGTCATATAGATAAATTTTATCATTCTTTTTTAATTTTGATAGCTCACTAAACAAAACCACTATGCACATAGGATAGTGGTGTTATTCCCTACATAAAGAAATAAGTAACATATCGCAAATTACCCATCATTGAAAAGCAATTCTATTTTAACAAACTTTAAAGGTAAATTTAAAAACATTTTTTCTTTATTAATGGGCGCTCCTCCTTTTAGAAATACATACTTTGAAAACCTTGAAGTATTTGAAAATCAATTTTATCTGCTTTTGTCCTTTGAATTATAAAATCCAATACATTATTAACATTATCTGCATATTTAGGCATTACTTCCAGAGTATCTGCCAATGGTTTAGTGAAATCATCCCAATGTATTGGAATAACAAGTTTCGGTTGCACCTTTCCTACCGTTTGTTCGTAATACCTATTTAGAAACGTACTTTCCTGCTTTCCTAATCCCCCTACTCCTAAAAATAAAACATCAGCTTGAATATTATCTAATCCCCCTTCTATATAGTTAGCACTTGGTTTAACAAGGAAAGCTTTATTATTATGTGTAATTAAGAAATCATATGAAGAGTCCTCATGATAATCTAAAGCTTTAGCTGGTTGTTTTAATGGCTTCGTTATTTTTTCCCCTTCGTCAAAGGTTGGTGAATGTTTTGACGGAAGGACAGTGATAGTAAAGTCACCAAACTCTATAGCCTTATTTATCTCGTATACAGACATCTGTTTCTTATTTATACCACCACCAAGACCTACATTGATTGTTGATTCTGAACCATATACATATTAGTTCGTTTAGCAATATAAGCTAAATCAAATGCATGATCATAATGTGTATGTGCGATAAACAATCCCTTAAGTTTATTATTATCAACCCCTATTCTATTAAAAACTCTATCTACAGTATCTTCATCTGTTTTTAAACTGCTAAACACTATCCTTGGTAAAGATGGCCTAGAAATAAAACCATCAATCATTAATTGTGTATTACCATCATCAAATAATAATGATGATGTTCCTAAAAATGTGACCTTTACCTCTCCTTGATTCAATACTTTTTGTATTGTCTTTGGAGCATAATATTCCTTGTATTGCTTAATATCTGCTGAAGGCGTTAAAAATTTATAATAAACAAAAATGGAAGCAATTATCACCAATACTAATAACCCTATAAAAATACCCTTAACTTTTTTTCTTAATATATATTTCAAAAAACAATCTCCTTTTCTAGACATAATATATTATTAACACATATTTTACAGCGATATTACCGGATAACCAAACATATTCATTCCATAAATGGGGTACCACCACATCTCCATCAAGCTAAAAAATTGTATCCATAAAACACAAAAACGCGATTCTTTTTGTAGAAATATACAGAAAGAGTCGCGTTTTTTGTATGAGTTTATCGATTTCTGATGAATTACAATTGTTTTCTAAAGCATTACAGCAACTTAATATTACCTTTCTCTTCTAAATCTTTCTTTTTCACGTATCCCCTAATCAGGTATTTCAAGCAGTTTAATGATAGGACATACACAACACAAAAGATAAACAGTTCTGAATCACAATCTCAGCGACTCTTTCTATAAAGTCACATCACTTCCCCATAAAAGAAAGTAATTACAGTTTTGTAGATTTCAAAAGTATAATTAACTGTAAATTTCCACTATAAAAAATATGACAATTTATAAAAAAAACGAAAATTACAACATAAATAAATTGAAGATTTTTTACTAGCCATTACAATCTTATGTTTGTAAAATAAATTCAGGGTATTTTGTAAAGCTATGTAAATTTTTAGGAATAGCTTTAGGAGAGACAATCTATGAATATACTTGTATCAAGCTTAATTTATAACAAATCTGCAAAAAGAAAAATTCAAATCCTTGAAATACTAAGTGGAGAACAAAAATCCATATCCTCCATTGAATTGGCAAAACAAATTAACTGTTCAAATCGGACTATTACAAGTGAAATTAGTGAACTTAATATTTCGCTTCCTGAAACTTGGGATATAATCGGAGAAAAATCTAGGGGCTACATGTTACAAAAACCAACAACTGACAGTCTTTCTCCAATTATTATGTCATCCATAAAAGACAGTATGGTTTTCAAAATCCTTACAGAAATATTCATAAATAAGTATTATTCTTTAGAAAAGTGGTCACAAATTTTATATATAAATAAATCCACATTACGGAGTAATTTAAAGGATTTTGAAAAATCTATATTAACTCCCAATAATTTAGAATTTAAACTAGGCTTGATTAAAATTAACGGAGAAGAAATCAATATAAGATTTCTTTATAAAGCTTTTTTCTTTAGTATAGAACAGTATACAAATGTAATTTCACTACCAAACGATTTAACGGAAAATATTAACAACACTCTTAATTCGCATAATGTAAAAATAGATTCTAATTTATTAAAAGTAATTATTTATGTCTCTATTCAGAGAATTATTGGCAAGCATTTCGCAGATACTAAAATTAAGTTCCCTGTTATTTTTACATTCGAACAATCACTTTGTTTCAATGAAATAATTTCGATCATTGAGGATTACTGTATGGTGAACCTACCTCAGGACGAAATAGACACATTAAATCTTGCTTTCTTTCTTTGTTCAACTAGTATTACGCAACAAAAAGTCAAAACTCTTAAATATCTTGAGAAAAAAAACGAAAACTATTATCAAGATTTTTTAAAGCTTGTGGATATGATTATTTCTAATAATAAAAGACATACTATCAAAAGTGACTATTTAAAATCGGAATTATGTATCTATTTTTATAAACTTTATGTTGCTAAACAGTATAAATTCTCAATGGACTGCTTTTATACACAGCCAGATTACCTAGTTCCCAGCTTAAAAGAAATGTATGATACAAATCATCTTATTATTTCTAAGTGGAATACTACCATCAACGAGAATAAATTTAATGAAAATGACATTAGTCACCTAGCACAACACACAATTCATATTCTTTACTCCACCTATTCCAGAAAGAATGTATTATTTTCTTTTTCAGGAAATCCAGCGTATGCAAAACTTGCCAATATGACTTTAAAGGCACACTTTGAAGAGTCTATAAATATTCATTTAAACCTAGACAATTCAACAAAATACGATCTTATAATTACCAATGATAGAACAACTTCTTACCCTAATGATTCACCGGTTTATTTCATTCATCAATTTATTACTAAAAAAGATATCCAAGATATTAATGATTTACTATTTGATTAAAAGTTCATGCCATAACAACATGGGGTAGCAAACCCTGATTTTCTTCCAAATAAACCGACTCACGCAAAAAAACAAAGTGAGTCGGTTTATTCTTGACATAATGAAATGAATTTTAACACGCAAACGCATATAAATGAAAGATAGTCACAGTTTAATAAACTTCAATTATTATTTATTATTTAGCAAACAGATGATTTCCAATTTGTGCCACAGTTTGACGTGTTGTAATCCATTTGTCAGTGGATGTTTGAGGATTATAGAAATAGAGCCAATCCGAATTTGTTTCTTTGGAAGTGAGAGCCTCTTCTACTGCCATTCTTGCTTCCTGAGTAGCAGGCTGATTAATCCTACCGTCTGTAACAGGAGTAAATGCATAACCGTTTTTAATGGGTTCATAAATTACGTCTTTAATTGTATTTGGAAAGCCATTAGTGTTAACCCGATTTAACACTACCTTTGCAACCGCAACCTTCCCTGCATAAGGTTCCCCTCCTGCTTCTGCATTTACTAATCGAGCCATTAAGTCCACTTCTTGTAATGAAATACCAGTATTGATCTTTAAGTGCTGACCGACAAAAATATGATTTCCGTCTATTTTATTGTTTTGTTTTATAGACTCTATTGAAACCTTATATTGTTGTGATATAGAACTTAATGTATCTCCGCTTTTCACCTGGTAAATTGCTTGATATGTATTAGTTGAAGCTGTTGAAGTATTCTTTTGAACATACTCGTTTGCAGTTGACGATCTTGGTATTGTTAAACGTTCTCCAATATTAATTTGATCATTTGCTTTGCTATTAGCTTGTTTAAGTAATTGTACGGATACTCCATATTGTTTACTTATCGCTTCCATAGTATCATTCTTTTGAACCGTATAGACTGTTGAAGCTGCAGCCCCTACTGGATTTGATATTATTGTAATCATTGCTGCAGATAGTGGTAACCAGGTTTTCACCTTACATAACTTCATTCAAAAAAACCTCCTAAAAATATTCAAATAAGCTTTATTATGTTTAAGCTGAAAACAAATCAAGCTAGTTATAGCGTAACAAAACATATAATTTTAGTCATTGCATTTGTATTTCTATATACATAGTTGAATTGCCGATGATATTAAAATGAATTATTATCGTTTAGATTTCAATAGAACCGTATAATCTGTTCTAATTCTCAAATTAAAAATGGTGAATATAGAGACTTTAATTTTTAAAGTATTCCCCGAAAGAATTCTCCTTCCTCAAGCATGTGAAGAGCGTAGCCCAACGATAGGTGGGATAATTGTTTCGGTTTGGCATAGCCAAAAACTTTTGATAAATTAGCTATATGAAGTTCTTTGATAACTTGATATAGAAGGTTGCAGGAAGAAAATAGAGTGCGAAAACCAAGCCATTCGGTTCCTCCGTAAAATATCAACCGTACCAAAAGAGCGCCTATGCGTTGAACATCTAGGGTTGGAACACCCCGAAGTAACGCTCAGGGAGACGAAAGGTTACTTTCGTCTCGGAACTTGAGAAGCTCCCACTTTAAGTTTTGCTAAGTGGCGAGTAGTTTACATCCCGCTTTTTAAATAGAAAACCCCTCAATAGTATTGAGGAGTTTTCTTAGTAAACAGTTCATAAACTAACACTTATAATCAGAAAGTATACATCTCCTATGAAAACATGGAGATACTTAAGGATTAAATCTATTATTTCATGAAAAAAACTTTAAAAATAATATAAAATTTCCTGTTACAAGCAAAAATAGGTTTCCTAAAATTTATCCTTATGTGTTAAAATGCATGTTTATATTTCAAGCATTACTATTCTCATTAATTGTATTGAACCTATTTTAAATACCTATTATTAATCTAGTCAAAAATATTTCTTAATTAGCTACAAAAAAAACAAACATACATTGGATATGTTTGTTTTTTTGTATACAAATTCTTTAGGCACATGAGACGAATACCAAAGAAAAACTTCTTATATTTATTCTATCAAAGTAATTCTTCAAAAAAATTAATGATTTTTCTCTTGATACGGAAATTTCGCATCACATTATTCTTATTTTTTAAATCATTTTTTAATAATACACAAAGGTACATCATTGATTCTAATAATAATCAATTTCGAATATCTGAGTTTTTCATATTAGCAAAAATAAAGGAGGAAGCAAGATAGATTCTCTATTTATATTGGAAGAAACCTCTTCTGGCTAGGAATGCAGAAGAGGTTTACAATAAGGGATCTTGCTCTTGCAATTTTTAAGGAGACAACCTATTTAGTTGTCAGTTATTATTATTACACAGATCCTTTTCAATAAGTTTTCTTAAATTTCCTTATTAGAGGAAAAAATGAAAACGTTTAACAAATCCCATTAAGTTATAATATAATTGCAAAGATGGGAAAGCAATAATAGATATTATGACACGGAAAAATAACCGATACTCAATTCGAGTACCGGCTATTTTTGTATTTATATAGAAGACTCACTAAATTAATGAATTTTATTGACTCTACATATTTTCTTATATTAAATGAAAATGCCTCCAATTCCAATTGGAGGCATTTTCAAATCATGGCAAAATATAACGTTTTCTCTTACTACTTGAAGTGGATACTATTAATTATCACATCAAGCTATCTTTATCACATTATAAGACAACGTGTTTATTAAAAATAGATAATGTTATTTCTCAGTATTCAATAAAGATTTCCCCACCATAGCAGCAGCGATTCCACCTAAGGTTGGAGCAATAATGAATACCCATAATTGAGAAATAGCTTCTCCACCAGCAAATAATGCTGGTGCAAAACTACGTGCAGGATTAACAGAAGTTCCTGTTAATGAGATACCTAATAAGTGCACTAACACTAAAGTAAGACCAATTACAATTCCAGCTAAATTAGTAATCCCCTTGTTACCAGTTACAGCGATAATAACTAAAATAAAGACAAATGTTAACACGAATTCAACTATGAATGAACCCGATGCCCCTAAATTTCCAAAACTATTCTGACCTAAGTTACTTAATGTCATTCCCGATGATTTTAAAATGGTTACTAAGGTTACAGTTCCTAATAAAGCACCTAAGATTTGTGCTACTATATAATACGCAAGCTCCTTAGCCGTCATTCGTTTATTTATAAACATGGCAATAGATACCGCAGGATTAACATGGCAACCAGAAATTGTTCCAATGCTATATGCCATAGCAACAATTGATAATCCAAAGGCCATCGCAATTCCTAAAATACCGATTCCTTCCACTCCTCCACCTATTACAGCTGTTCCAGTTCCAAATAGTACCAATACAAATGTACCAATACATTCAGCAATTGCTTTGTTTATCATGATTTTCCTCCTTTAAATATGCATGAAACGATTTTATAGGGTTTTAAATCGTTTCATGCTAATTAAGTTCTCTTTAATAGAACTACAAATTAAAAAGCATTCACTTTTATTACAAGTGAATGCTTTTTAAAACACAGTGAATAAGATACTGAACTTGAATAAATACAATACAGTTCATAAAAAACTCAATTAAATTATAACAAACACAAAATAGTATTTTCGCTACATTTTTTCCGGTTAAGCGGTAAAATTATAACGAAAATTATTTATTTTGACTTTTTTATCCTATCGTTACCAATACCTATTCCACTAATTAATCTACATTACCTATAATAAACTTCTCATATTTAAGAATAGTAAAAAATTCATAAGTAACCTCTGGTTCTACATAGATTACTGTTTTTGTCTGATTTCCTATTTCTATTGTTACTACCGAATTTCAGTATACAACATGAACTTATAGAAACAGTAAAGGTTAATTCAAATGATAAATACAAATTTTAATTCAATTAATGTCACCTTCCGTTAACTTTCCTGAAAAGTATATAATTGGGGTTTTTGTTTTAGTTAGAAAACAAATGATTAATAAATTTTTTAAGAAGATCCGTAATACGGCTCTTTTTTATTAATAAAACTAATTCAAATAAAGCTTTTGTTTAATTACCTTTCAGTGTTAGTTGTTTCATGTCCCTAACCCCATTGAACGAGATATAATTTTCTTCTTATCTGCCTGCCCCATGGTTAATGCAGCGATTTCTTCATGTACTCGTCTTCTATGGGACTGGCGACCACCTGCTTCGCAAGCACATGATCCCAATGGATACCTACTATCCACTCCAATACCGTTTTGAGTTACCCCTGTTCCGTTACACGCGTAATCGTCACCCTTTCTTATTACAACCTCGAAATTACGTTCTAATATCTAAGCTACTGAAAAAGCTAAGTTGTTATGGCGAGCAATGCTTAAATGTAGTTTGTTAAAGGTATATAACAATCATTTATCAGAAAGTCCAATCTTTTAACCTGTTGGCTGTCTTACTAAATGCACTTCTATTTTTTCAAGTACATCGATTTCTATACCGAATTCCCCATCTGCTATTTTCTAATGTACTTCCCCTATATTTTTTCGATATCCATAATGCTTGCCAACCACTTTTATTAAATCGGACAATATTTTCATTTCAATCCTTCTAACAGTCGGATTAACGTAGCATATTGAGCAAACTGTTATCATTTTTTCTTCAATCGTTCATTTTCTGATTCAATGATAGGTTTTTCTTATTCTGTGCTGTAGCAGATAGGACATGTCGGATAACCACCGTTTATTCCTTTTACACATAATTTCTTAAACGGATTTTATGATTTTTACTTTTAGTGCAGACATCAGAACTCATACTGGAATTCACTTTTTTGACTAAATGTTTTATTACAGGATTCGTTTCTATTTGAATGACTTCCATTCTTGTCATCTGAAGCTTAGACCCTATTTTCTAACAAGATAGTTATAACTGCAAAAGAACGTCCTTAACGTAAGATGCAACTAGACTTTCAAATTAAAAATTATTAACATACGCATCTCACATTACTTTGGATATTGCCTTCTTATAATCCAATCGTTCTATTCATTACTTTTTTACGCTTTACAAAGGAAAAATGTATAACAAAATGGATGACCTTAATTTGTTATACTTACTTTAAATATTTTATTTGAGAGATATAAAGATGAAATAATTCAGGACTTATAACTGGGTTTTAATCGTCGATAATGAACAAATCGCTTTCAAATCTTCAGAAGTGTTGGACATTAGCAAGAGGATTGTAGAGATATAATACCAGGATATTAAGAAAATCAAATTTAAGAAACCTAAGTCACTAACTAACGGTTATATTCACTTCGAATTGATTAGTAAATCGGGTACAAAAAGAACTAAATTAGAAGTAACAAGAGAAGAAAATGCCGTATTTTTCACAAGGAAGCTAAAAAGCTGGTTGAAAGTCATCTGTAAACGAAGGAGCATAATAATGAAAAAAAATTACTTACAGCATTAACTTTTAGCGCATTACTTATGGGGATGGTTGCTTGTAACCCAGATGAGAAAACTACAACTGAATCAAAGTCATCTGAACCTACATACAAAAAGGATGAAACAAAACCAAAAGGGAAATTAGCATTTCAGGATATGACTACAGATCAATATCTGCAAAACTACAACAATATTAAAGACGATTCAGTTAATCAAGGTATTCAAATACTACCTTTTAATCTTGAATATGAAGAAAGCACTGAAACTCATCGTTTTTATTACACAAAAGCTGAAGATAGTACATCAGAAGCTAAATGGGTTAGTGTGAGCCTGAGAAGAGATGATAAAACAATTAACAGTATTTTATATAATGGCGCTCCAGACCTAGACACTGTTAAAGCCATGATAAAAGCTACAGGGTTAACATGGTCAGACAAACTAGATAGAATGGTTGAAGGAAATGAATCAAATAAAGATAGCAATGAGATAGTAGTTGATGCTGTAAAAATCTCTATTTTCGGAAGTCCTACTACTATCAATGTTTCAATCGATGCACCGGCAAGCATTTAACATGGTTAATATCAATTCGGAGGAAGGCACCTTAGGGTATCTTTTTTCCCTATTCTGCTGCAAATGATTAGGGTATTACACTAATAATAAAAAAGAGCTATAAAATATATTATTTTTATACAAAAATAATATATTTTATAAGATTGAAAACAATTTACTTATTTCAACTTCTACCTTTACTTTGTTTAATAATTACTCTTTAATTTACTTGGAGAATACCATTTTAATTCAAAAAATGATCTCGTTACATTCTTTAAGACCATTGAAACTTTCTTAACATGGTTAAAAATGAGGGGATCGGCTTAAAAATGGACTTAGCGTTGTAAATCCCCATTTTTCTGATGGTACCCCATCAGAAATTCATCTATGTTATTAGTATCAATTTGTCTAAATGTTATTAATAACATAGATAAAAAACACAGAAAATTTATATATCAAATTACAAGTCCAACTCTCACAAAAAACAGGATAAAAAAATAAACAGCGGAACTAGTCCACTGTTTACTTCGCCACGCCTTCATGTAATTTTTCTGTATAATCTTTTACATCTTTCCAGCTATCTTTCGCTGTATGTAAATCTTCTTTTATGAAGGTAAATTCTTCAGGGCTGATTCCTTTTACGTTTTGCAGTAAATTATTATACTTTGCCCCTACTGTATACCATTGATTTGATATATTTTGCAATGCTGTAATTGCTGCATCAATTGTTTCAGTCATATTTGTTGTTTTATTTTTTACATCTGTCAATATTGCCACTTCAGCTTGTGCGCCAGAAATTCTATCTTTTAAATTGGAGATTTCTCTTTCTGCATTTGCGATATCTTTTTTCGCAATCGCAATCATCGGTCCGCCAGCAAGACATGTTATTAGTGCTACGCAAAGTACGCCACCAGCAATGACCATATCATTACTCTTTTTGATTGAATCGTTATATGTATTTATTTGTTGCTCTAGAGCTGGAATGCCAGCATTCGTACTTGCTAAAATTGCTGTTAATTGATTTGTATCCTCTTTAAAACTATTTGTGTCTTTCGCCATTCTATCGCGAAAAGCTTTCAAATCCCCTAATAATACATCTACCTCATTTTGATTCTTTACAATATCCGCATACAACTTTTCTAAATCCGCTTTTAATTTTCCACTATCCTTTTGTTCAATCGCTACTAGCATGCTATTATAATACGCTTGAAAAGTATTATTGTAATTAATAATATTTTGATCTGTTTTCATAATTTGAGGCTTCATATAATTTAACCAATACGCTGCGTTAATTTTTGCATCTCTTTGGTGCTGAATCATATTTCCTTTAAACTCACTATTAATGGAACTTATTTTACTCAAATCAGTCTCTTGCTGATTTTGAATTAATTTTGCATATGAATCCATTGCAAATATGCTCGATGTCGTTTGCGCCATAACATCTTGGAATCCAGCTGGCCCTAGCGAATAATTTTCCGCACTTTCTTGCAATGTTTTTACGTTTTGTTCTGCTGCAAAAGGATGTAAAGGAAATGCGTTACTCGTTGCCACTCCAGCAATCATTAACGTTAAAAGACATTTTTTATAAAATCGTTTCTGCATACTTTTCACCTATTTTCTTTATAAGGGTATAAAAAGCTCCTGCTCACAACTGAACAGGAGCTTCAAATCACTCATCAATACTTAACGCTCTAACGATTCGTATCCGATTATGCTTTTTTCGTATCTACTACTTTAATATCTTCAGCATAAATCTTTTCTGCATAGTCTTTAATGTTTTTCCAGCTATCTTTCGCAATGTTTAAATCTTCTTTAATGAAAACAAGGTCGTTTGGACTAATTGAATCTACATTTTGAAGTAAAGAATTGTATTTTGATCCCATTGTGTACCATTGGTTTGAAATGTTTTGCAACGCTGTAATTGCAGTATCAATTGTATTTGTTAAATACTCCGTTTGTGTTTTAATGTTCGTTAACCCAGCTACTTCTAATTGAGCAGTTGTAACTTGTCCTGTTATTTTTTGAATTTCAGCTTGTGCATTATCAAGTTCTTTCTTCGCTAATACGATTCCAGCTGTACCACCGCCTACAGCTGCGGCACCACCTGCAATTAATGCGACTCCTAGCGGCGTTCCTGCACCTGTAGCAATAACTACTGCACCACCGATAATTGCAATTGGTCCTAGTGCTGTTGCAACAGATGAACCGATAATAATTGCATTATATTTACTAATTGCTTCATTGTACGTTGTAATTTGATTTTGCAGAAGCGGAATTCCAGCATCTTGACTAGCTAATATAGATGTAATTTGATTTGCATCACCTTTAAAGTTTTGCGTATCGGACGTCATTTTGTTTCGGAATTTTTTTAAGTCTTCTACTAACTGATCTACTTGCGCTTTATTTTCATTAATACTACTTGATAATCTAGTTAACCCTTTCGTAAGAGTCGCTTTATCCTTCGAATCCACCGCAGCAACTAACGTATCATAATAGTTTTGGAATTTCGTATTGTAGTTAATGATATTTTGATTCGTTGAAATAAGCTGCGGCTTTAATACATCTAACCATTGTTTCGCATTTCCTCTAGCTGTATCCTGGTGCTGAATTACTTTCCCTTTTAAAGCCGTATCAACAGAGGATACATTACCAAAGTTAACATTCCCTTGTTTAATAATTGTTAAAGCGTACAGATCCATTACTAAAGCGTTTGAACCTGTTCTTTCCATTGCATCTTTTAGGCCTTCTGGTCCTAATGAGTATTCTTCATAGTCATTATAAGCTTTTGCTACCGCATGAATTGGAGCTTGTTTCACTGTACTTTCAGCTGCATACGTATGAGCTGGCATGATATTTCCTGCTGCAAATACTGCCATAAGTGCTGATAGAGCCATTACTTTATAAGGTTTTTTTGTCATTTTTCTTCTCTCCCTATATCGTTACTTATTTTTAATGTACTTCAACGTTTGTAACGTAATCTTCAAATTGATTCGTTTGTTTATTCATTTCATCACTTACTTTTTTAATTTGATTGAAATGTTTTTGAAGTAAACTACTATCTGTATATGTGCCTTCTTCAACATTCTTTTGAATTTGGATCATATTATTGTTTAAAACTTTCCAATCCGTTAATAACGTTTCTAAAGTTGTAATTTGACGATCGATTAGTTCTGTAAAGCTACTTACTTGATCTTCAACGAATGTAATTTGTGTCGCCTCTGCTTCAGTTTGTGATAACTTTTGAATAAGTGGTAGTAGCTCTTTTTGCTTTTGCTGAATGCGAAGAGCTGCTTCTCTCGTTTGACTATCTGCAGCATTTACAATTTCATTACTTAAAGTACCGATAGAAACGAAATCAATTGTTTTCGTTTGCGCAGTTTGATTTGTAATTGTAAATACTTGTTTACCGATATTAATAGAACCTTTAATAATTTCTTGAGGTCTATTCAAAATAGTCGTTAATTCCGCTTGGATTTCTCCTTGAATTCTTTTAATATCTTCTCTTAATTTCACAATATCTCCACTTGATCCTTGCAGTGTTTTTATTGCTTCATCAGCTTTAAGTGATAAGTTGCTACTATCTTTGTCTAATACCGTTTTAAATCGATTTAACTCTAATAAATCTTGCTCCATACTCTCTTGGATGCTTTGTACTTGCAATTGTAATTTTCCATATGCATTTGTAAAATCTGCTTTTGCCTGTTCATCTTCATTGACGTTTCCTGCTAGTTCATAGAGCTTACTATAATAACTATTAAATCTAGTACTATATCTCATCATCTCTTGATTTAAATCGATTAGCTTCGGATTATATTCATCAATCCACTCTCTTACATTTGCCTTTGCAAACTTTTGATGATTCGTCAAACTACTCATCGCATTCACCTTAATGTCTGGCTGCTGTAAAATCACTAGTCCATATGCTTGTATAAGCGGTGACTGTGATCCTAACATTCTAATTGAATTGGATAATGTATTTGGAGCAATTACATTTTGTGCATATACTGTTTTCACTTCTGTTTGCCCTTCCTTAGCGTAAGCGCTTACAGGAATAAAACAACTCGTAGATACTGCTGTAACCAATAACCCTGTAATTAAAGTCTTTTTCACTTTAACTCCTCCTATGTATTAGCAACTATTACTATCGCATTTTATTATTCTATTTTCTTGCATATAGTTTGAGATGGTTAAAATAGAGAACGTTCTCACCGCGATCCATGTACGAACCACCTCTCCCAACTTTTATTGCTACAGTACTTACTTATTGTTATAAAACATTTCATATGTGATTA
This sequence comes from Bacillus sp. MMSF_3353, assembly GCF_030733445.1. Taxonomy (NCBI): domain Bacteria; kingdom Bacillati; phylum Bacillota; class Bacilli; order Caryophanales; family Bacillaceae; genus Bacillus; species Bacillus sp. MMSF_3353. The sequence continues at coordinate 23,164 of NZ_JASHJA010000011.1, forward strand.
GTATGAATAATATTGTATAAAATTTCTATTTTATAGCCATTCTCACATTCACACAGTGAATATATTACATAAAAATATTATTCATTTTAAACTAAATAACGTACGTAAATATGAAATTCCGTTTTGTTTTCATGTAAGTTTTGTACTGTAAGGTCATTTAAACACAGCTATTTATATAACGTAAAGAAGTATTTTCATTCCCTTTATTTTCAAGCTTTCCTGTCCTTATTTCAAAATATAATCCACTTCACTTTTTCAATTGAAATATCCATATATCACAACAAAAACCTCTACTTATTCATAGATACAAAAATTATATTGATATATCTTCCAGACCCGTATGCAATTATGCATAGTGTATACACAAAAAGGATAGCTTCACTTTCGTAAAGCTATCCTTAAAAAATCTTCTTACTTTTTCAAATGATATGGAACTGTCGTAATAACAACATTTCTTTTATAGAGTAAATACGCACGAATGAGTAAACTAGACTGATTATGAAGAATGTTATGCCAACCTTTTTTCGGAATGAACTGTGGTATAACTACAGTAACTCGGTAATTTGACTCACTCGCTTTATATTGTACTGTATCAATAAACTTTGTTAGTGGCTGAATAATACTTCTATAATGAGAATGTAAGGTAACAAGCCTTACTTCAGGTTGCCACTTCTTCCATTTCTCTTCAAATTTCTTTTCCTCTTCTCTGTCAAAAGCAACATATACAGCAATAACTTGATCTGCTGAAAGAGCCTTCGCATAGTTCAATGAATTTTCTACTACATGCGTCATACCAGCTACAGGAACAACAATTACATTTCCCTCAATTGGAACAAGTGGCTCACAAGTTTTTAAACTTAATTGATCACCCACTGCATCGTAATGCTTCTTAATTCTATGGAACAAGAAGATGATGGCAGGTAAGAAAATAAGGATTGACCAAACTTGTGCGAACTTAGTTAAAAAGAACATACTCATTACAATAAAACTAATGACTGCACCAATTAAATTGACCGTTAATCTCAAAGCCCATCCTTCAGGTTTTTCACGAAGCCATTTTAATACCATCCCCGTTTGAGAGAGTGTAAACGGAATAAATACGCCTACTGCATATAACGGAATTAAATGTTCTGTTTGCCCTTGGAAAGCTACAATTAAAATAATCGAAGCAATTCCAAGTATAATAATACCGTTTGAGTAACCTAGGCGGTCTCCTCTAATCGTAAACATTCTCGGTATGAATTTGTCTTTTGCAAGGTTAACTGCTAATAGCGGGAATGCAGAATACCCTGTGTTAGCAGCAAGAATTAATATTAAAGCAGTTGTACCCTGTATAAAATAGTACATGAAATTACGTCCAAAAGTTTGTTCAGCAATTTGTGAAACAACTGTTACTTCCTTACTTGGATTAATTCCGTAATAATAAGCTAAGAAAACAATTCCTGAAAATAAAACTGCAAGTAATGCACCCATTGCGAGCAATGTTTTCGCTGCATTGTTAGGTGCAGGATCCTTAAAGTTTGGAATTGCGTTAGATATTGCCTCAACACCCGTTAAAGCAGAGCTTCCTGAAGCAAATGCTCGTAACAGTAAAAACAAACTAATTCCTGCAACTGGTGTTCCAATCGGTGAATGTAATGTCGGTGAAACTTGACCAGTTATAATATTATAAATACCTACACCAATTAATATAAATAGTGCTAAAACGAATAAATAAACAGGATATGCTAAAACGGAAGCTGATTCCGTTACCCCTCTTAAATTTAAAATAGTAATCAATATAACAAATATAATCGCAATGATTACATTATGTGCATGTAAACTAGGGAAAGCTGATGTAAGCGCATCTGTACCTGCTGATACACTTACTGCAACAGTTAAAATATAATCGACTAATAAAGATCCTCCAGCTATTAGCCCTGGATTCATCCCTAAATTTTCTTTTGATACTACGTATGCGCCCCCGCCGTGCGGATAAGCAAAAATAATTTGTCGATAAGATAAAATAAGGGCTGTCAATAATACTAATACCCCAACAGCGATAGGAATAGAATACCAATAAGCTACTGCTCCTAGGCCTGCTAGTGCGATTAATATTTGCTCTGGTCCGTATGCGACCGATGACAATGCGTCAGAAGATAAAATAGCTAACGCCTTCGTTTTATTAAGCTTTTGCTCTCCTAACTCAGTTGATTTTAACGGCCTTCCAATTAAAAACCTTTTGATTGATGAAACCACTGCTGTCCACTCTCCAATAATTTTGTACGAACTTTTCTGCTAGTTACAGCGGGTAAACGATTTCTTCAGAAAACAAAAAATGTCTACAAGCCATAACGAAATAGACTTGTAGACATTATTTTTTTTGTCGCACAAGCTCCACCTTCCTTCTCAATATAACGCTTACGAGGTTAGCTGTCGGATTCGGGCCTATGAGTAGCCCTACCTTTTTCAAGGATTCACCCCATTGGATTAAGTACTAATCCATAAGAACGGGTCCCCCGCACCATGCGGTTTCAGCGATTTAGAAAATTGAAACTGTGGATTATAATACTCCTTTATTTTCAAAATGTAAACAAAAATTTTTAAAAAGAAAAAATTTAAATGATTGCGCATAATCCGCTGGTAAATATACATAATGAATACTAAAAAATCGATAAAGGAGACTCATATGTCTAAAGAAAAGAAGCCTATTTTTTCCGATTCCTATTTAGATGCATTAGCAAATGAAATTAATCAATTATACGGTAAACGTGAACAGGAAATAAATTTGACAGATAGAACGAAAAGAAATAAATAATTTGTCATAAAAAAGAAAGCAATACACTTATATATTGCTTTCTTTTTTATTTTTTCATACATCCAATTGTATTGCTGATCTGTTAAAGGTCATTTCTTCATACACTTTCAAATTTTGATATACTGCCCCTAATAATGGTGCTTCTATAGAAAATTGTTCCGCTACATCTAGTAAGTATCCTTGTATGTGCTCGCCTTCAACGAACGAACCTTTTTCCATATCACGCTGCATCGATGACTTCATATCATACGAAATTTTATCAATTTTTTTCATATGTTCTTGGGCAATTCCATCCTTAACTGGAGCTTTCATAGATCTCATGATTTGCACACATTCTTCAAATAAGTTTTGGATAAAATCGCGTCCACCTTCACTTTCGCGAATCGGTCCTATCGCTGCACGCATTAATGTCGTCACACCCGACATTACAGTAATAAATAAATATTTATGCCACATATCTTGCATAATATTTTCACTTAAAACAAAACTAGATTTCGTACCTGCAAATGCTTTAGAAATATGCTTTATTCTCTCTGAATCTTGAGACTTCATTTCTCCAAATACAAGTCTGTTGGCAACACTCGTTTGTACAATCTCTCCTTGATCGTTTAACGTCGTCTCGATAAAGCATAAACCGCCAATTACTTTTTCCACGCCGAATTCCTTTTGTAATAGTGATAAATGAGCAATACCATTTAACAATGGAATGATGACAGTATTTTCACCTACAAACGGCTTCAAATCTTGAATCGCCTCGTTTAAGTGATACGCTTTTGTTGAAAATAAAATAACGTCAAACGGAGAAGTTCGATCTTCTTTCGTTATTAATTTCGGTTGGAAGGAAAAATCCCCGTTAACACTACGAATAACAAGTCCCCTTTCCTCTAATTGCTGTTTTCTTTTACTGCGGACAAGAAACGTAACATCTTCTCCTTTTTCGACTAATCGACCTCCAAAAAAGCCTCCGACGCCACCAGCTCCTAATACTAAAATACGCATACAACATCCCCCTTTTCAAAATACAATTTTATAACATTTAATATACATAACATTATACATGTCCCCTACTAAATAAGCTGAATTTTCATTCTTAATCGAGTATAAAACAGTGGTTATTTTCAAATAAATTTGGGTATGTTGTTTTTATAGCATATATGGAAAGGAAACAATGTAAATGGAGGCAATACAAACAATCGAGGAAAAAGATGTGACAACAGCTATATTTCAATTTATATTCCCGTTTTCTTTTAAAACTGGATATGAACAAAATATGTTCCCTTTCTTACAGAAAAATGATTTCCGTCCTTTTCGACTCGATCATCTTGAAAATGAAAATACATACTACGGAAAGTTTCAAGTTTCACATCAAAATATGGAAGCATACTATCTTTCATTTACAAATAAAATTCTATTTCCTCACTCAGAGCATCAAAAAGGATTACAACGCTATTCTAAAGACCTTAACTTAACTGGACATTTAACAACAAATTTGATTTCTGTTCCATTCAAGATTCATTCTATTGATGTAACACTTTGCCCTTATGAGCTTGGCTTCTTAACAATTCGGACAGAAGTAGAAACCGCTCCAAACATGACATTATCAGAAGCAATCGAATTCGCCGCCCGCTTCCGTGTACTTGAGACTAAAAATGATACAAACGAGACTATTTGTATTGAATGTAACGGAAAACAATACTCACAAGTGGAAAAACTTATATTCGGTGATTTATTTCATGGTGTAACAGACTTCTTTGAGAAAAAGAGATTGCGGAGCTCTTACTTTCAAACCTTTCCTTTCTTTGAAGACCAAAGAATGTATGTACAAACTTTATTATCCGTGAATAAAGAGTCAGACCTTCATATAATCGATGTATACCGAACTTCCAGTCTTTCCGGATTAACAGACGATGGCAATCCGTATATTAGCGCAAATAACATCCCTTATATTCAAGATTATTTAACAAAACATTCTTATCAAAGATGGGCTCCTAATCGCCACTTTGTTATGGAAGAACATATTTTTACATGTATAACAAATGAAGGTGAGCAAGCAATCGCTAAACTTGCTAGTCAAATGTACGGGGAGTTTTATTACGCTTTGTTATTAAATCTATTTCATAAAGTTGTTTTATTAAAAATGGCAAACGCTTATGCTGAACTTAACATTGAACAAGATACAAATGAAATAGAGAAATTAATTTATTCAATCAATTCATTTACAGCAAATTACTTCTCTTTAGAGTTAGTATCCCAATCACAGAGTGAAGATATTTTCTTCCGCTTAAGAAATCTATTTAACATTGAAGTACTATACTCGAATGCAAAACAAAATCTTGATAGTTTGTTTAAATATCAAGAAAATGTCGCTTCTAAAAAAGATAGCCTTTTACTATTAATTTTAACGCTCTACTCTGTAGTAGGCCAAATGTTAGGGTTTACTATGATTGATCTTTTAAGAAACACCGATTCAAACAAAATCTCGTCTCCACTTGAATTTTTCGCGCTTTTAATAGCAATTAGCGGCATAGTCATTTCACTTATTTTAGGTGCGCAAAGTTTATACCAATGGAGTCTACAACATAAACGAAGAAAATCATGGGTAAAACAAACTGTACTTTCTGCTGTTAAAGAGAAAGATGATAGGAAGTAAAGAAAGTTATTTTCAAATTACAAATATGTGGTACGCTTCAGTAAATGAAATTTTTATCAGCGATTTTTCGAATATATCGGCGCAACTCAAATTATATCAGCGATTTTTAAGATATATCGACTTACCGACAAAAACTGATAAAAAACACATAGTAAAAAAAGTACTCCAAAATAAAATTTGGAGTACTTTTTTATTACAATAATTTAGCTTACTTCCCTGCTTCGATTTTCTCTAATGCAGCAGCTACTTGCTCTTCAGTTAATTCGTGTTGAACGATATAACGATTACGTGGGTGTACACGACATTCATGAGAACATGCACGTAAATGTTTCGCTTCGTTTTCTTCAGAACATAAAATTTTCTTATTACATTCTGGATTTGCACAGTTTACATAGCGCTCACAAGGTTCACCTGTAAAGTGGTCTTTACCAACGATAACATGCTCTTTTTGGTTTACTGGTACAGAGATACGCTCATCGAACACGTAACATTGTCCATCCCAAAGCTCACCTTGTACTTCTGGGTCTTTTCCGTACGTTACAATACCGCCGTGAAGCTGACCTACATCTTCGTAACCTTCACGAACTAACCAACCAGAAAACTTCTCACAACGAATTCCGCCTGTACAGTATGTTAAAATCTTTTTACCTTCAAGTGTTTCTTTGTTTTCTCTAATCCAATCTGGCAACTCACGGAATGATTCAATATCCGGTTTAATCGCACCTTTAAAGTGACCTAGATCAAACTCATAATCATTTCGTGCATCAATGATAACTGTATCTTCTTGTTTCATTGCCTCATAGAATTCTGTTGGCTCTAAATATTTACCAGTTATTTCTTTCGGATTAATGTCGTCTTCTAGACGAAGTGTAACTAACTCTGGACGAGGGCGTACGTGCATTTTCTTAAATGCATGTTCATCTGCCTCATCAATTTTAAAAACGATTCCAGCAAAACGTGGATCATTGTTCATTGCTTCCATGTATTTCTCTGTTTGCTCAACAGTTCCAGAACAAGTTCCGTTAATTCCTTCTGTCGCTACAAGAATTCTTCCTTTTAACTCAAGTGATTTACAAAATTCTAAATGCTGTTCAGCAAATTCTTCTGGATTTTCAATTGTTGTGTACATGTAATATAGTAATACTCTATATGGTTTTGTAGTTGCCAATTTATTTCTACCACCTATCTAAATTTTAAAATCATGTATAAGTTAACGTTCATATCAAAACATATATAATAAGAAAATACATACTAAATTGTACTTAGCCTATTTTCTTCTATTTACAATTTTTTCTATAAGTTAACGAAAATAAAAACAAGATTACATCACAAAACACTATGGTTATGTTGTAATCCCAATATATTATATATCATACAATTTCATTTCCATCAATTAATATGCTGTAATATAGGCTCTATGTTCACATAAATTTCAAAATTAGCCCTTTAATTCATTATGTTTCCCCATGTAATCACACCATAAACTCCCATTTTTTTATAACACAACACCATCCATTGCAGCAAGGCATATAATTTGCACTAAGGAAACATTTGTGTTCAAATAAAAATATCATCTGATACATTTAAATGTATTGAAATAAACAATAAGAATACTTACAATAATTTCATCAAGTTAACATTTCAAAGGGGAAAACTACTATGAATAAAGATATATCAAAAGATGAACAAGTCCCTTCTCAAAGTACAACTGTTCAATCAGCACACTTAGCTTTAAGTGGAGAAACGAAAGGGTGGAAAAGACTGTTACCGTTTTTAGGACCCGCTTTTATCGCATCCGTAGCTTATATTGACCCTGGTAACTTTGCTACAAATATCGCAGCTGGTTCACAATATGGATATTTACTATTATGGGTTATATTCGCGTCTAACTTAATGGCAGTATTAATTCAAACTTTATCAGCTAAATTAGGAATTGCTACGGGAAATAATTTACCTGAAATTGCTCGCGAACACTTTCCAAAACCTGTGTCTATTGGCTTATGGATTCAAGGTGAACTCGTTATTATGGCTACAGATTTAGCGGAATTTATCGGGGCAGCACTCGGATTGTATTTATTATTTGGAATTCCGATGTTACCAGCTGCTTTAATTACAGCAGTCGGATCATTTATTATTCTTGAGTTTCAACGCAGAGGATTTCGCCCACTAGAAGCTATTATTACAGGGATGATTTTTATCGTAGTAATAGCATTTGGGATTCAAGTTTTTTATGCAAAACCAGAATTAAGTCCCCTTCTTTCAGGACTATTTATTCCAAAATTCCAAGGTGTAGACAGTATATTACTTGCAGCAGGGATATTAGGTGCGACAGTTATGCCACATGCAATCTATTTACATTCTGCATTGACACAACGCCGCGTGGTCGGAACAACTGATGAACAAAAGAAAAAAATTTTCCGTTTCGAGTTTATTGATATCATTATCGCAATGGTTATCGCTGGAGCAATTAATGCAAGTATGTTAATTGTTGCGGCTGCACTATTCTTTAAAAACGGCTTACATGTCGAAGATCTCGATGTTGCTTTTAACCAGTTCAGTACTTTAGTCGGCCCTGTATCAGCTGCTTTATTTGGAATTGGGCTCTTATCAGCAGGACTATCTAGCTCGTCTGTCGGTACAATGTCAGGTGATATTATTATGCAAGGTTTCATTCGAATGCATATTCCGTTATATTTACGACGTTTCATTACAATGATTCCACCATTAGTTATTATCGCTTTAGGTGTAAATCCAACTTACGCACTAGTCATGAGCCAAGTCGTCTTATCATTCGGTATTGCTTTTGCATTAGTGCCACTTATTATGTTTACAAGCAATAAAAAAATTATGGGTGCGCTCGTTAATCACCGCATAACAACCTTTATCGCTTGGATCATCGCTGCACTTGTTATCATTTTAAATATTTTCTTACTTTATCAAACATTTGTAGGGTAATGAGAAAAGGTATTCCAATAAAACTGGAATACCTTTTTTCATTACCACTTATGTATGTACCTCTTTCTGGCATTATCGTACCTTTTTCAGTTCGAAAGTAAAGTGGTAATCCTTCCGAAAGAAATATGCTCACCTTGGATGGATCCTGCCTTTGATGATGAATATGTAAATGCGGCTCACTTGAACTTCCTGAGTTACCAACTTGAGCAAGTACATCTCCTTCATTTACATGTTGGCCTTCCCTCACTTTAATTGATCCTTTTTTTAAATGGGCAAGAATCAAAAATGTCCCTGATTCATCTAGTTGCAAATAAATATGATTCCCCGCCATTGACTCAAAATTATCCTCTCCCGGAACTACATCTTTTTCATCATTATTGATGGATACAACTGTTCCAGAAGCTGGTGCCATTACTTTCGCTCCATATATTCCATAATCTCCTAACTTACGACTTTTCACTTCAGCAGGCGGAATGAGAATATCATATGCCCACCTTTCATTTGGTTTTATAACGTGATAGTTTGTTTCTAACCGATCACCGCCCCAACCTATTAATGCTCGTTCATTCAAAGGAAAACGAACGACTACCTTAGGACTCATAGAATGTACATCTGCTGGGTAAGCAAGTCCCCCTATGTTAGCAAACCACCCTAAGGGCCAAGCTCCAATTATAGAGAAAAGAACGATGAAGAGTAGCTCTCTATCTATTCGCTGTCTGAAAATGCCTTTCCACACAAATAGTAACGTTACCCCTATCAAAATAAAGAGTGATACTATGCTAAAGACTTGTATACTCCACCAAAAAATGACTGATATAACACCTTTAGCTAAATAAACTACACTCCAACTTATAATTAAAAACGCAACTAAAATTACTAATACATACTTCTTCCACATAATGTATCCTCACTCTCATATCTTTGTTCTACATGATACGAAGTGAAAATTACGACATATAAAAGAAATACTTACGACTTTCTTACAATTCTTTATAATGCGGTAAAACGATAGTGAAAACAGTTTCTTTCTCGTTACTGCGCACAGTGATATCCCCTTTATGAAGCTCTGCTATACTTCTCGCAATTGCAAGTCCCATTCCTTTGCCACCCGTATGAGAGCTACGTGATTTTTCACCACGATAAAACTTCTCAAAAACGTAAGGAAGATTCTCATTCGGAATGCATTGTCCAAAATTTTTAATTTCTATTTCAACATTCATGTCGCTTTTAGAAACTTGAATTAAAAGCTCCTTTCCGTCTTTCCCGTACATAATACTATTACTAATTACATTTTCGAACAGCCTCACCATAAGCGCCACATCCATTTCCACATGTAACTCGTTATCACCTTTAATACGAAAGCTCATATCGGCATCATCTAGTTGTGGCACAAAATCAATCATGATTTGTTCACTGAACGCTTTCATATTTACTACACTTTTATGTAATTCAATCTCCCTATAATTTATTTGACAATAATCTAATAAATCATCTACTTGATTTTTTAATTCATAACTTTTTCGCTTTAATATACTTACATACTGTTCACATTCTTCTCTATTTGTATGAAGCTGACTTCCTAACAGGTCCGCGTAACCGATTAGAGATGTTACAGGTGTTCGTAAGTCATGAGAAATATTACTAATCATTTCAGTTTTCATTTCCTGTGATTTTTTTTCATTTTCGATAGACTCTTTTAAACTTTTAGCCATTCTATTAACATTCGCTGCTAATTCACCAATCTCGTCATTTTTTGAAATAGGTATATGTATCTCCAAATTACCATTACTTATTTCTTTCACGTTCTTATTTATTTCAGATAACCTTTTCATCATTGTTCTTGTCATGAATGCAAAGTATATTGTAGTAATAATTAAAAAAGCTATTACATATAAAAGTGAATATTTTTCTTCTAACGCAGTAACATGACTATATATATTTCCAATTACAATTTGAAACGCTATTATACTTACAGTTGCTAATAAGATGCTACATATGAATGTGATAAAAAACTTAGCTCTAATACCTTGTAATGATTTAATCTTCAATTTTATATCCGACTCCCCAAACATTCTGTATAAACTTCGGTTCTTTTGGATTCTCTTCAATTTTATTTCTTAATCTTGCGATATGAACCATTACTGTATTATTACTTTCATAGGCTCTTTCTTTCCAAACGCTTTCATATATTTCTTCAATAGTGAACACACGATTCTTTGCAGCTGCCATTAAGTACAAAATATCATATTCAGTTTTCGTAAGATTGATTGTTTCTCCATATAACATTACTGTTCTAGACACTTCATCTATTTCTAAACCCCTAATGTTTATTTTCTTTTCTATTACTTGGACAGTATTTTGATTGAAATATGTATACCTTCTTAATTGAGCCTTCACTCTCGCTATAAATTCAATTGTACTAAACGGTTTCACAATATAATCATCTGCGCCAGTACTAAATCCAATTACTTTATCTACATCCGATGATTTTGCGCTTAAGAACATAATTGGTAAACTATGTTTCTCTCTAATCCTTCTGCACAATTCTATCCCATCCATTTTTGGCATCATAATATCCAAAATAGCAAGTTGAATACTGTTATTATTTATGATTTCTAAAGCCTCTTCTCCGTTATGAGCACTTAAAACTTTAAAACCTTCTTGCATTAAATTCGCGTTAACAAATCGAACAATATCTTGATCATCATCTACAATTAAAATTGAGTTTTTCTCCATATACAAACCTCTTTTTGAAATATATTCCACAATCAATTTTATCACAAATCAAAAACATACTTTACCCTTGAATAATCTTTATTTTCAGACTAGATTATATAATAACAATACATTCTAGTTTCAAAAGAAATGGAGTGAAAGCATGTTTCCTATATTGAAAACCGACCGACTCATTTTAAGAGAACTTACCGAAGAAGATGCACCGAGTATACTACAATGCTTCTCTAATACTGACGTACTGCGCTATTATGGCCAAAAACCATTACAAGATGTTGATCAAGTGAAACAAGTCATTCATAACTTTAAACTGAGTTACAATGCAAGAAGCGGTATAAAGTGGGGAATTGAATTAAAAAACAAGAAAGAACTCATTGGTACCATCGGTTTTCACGATTGGTCTTCTGAGCATAAACGGGCCAATTTAAGTTATGCCTTTTTCCCTGAATACTGGGGAAAAGGATATGCGACTGAAGCTGTTTCTGAGGTTATATCATACGGTTTCCATACCATTCACTTAAAGCGTATTGGGGCAATTGTATTTCTTGAAAATGAAGCTTCAAATAAAGTGCTATTAAAATTAGGATTTGAAAAAGAAGGCGTTCTAAAAAATTATATGTATCAAGATGATATCCCCTATGACACGAATTTTTATTCTTTATTAAAATCGGTTTAATAGAAATTATGCGTAAAAACTCGTTTCAGCATAATAAATCAGGATAGTGGATCTTTAACGAAAGATGGGAAACCGAGTGTTATTCATTTCTTAGATCATCATACGACTGATGCGAAGTACAATAAATTATATAATTTTAAAAAGGGGCATGAGCATATTCTTACTCATATCCCTTTTTTACGTTCTTTTTCTGTTTTCGCAATGCTTTTGGAATGTATACACAGAAAGGTTCGCTTTCCATATAATCTCCCGTTATTGCATATGTTCTAGAACGAGATCCCCCACAAACATATCGAAACTCACAAACACCACATTTTCCTTTATAATTGTCAGGATTACGAAGGTTTTGAAAAACAGGGGAGTTTCGATAGATTTCAGCTAGCGATTTTGTTCTAATATTCCCGGTTTTAATCGGCAATAACCCACTTGGATATACATCTCCAATATGAGAAATAAATACAAAACCGTTTCCATCATTCACCCCTTTTGGAGCACGCCCAAGCTCATCATTTCGCCCTATATTTCCATTTATCAATACACCCTGATATTGAATTACCTGATTTTTTAATAACTGACTTGTTTCTCAGTATAAAATTAAGAGAACACGCCCTTTAGCTAAAGATTCTTAAAGTTTTTCAACATCATTACCTCTTTTCTAAAACTATAAAAAACGTACTATCCGGTAGCGCAACAGCACTCCCAGACTCATCTTTAAACTCGATTTTCTCGCTAAGATGTTGTGTATATCCATCCTGTAAATAGTTCATAGCTTGAACGATGTTTATTTTATCTCCAAAGATACCCTTTACGAAATCCTTATATTCGTTTGGCGTAAATATTCCAAACTGCTCTTGCACCTCATGAACGAAGGAATCCTCGCCCCATGTATACGTATATAAGAACTCCATTGCATCGTTAACAGGCATTTTGACTGTATCGTCTGCAAGTATCTCATACTGGATTATACGTCCCTTAAATTCACGGACATACTGCTCTAAGAACTTCATTCCGCCTGCATCTTTAAAACGAATCACACGCATTAACGTTTTATCTTCGGTCATGATGCCATCACGAATGATAATACGACCTCCTGGCTTTAACACTTCGTAAGCACTCTTTAGCCCCTTTTTAATTACTTCATGATTGAATTTCTTACCTTCATACTCGATATAAGAGAACAGCTCATGAAGAATAGAAGAATATACAATCGTATCAACCGATTCTTTTTCAAACGAGCTGCTTAAGTTGATTGCATCCCCTTTAATGACATCCCAAGAACGCCCCTCGTTCTGCTTCTTCTTTTTCAACGTATCAATCACATTTTCAGAAATATCGATACCATAGATTCGTTTGTCCTCGGTCTCTTCTTCGATCATGTCTAACATGACACCACCACCGGCTCCGACATCTACAATCGTATCTCCCCTTATATAATCAAGAATAATTCGTTTATCATCAGCCGAACTATTCATATGCTCCAGATACACTTCTTCGTTATGGAATCTATCATATGCATCCTTACGTAACCCGAAGAAATCAAACAGCAGCACATTTGCCCGAGCATGCATCATATCTATCTTTTCTGCCTCTACACAGAAGGTAATTAACGCCTCACCTACAGCGGAAAACTGAAACGACACATACGCAGTCTTCATATCTTCATCGACTTTAGCCTTAAAAGAAACATGCGTTGTATTCGGCTTCTCGTTCTCACGGTACTCCCGTAGATATTTCTCAATAACCCGCTTACGATACACGTTGTCCTTTTTCTCGCCTTTGAAATCATAGTGCAACTGCTGCATCAATTTCTCGAAATGTATATGCTGAACTTTTCTAGATCCTATCTCGTTCTTTAACATAATAAAAACTGTCCAAATATCCTCAAAACTAAGAGCATGCATAGACGGTTCTACATACCACAAATCCTTATTAGATAAAAATATTTGAACGTCTCTCTTCTCGCTTCCCATAATTATATCTTTTTCAAATACTGACTCCTTATGTTTTGGCGTGAGTCTATGTATGCGAGAAGTAAATGGCTCCATATAACCATCAAACAGGCCATCAATTGTAATCTTCACATCGTTCTTCACTTCACTCCACAAAGCTTTTGATACGCCTTCAATAATGCATTGGTTAAGATAGTATAGAATCTCCTTTAACCTAACGTCTCCGTATTCTTCTTTATATGTGTTAATTAAATCAACATGAGAGTCCAAACGAGCCTCCCCGCGGATATACTGCCCGATTAATCCATGTGTTCTAATTAAATCTCGAATAAACAAATACTCAGTAGAGTTTAAGTTTGTCTCCACACGTTCAATAAACTGAATATCACTAAAGATATCAGCAGAACCCTCGTTATGTACGAATAGATTAATCCCGTTTTTCTTCCATTGCTCCCGCTGTTTTAAAGAGCCTACCTTTGCAAGCTCACTATACGTTAGTACCTTTTCAATAATACGATACGCTTCTTCATCTATAGGCAATTCATCTAACACTTGCAGCGTACGGTGTACATAGTACAACACCGCATCTGTTTTTAATGTTTCAAGTACTTGTACATTCTCATAGTTTTAATGTATCTCCTCTGCCTCAATTAAATACTTTAACCACGTAGGGAGAGTATCGGAAAACCCTTCAATGTATTTATTTAGAATCTCAATGTTTTTCAACTTATTTACCCCCATATATAATCAATATCTGTAGTAAAGTCTGAGACACCTTCTTTAAAAAGATCATCACCCTATGTCCCCCTTTACCATCTAGAACTCTTTCAAATACAAACGCTTCAAACCCAGTCTTTTGCTCTTGTAAAAAAGAGTTATCAGGTTTGTAACACATTCTTTTATTCATCTCTTATTGTAACTTCATCAGGAATTTCGGCGGAATAAACAGTAGGACTCAGCGGATCACTTCTTACATTGATAAACATATGTTGCGATAGAATCAACCGAAAATGGAAACGGCAAGCGGGTGCACTCCACTTGCCGTTTTTTCATAGCTTAGTATGTATTTGAATTTCTTTTGCTTTCTCTTTTTCACCCTTCACTCGTACAATTAAATCATATGATCCGGATTTTGGCGCTTCAAAAGAAAGCAGACCTTCTTTTTGAGAAGTAACTTCTTCTTCATAAATAACCTTATCATCTTTTGTAACTTGCAATAAAATTGTACCTTCCTCAACGGCTGCTTCATAAGGAATTTCCACTTTTCCTTTTTCAGCTTTAACCGTTTGCACATCGTAATACCCTTGCAACGAACCAATTTTTAAAGTCGTTTCGCCATTTTTTTGAACCTTTGTGACTTGTGTTGCTGTATTGCATGCACTTAACAATACAACAAGAGTGAGAACCATAAATAAACGTAGTAATTTCATAAAAATTCTCCTTTTTTATGTACATGAATTAAAATTCTAACTCTAAATTTTGTCCCATCTTATTTCCCACCTCTTAAAATAGCTTTTTTTACAATAAAATACATAATAGAGAATAGTAAACAAGCTCCCATTGTACCAAAAACTACAATTGAAATTTTACCTGCTAATGTTTCATTTGGATCTAATGCATTAGGTAAGATTGTGCCAAAAATTGCAATACAGGCTAATACAACCATAAAATATTTAAATCTTTTTACTTTCTTATTCATACTAATTATCCCCTTTATTCCTTAAACCAAATCCCCATAAACCTACACCAGGACCTAATAGTACATGGAATTTGACTCTACTTTTTCTAGCTTCAAAGAATCCCCCGAGATTCCCAAATTAATATCGCCCAAGTATTATACATACCAATTCATTCATTTAGAAAAAGCCCCGCTCAAATCACACACTTAAGACCCTCTTTTTTTACAATACTCAAATAATTCTACACAAATATCTCTATCAATTCATCTTAATACCTTAATTACCTTTTAAGTATATCAATGACAAAATATATAATCTATTATTTTTTATATAATTAAAAACAAACATAATTACAACAAGAGATTGTTTGTATGCTTCTTTGTACTGTATTCCCTTATTCCATGTACTCTTAAAAAAACCTTACTTTTTAAAAGTAAGGTTTTTTTATTTATTCATTAGCAATATAAGCAGTCTTATAAGTATAAACACCACCAAATTGATGCTTCTCAATTCCTTTTACATAATCCTTTTGTACGTAAGCTGATCCCATTTGATAAAGCGGTGCAACTGCAGCATCCTCTAGCAGAATACGCTCAGCCTCTTGCAGAACTTCCCATCTTTTCTTCTGATCTAGTACTAGATCGCTTTTCGCTTTCTTTATTAATTCATCGTAGTGTCGATTAGAATAGTTCATTTTGTTATTCTGATTATCCGTCGTAAAGAGTTCTAAATAACTAATTGGGTCTTTATAATCCGGTCCCCAATTTGCCATAGATATATCGTAATCTCCTGTTTGTTCTAACTGTAATTTTTGCTTAAATGGCTGTTGTTTAATTTGGATTGCGAGTCCCTGCAAATGCTTTTCTAAGTCACCTTTTATATATTCTGCCATACGTTTTGCATTATCTTGTTCAAATGTTAAAAACTCGAGATTTACTTGTTCTACTCCAAGCTCTTTTTTCGCTTCTTCCCAAATCTTTTTCGCATTTTGCAAATCATATGGAGAAAGATCTCCATTTTCTTTTCTAAAATCTTTACCAGTCTCTTCATTTACATGACCAACTGGTACAAGTACACTTGCAGGTTTTGCTCCGTTATTAATAAAATGAGCAACGAAATCCTCTTTATTTAACGCGAATGAAATAGCTTGACGCACTTTCTTATTTGCTAACGCACTATTTTTTTCATTAAAACGTAGCATAGCAATTGCAGGTTCGCTCGACATATGTAATTCCTTACTTCCTTTATACTTGTCTACAAATTGAGAATTAATAGGCACTCGATCCAAATTACCAGCTTCGTATAAATTAACAGCGGTCATTGTATCCTTTACAATTTGAAAGTTTATCTCGTCTAATTTCACTTTCTTTTCATCCCAATATGTAGCATTCTTCTTTAATTGAAACTCTTGTTCATGCTTCCATTTCTCTAATACAAATGGGCCGTTATATATGAGATTACTAGGTTCCAATGCATAATTCTTTCCTTGTTCTTTCAAAAATGACTCATGCTGTGGCAAGTAAATCGGCAGTGCTAACAACTGTAAAAAATACGGAATTGGCTGTTCGAGTTCCACTTCTAACTTATAATCATTTATAACTTTAACCCCAAGTTCATCAAGAGGCATTGTTCCCTTATTTATCTCTTTCGCATTTTTCACATGAAAGAGCATGTACGCATATTGAGACGCTGTTTCAGGTTTAATTGCACGTTTCCACGCAAACATAAAATCATTTGCTGTCACACTGTCTCCATTTGACCATTTTGCATCTTTACGCAAATCAAATGTATATTTTTTACCATCTTCACTTCTTTTAAACGATTTTGCTACTGCTGGAATAGGCTGATCTTGATCATCTAATACATACAACCCTTCAAATATGTTTTGCATAACATGTGCTGATGTACCATCCATCGTTTTCGCAGTATCAAGAGAAGGGATTTCTTCCGATACCGTTACATGTAATACTTGTTTTTTTGCCTCTGTGTCACTTTTATTCGCTTTATTATTACAAGCTGTTAATAATAAAGATGTAACAAGTGCCATTACCATTAAATGGCTCTTTTTTAGCTTCATGAGTTGTTCTCCTTAAGTATAATATATTATAAAGCGTAATATATTATAGCAGAAATACTAACAGAAAGATGCGACATTCTTTTGAATATTTATTCGTCCAAGAAAAAAGCTATCCTTTTAAAAAAGGATAGCTTTTTCAACTACATATAATTACCTATCTTTGCAAACCTCGTTTATAACGACTCGCTTCAAATATAATACGCTCTTCATCTAACGTTTTACATTCGCCATTCCAAACGACACGTTTTCCGTTAATAATTACATCACTTACATCTTTTCCACTAGCAGCATATACAAGGTGCGATAACACTTCATCTGCTGGTTGTAAATGCGGCTTATTAGATGGATCAATTGTGATAAAATCGGCACACTTTCCGACCTCAAGTGATCCTGTTTGTTTCATGCCGATTACTTCAGCAGCTCCTTTAGTCGCAAGTGTAAGAGCTGTTTCAACTGGTAGTGCTGTTGCATCTTGATGAATGCCTTTTTGTAATAATGTTGCTATACGCATTTCTTCAAACATATCTAAATTGTTGTTAGATGCCACACTATCTGTTGCAATTCCTACTTTCATTCCTGCTTCTAACATTGCTTTTACATTCGCTATACCAGATCCTAGTTTTAAATTACTATTCGGGTTATGAGCTACTCGAACATCATGTTCTGCTAAAAATGCACGTTCATTTTCATTTAATACTACACCGTGTGCAATAACTGTTGGGCGTTTAAACAACCCGCAACTTGCTGCATATTCTACTGGACGTTTTCCGTACTGTGCTTCAATATCACGTACTTCACGCTCTGTTTCCGAAAGATGAATATGAACCATCGTTTGATTTTCTACTGCAATTCGTGCGCATTCTTCTAACAGTTCTGTGGAACATGTATATGGACTATGCGGTGCAACCATCGTGGTTAACATACCACTTTCATTATAGTAACGCTTCACATATTTTTCAGCTTCTTCAATTGCTTTCTTTTCATCCTCTTTCGTTCCGAAGCTAAATAAAGTTCTTGAAACTGCAGCTCGAATTCCACTCTTTGATACCGTTTCCATAATTGCATCTTGATCTACTCCAATTGGATTAAACATATCAGAGAATGATGTTGTACCACTTTTCACCATTTCAAGTAATCCTAATTCCGTGCTAGCGACCGCAAGCTCTGGCGTAAACTGACTTTCAAGTGGCCAAATTCTCGTCTCAAGCCATGGCTGTAATAACATATCATCGCCAATACCTCTTAAGAGACTCATTACAACATGTGTATGTGTATTTACAAGCCCTGGTAAAACCCACTTTCCTTTCATATCAATTACTTCATCTACTTCAAAATCATTAGCGAATTCTCCGCTCTTTACATCTATAATTTGATCATTTTCTACAATGATATATCCATTTTCTATCACTTCATTTTGTTCATTCATCGTTACGATTGTAGCGTTTACATAAGTTGTTTTCAAAAGTATTTCCCCTTTCAACTCTATGAAGTTCCCTTTAATAAGTTACCACCATTATAGTAACTTATTAAAGATTAAGAGTCAAAAGATAATTTGAATTCTTTCATTATCTTTTCCTTCAAAATGCTATATTGTTTTTCATTTGTATCTGCAAATGCTTCTTCTCGATTTGATTCCACATCCAAATAATTCAATCTTCCATTGAACTGAGTCCCTGTAAAATCAAACCTTTGTCCAACTATACAGTTATAAAAATGCCACACCTCCCCTACTTTTGTCTTTTTGATTTTTCCTCCGTATATATCTTGAACGACTAAAGCCGTTATACCACACTGTCCCTTTGCCGGATTCTCAATAGTCCACTTTAAACTTGTTTCAATCGACCATGATTTTACTAGTGCTTCATATATCCTCTTTATCTTTACATCATCCATTCTAATCTTCTCCTACTATTAATTGTTTTACACATCATGTTGCAAAAGAGGCAGTAAACGATCCTCAAAAACCGTTGATGGTGTCTCTCCTATTAACTTTGCTCCCATCTTCAAGTAAAACCCTTTTGCATTCGGATCACTATCAATTGTAAAACTTTTTATTCCTAGCTCATTTGCTTTTTCTAATACATACTCCCAAAGTATTTTCCCGTACCCTTTTCCTTTGTAACGAGGATGAATGTACAAGAAATCAAGAGCGTTATCATTACGTAAAAATGAGAAAAAACCAATCTTCGTATTATCGTTTTCTAAAACATATACAAAATTATTTTTTATGTACTCATCAGTAATTGTTAACTCTTCCTTACAAGCAAGTATGAATGCTTCGCTATAGTTCCACGTTGCTTTTGAATGTAGTGCAAGTTCACTTAATTCATTTGCTTCACTTAATAACGCATTTCTTATCTTCATGATTCTTTCTCCTCACCTTTGATATATAACTATTAAAATGATTCGAAAAGTAATTAAAAAAACCTCTTATTTCCGTAAATAAGAGATTACTTTTATAATTCCTCATAATAGGTAACAATTTTTTAAAAGAAAAAAACGCCATTCCTGAAAATTGGCGTTCTTTTTCTTTTAACCTTTATGGCATATTATATTAAGAATCATTTTTGCACTTCTAAACAGTTTCTACTACCGCTTCAAGCATTGTTCCATTTTTAGCATAGTTTGTATGCC
Organism: Bacillus sp. MMSF_3353; assembly: GCF_030733445.1. NCBI lineage: Bacteria > Bacillati > Bacillota > Bacilli > Caryophanales > Bacillaceae > Bacillus > Bacillus sp. MMSF_3353. Next base: position 43,314 of record NZ_JASHJA010000011.1, read on the forward strand.
AAGAAAAAGCTTTTTCTAAAATATGAGGAGTTTGTCCACCTCTTGTTCTTGCTTCCTCGTAATAAGCTCGTAGCTGTTCACGATACATTGGATGTACGCAATTCTCAATAATTAGTTCCACTCTTTCTCTTGGCGCAAGCCCTCTTAAGTCAGCATACCCCTGTTCAGTGACGATAACATCTACATCATGTTCAGTATGGTCTACATGAGAAACGAAAGGAACGATGCTTGATATGTTGCCACCTTTTGCAATCGATTTAGTAACAAAAATAGCTAGGCGTGCATTTCTCGCAAAATCACCCGAACCACCAATACCATTCATCATTTTTGTACCTAAAACATGAGTAGAATTAACATTTCCGTATATATCTAATTCTAAAGCAGTATTAATCGAGATTAATCCAAGGCGACGAATGATTTCAGGATGATTAGAAATCTCTTGCGGGCGCATCATTAATTTGTCACGATATTTTTCAAAGTTAGAAAATACTTGTTGCATTTTCTCTTCAGAAAGCGTGATGGAGCAGCAGGAAGCAAAATTGACTTTCCCAGCATCCATTAGATCAAAGACCGCATCTTGTAAAACTTCAGAATATACTTCTAAATCTTCAAACTCCGAATCTAGCATGCCGTGCAATACTGCATTAGCAACTGAACCAATTCCAGATTGTAACGGTGCTAAACGATTTGTTAATCGGCCTACTTTAACCTCTTCTCGAAGGAACTCTATTAAATGCTGTGCCATAATAACAGTTTCTTCATCTGGAGGAACAATTGTCGATGGCGAATCCAGTTGATTCGTAAACACAATTCCCTTCACTTTTTCAGCATCAATTGGGATACCGATTGTTCCAATTCGATCATCCGTTTTTACGAGCGGAATAGGGAGTCTTTCCCCTTGTTTACCTGGTTCATATAAATCATGTAGCCCCTCTAATTGCGTAGATTGAGCCATATTCATTTCAATAATAATAGACTTAGCATTTAAGGAGAATGCTAAGGAATTTCCAATTGAAGTGGTTGGAATAATCATTCCATCTTCAGTAATCGCAACCGCTTCCAAGATAGCGAAATCTATATCCATAACGTCAGCACGAAGTAACTCTGCTGTATGAGATAAGTGCTGATCCACAAATAAAAAGTCTCCGTTATTAATTCCTTTTCGCATAGTTGCATCTGCTTGGAAAGGCAATCTTTTCCCTAAAATTCCTGCCTCAGCAAATAATTTATCTACATCCGAACCTAAGGAAGCCCCTGTATAAACATTTACTTTAAAAGATTTATCATTCTTAACTCGGTTTACAAGTGCAAATGGGACTGCTTTTACATCACCAGCACGTGTAAATCCACTTAATCCTAAAGTCATTCCACTTTCAATCCATGAAGCTGCTTCTTCAGGTGTAACTACTCGATCTTTTAATCGTTGATCCCTAATTCTATCTAAATTATTCTCCATATGTAATCCCTCTCCCAATGAATATTCATAATTATTTTACACATTAACACCATCAAAATAGGGATTTTCTTACACAATGCCGAAAATTCAGACAAAACAGCGAATCTAGGTTCTAAAGCAGAAAAATTTAGAATCCTAGAAGCTTACGAAAATAGCTAGCGTATGACTGACTCACTGGTACCCTCTCTCCGTTATCCATAGAAAGTACAAAAGTAGAATGCGTATCAGGGTAAATCGCTTTAATATGATTAACATTTACAATAAAGGAACGGTGGCATCTAATAAAGGAATCTTTCGGCAACAAGTATTCGAATTCTTGTAGCGAGTACTTATGTGTTCCTGTTAACTCTTCTGAATTCACATACGTCTTTTTATCTTTAGCTTCTAAATACATGACCTTTGAAAAAGGAACTGGAACCCATCCGTCTGTTGTTTTTAAAGTAACGACTGACTTTCCATCCGTTAAAGCGGGATAAATCGCCGTCACGCAACCTTCAATCTTTCCATTATTTGAAAATGGTACGGCCATTCCATGATAAGGAATACCGAAAACATCTCGGTTAATAAACTCAGAGGCTTTTTGCTTCGTTACCATTGCTTTATGAGCAATCGTCCCTTCCTTAATAGGATCCCCGGCGCTAATCTTTAAATCAATTCGTTTACTTGGCCGATAGTAAATATATTCTTTCGTATTCGAAACGGCAATTGATATTTCATCTGAAAATAATTCCCCAACTACATCTAGTAGTATACCTAACGTTTTATCTTCCATAGTATGAACACCTCATTTACTATTATACTACTATTATGATTTAAAAAACCGTTCAGCATTTTGAACGGTTTTACAAACTATTTAGTTCACCTTAGCCCCATAACATCTTGCTACTGCAACTGCCTGTGTTATATCTAATTTTACATTTTTCAAATCAAAACTTGTAAAATCAATTCTATCAACTATCGCCCCTTTTAAATTTGCACCACTAAGTTTCGCCTTACCTAATTGTGCACCGGTTAAATCCGCGTCACGTAAATCTGCTTTTTCTAAATTACATTCATATAGGTCCGCTTCAATTAAACGTATTCCCTTTAACATTTGTTTACTTAAGTTCGCGAACCTTAAATTCGTATATGACCAATCACCCGATATGATAGTTATTCCGTCTAAATTCGCTTCTTCAAAATCAGAGCCGGTCATTTTACATTCTTCAAACTTCGATACGAATAAATTCGCACCAACAAACTTACAATTCGCAAATGTAGTTCCTTTATGGATAGAAGCGTTAAAAAGAGCACCGGTAAAATCACATTCTATGAAATTACAATTTTCAGTAGAAACTTCCGATGCATCTATCCCTCTAAAACGGCATTTTATGAACGTACAATTTTTCAATTTCTCTTCTTTAATCAAAACATCTTGAAAATCTATTTCTACATATTCTTTATTTACAAATTCACACATAACTACTCCTCCATCTCCTTAAAGAAACCTCACTTCAAAAAAGTGAGGTTCCTTCTCATACAATATGCTTATCTAACCAAGAAATCAAATCTTGAAATACTTCATCTCGATTTACTTCATGGAACATTTCATGTCTTCCATTTTCATATAAACGCAGTGTTACATCTTTCACATCACATTTTTTATAGTTTTCATATACTTCTTTTACACCTTTCCCCATATCCCCAACAGGATCACGATCTCCTGAAAAAATATGTATTGGAAGGTTTTTCGGTGTTTTTTTGAACTCTTCTAGCTTATTTACTTCTAATACACCAGAAAACAATTCACGATAAAAACTCGTCGTACAAATGAATCCACATAACGGATCCGCAATATATTTATCAACTTGATTATTATCTGAAGATAACCAATCAAATTTCGTACGATTTGGTTTAAAGTGCGAATTGAAATTTCCGAATGATAAAAAGTTTAACATAGGACTTTTCGTTTTTTCTCCGCGTAATTTCATCTCAATTGTCGCTACTTTATGACCGATACTTCCTAATAACCCTGGATTTCCACCAGTTCCTGAAATAAGGAATCCATCATATAATTCACCTTTCAGTTGTACAGCACGTCTTGATAAAAAAGAACCCATGCTATGGCCAAGTAAAAATAACGGGCATGTCTGCTCTTTTCTTATCGTTTCTGATACAAAAATAACATCAGACACAGCCTCATTCCAACCTACATTTGGTTTAAAATGACCATAATCTTCTTCTCTTTTCACTGTTTTCCCATGACCTTTATGATCATGTGCATAAACACCATACCCTGCTTTTAATAACGCAGCAATAAAGTCTGTATAAACACCTGCATGTTCTGTCATACCATGTGCAATTTGAATAATCCCTCGCGGATCTCTTTCTGGTAGCCACTTACGTAAATAAATTTCCGATCCATCCAATGCCGTAACGAAACTTTCTTGTACGTTCATTTCGTCAGCCCCCAACTCTATTATGTATATCAAAAAATGAATATCCATTCATTATTCTTATTATGTATTATATGCAATTGCCTTCATTATGACAAATGACCCACTTTTCCAATTAGCTCTTAAACTAATATATTGACGAACAGAAAATAAAATTATATAGTTACTTACATAAAGTAATTATTATATTTTGGGGAGGTTTCTATTATGATGCCATCATTATTTTTAGCACACGGATCACCGATGCTTGCTATTCAAGATACAGACTATACAAGGTTTTTAAAAACTCTTGGCGAAACATACAAACCGAAAGCAATTGTTATTTTCACCGCTCACTGGGAAAGCGAAGTATTAACGATTTCTTCATCAGATAACGAATATGAAACAATTTATGATTTTGGAGGTTTTCCTCCTGAGTTATACGAAATCAAATATCGTGCGAAAGGCTCTTCTAACATTGCATCTATGTTAGAAACAAAATTTAAAAACAAAGGTATTCCAGTCCATCATAATATGACGAGAGGTTTAGATCATGGCTCATGGACACTCTTGCACCGTATGTATCCAGAAGCAAATATTCCTGTCGTCCAAATTTCAGTCAATCCATTCCTTCCTGCAAAAGAGCAATTTAAGATTGGAGAAGCACTTAAAGGACTTGGACAAGAAGATATTTTAATAATCGGGAGCGGTGTTACCGTTCATAACTTACGAGCTTTAAAATGGAATCAAACTACACCCGAACAATGGGCAATTGAATTTGATGATTGGATTATTAAACATATGCAGACTACTGATAAAGATGCATTATTTAATTGGGAGAACAATGCCCCTCATGCACAATTAGCAGTACCAAGAGCAGAGCATTTTGTTCCTTTATTTATCGCTATGGGAAGCGGTGAAAATAACGGTGAAGTCATTCACCGCAGTTACGAGCTTGGTACATTAAGTTATCTTTGTCTTCAATTTTAAAGAAAAGGATGAAGCAATCGTCGCTTCATCCTTTTTCTTTTTCATTCACTTAGTTAACTAACTTCCAAATGTCGTTTCTCTGATACCTCTTCGTTCTTATTGTGAAAATAAACCCAAATGCACGCAATAAATAATAGTGATGAAGTAGAAAAGAAAACATATTGGAAGCCCGCATGTGCTGCAATTTGTCCACCAAGTACTGGTCCAATCATATTTCCTAAAAACTGAAACGATTGATTATACCCAAATATTCTTCCCGTTACATGGGTTGGTGTATGTTGTTTTAGTAGAGTTTGTACGGAAGGTAATAGTCCTGCTTGTGCAATACCTAATAAAAAGCGAAGAATTAATAGTTGCCAAGCCGAGGTTACAAATGCTTGCGGAATAAAAATAATTCCTGCCGCAAACAACGCCACAACTAACGTTTTTTGAGGTCCAATACGATCTGATAATCTCCCTAACTTAGGAGCTGCCATAATAATAGCTAAACCTGTCGCAGACATGACTGCGCCTGCAATCATTTCAATATGAGCCGTTCCTGGGCCTTCTAAATTCTTTACATACAATGTAATAATAGGTTGAATTGACATGTTCGCAAGTTGAATAATAAATGTTGTTACAAATAAACTAATAATTAAATGCTTTGCTGGAACCATCGTCCATACTTTTTTCGGTTGTGCTTTTTTTGCTTGAGCGGAGTGATTCTCTTCATGTAGGAAGAAAAAAACGATGAGAAAAGAAAGGAATAAAAAAGCTCCTGTAACAAGAAAAACATGGCGCATTCCAATTAACTCAGACAAGTATCCTCCAAGTAACGGGCCAAGTAAAGAACCGCTCACGCCCCCAGTTGAAATTGTGGAAATTGCCCAACCTGAATGCTCTTTCGGAGTTTCTGCTGCAATAAATGTCATCGCCGTTGAAAGGAAACCAGATACTGCTCCCATCAAAAACCTTAGTGCGACTAGTTGATACACATCCGTTACAAACCCCATAAGCGTCATAATAATCGCCATACCAAGGCTCGCACGAATCAACATCAATTTCCGTCCATGTATATCACCAAGCTTTCCCCATATTGGTGATACGATCGCACCCATTAAAAATGTTATACCAAATGCAAGTCCTGACCACTGTGCAATGCTAGAAGTGCCAGTCACCCCTAATTCCTCAATATAAAAAGATAAAAAAGGAATTACTAAACTCATACCGGCTGCAGTGGTAAAACAACCTAGCCAACAAATCATTAAATTTCGTTTCCAGTTGGCCATTTTCACACCTTCTTTCTTTAGATACCCATTCTACACCCTTTCTTGTAAAAAGTTTAGTAATTTGCTTTATTTGTAAGATTTACTACAAAACCCGCTATTTTCTAGTAAAAATCACTACATCTCTACATTATTTTCATAAAAAAACCAACTCCCATATATGGAGTTGGTTACTTATTCTCTAACGGTATTAAACACGCATCACAATTTCGCTCATAAAACTCAATCGGACCTGCTTGTCCAATAATTGCGTATTCATATCCTTCTTGCTTCATACTATGTAAACAACGATGTAACAATTCCTTACCTACACCTTTCACGCGATTTTGTTTCGCTGTGCCCATTGGACCAAACAATCCCTTCTTTCCTCTCACTACATCATAACAAGCGAAACCCACTATCACTTCTTCTTGTTCTGCTATATAAATAGGTAAATTTTCTTTATATGTACGAAATCCATACTCTATTGAATGTAACCAACGTTCACCAAATTCCTCATTAACAAAACTTGCTAATTTTTCAAAATCAGAAGGGCTAGCCTTTCTAACAGTACAAATTAAATGATTATAAGTAGGAACAAAATATTTTAGATCGACCGCTAAATCTCTTGGCTCAGCTATAATACGTAATATATCTTTTTGTATTTGTGCATTTCCAATAAACGTATCCGTGCGGAATAGCGCATATATAACATGCCCTTCATTTATTATTACTTGCTGGAAACGTTCCATACGTTTCTTCGCTATTTGTAAAATTTCTAGCACCTTATAAGATACCTTATATTGTCCTATTTTTTTATACTCTTGATACGGTGAATCGTATTGTTTTCGTATTGAAAATTTTTCTAAAAAATCCGTACCCAAGTTACGAAACAAATACATATACAACTCGCTACAAACTCCAGTGCCTTCTTTACTCATTCCGATAAACAGATGAATTGATTGAATAATATTATTTTCCGCCTCTTCTGCTGCAATCTTCAATATGTTATGCACACGTTTTGTATATTGAAATTCCTCCATATATATATCCATCCCCTACTACTTTACTATTAAACCGTAACCGTAAATAAGTGAAACAATTATTCCAACTACCAATATACCTGGCAGTAAATTTGCCACTTTAATTTTAATAATACCAAGTAAGTTCAATCCAATAGCGGCTATCATAATACCACCTGTAGCTGTCATTTCCACTATAAATTGATTCATTAATTCTTTCGGGACCAAACTATTAATTTGTGTTGCAAAAACCGCAATCCCTCCTTCATATAAAATAACTGGAATCGCCGAAAATACTACGCCAATTCCTAAAGTTGTCGTTAATATAATAGAAATAAACCCATCGATAATCGCCTTTGTAAATAAAATATCATGATTTCCGCGAATCCCACTGTCGAGTGCACCAAGTATGCCCATCGCACCAATTGCAAAAATTAAAGTAGCTGTTACAAACCCTTCTGATATGCTCCCTTTCCCTTTCGATCCAACTTTATTTTCTAGCCAATCTCCTAACAGCTTTAACTTTTCCTCTAGTTGTAGCCATTCCCCGATGACGGTACCAATAACTAAACTTAAAATGACAACAAGAAAATTTTCACTTTTCAATGCCATTTGAAGTCCAAGCACAGTAACTGCTAAACCGATTGCATGCATAATTGTTCCCTTCATACTTTCTGGAATTCTACTAAATAATTTTCCTAGTAAAGTACCAAATATAATACAAATCCCATTTACAACTGCTCCTAATATAACCATCTCTCGTTCTTCACCCTTCGAATTCTTTATTTCTATATTTTGGTTTATACATTGATTTACAGGTTATCTATATGTTAACTTAATATTGAGAATATTAACAAATGTTTTCACTACATAAACTGCATTTGTAGTTATACATAAAGTGAAACTTTAACTAGCGCGAGTTTTATTGCCCACAAATTGCGGTATAAACTCAAAAGGGAAGGTATTTATGAAAACTTTACTAAAACGATTTCTGTTAATAGCCTTTTGCATTACACCAATTGTTTTATTAGTTAACTACTCTTTTATTTCAAAAGCGAAAGACAAACCCGATTTGCAAAACAAATCTAGTAAAACAGCTTCAACAAGTGAAAAGAAAATAGAAGACAAGGAAATCACACTCACCTTCTCTGGTGATACAATGTTAGATTGGCAATTACGTCCTGTAATCGAAAAAAACGGGGCTGATTATCCATTCCAACATGTAAAAGAAGAAATAACAAAAGCTGATATTTCTTTCGTTAATTTAGAGTCAGCATTTACAACGAGAGAAAAGAAAGCTCCTGGACAACTGTTTTGGATTAAAAGTGATCCATCTACACTAAAAGCTATTAAAAACACGGGATATGACATCGTAAATATTGGGAATAACCATACACTTGATTATGGGCAAGATGGATTATTAGACACGATTTCTCACGTTGAAAAATTAAAGTTCCCTTACATTGGAGCCGGAAAGAATGCAAAGGATGCATATACTGCACGAGAAATGACTGTAAAAGGGAAAAAGTTCAAATTTCTTTCCTTCGTTCGATTTATGCCTGATACGAATTGGGTAGCTGGTGACAATAAACCTGGCGTTGCGAACGGATATGATTTAAATCTTGTAACAAAAACAATTAAAGAGCAAAAGAAAGATGCAGACTATTTAATCATCTATATGCATTGGGGCGTTGAAAAATCAAATCGTCCGGTAGAATACCAAAAACAATATGTACCTAAAATGGTTGAAGCAGGAGCTGACGCGATTGTCGGGAGTCACCCGCATTGGTTACAAGGATTTGAGTATTATAATAACGTTCCTATCGCTTATTCATTAGGTAACTTTTTATTCCCAAGTTATGTAAGCGGGAAAAGCGCCGAAACTGGCGTATTAACTTTAACTTTTAAAGGAAAGGATGTCCAAATGTCATTCAATCCTTACATCATTCGCAACAACCAAGTTTCCCCTGTAAATGAGGAAGAAAAGAAAAAAGCTCTACAGTATTTACAAACGATTTCAACTGATGTAGAAATTGATGATACAGGGAACATAAAAAACAAACGAAACTAGACAGCGCAAGATTTATTTCTCTGTAACATACTTTACAGAATAGGTGATGAACATGCTGAAAGACTTATTAGAAAATGTAAGTTTGTTAGAGAATATTTATAAAATATCTATAGCCGTTCTACTTTTATGTTCATTTTTTTCTGTTAAACTTCTAAAAAAAATAAAACGTGAACGAAAACTTACTACCTTTGAATTTATTATGTATGTAATCATTCGCATTGCGATACTCTTTTGGTTAACTAGCTTTATCCTACTTGAATATGGAAAGTATATAGTGTAATTATAAAAAGATAGATACAAGCAGCATTTCCGCTGTTTGCATCTATCTTTTTTATTTGGATGCTAACTCTTTCCTTCTATTAAATAAGCAAATCAAACAAAATAGGATTTTTATTAAGCTCCATAAATTGAATATTATTTTCTTTAAAACGAGTAATTAATTGCTCATAATCTTCTTTATGTTTCAACTCTACTCCGACTAGTGCTGGGCCATTTTCTTTATTATGTTTCTTAATGTATTCAAAACGAGTAATATCATCTTCTGGCCCTAATCCCTTATCAAGAAACTCTCTTAGCGCACCTGAACGCTGCGGGAATTCAATGATAAAATAATGCTTTAACCCTTCGTAAATGAGCGAACGTTCTTTCATTTCTTGCATTCTATCAATATCATTATTTCCACCACTTAGCGTACATACAACTGTTTTACCTTTTATTTCATCTCTATATAAATCAAGCGCTGCAATAGATAGTGCACCAGCCGGTTCAGCTACAATTGCATTTTTCTTATACAGTTCTAAAATCGTCGTACAAACCTTTCCTTCTGGTACTAAAACAATATCATCAATTACATCTTTACAAGTTTCAAATGTTAACTTTCCTACCTTTTTGACAGCTGCCCCATCAACAAAACTATCTATTTTCTCTAACGCGACATTTTCGTTTTGAAGAAAAGCCTCTTTCATAGATGCAGCTCCCATTGGCTCTACGCCAATGACCTTTGTAGCAGGACTAACACCTTTTACATATGTACCAACACCTGATGCTAACCCACCGCCTCCAATTGCTGTAAAGATATAATCCACTGGTTTCTCCATATCATGCATAATTTCAACTGCCACTGTTCCTTGACCAGCAACTACATGCGGATCATCAAACGGATGAACAAACGTCATTCTATTTTCTTCACAATAGCGCTGTGCTTCTTGGAAAGAGCTATCAAATGTATCACCAACTAATACAATTTCTGCAAAATCACTACCGAAAAATTGTACTTGCGATACTTTTTGTTTAGGTGTCGTTGTTGGCATGAAGATTTTCGACGGAATCTTCAATAAATTACACGTATAAGCAACTCCTTGCGCATGATTACCAGCACTTGCACAAACAACACCGTTTTGTAATTGTTCTTTCGATAAACTTTGAATTAAATTGTACGCACCACGAATTTTGAAAGAGCGAATCAATTGTAAGTCTTCTCGTTTTACATAAACGTCACAATCATATTTCTCAGATAGAACTGTATCACGTTGTAACGGTGTTTTAATAACGATATCTTTCATGCAATTATGTGCCATTAAGATATCTTCAATTTTCACTCTCTCCTTTACCTTCTGCACCATTATATATCATCCTTATCTCTTTTAAATTGGCTCAATCAAAATCCGGGATTTTTAGAACTGCACCTGTATTTGCCGATGTTACCATCTGCGCATAACGTCCAAGCCAGCCAGTTTTCACTTTCGGTTCTGGTCGTTTCCATTCTTTTTTACGCTTATCTAATTCTTCATCACTAACTCTTACTTCTAACAATCTTTCCTCAACATCGATACAAACGATATCCCCTTGCTTGAGAAGTGCAATCGTTCCCCCCGCAGCTGCTTCTGGCGAAATATGCCCTACCGAAATACCACGTGAAGCTCCAGAAAAACGTCCATCCGTTAATAGCGCAACATCTGCACCTAATCCCATACCAGCAATCGCTGACGTTGGTGCTAACATTTCCGGCATACCAGGACCGCCTCTTGGTCCTTCATAGCGAATAACAACTACATCGCCTTTCTTAACCTTTCCAAGCATAATGCCCGCAAGTGCCTCATCTTGTGAATTAAAAATAACGCAAGGTCCTTCAAATCGTTTTACTTCTGTTGCCCCACTTTTAATAACTGCCCCATCTTTCGCAAGGTTTCCTTTTAATATACGTAATCCCCCTTCTTCACTATGAGGGTTTTCGAGAGAATGAATAACTTCCCTATCTTTAATCTCTGCATGAGCAATGTTTTCTCTTAATGTTTGCCCAGTAGCAGTAATACGGTCTAAATGAAGCACCCCTTCTTTTCGGCTCATCTCTTTCAAAATTGCACTAATTCCGCCTGCTCGATCAATATCCTCCATATGCCAATTGGAGGCAGGACTTACTTTACATAAATGTGGTACACGTCTTGAAACGGCATCAATGCGGTTCATATCGTAATCTAAACCCGCTTCTTGTGCGAGCGCCAATGTGTGCAACACTGTATTTGTTGAACCGCCCATCGCCATATCAAGCGCGAACGCATCATCAATTGCTTCTTCCGTTACAATGTCTCTCGGTTTAATATCTCTTTCAATTAAAATCTTTAATTTCTCTGCTGCTTGTTTAATTAATTCTTCACGTCTTGGATCAATAGCTAAAATACTTCCGTTACCAGGAAGAGCTAAACCTAATACTTCACATAAACAGTTCATAGAGTTCGCTGTAAACATACCAGAACAAGAACCACAAGATGGACAGCCATGATCTTCAATATCCTTTAATTCTTCTTCTGAAATTTTCCCAGATTGATAAGCTCCTACTCCTTCGAAAACAGAACTTAAATCGACAACCTCCCCTTTAGAAGTCTTCCCAGCTGCCATCGGTCCACCTGAAACAAAAACAGTTGGAATGTTAATACGAAGTGCAGCCATCATCATACCGGGGGTAATTTTGTCACAGTTTGGAATACAAATCATGCCATCAAACCAATGTGCATTTACAACCGTTTCTACTGAATCTGCAATGATTTCACGACTCGGAAGCGAATAACGCATACCGATATGCCCCATCGCAATACCGTCATCTACTCCAATTGTATTAAATTCAAATGGAACCATACCTGCTGCACGCACTGCTTCTTTAACAAGTTTTCCAAACTCATTTAAGTGCTTATGACCTGGAATAATTTCAATAAAAGAATTACAGATAGCTATAAACGGTTTATCAAAATCTTCATCTTTCAAACCAGTTGCTTTTAATAAACTACGGTGCGGTGCTTTATCAAAACCTTTTTTAATCATGTCACTTCTCATCTTGTCAAATCCCCTCTTACGTATTTTTCACTTACAATCTCTTTCTCTATTTCTTTACTAATTCTTTCGGTGCATGAATCCAGCTCATCATTTCACGAAGCTCTGCCCCCACTTTTTCTAACTGATGATTTTTCTCTGCTTTTTTCATGGCATTATACGTTGGACGCCCAGCTTGATTTTCTAAAATCCATTTCTTCGCGAATTCACCTTGCTGAATTTCTGTAAGAACACGTTTCATTTCTTTCTTCGTTTCATCTGTAACAATTCTCGATCCTGTTACATAATCTCCAAACTCAGCCGTATCTGAAATAGAATGGCGCATGTTCGTTAAACCACCTTCGTACATTAAATCAACAATTAACTTTAATTCATGCAAACATTCAAAGTATGCAATTTCAGGACGATATCCGCCTTCTGTTAACGTTTCAAAACCAGCTTTCACAAGTGCAGTTACCCCGCCGCAAAGTACCGCTTGCTCACCAAACAAATCTGTTTCTGTTTCTTCTTGGAATGTCGTTTCAATTACACCTGCACGTGTACAACCTACACCTTTTGCATACGCAAGCGCTACACTTAATGCCGTGCCTGTTGCATCTTGATGTACAGCGACTAATGCCGGAACACCATTTCCTTCTTGAAATACACGGCGAACGAGATGACCTGGACTTTTTGGCGCGACCATTGCTACATCTACGTAACTTGGCGGATTAATTTGTCCGAAGTGAATATTAAATCCATGTGAGAAAAGTAACATTTGTCCTTCACGGAGATTCTCTTCTACTTCTGCTCTATACACATGTGCTTGCTGTTCATCCGGTAATAGCATTTGTACAACTTGCGCGGTTCGAACCGCTTCTGAAACAGACATTACTTCAAACCCATCTGCTTTTGCTACTTCAAAAGACTTACCAGGTCGAACACCGACTACAACTTCCACACCAGAATCACGTAAATTTTGCGCCTGCGCATGACCTTGAGATCCATAACCAATTACCACAACTGTTTTCCCTTGTAATAACTCTAATTTTGCATCTTTCTCATAATACGTTTTCATATTCCATACACTCCTTATAATTTATTTACTTGCAGTACATCAATTAATTTTTTCAACTGACCGACAAGTAATGTCGCTTCATTTTCAGTACAAACTGCTGTGAGTTTCATTTCAGAAACGCCACTAGTATCTCTTTCGTTTAAATGTAAAGAAGAAATATAATAACCACGCCGAGCAAAAATCCCACTTATACGTAATAAGACGCTTGGCTCGTTATGAATAACGAGTGAAAAAGTATGACTCATTCTTCCCACCTCTTCATAATCATTTCGTTATTCCCTTTGTTTGGCGGAACCATCGGAAATACGTTTTCACCTTCTTCTACACAAAAATCAACTACGACAGGACCATCATGAGCAAATGCTTCTAACATCACTTGTTTCGCCTCTGTTGAATTTGTCGCCCTTAATCCCTTCACTCCATAAGCTTCTGCCACTTTCACAAAATCTGGTGATCCGATTTTTGACTCTGATAAACGATTTTCATAAAACATCTCTTGCCATTGCCTTACCATCCCTAAAAATTTATTATTTATAATAAATACTTTTACAGGAATATTATTTTCAGCAATTGTTTGTAATTCTTGAATGTTCATTTGAAAAGAAGCATCGCCCGCAATACAAATGACGAGTTCTTCTTCTTTCGCAAGCTGAGCACCAACTGCCGCTGGGAAACCAAATCCCATCGTTCCTAGTCCGCCAGATGTTAGAAACGTCCGTGGGTTTTTCGCTTTATAAAAATGAGCAGCCCACATTTGATGCTGTCCTACTTCTGTCGTAACAATCGCTTCACCATTCGTTAATTCACTTACTAGACTAATAACATGCTGTGGTTTTAACTCACATTCTTTTTGATTGTAGGAAAGAGGATATTCCGCTTTCCATTCCTCTATTTTCGTAAGCCATTCATTTGTTTGTGTACGAATTGGCATATGTAACAACATATGTAACGCTTTTTTCACATCTCCAACAATCGGATATTCCACAGTTACATTTTTATGGAACTCCGAAGGATCTATATCAATATGTACCTTTTTTGAATGCGGAGAAAAGAGTTCTAATTTTCCTGTTACACGATCATCAAAGCGAACACCTAACGCAAGTAATAAATCACATTCTGTTACTGCCATATTTGCAGCGTACGTTCCATGCATGCCGAGCATTCCTAAAAATAACGAATCTCCCGGCGGATATGCACCAAGTCCCATTAAAGTGGAAACGACAGGAATACGATTTTCCCTCGCAAACTGAATAAGTTCATCAGAACCACCCGAATGAATGATCCCTCCTCCAATATAAAGAAGGGGACGTTTTGCTTCGGAAATTGCTTTAGCTACCTCTCTAAGCTTCCTACCGTCTGGCATAGGCTCTAATTTGTACCCTGGAATCTCAATTACTTCATTATAAAAACTTGTTACATTTTCATTTTGAACATCTTTTGGAATATCAATTAATACTGGTCCTGGTCGCCCGCTTTCGGCGATGTAAAAAGCTTCTTGTACAATGCGTGATAAATGATTCACATCACGAACTTGGTAATTATGCTTCGTAACAGGTACTGTAATCCCGACAACATCTGCTTCTTGAAATCCATCTTTTCCGATGAGAGGTTTTGCAACTTGCCCTGTAATGACAACTAAAGGAATCGAATCCATATAAGCATCTGCTAAACCCGTAACTAAATTTGTCGCCCCTGGGCCAGAGGTAGCAAAGACTACCCCGACCTTTCCAGAAGCTCTCGCATATCCTTCTGCCGCATGAATGGCAGCTTGTTCATGACGAGTTAAAACGTGCTTCAAACCACTTCCATATAACGCGTCGTACACTGGCAAAATCGCTCCGCCTGGATAACCGAAAACAGTCGTTACACCTATTTTTTTCAAGCATTGAATAACATGTCCGGCACCTGTCACATCTTCACACTGTAATTTCTCACGTGTTGTATGTTGTTCCATTTTAATTAACTCCTCTCCCCTACCTACAGTAAGCTCTCCGCCAGTCCTGGAACACGTACTCCTCTTTCTCTCGTTAACTTTTTAAATTCCTCTGTCAATTGTTTCGTTACACTTCCTGGTTTTCCATCTCCAATCTCTCTTGAATCAACTTTTACAACTGGAATTAATTCTGCTGCCGTTCCTGTTAAAAACACTTCATCTGCTACATATACGTCATGGCGAGTAAATGGCCTTTCCTCACATGGAATATTAAGTCGTTCACATAGCTCGATAACACTATTTCTCGTAATACCTTCTAGCGCCCCTAAGTAAGAAGGAGGTGTTAACACTTTTCCATCTTTCACAACGAAAACATTGTCTCCGGATCCTTCACAAACATATCCTTGTTGATTTAACATAAGGGCCTCTAACACTCCTGCTTGTGCCGCTTCAATTTTCACAAGTACGTTATTTAAATAGTTCATTGACTTAATACGTGGATCTAATGCATCTGGCGTATTACGTCTCGATGCAACAGATACAACGCTTAGTCCATTATCGTAAAATTCCTGTGGGAATAACTTTAATTGTTCTGCAATGATAATAACGCTCGGTTTCACACAACTTCTAGGATCGAGCCCTAAGTCACCTTTTCCTCTTGAAACAATTAATCGAATGTAGGCATCAGCATATTCATTTTTTTGCAATGTTTGTAAAACTGCTTCTTCCATTTCGTTAACTGTCAGTGGGATTGTAAGTAGAATAGATTTTGCCGATTCGTATAATCGTTTTACATGTTCTTTTAAACAAAATACATTTCCACCGTAACTACGAATCCCTTCAAATACACCATCTCCGTATAAAAAACCGTGATCATATACTGAAACAACTGCCTTTTCTTTTTCTACAAATTCCCCATTCATATAAATATACTGGTTTCCCATCTCACATCGCTCCTCTTTTTTCTCTCTATTTTTGCAATCTATTTCTATATCGATTGCTGAGATGAGTTATTTTAACAGAATATTCAGTATATAAACCTTAAAAATATACTCGTCTCAACAATCGATTACATACATACTTGTAGCAATCCATTGCTGAGACGAGGGAATCGTGGTACCACTCAGCTTCCTTACACTTCTCACGAAATATAAGCTCTGCAAGTCCAATTAGACTTTTGTTTTTCTATCGGAAACAACTCCGCTACTTTTTACTAGTTTTCAAAAGTAGTACTCCGAGGTGATTTTCAATGATGAAATTGTTACCACCCTCACAGCTTCTGGGCAGCTCTCTGAAACAATTTTCTTCATTTACTCTCCTCTTCTACGCATTTTCGTATTCTATTTTTTAAAATAAAAACTCTCGCCTCAGCAATCAACTACTACAATTTAGTAGCTTTGATTGCTGAGGCGAGAGTTTCGCGGTACCACTCAGCTTCCTTATACTTCTCGCGAAATATAAGCTTTGTAGGTCCAATTAGACCCCCGTCCTTTTACCGGAGACGATGCCGTCGCCCTCTACTCAGTTTCCCTTTCGCAAGCGATGCTCCGAGGTGATATTCAATGATTCGATTGTTACTACTCTCACAGCCTAGGAGCAGCTCTCTGAAACGATCATAACCATCTACTTTCCTCTTCTTTGCATATGTAACATATAAAGTTTAAAGATTCTTAATTAACTTTTATTTGTTAAACGTATTATAGGACGTTGTTCTTTTCATTGTCAACATGTTTTTCCGAAAAAAAATAAAATTCAATCAATTCAAGAGAAGTCTATTTATTTTTTCTCAAAACAAAATCGGAATGAACTTCTTACACATACTCATATATTACTTAAGTATGTTCGCATTACTACATAAAGAAAAACAACTTAATAACATAAAAATTTTTTTGAGGAGATGAGAAAACTATGTTAAAAGGAAAAGTGGCATTAGTTACAGGAGCAAGCCGAGGAATTGGACGTGCTATTGCAAAACGTTTAGCGAACGACGGTGCATTAGTTGCTATTCATTACGGAAATCGAATAGAAGATGCTGAAGAAACTGTTTATGAAATTCAATCAAATGGCGGATCAGCTTTTTCTATCGGTGCAAACCTTGAATCTTTACATGGTGTAGAAACCCTTTATAGTTCTTTAGATAGCGAATTACAAAAAAGAACTGGTAGTACTAAATTTGATATTTTAATAAACAACGCTGGAATTGGTCCTGGTGCTTTTATTGAAGAAACGACTGAACAATTTTTTGATAGAATGGTTTCTGTTAATGCAAAAGCACCATTCTTTATCATCCAACAAGCTCTATCTCGTTTACGTGACAATAGCCGAATTATTAATATTTCATCCGCTGCCACTCGTATTTCTTTACCTGATTTCGTTGCATATAGTATGACGAAAGGCGCTATTAATACGATGACTTTCACGCTAGCAAAACAGCTCGGAGCACAAGGAATAACAGTGAATGCAATACTTCCTGGATTTATTAAAACCGATATGAATGCAGAACTCTTGAGCGATCCAATGATGAAACAGTATGCCACTACCATTTCCGCTTTTAATCGCTTAGGTGAAGTAGAAGATATTGCCGATACCGCGGCATTTCTCGCTTCTCCAGACAGCCGCTGGGTTACTGGACAATTAATTGATGTGAGCGGAGGATCTTGTTTGTAATTTCTTAATCTACTTACGCAAAAAAAGCCAGCATTTTTGCTGGCCTTTTTCACTGTGTAAAACGATACCCTACTCCCCAAATTGTTTCGATATATGATTTATCAAATGGATCGAGTTCAATTTTGTGACGAATATTTTTCACATGGACAGCAACCGTTGCTGCATCACCAATTACATCCATCCCCCATACAGTTTCAAAGAGACGATCTTTACTAAATACTTGATTTGGATGTTCTGCCATACAAGTTAATAAATCAAATTCTTTTCCTGTTAACATGATTTCAGTTCCATTTACAAATACACGTCGGGCCGATTTATCAATAAGTAATCCTCGAATACGAATTTCATCTTTTATTTGTTCTCGTTTTCCTGTTAAACGATCATAACGAGCTAGATGAGCATTTACACGTGCCACCATTTCACTCGGGCTAAACGGTTTTATAATATAATCATCTGCTCCAAAACCTAACCCTTTAATTTTATCGATTTCCTCTTGTTTTGCGGACACCATAAGTATTGGTATGTCCTTTTCCAATCGAACTTGTTTACAAATTTCATATCCATCTATTCCCGGTAACATTATGTCTAAAATTAACAAGTCATAATCCTCCAGCAGAACTCTTTGTAACCCTTTTTCGCCAGAGTAATCAATATCTACTGTATACCCAGCAACCTCTAAATAATCCTTTTCTAACTCTGCTATAATAGCTTCATCTTCAATAATTAAAATTCTTTTCAAGATGCTCTCCTTTTTCTAATTGATTTTTTGTAATGTAAATGCCAGCGTCGTTCCTTTACCTTTTTTGCTTTCTACCCAAATATCACCACCATGTTGTGTGATAATCTGATGTGCAATTGACAAACCAAGTCCGCTTCCACCTGTTTTAGAATTTCTAGAATGATCTGCACGATAAAACCTTTCAAATATATGAGGCAACGCCTTCTCTTCTATTCCTACCCCATTATCTTTTATGTAAATCGTTACATAATCAATAGATTCGGTCATGCGAATTCCTATATATCCTTCTTCTTTATCCATATACTTCACACTATTCCAAATGATATTTGTAATAACACGACGTAATTTTTCACGATCACCTTTTACCAAAATAGAAGTATCCTTTTGAGCATCCCATCTCACTGTAATTCCCTTATCTTGCAATTCAAGTTGTAGTTCTTCTATGCAATCAGATAAGTATTGGTTAATTTCAACCTCTTCAAATTGAAATGGTTCCTCTTTCAAATCAAGTTTTGAAAAGAGAAAAAGCTCGTCAATTAATTGATCCATATCAAACACTTTATGATAAATAATCGTTAAATATTTATCTAATTGTTCTGGAGTTCGAGCGATACCTTCTTTAATTCCTTGTACATAACCTTTAATAGCCGTTATTGGCGTCCGTAAATCATGAGAAATATTTGAAAGCAATTCTTTACGATTCTTTTCATATTGCATTTGCAACTCGACCGATTCCTTCAATCTGCCACGCATCTCTTCAAACGATAAACTTAATTCACCTATTTCATCTTTCGCAAGTGGCTTTACTTGAAAATCTAAATCACCCTTTTGAATTCTTTCCGTTGCCTGCTTTAATGAATGCAATGGTTTAATAATACTCCGTGATATAAAATATGTTAATATTCCATTCGTAATAATTAACCCAAGTATTAAAGAGAATACGAAATACGGGAAAAATTCTCTAATCATTTCTTCTAAAGGATTTACATACTCAAATACAAAAATACTGACCTTATCCTTCTCTTCATCGTAGTAATCAAATTGCTTATAGTAAAAAGAATTACCCTCTATTTTCACATCCATTCCCTTTCTTTGTCCTTCCGTTTCAAATGCGGGTAGGTATTTATCAAAAGAAGAGATTTTAAAATATGGGGATGAATATGTAAGCTCATCATTTTTTCGAATTAGTAATCCTGCTTGATTATCGTTTAATTCTTTATCAGTTTCCTTTAAAAAATGTATATCCTCCAATTTATCTGGAGCATACGATGAAAGAATTTTCAACCTACTGAAAATATCATCTTCATCTTCTTTTGTACGAATAGCTCCCTCCTGCTCTTTATCAATGAGAGAATGACTATTTTGATTAAGACCAATGATTGCTTTTGCAATACGAATATCACCAAATAAAGTAACACTAATTAACATAACTGCTATACCGCAAAAAACGATTGGAATAATTACCATCGCAACATACGACAACAGCAATCTAATACGGATTGACATTACAGAACTCCTATGAACATTATAATTTTAGCTTGTTACAGAATTCACCGGAAACGAAACTTGACTCATCCAAATACCAGCTAATAATACGAGTATAGCTAGAACCATTTCTAAGAGCAATAAACGGCGATTAACTGTTCCAATATCGATACCCCATGTTTTCGTTTGTCTCCATGCTACAATTGTAATTATACATACAGTAAGAATCTTTATATTTAAAAGGTTCGTCCATATTGAATTAAAATTAAAAAGTACCCAATTCCTTGTCTGTAGAAACACAATTAATTCCCCAGAAAGAAATGCTAGAATAAATGAAATACCAGCAATACTACTAAAATGTTTACGGAAACGCTTTTGATCAAATGTAATTTTGTATAATGTTGTCCACGCTATAACAAGAACTAAATAAATAAGTGCTCCTAGCCACACTGCAATACTCATAACATGGACCATTCTAATTATAACTGCTGCCCAATTTGGATTAGTAATCCATACATGACCTGTGAAAGAAAAACTCGCAACAAGAAATCCCCAAACTAGCGCATACCATTCGTTCCCCATATGTTGCAAAGACATAAGAACTAATAATAGCAGTTGAATCATAATAATAACTGAAAATGGCGAATGAATAAGTAAACTTCCCTTCGGAATAACTGACTTATATACTATTAATTCAGCTATTAATCCTACTACAAGTATAGAGAAGAAAATCTTTTTCATATTCTTCATTCTTTGCAATATGGACGGTAATCTATAACGTTTAACAAACATATCGAGCCACTTTACTCCTGCTCCAATTAAAATCATTCCCTCTACAATATAGCGTAGTGTTACTATCATAACATCTGAAAATACTGAGCCACTCCCACTCGCATTTCCCTCTACCACTACATTAGTTTGTACTTCTTCTCCAATTGAAAAGGGATAGCTGCCCCCACTCGGATGTCCGTCTGCAGAAATCATAGACCACCTTACTGTGTAAGTACCATTATTTAAGTTTGGTAATTTCACTTTTATTTTTGTTGGGTTATCTAATATTTCAACCTTTGATACTTGCACTCTCTTTGCACTTGGATCTAGCAGTTCAATATTGACTACATTTCCTGTAACTGGTTCACTAAATTCAAGAATAATCTGTTCCGGTTGTACTGTAAGAACCTCCCCCTCTTTAGGGGTGGCTCCTACAACACTTGTATGAGCAAATACACTACTATGAGAAAATAAAAATATACTTACACTTGTTAAAATAAATACTATCATTCTATAAAGCATGAAAACCTCCGTATTATTATTCTGGATGATTACCTGAGTGATCTCCGGTAGAAAATGGAGTAGTTACCCCCTCATAATTCATCATCGTATGCATTCCTTTTTCCGCATGAACGAGATGATGACAATGAACCATCCATAGTCCACTATTATTTGCCTCTAAAGCAATTTCATATTCTTCTCCCGGAAAAACATTAACTGTATCTAAGTAAATCGGACTTCCCTCCATTGGTTTACCATTTTTAGAAATAACTTGGAATGTATGTCCATGCAAATGCATTGGATGAATTTCTTCTCCCTTATTTTTAAAGCGAATCTTAACTTTATCTCCTTTCTCTACTTTAATGGGTGGAATGTCAGGTGATGTCTTTCCATTAATCGTATACACCCATTTTTCTTGTCCATTTACATCTTTCACACCTTCTGCCAAATCCATATCATAGACCTTTGTAAACTTTGAATCTATCGTAAACTTGCCAACTTCTTTTTCTCCATATTTCGTAAAATCAAACCATGGATAACTCTTTATATCAATAGGTTTTTTCGGCAAAGAACCGTTCCCAATAGTCGCCGTTAACATTCGATTCATTTTCTTAGATGGATCCACATTAATAAGTTTTACACTCGTTGTTTCCGGCATTTTAAAAACAAGGTCATAACGTTGTGCAGCTCCCATCGGAAGAATTGCTTTATCTAGCTCGTCCCCACCTTTTATATCACGACCATCTAATGCGATAATTTGAAATGGCGCCCCAACTAATGTCATTAAATGCGTATTATTCCCAGCATTAATTAAGCGAAGGCGTACTGTTTCACCTGGTTTTGCATCCAATCGTAGTCCCTCACTTGTATCATTTAATGTAAATACATCGTAATCATCTCCATCAGATAAATCTTTGAGTTGATCATTACTTGGCATCATTAACGGGCCTTCTAAAGTTTGCGCCTTTTCATTTCGAATATGATTGCTAGGGTAGCTATCCCAATCTTTATCTTGTTCGCCATTATGCTTACGGGTTTTTATGGCTCCTGTTTTCCATTCATGGATCGCCACTGTATAATCCTTTTCATATTTTACAGCTGGTTTATTCGGTTCAATAACGATGGTTCCAAATAGTCCCCGCTCCGTTTGTATTGCACTTTTTTGATGTGAATGATACCAATATGTCCCCACCTGATCAGCATTAAATGCGTATGTATATGTATCACCTGGTTTTATAGCATTTTGCGTAACACCTGGAACACCGTCTACCGCCGCAGGAACATCTAATCCGTGCCAATGGATTGTAACTGGTTCTGGCAATTCATTTTTCAAATTTACAACAATACGTTCACCTTGTTTAACTCGAATTTGAGTACCCGGTGATGTTCCATCAAAGGTCCATGCATCTACCTTTTTCCCATCTCCCAAATCTAAACTTGCTACTTTCGCCGTAATATTAAAAGTTTTTGTAACCCTTTTTTTGGCATCTGAATTAGCAATAGATGTAATTGATTCTGAAGTAGATGTTGCATCTGTTAACTTCTTTTTTTCATTTGTACCTGGGTAATTATTTATTAAAAAATATCCAAAAATAACTAACCCTAATAATAAGCATGCCGCAATCAATATATTTCTTAAATCGCTTTGTATAAATTCCTTTTTCATATTAGTCTCTCTTTCATTTTTTGTTGTAAACTATTAATTTTCATACGTGGATTCATTGTCTATCACCTCACATCTTCACTTCGATTCACATCATAACACTCAGAAAAAAAGAAACTTTGAAGGAATTTTAAAGACTTTATAAAGAAATATATTTCAATTTCCCTTTACTTCTAAATCTTTTTTATTGCGTAATAAAAAAGATTGTATAATACTATATAAAACATATATATTTAGGAGGATTACAACAATGTCCGAAAAAACATACGAACTCGCAACCTTCGCAGGCGGTTGCTTTTGGTGCATGGTAAAGCCATTTGATGAACTTCCTGGTATTCATAAAGTACTTTCTGGCTATGCAGGTGGTCATGTAGAAAACCCAACATATGAACAAGTAAAAGCTGGTACATCTGGTCATTTAGAAGTTGTACAAATTACATTCGATCCTTCTATTTTTCCATATGAAAAATTACTAGATTTATATTGGCCACAAATCGATCCAACTGATGATGGCGGACAATTCTTTGACCGTGGTCCCTCTTATCGCACTGCTATTTTTTATCATAATGAAACGCAAAAAGAGCTTGCTGAAAAATCAAAACAAGCTCTTGCAGAAAGCGGTATGTTTAAAGAGCCAATCGTAACTGAAATTCGCCCGGCTGCACCTTTTTATGAGGCTGAAGAATACCATCAACATTTTTATAAAAAAAATCCGGAGAAATATGCTACTGAGCAAAAAGAATCTGGCCGTGAAGACTTTATAAAAGAAAATTGGCAAAAAAAATAATAAAAATGCATCGTACCTTTTAAGTACGATGCATTTTTATCTTTGAAAAAAGTACCATGCAATAATGAGAACAACCGCTGTTAATGTCCAAAGTGCGATTTCATTTTTCACTCTACTCTTTTTCTTATTCATTTCCTCTCCTCCTAATAGCAATACAACATATTCAAGATTTCCTCTGTTTAATTGTCCACCTTATATACGTGAATACATCCTTACAAATTTTTATAACAAGACCACCGACGATTCCGATTGCAATTGAAATTACTAACATCTGTACAAAACTAAAAGTAGTTGTGTATGTTATGTAGATAACAATGCATACAAGTAAAACATCCGGTAAAGAAAGCAAAAACTTTTTAAGCATTTCTTCAGCTCTCCTATGCTTTATTTGTAATTTATACTTTCTACTGTAGCTTTGAAATAAAGTTTGTTCAAAAATTCCATTTAGACACTCATTTTATGGAAAAGAATAAGAACCTCTTTTAAAAAGGGGTTCTTATCTACATATCCTATTCCATAATTACTCCTAAAATAGAATAATATTACTAGTGATTTGTTGTGAATTAACTATTTGCTAGGCAATCGGATGTTACGCCAGCTACCTACATCGCATTGACCGTATGTATTATCACCTACTGCTACCACCGTGCCATCTAATTTCAGACCGACCGTATGCGCACAACCCGCCGCTATCGCTACAATATCACGCCAATCGCTTACATTACATTGACCATACTCATTCCAGCCGACTGCCACCACGGTACCGTCTGATTTAAGTCCGATTGTATGATTCGTACCAGCCGCTATTGCCATAATATCTTTCCAGCTGCCTACATCGCATTGACCAAGTTTATTATTACCCACTGCCATCACTTTGCCATCCGATTTCAAACCAACAGTATGAAGATAACCTGCCGCCAACTCCACCATACCACGCCATCCACTTACATTGCATTGGCCATATCGATTATTCCCCACAGTCGTCACTGTTCCGTCCATTTTAAGACCAACTGTATGCCAGTCACCCGCCGTGACCACCACAATATCTCTCCAGCTACTTATATTACATTCTCCTTCTTTATTTCGCCCCACTGCTACTACTGTGCCATCCGGTTTAAGGCCAATGGTACAACGCCACCCCGCCGCAACCGATACAATATTATGCCAGTCGTTTACATCACATTGATCATGCTTATTCCACCCCACCGCTTCCACAGTATTATCACTTTTAAGAGCGATTGTATGAGCATTACCCGTGTTCGTCGCCATATGAACATTGCCCGCTGCGACTGCTTCAATATCACACCAACCGCTTACATTGCATTCTCCTTCTTTATTTCGCCCCACTGCCACAACTGTGCCATCCGATTTAAGAGCAACTGTATGACCACGACCTGCCGCTATCGTATCTTTAGGCCACCGTTTCACTTTTAACATTTCTTCTTTCGGTAAAATGTAATTCATGTTTTACCTCCTTGCATATAAGCAACTGTATCCAAATAGATATTTTTATCTAATTTCATTATAAATGACCCGACTTTTTTTATAAATTTACAGCTACAAAAGAAGCCTATTATTACTTCTTCAAAAAATAAAAACCTCCAGTTTAAATACTAGAGGTCCCTTCTTTATTTCTTCAATCGTTCAATAAAATCGTTCAATTTATCAAGTGATTTCATATTCTGATTACAAGCTACACCATCTTTGCAAATATAGTTTCCCTTTTTCACGAAAGTTCCTGGCACATCACCTTTAATTTCAACTAAAAACATCCCAACTTCTTCATGTCCATGACATAATGAACAAATGCTCTTTTTATTTAAGCTCTGGAACGTTCCTTGCAGACCAACAAACTTATTTTTATCATTTTTCGCTATTATAAATTTCCTGCTTGACCCTTTATCAATCCAGCTTAAATAAGATAATTCTTTCATGTTCAGTTCTTCCATATCAGGAAGTTTTAATTTTTTCGCTTTAGGAAATAATTTTTTTAATGTTTGCGCTGTAACTTCCTGAA
Source organism: Bacillus sp. MMSF_3353 (assembly GCF_030733445.1). NCBI lineage: Bacteria > Bacillati > Bacillota > Bacilli > Caryophanales > Bacillaceae > Bacillus > Bacillus sp. MMSF_3353. Next base: position 69,455 of record NZ_JASHJA010000011.1, read on the forward strand.
ACGGAATGACATACGGATTTATTTTCAGTAAAAACGATTCTGCATCTTCTCTATTTTGAACTGTTAATACGGTATCAATTAACTCTTTCTGTTCATCCGTTAAATTCTCAAATACATGTATTATCTTTTCAATCGCTAGTGATTTTAACGCTTGAATTACACCTCTATCATTTGCAGTTGCGTGCCCATTTGCTAAAATATAAGCTTGTGATTTTATAAAATTATATTGATCACTTCTAATAAAAGCTTCCATCTTTATCACTCCATACAAATTGTTGATCTAGTCTTATTGTATACAATGATTCAGCTTTTTGATATGTAAAAGATAACTTAGAAACGAATATTACATACATCGATTATATTTTACCGCTCCATTTCCTGACAAAAGAAACCATCGTCTGTTTTCCATTCAGCATATAATACATCCTCAAATTTAGTAATCCCTCTTTGCTTTATTTGCTTATACAGCCATCCTTCATCAAAACCAGCTTCCCTCAAATTATCTTTCACTACTTTTCCATCACTAATTAATGAAATTGGTAAGTATACAGGCTTATGTTTTAAACTTAAATCATTTATAGTAGGAGATTCATATTTGCTCTTTTTCAGAACGCTTATGTTTCCGTTAGGTTCCAAAATCATATATTCAACTTCTCGAATTGAAAAAATATCTTTTTGCTGCCTAAGCATTTGTTGTAATTGATTAATATCTAAATGATTTGAACTTAATTGTTCTCGGTCAATTTTTCCATTACGGATAATAATTGAAGGATACCCTTCAAAAAACCTTCTTGTTCCTCTTATTTTTTGTGTTATCACTTCTATTGAATAAATTAAAATTACCCAAACAAATACTGAATATAAAATAGACCACACTTTAATTTTAGGATCATATATTGAATTTCCAACGAGCTCACCAAGGACGATAGCTGAAATAAAATCAAAGGGGGTTAGCTGAGATATTTGTGTTTTCCCTAGTATTTTTGTAGCAATTAATAGAACAAAGAAACCAATTAAAAGCTCTATCGTTATTTGTCCAATATGATTCATAAATGCTCACCTTTCTGCTTTTCACTCAAATGTTCTATATTCTATTTAGTAAAAAAACGACACATTTTTCTATTATTTTGTCCATTCATACGCAATATATCCAATAGATACAAAACAAAAAAAGAGTCTAGTTCAATTTAATAATTGAACTAGACTCTTTTATTTTTATTTAGAATACACGATCTTTTTAATCGTTTCTCCGGAAAGAAAATGCTCCTCCGCAAGTTGATGAATGGAAATTCCGCTTTTAAACGCTTCTTTAATAGCTTTATTTCTTTCATCTAATTGTTTTCTTCCTCCAGATCGTGTACCCCATTTATAATGTTTCGTTTCTTGTTTTGGAATGTAAATTGTTTCACCTTGTATATACTTTTGAATTTCAGTAATTAAACTTTTTGGTAAAACTGTCGCAGCTTTAACGTATTTCATTTCTGCTCGCCCCTTATTTTTTATGGTTCATTTCAATAAGGTGCAAAGCCAAATATAAAAAATGATACGAGCTCATTTAGGCGATTGTATATTACTTGTCTACCTCACGCAAAGTATCGCCATTTCCATACTTGGCTTTGCATGAGACGCTGCAGTGTCCGGCAATTGAATTGTAATCGCCATATAAACACCTCCTAATATACCTTTTGCATTTTATTATATGATAAATTCCTCCCCCTTGCATCTACATCCTTTTTAAAGCATGAAATTACTTAGTTTGATATAATACTTTTTAGTCCAATTCAAAAATATAGTGAGGTTGCTTTATGAAAAAGAAAATAATTATTACAATCGTTACATTATTCATTATTACTGTAGCATTATTTGGAACATACAAATTGATGAACGCAAGAAGTTTTCAATTGTTTGGAAATTTAACAAACCAAGTAGAAACAAATGAAAAAGTGATTGCTTTAACTTTTGATGATGGTCCTACGAACAATGTAAAACAAATATTACCGCTACTAGATACATACAATGCAAAAGCTACTTTCTTTTTAATCGGAAATGAATTAGAAAAAAACCTATCGTTAGGAGAATCTATCGTACAATCTGGACACCAAGTTGGAAACCATACATATTCTCATAACAGAATGGTTTTTAAAACACCTTCTTTTATTAAAGAAGAAATAGAAAAAACGAATTCATTAATCCGCCAAACAGGATATACAGGCGAAATTGATTTTAGACCACCTAACGGAAAAAAGCTAATTGGTCTGCCCTATTATTTAAATAAAAATAATATCGAAACAATCACATGGGACCTTGAACCTGATACTTTTTATAAATCTGCTGCTGATAAAATTGAATATGTTAATAAAAATGTACAACCAGGTTCTATCATTTTATTACACTCTATGTACGATGAGTCTAATGAAAATTTACAGACCATTGAAGGTATTTTAGACTCATTATCTAAGAAGGGCTATCAGTTCGTAACAGTAAACGAACTGCAAAAAAGAGCAAAGTAAAAAGGTAGCGTATCATAGAGCGATACGCTACCTTTCTTTTTAAATAATGCCAAGTACATTTAAGAATACGATAATAATCGCAATTGGTGCGATAAAGCGAAGTAAGAATAACCATAATACGAACAGTTTATAGCCTTTATTTTTACTTACACCAAGCTCTTTCATTAATACATCTTTCTTCATTTTTAAAGGAACAAAGATGGAAACTAATAAAACACCAAGTGGCATTAGTACGTTACTCACTGCATAGTCCGCTAAATCAAAGATTGTCTTTCCGAAAATTTTCAGATCACTTAATATACCAAATGATAATGCTGATGGTACTCCAACAACGAAGATTAATAAACCTACGATTAAGGCCGTTTTTTCACGTTTGCCTTTACCTTTTGATGTTAACGACGCAACACTAATTTCTAGCATAGAAATAGCAGATGTAATCGTTGCGAAGAAGAACAGCAATAAGAAAATAACGAAGAATACTTTTCCGAACGCCATTTTACTGAAAATAGCAGGTAATACGATAAATAATAATCCTGGTCCTTGAGATGGTTCTAATCCAAATGCAAATACAACTGGGAAAATTGCAAGTCCTGCAAGTAATGTAATTACTAATGTTAAAGCTACGATAGAAAATGCTGAACGCGGTAAACTTTCTTCCTTCGGTAAGTATGAACTATATGTTACCATTACTGCTACACCGACCGATAATGAGAAGAACGATTGACCCATCGCATATAAAATAACTTCTGATGTTACATGTGAGAAATCAGGTTGTAAGAAGAAACGAACTCCTTCTCCCGCGCCGTCTAATGTAAGGGCACGAACAATTAATACAAAGAATAAAACGAATAGCGCTGGCATGAAATATTTATTTACTTTTTCAACACCGTTTTGTACGCCTTTACTTACGATAAAAATAGTAATAAGAATGAATAATAACTGTGCTCCTACTGCTAAATAAGGATTGGAAATGATTTCACCAAACGTAGCTTCGTATGCGCCATTTCCTTCCCATAGTCTACCTGTAATTGCATTCCATAAGTATAATAAAATCCATCCCCCTACAACACTGTAGAAAGAAAGTAATATGAAACAAGTTATAATCCCTAATTTCCCTAACCATGGCCATAATGTTTTGGGTGCAATTTCTCTATATGCATCAACAGCCTCTTTTTGTGTACTTCTTCCGATAACGAATTCAGCTAATAATAGCGGTAAACCAATTAATAATGTGAAACCGATGAAAATAAGGAAGAACGCCCCGCCTCCTCCGATGCCGGCCATATATGGGAATTTCCAAATCGCCCCAAGACCAATTGCTGAACCTGCTGCAGCTAATACGAAACCTAATTTCGATGTCCATTGCTGTGAATTCATTTGTTAATCTCCTCTCTGTCTCTTTTTCTTTGTTTCAGTTCAGTATTTATATTGTTCTATCAATACTCTTTTCTAATACGTTCACTTCCTCCCTAATAATAAAAAAAACGCCCCTACGTAAATACGTAGGGACGACAAAAATATCGCGGTACCACCCTAGTTATGAAGATACAACAAAGTTAGGACCTAAATAAAAAACGTCCCTACGCAAATACGTAGGGACGATAAATTATCGCGGTACCACCCTAGTTATGAAGCCACAACAAAGTTAGGACCTAAATAAAAAACGTCCCTACGTAAATACGTAGGGACGATAAATATCGCGGTACCACCCTAGTTGTGAAACAATCTTCACCACTTTATTTGATAACGGTATAAACTACCGTCTTTCATTTCCTCACAATGTGAGATTTATGAAAGATGCTCCAGGACGAACTTCATGAATAATCTATATACTGATTCACACCAACCATCAGCTCTCTGAAATAGGGAGATATTCACTACTATACCCTTTCATTGCCCAAATATTATTTTCCGAATTGATTACTATCATTTTTATCACACATTAAAAATAGTGTCAACTTATATTTTGAATTTTTATGTATTACGTTCTATTTAAAAAATGTAAAATATGACTTTTAAATGAATAATATTAGAATATTTATGTTCCATACTATATTAACTTCTCTAACAGGTTTATAGTAGTATACGATAAATGCAAGACAGCACGAGTAGGAGGAAAGAATTTTGTCTACTTCAAAAGTTTTAAAAGGTACTGCTTTATTAAGTGGTGCAACAATGATTTCACGTATATTAGGTTTTATATACTTCTTCCCTTTTCAACTATTAGTCGGAACACAAGGGGTCGCTTTATATGGATATGCATACTCTTGGTACGGTATTTTATTAAGCTTCTCAACAGCTGGTATTCCTATTGCCGTTTCCAAATTTGTTGCAAAGCATAATGCGCTCGGTGATTATAGTACAAGCAAAAAATTATACAACTCTAGCGTAAAATTAATGTTGTTTATGGGCTTTTTAGGTTTTTTAACTTTATTTATTGGAGCACCATACATATCACAATTTATTATTCGCTCGAAAACGCCAGATCCACAATTTATCGCCGACGTAACACTTACGATGCGAGCATTAAGTTTCGCACTTATTATCGTACCAGCTATGAGTGTTACACGTGGCTATTTCCAAGGTTTTCAACATATGAAACCAAGTGCCGTTTCTCAAGTCGTAGAACAAATTGCGCGCGTGGTTTTCATTTTAGTTGGTAGTTTTATCGTTTCAAAACTATTAGGGGGTTCAGTCGCCTCTTCTGTTGCAGTTGCTACGTTTGGCGCTGTTATCGGAGCGCTTGCCAGCGTTTCGATTTTAATGCTGTACTGGAAAAAATATAATAGATTAAAGCCTCCCGAAGGAGAATTAAAGTCAAGGGCATCGAATATTCCATTAAAAAATATTTATATGGAATTACTTCGATATGCAATCCCAATTGTATTTGTCGGTATTGCAATTCCACTCTACACGTTAGTAGATCAATATACTGTAGCTGATGTCCTTAGGGCGATGGGCGAGCCGTTAGAAACAGCGAATGCAGTTTTCGCTTATATAACGAACTATGCCCAAAAGTTAATTATGATTCCAGCTTCTCTTGCAACTGGATTCTCATTAACGATCATTCCGGCTATAACGAAATCGTATACAAGCGGGAAACTAGAAGAACTACAAGAACAAATTGCAAAGATATTTCAAGTCTTATTATTCTTCACTATCCCAGCTGCATTCGGTCTTGCTAGCATCGCTTACGATGCATTCCGTATGGTTTATGTAAATCCTGAAATTGCACTTGGGGGATCACAATATTTAATTTCATTTGCACCTTCTGCTATATTAAGTGCGATTTTCACAGTTTCAGCAGCTATATTACAAGGAATCGATTATCAAAGAAAAACGATGATTGCTTTCTCAGTCGGTATTCTCGTTAAAGTTTTAGTAAATACACCGCTCTTACATTTATTTGGCGGACACGGTGCTGTACTTGGAACAATTCTTGGATACCTCGTTTCCAATGTTATTATGTTGTACTGCATCATTAAGTTTGCGAAATTTAAAATTGGTGAGACAGCAAAAACAGTACTTCTTATTACAATTTACTCCGCTGCAATGTCTGCTGTTGTAATTGCATTAAAAGCGATTTTAAAATGGATGATTCCTGGACAATCCTATATGGAATCACTTCTCATTGTCTTTATATGCGGCGCTGTAGGAGGGATTGTTTATCTTTTATTCGTCCTAACGAGCGGACTTGCTTCACATATTCTCGGTGATAGACTTCAACGATTACCCATACTAGGTAAATTAGTCAAATAAAAAGAAGGGAGGTAACTCATTGTTACATCCCTTCTTTTTTACTTCGCATATTGTATACGTTTTTGTTGTTCAGTAATATGTAATTCTGGAGCATATTGTTGTACTAAATGTAATAGCTCTTCAATTAACACTTCTAACTCCTGTGCACTATACTCCGGTTTCCCTATTAACGTATTTGCCATACGCTCGTATAGATTTTCAGGCTTAATAATCATTCGTTCCACATTATGTGGCATCCATTTAAATGCCGGATGATGTACATACATTTTATTCAAACCAAATAAGACCCCAAATATATTTCTTTGCACTTCACAAATAACATCATATAACATAAGCCAGTCTTTTCGTTTTAAAAGCGCCTCTCGATTATGCCAGCGATTACTTAACCAAAGATTTTCTGAAATCATCCGTTTCGCTAGGTCTTCTGGATATGCCACCACTCTATCTTTTAATTCATGTACTTTCTCTTCTCCATACAAACTAACACCATCATGAACGGATGATACGATACATTGTTTTTCATAACTTATATCATATTGATCCACCACATCCGAAATAACTTTCTCTACAGTTTCAGTTAAAAAGTTACTAATCTCTAATTTAATTCCCTCTTTTGTCAAATACGTTTCCGACCATTCTTCTTCCTCGTAAGGGTGATATGACAAAATTGTTCCACCAATATTGTTAATTGGCCCTTTGCGATCCTCATCCTCTGGTGGCATTGACCATAAAATATGCAATTCTATATCTGAATGTTCATCTTCTAGTTTTCTAGCTACTGAACCCGCTAAAATAATAGTCTCTACTTTCGGATTTCTCCTATAAATCTCTGACATTTCTATTGCTTTCTCTTTTAATCCCACTTCATTTCCCCCTATAATTGCAGTACACAGTTACCTTTTCATTTATCTATTTCGATATTATGCATTGTATTCCCTTTTCAATGTCCCACTAAATCATATTTCTATCCAATAACGCTGAACAATTTCCCCAGTATGAACAGAAACTACTTCATCTTCTAACATACCGCCAACCTTTTGAATCGTTTTAGCCGAAGCGATATTAACTTTATCGCAAGTTATTAACACTTTCTGTAACCCTAACTTTTGTGCTTCATCTAATGCAAGTTGTAGTTGTTTCGTAGCGTAACCTTGACGACGTTTATTTGGATGTACACTATAACCGATATGACCGCTTTCCAGTAATAATTCTTGGTTTAATCTATGTCTAATATTCACAAAACCTATAAGTTCCCCTTTTTCAAAACTTAAAAATTGACTAGACGGTACTCGATTACCTTGTAAGTTTTCTTCCACTTCTTGTATACTCACTTTTTCAAACCATTTATCGAGAGAATCAAAATTTTGTAAAGAACTACTACCATGTGGTTTTTCATCCGTATGTAAAAATGCCTCCCGATACTCTATAATTTGTTCGCTATATTCATTTGTTGGTTTTAATAGTTTCATTGTCATTCTCCCCCCTCTTTACAACCTAAAACAAACAGCTTAATCGTGACAATTTCACGATTAAGCTGTTTCTATCAATTTCATTCAAATAATCCCATACTCAAATAACGTTCTCCTGTATCAGGTGCAATACATAAAACTTTTTTACCTGCGCCTAGACGTTTCGCTATCATAATTGCTGCGTAAACAGATGCTCCAGACGATGGCCCAACTAATAAACCTTCTTGTCTAGCTAAGTTTCTCATTGTCGTTAAAGCCTCTTCGTCTGCAATTTGAATAATTTCGTTATACACTTCTGTATTTAAGTTTTTCGGGATAAACCCTGGACTTGTTCCTACTAGTTTATGAGGACCTGGAACACCGCCTGATAAAACGGGAGATCCTTTTGGTTCTACTACTGCAATATATAAGTTTGGTAGCTTCTCTTTTAACGTTTCCCCAGTACCTGTAATAGTTCCACCAGTTCCAGCCGTTGCTACGAATGCATCAAGCTCGCCATCCATTTGTTCATAAATTTCAAGTGCAGTCGTATAACGATGAATATTCGGGTTTGCTGGATTTTCAAATTGTTGCGGAATAAAACTATTTGGAATTTGCTTTTGCAGTTCTAATGCCTTCGCAATTGCTCCTGGCATTCTTTGTTCTGCCGGTGTTAAAACTACTTCCGCTCCGTATGCTTTCAATAAATTTATACGCTCTTTTGACATATTGTCTGGCATAATTAATATTGCTTTATACCCTTTCGCAGCTGCATTCATTGCTAAGCCTATTCCTGTATTTCCGCTTGTCGGTTCAATAATTGTATCTCCTGGTTTGATGAGACCATTCTCTTCTGCAACGTGCAGTAAATTATAGGCAGCGCGGTCTTTCACACTGCGTGATGGATTAAACATTTCTAGTTTTACATACACATCCGCTGCGTCTTCTGGAATAAATTTAGATAATCGGACGACAGGTGTATCTCCTATTAATTCTGTAACATTTTCACATAATTTCATAGTGCATCCCCTATTCTATCGTTTTCTTATCACTTGGTAATAACCAAGAAGTAAGTCCAATTAATGGTAGACAACTACATAGTAACATAATGAATTGTAGACTATATATGTCAGCCAATTTCCCAAGTACTACAGATCCTAAAGCTCCGAGTCCAAACGCAAGCCCTACAATTAATCCAGATACCATCCCTACTTTTCCAGGAACAAGCTCTTGCGCATAAACAACAATTACACTAAAACTACTTGAACTAATAAAACCGATACATAAAAATAGTGGTACGACCCACATGAGCGAAACGTGAGGTAATAAAAGGGCAAGTGGCGCCGAACCTAGCATTGAAAATACAATAATTGTTTTCTTTCCAAATCGATCTGCTAACGGTCCACCAAAGAAAGTTCCTAATACACCGGCAATCATAAATGCGAATACGAAATACTGGGCATTTTTTATAGATAAACCGTAATGCTCAATTAAGTAAAATTGATAAAAATTCCCTATACCAGCACCGTACCAAGAACGTACAAAAGTAAGAAAAACAAGAAGTAGAATAACAAATTTAATATGTGTACTTACAATCGCATTTTCCGCCTCAAGCGCAGCCCTCTTTTTTCTTCTCACAGCGCCAGTTGCTAATTCATTTCTATACCAATTTGATACGAAAATTAATAATACAATTCCTACTGCTGCAAAGGCTGTAAAACCTAAAGAACCAATTTGGCCGAGCGGAACGAAAATTAGCGCTGTAAAAATAGGAGCTAAGGAATTCCCTGTATTTCCTCCAACCTGATAAATCGCTTGCGCTAAACCTCGTTTTGCACCAGCTGCCATATAAGCAACTCGAGCACCTTCTGGATGAAAGACTGCGGAACCTAATCCGATAAATAAAACAGAAATGATAACAATAATAAAGTTCGGTGCAAATGCAAGTCCAATCATTCCAAGCATACTCGAAAACATACCGAGCGGTAATAAAAATGGTGATGGCTTCTTATCTGAATACATACCAAAAACCGGCTGCATAATCGATGACGTCATATTTAATGCAAACGCAATCCATCCTACTTGCATATAAGATAAATTCATCGTTTTTTCCAAAATAGGAAACAATGCCGGCACGACTGCTTGCATCGAGTCATTTAAAAAGTGACCGAAACTAATCGCAAATAGAATTCGATATATCGTCGGTGTTTCCATTGTATTTTTTTTCGAAACTGCCTGCATATATGTATTTCTCCTTCCTGTACAAAATATATATTTATTACAGCAAGTGTAATAAAGTAAAACTTTAACCTCGATAAATTCTGACTTTTGAAACATTTCTATTCTATACTGGTTTCATTTCTTTTTCCAGAAATATCACTTCTTACATAATATATTTTTTCTATAAGTTTTATCGGATTTATTTATAGAAATTTTCTATATTTTCTTTTATACTAGGACAGAGATGAAGGAAAGGATGACAACTATGAAGAAAAAAACTAAAGGAATCGTTGCACTCTCAATCACATTATCTATGTTTTTAACAGCATGTGGTCAAAAACAAGAGGCAACAACTACCGGAGAAAAGAAAAAAGAATCTTCAAAACAAGTATTAAACATTGTAGAAGCTGGGGAAATTTCTACACTTGATTCATCTATCGCAACTGATGGGTTTTCTTACGCTGCATTAAACAACGTAATGGAAGGATTATATATGCCTGGCCCTGACAATAAACCTGTTCCTGCAGCAGCTGAATCATACAAGCTGAGCGAAGACGGAAAAACATATACATTTACATTACACGATTCAAAATGGTCAAATGGTGATCCAGTTACTGCACATGATTTTGAATATGCATGGAAACGTGCTGTTAATCCAGAAACTGCTTCTGAATACGCACATATTATGTTCGATATTAAAAACGCAGGAAAAATAAATAAAAAAGAATTACCAATTGACTCATTTGGTGTAAAAGCAATTGACGATAAAACGCTTGAAGTACAGTTAGAACACCCTGTTCCATACTTTTTAGGGTTAATGGGATTCGCAACATTTTATCCTCAAAACAAAAAAGTTGTAGAAGCGCAAGGGAAAAATTACGGACTTGAAGCTGCAAATGTAGTTTATAACGGGCCGTTTCAATTAAGTGAATGGAAACATGATACAAGTTATAAAATGTCAAAAAACCCGAACTACTGGGATAATAAAAATGTGAAGTTAAGTGAAATTAATGTAAATATCGTAAAAGATACTTCCACAGCCGTTAATTTATTTGAAAGCAAACAAGTAGACCGAATTACGATTAATTCAGAGTTTGTCGATAAATATCAAAAAGATCCGAGCTTAAAGAAAATGGAACGTCCTTCTATGACATTTTTCCGATTTAGCCAAAAGAATCCTTTATTAGCAAACAAGAATGCTCGAAAAGCTATTTCGCTCGCTTTTGATAAACAAGGAATCGCAACAACGATTTTAAATAATGGTTCTATACCTGCGAATGCATTTGTTCCGAAAGGATTCGTAAAAGGACCTGATAATAAAGATTTTCGCAGTACAAGTAATGTAAAAGTAGGAACAAATGTGAAAGAAGCTAAAACACTATGGGAAACTGCAAAAAAAGAAACAAACTTACAAAACGCTTCACTTTCAATCATAACAACTGATGAGTCTAACGATAAAAAAATTAGCGAGTTTTTAAAAGGTGAATTGGAGAAAAACTTACCTGGCTTAAAAATCACATTACAGCCCCTTCCAGTAAAAGCATTTTTAGATCGTGAAGGAAATGGTGACTATGAAATTTCACTTTCTACATGGGGACCAGATTATCCTGATCCTACAACATTCTTAAATATGTTTGTCACTGACGGACCGTTTAATAAGATGAGCTATTCAAACAAACAATACGACGAATTAATTGAGAAAACGAGCTCTACTTTAGCAACTGACTTACCAGCACGTTGGAAAGCGTTCCAAGATGCAGAGAAAGTCTTACTGGAAGATGATGCAGCTATCGCTCCAATCTTCCAATCAGGCCTGGTATATTTAGAACGTCCAACAGTAAAAGGTGTTGTTATTCGTCCATTTGCAGGAATTTATTCTTATAAGTGGGCCTCTATTACAGAATAAGAAAAAGGCGATCCTAACATATATTAGGATCGCCTTCTTTATTAAATTGCAAAACGCTTATACTTTTCGTAATCACTCGTCTTACATTCTACTTCTAGTTTTGTACCTTCGTTTTCATAACTTGTAGATAAAACGTGCGCATGATTATTGAAATAAGAAACTACCTGTCCTTGATCATACGGAATTAACATTTCACACTTCGTATACTCTTTATAGATATGTGAACGAATCATTTCGACAAGCTCTTCTATCCCAACATGTTTCTTCGCTGATAAATAAACGCGGTCTTCTTGTACTTTCGGAATTTCAACATCTACCATATCTGATTTATTATAAGCATAAATGGTTGGAATATTTTCTACTCCAATTTTCTTTAACGTTTCATTTGTAATGTCAATTAACTGTTCGTAATTTGGGTTCGCGTAATCTACAACATGAATAAGTAGGTCTGCTTCCGCTACTTCTTCTAACGTTGAACGGAATGCTTTCACAAGGTGATGCGGTAATTTGCTTACAAATCCAACTGTATCTGTTAATAGGAATGATTTGTTATCTGGCAAATCAATATTTCGCACAGATGTTTCTAGCGTCGCGAATAACATATCTTTTTCAAATACTTGTTTTTCTTCTGTACCATTGTAAATTTCAAGCATTGCATTCATCGTCGTTGACTTTCCGGCGTTCGTATAGCCTACTAATGCTACAACTGGTACTTCATTTTTCTTACGTTGCTTTCGCTGCGTTTGACGCTGGGCAACAAGTGCTTCTAGATCTTTATTTAAAACTGAAATCTGTTCTTCAATTTTACGACGATCTAACTCTAATTTCTTCTCACCGACACCTTTATTTTTCGTACCAACTCCGCCGCTCTGTCTTCCTAACGATTCACGAAGACCGATTAAACGTGGCATCATATACTGAAGATGCGCTACCTCTACTTGCAACTGTGCTTCTTTCGTTTTCGCACGTTGCGCAAAAATATCTAAAATTAATATGGTACGGTCAATTACTTTACAATCTAAATCTGCTTCTAAATTTCGAATTTGAGAAGGAGATAATTCGTCATTAAAGATTACCATATTCGCATCTACTTCATTTACATAAGCTGCTACTTCTTCAATCTTTCCTTTTCCAATATAATGGGACGGATTTACTCGTTGTAAATTTTGCGTCACTTGCCCAATTACCTCTACATCACAAGCTTCTGCAAGATTTGTTAGCTCTTCCATTGAATATGCAAAATCATCTTCATTACCTAAATTTACTCCAACTAAAACTGCTCTTTGTAATAATTCTTCCATATATTTATTCCTCCATTTCGATTACGTAAAATAAAAAACACAGGTTACTGCCTGTGTTTTCGTAAACGGATAAGGGTTCACCAAAGAAATAGGAGAAAGCTATACTTTCATCCTATCTCATAGTCAATAAGTCCCAAAATCATATACGCATCCACAATAAGTGTTCACCTATACGATCCCATTCTATTTATAAAGGCAAAACAAAAAGAGGGCGTATTCGTCCCTCCCTCTTTTTCACATATAAGCTTAATAAAGGGTTCCTTTAAAATAGGCAGACCAATCCCGTTCACTCTGCACACAGACAGAGCCTTTGAGCGCTATTCAATTATCGGCACAAAGTATTGAGACGTAATCTGATTAAGATCAAAGGAAGCCCCTCCGTTCATTTTAAGTTACATAAAGTGTAGCATAAGTAATTCGCTTTCACAAGATTTAACAACCTATCTCACGCTAAAGAAATTCTTTATATTTTTACTTTAAGCGTCATTTTTTGCGCGTTCTTCTTACAATAGAAATCACAACAGCTACTATCAATAACAGGCCTATAGAAAGAGTAACAACTTGCCACCAGCTTAAACCGTTCAGCTTGCCACCTTTTAAATCGACTTTCTTCGTCGGAACAGATTCTTTTGCGATTTGACTTAAAACCACTTTGTCCGCCCCTGCCTCATCTAATCTCTTCGTTCCACTGCACATAGATGTCTCTAACTTCCCTTCTCCTCTATTAGAAGCAAAGACTAAATACTCTCCTCCCTCCCCAAAAGGAAACGTACAGCTACTAAAACTTGTATATATAATAATTTGCGAAGAGCTTGTCCCTTTCCAAATTTTCTTCACTTCAAATAATATTTCCATTTTTCCATCCTTCTCTTGAACTTCTAATACCTTACCTTCAAACACTACATCCGTTTTTTGTAACCTCTCTTCCGGTGATGCTTTCATACACTCACAAGCGTAAGACTTCTCTGGTAAAATAAAATAAATAAAGCTACAAATTAAAACTAGAGACAATACATATACGATTCTTTTCAAGAATCTCAAACCCCTTTATGATCAATTTTAGAAGCTTTCCGTATATTATTTGGACATCACTCCTCAAATCCCTTTTCGTTTTATTAAAATATATCGATCTTAATAAAACGAAAAATCTTAATTAACATTTTTATAATCTGATAATAGTATCAGGTTATAAAAATAAGTTTGGAGATGTTCCTATGCATTCTAAATCTCGTATTACTGCAATTGGTACTTATGTTCCAAATCAAATATTATCTAATAACGATTTAGAGAAAATGATTGATACGAACGATGAATGGATTGTACAAAGAACAGGAATGAAGGAAAGACGAATTGCGAGCAAAGACGAATACTCTTCACACTTAGCCATTCAAGCAATTGAAAATTTATGTACAACTTTTAAAAAGAACTTAGAAGATATAGACTGTATCATCGTCGCTACAACAACATTTCAGCATACCTCATACAATAGCATTTGATTTAAATGCAACTTGCGCTGGTTTCACATATGGCTTGCACGTTGGGAATAGCTTAATCACTTCTGGATCACACGAAAAAGTACTTGTCGTAGCAACAGAGACATTATCTAAAGTTACTGATTACACCGATAGAACGACTTGCATTTTATTTGGCGATGGTGCTGGAGCTATTTTATTAGAAAGAGATGAAAACAAACCGAGCTTTATTGCTGCTCACATGGGAACAAATGGTGCTGGTGGCATTCATCTATACAGAACAAACTTATCTACTACTATGAATGGCACACCACTGCAAACAAATGAAAAAATCGTACAAAATGGAAGAGAAGTATATAAATGGGCAACAAGCACGGTGCCAGCAGGTATAAAAGAACTATTACATACTGCAAATATGCAAATGGATGATATAGACTGGTTCATTCCCCATAGCGCTAACTTACGAATGATCGAATCTATTTGTGAGAAATCTCAAATTCCAACACAAAAAACATTAACGAGTGTGGAATTTATGGGGAATACATCTTCCGTCTCTATTCCACTTGCACTAGATTTGGCTAGAAAAGAAGGAAAATTAAATAATGGAGACACACTTTTACTATACGGATTTGGCGGTGGGCTTACGCATTTAGGGCTTATTGTGGAGTGGGATTTAAACTAAAAGTTTTTTATACAATTCACTACAAAAAAGCTGCATTCAAAGATTGGTTACCTCCCTTTGAACGCAGCTTCTTTTATCTTAACTTTATTTACCTGTCCGAGCCCATATCACAACAGGAATGAGCATGAAAGCTAACACTCCTCCAGCTAATGACAATGCCGCATAACTTGAATTCGCCACTACCATACCTGACATCGCTCCACCTGAAGCTCCAGCTAGCGCAATAAACACATCTATTTTCCCTTGTGTTTTTGCACGTGTGGAAGGTATAGTTGCATCAACAATTTGAGCAGTACCACTTATTAAACCGAGGTTCCATCCTAATCCAAGTAAAGACAAAGCAACAATTAATAGTATTAAAGAATCACTCGGCGCTATTGCAGCTATGACACCTGCCGCTAGTAAAATTACTCCGCCAGCTATACTCATCGTAGTTCTTCCAATTTTATCAATTAACATTCCTGTAACGAGAGAGGGAAGGTACATTGCACCTACATGAAAACCAATCACAAGCCCTACTGCACTTAATCCATGACCGTGATGCCCCATATGAACTGGAGTCATCGTCATAATTGCAACCATCACGATTTGAGTAAGTATCATTACGATTGCCCCAACTGTAATACCTCGTTTATTTTCTGTCGCTTCTTCTATTACTGGTTGCCCTTTATATGTATGTTCTTGTTTATATGTTTCTATCATATTAGCAATAAGTAACGGATCTGGACGAAGCATAACAAATAGAACAAGACCCGCCAGTATAAATGCCGCTGCTGATAATATGAACGGACCAGCAAGTTCAGGAATTCCAATTGAATGAGCAAACCTTCCCATTACACCTACTAAATTTGGGCCTGCGACTGCACCAAAAGTCGTCATTACCATTGTAATACTAATAGCAGTTGCTCTTTGCTTCTTATTCGCTAAATCCGTTCCAGCATAACGCGCTTGTAAATTCGTAGCTGTGCCCGCGCCATATATAAGTAAAGAAACTAGTAAAAGAATAATACTATTTGTTAAAGCTGCCCCCACAACTCCGATAGCCCCTAGTCCGCCTACTATAAAACCTGCCGAAAGCCCTATACGGCGACCATGTTTTTGCGATAATTTTCCAACAAAGAAAGCCGCTACCGCAGATCCCATTGTAAACATAGCTGCCGGTAATCCTGCATATGCATCTGTCCCAAGCATTTGCTGCGCAAGAAGTGCACCTACTGTAATCCCGGCAGCTAACCCTGCTCCGCCGAACATTTGTGAGATGCTGACGATTATTAATGTTCGTTTGTATAATTTTTGTTGGTCTTCTTCTGTGTACATACGATTACTTATTGAAGCATCTGCTGTATCTATCATTCTCTCACCCTCTCTATAAAACTACTACCTCTTGTTAATGTACTATAGAACAACCAAATCCCAAAATTTAAAATGCTGAAATTTATTAATACATGTAAAGAACCCCACGGTTTACATTTTGCCTATTACCGAGGGGTTCCCAAAATTACAGGGTGGATCTACTTTATATTTCATATACAAGCTTTGTACTATTTTACAACTTCATCTTGAATAGTTTCAAAGCCTTCTGTCTTTCCATCTTTTATTTCATAATAATACGAAGGTAATTCTATATTATGTTCTAAGAGGTAATCCTCAATTAATGAAATAATAACTTTCAACGTTTTCAAACGTGCGTATAATTTATCGTTACTTGCGATAATTTGCCATTTCGCATTTGGCTTATTTGTTTTTTCAAACATGTCTTCCATTGCTTCAGCATACTCGTCCCACTTTTCACGATTACGCCAATCTTCGTCTGTAATTTTCCATCTTTTCAAAGGGTTTTTCTCTCTATCTTTAAACCTCTTTAATTGTTCATCTTTACTAATATGATAGAAAAACTTCCCGATTATATAATGATCATCTGTTAATAGTTTTTCAAAATCATTAATCTCATCATACGCTCTCGTCCACTCTTCCTTTGTAGCAAACCCTTCAACACGCTCAACTAACACACGTCCGTACCATGAGCGATCAAAAATAGTAATTTGCCCGTACTGAGGAAGTTTTCGCCAGAAACGTTGCAAGTAATGGTACCGTTTTTCATGAGGTGCTGGTGCTCCAATTGGATTTACTTGAAACCCGCGCGGATCAAGATGTTCCGTCACTCGCTTAATCGCTCCGCCTTTTCCAGCTGCGTCCCAACCTTCCATAACAAGCATAACCGCAATTTTTTCTTCTTTTACAATTTGCTGCAGTGCTAATAAACGTCTTTGGTATTTTTCAAGTTTCTTATTATACTTAGATTTCGATTCTATTCTTTTCATTAAATCCACTTTAGCAAGATATCCATTTTCCATAAAACAAATCCCCCTTGTTGTATGACAATGTTATTTTAACACACTTTTGGAAATTATTTCAAAATTATATTCCTTTTGACTTATACTTCAAATCGAAAACCGAAATGATAAATCACATCCGTAAATACTTTATAGTGCATCATTAACGAATGTATCTTCCCCTTAAATCCCAAAATAAAAACAACCATCACCTTCTACATAAACAAGATGATGGTTGTGTGAATTGAATAAAAAAGCTCTACACATGTTAACTATTCTCGATAAATATCTTCTAAGATTATAGATTATATATTCATTGACTTTTCCTCACATCGATTCAACGCTACATAACAAGCTCCATATACACCAGCATCATTATGTAATGATGCTAAAACGATTTTCACCTTATTTTGATAGATTTCCATTATTTTGTCATAGAACCTTTCTTGAATTTGTTTCAAAAATGGTTCACCTTGCCCTGTAATACCTCCCCCAACAATAATTAATTCGGGGTTAAATATATAAGTAATATTTACTAAACCAGCAACAACATACTGTAGAAACTGTTCATATACATTTTTCGCCAACCACTCTCCTCTGTACATACGTTCTATAATTTCTTCACCTGTGATTGTGCCTATCTCTAGCCCTTGAATTTCGGATGCTTCTTTATACTGACGAATCAACGCCGAAGTCGATGCATATCTCTCATAACATCCCTCTCCGCCACAACTACATTTTTCTCCATTATGAACAATTATCATATGACCAAGCTCTCCTGCTAGCCCTTTCACTCCCTGAAGCATTTTGCCATTTGTAATGATTCCACTACCAATCCCGGTTCCAAGTGTGATTAAAACAATATGTTCTTTCCCCTTCCCTGCTCCTTTCCACATTTCACCGAGGCAAGCTGAACGAACATCATTTTCAACTATCGCCACATACCCTGTCTCACTATAAATGTAATCTGCTATTTTTGTACCGCTATATCCCGAAATATTGGCAGAATACAGAACTTCCCCTTTGATATTATCGATAATCCCACACGATGATACACCTACAGAATGAATTTTATAGCTCTTTTCAAACTCATATATTACTTCACAAATACGATACAAAATTTCTTTCTTTTGATTTTGTACTGGTGTTGTTATTTTCCCTTGTTCATGTACTATTCCTTGTTCGTCAATCATTGCATATTTTATAAAAGTTCCTCCAATATCAAAACAAGCAACGTACTTCCCCATATTTCTCCCCTTCCTACTTTTAGACAATTATAATTTCATTATAGAAATTCTCTACATTTTTAAGCTGTATGTAACCTGTTATTTCCTCAGCTGCGTTAGCCATTCCACACGCCACTGAAAAACGAAGTGCATCCTTTATCCCATACCCCTTTGCGAGTGCTAACGTTATTCCTGCAACCATTGCGTCACCTGAGCCAACAGCATTGATAGTTTTTATTTCTGAAATAATTGCCCTTATGCTTCCATCTTTCGTAATAAGTATCGCTCCTTCTCTTCCAAGTGATAACAAAACATACTGCACGCCCCTCTCGCAGATTTTAGTTGCTTCCGCAATCATTTCTTCCTGTGACACACGTTTTTTTTGAAGCAACTGGCAAATTTCTTGCCTGTTTGGTTTAATTAAAAATGGTTTTCCTTGTATGCCATGCAATAATGGTTCTCCACTTGTATCTAATATGAATTTTTTACCATTTTCAGCTGCCTTTTGTGCCAACTGCTGATAAAATGAATTTGGAATACCCTTAGGTAAACTTCCCGATGCAACAATAAACTCAAAATCTTTTACTATCCTTTCATATTTTTTTATAAAAAGAGCTATTTCATCCTCTGAAATAGCTGGTCCTGCTTCTAATACTTCAGTAGCTGACGCAGATTTTTTTGTGATTAACGCTATACAATTACGAGTTTCTTCTTTAACGGAAACAAACTCATCAATAATTGATAAATCTTTCAAGTTTTTTCTTATGAACTCACCATTACTACCACCAAGTAACCCAGCTCCAGTTACTTCTTCTCCTAGCAAACGAAGTACTCTCGATACATTAATGCCTTTTCCACCCGCAGTTTTTTCATAGTCTTTCGTGCGATGTACTTTGTTTAGTTTTAATTCTCCTAATTCATATCGCATATCAACAGATGGATTCAATGTAATTGTCGCAATCATAAGAATATCTCCTTACACACGATTTAAACTTTTGCACATCTTTATTTTATCTGCAACAACCCGTTTCATCGCCATAATTGCATCTGAAAAATATTTACGCGGATCATTTTCTTCTGGATGAGAAAATAAATAATGACGTAATGCTGTTCCGAATGCAATTTTTAACTCTGTTGCGATATTCACTTTACAAATTCCTAAACGAATCGTTTCTTGCACTAAACTGTCCGATAATCCGGAGGCACCATGTAATACAAGGGGAATATCAACTTGCTTTCTAATATTTGTTAATCTTTGTAAATCTAATTTTGGTTTCCCTTTATATAGTCCATGTGCCGTTCCAATTGCAACTGCCAATGAGTCAATATTTGTACGTTCTACAAACTCTTTCGCTTGGTAAGGATCTGTATAAATTGAGTTTTCCACTACTATATCTTCTTCTATTCCTGATAATTGCCCTAACTCAGCCTCTACTGTTACTCCATATTGTTTTGCATACGCCGAAACTTCCTGAACAATCTGAATATTTTTTTCAAATGGATGATGCGATGCATCAATCATAACAGAGCTAACTCCTAAATCGATACAATTTTTAATATCACTTATATCTTCATGATGATCCAAATGTAGACTAATTGGTATATCATATCGCTTTCTCGCTGCTTCAATCATATGCAAAAGATATTCTTTTCCCATATATTTTATCGTGCCTGGTGTAGCAGCTATAATAACAGGTGACCTAAGCTCTACTGCGGATTCAATTACTGCTTTTAAAGTTTCTAAATTATGAATATTAAAAGCCGGAACCGCATAACCCTGTTCTTGTGCATTTCTCAGTATAAATTGAGTTGAAACAAGCATACTCTCAAATCCTCTCTTTATTCTTTTTATATTTCATTTCTCCCCCTACAACTGTTCCTATAAGATCTAAATCCTCTGTTAATATAAGAAAATCAGCTCTTTTCCCTGGTGCTATACTTCCAATTTCATTATCAACTCCAATACTTTTAGCAGGAATTAACGATCCCATATGAACACATTCCCATAACGATGCATTTGTCCATTTCTCCATATTCTTCACACCATCAATAAATCGAAGTGTACTTCCCGCTAAAGAACCCGCCTCTGTTCGGGCAATGCCGTCTTGCACTTGGACAACAAATTCTCCTAAATTATATGTGCCATCCCCTAATAAGCCCGCTCGCATACAGTCACTAACTAAACAAGTTTTGTCGTATCCTTTACATTTATATAAAATATTCACTACGCTTGGATGTACATGATGTCCATCTGCAATGATTTCACCATACACATGCTCAGTTGAGAGTACCGCTCCAACAACGCCAGGTTCACGGTGATGTAATCCTCTCATTCCATTAAACGTATGCACAAAAATCGTCGCTCCTGCTTGAATCGCATTCTGGCATATCTCATAGTTTGCATTCGCATGACCAATTGCTACACGGACATTCTTTTTCACAGCATGACGTATACAAGCAATAGCATCTCTTCTCTCTGGTGCCATTGCAATTTTTTTAATAGTCCCTTCTGATGCAACAATCCACTCCTCTAACATTTCAATGGTTGGATCAATAAAATATTTAGGATTTTGTGCACCTTTATATACCTCCGTAAAACAAGGTCCCTCAAGAAAAGATCCAATAATACTTGCCCCTTCTACCCCTCTTTTTTTTGCATGAGCTATATTATTCAAAGCTTCCATTATATTTTCCGAAGAATCAGTTAATGTTGTGGGCAAAAAGCTCGTAACACCATTTTCCAATAACTTAATAGAGATATTGTTTAACGATTGATATGTGCTATCCATGACATCATGTCCCGCTACACCATGAATATGTGTATCAACAAATCCTGGAGAAATAATTCTACCTTCAAAATCCATTACTAACGCTCCGTCTACTATTTCTTCAACATGTTTTAGAAAGTATCCATTTACAATATGTAAATATCCACTTTCACGAACACCATCTTCTAGTAGATATATAGATGCTTTGACGTAGTAGTTCATAAATTACTATTCCTTTCCTTTATAAGGATGTACTGTTACCCCTTGAACGATACGATTTACACTTCCACTTGGACAAGGGTTATCTGGAGTAATCCCTAATGCAATTGATTTATATAATGCTAAAATTTGTCCGTATAATATATAAATAAACGTAATATACATGTCATCTTTTAGATTTCGTCCTTCATTGCATAAAAACGTATTACAATGCCTCCTTGCTTCTTGATTATCTTGATGTGCTATAACAATAATCTCGCTCCTTTCTTTCTCTTGAAAAATCTCTTTTAATAAATCAAGATCATATTTTTTCGTATACTCATCATTAGATAAAAATAATACAACAACTGTATCCTTATCTAAAATTGATTTCGGTCCGTGCCTAAACCCAAGGGGGGTGTCAAACATAACTGGGATACGACCAGCAGTTAACTCTAGAAATTTTAAAGCAGCCTCTCGAGAAAGCCCTTCAAATACGCCTGATCCTAAAAATACAATTTTACGAAATTCTTTTTCTGCAATTCGTTGAATTTCCCGTTCTTGTTTTTCGATAACACCTTTTCCTAATCTTACAATTTCCATAATGCTAGGTTCTAAAAGATGGATATGATTATAGTTACATAACATAAGTGCAGTTAACATCATAGAGGTAAAGCTTCCTGTCATTGCGAATCCTTGATCATTTGCCTCCGGCGGCATATACATAACAAAAGCGTTCTCTTTATGTTGAAACTGCTTCGCTAAATTTCCTTCTTCATTACATGTTAAAATAATATGATAAACTGAACGAATAATTTGTTCTCCTAATTGTACTGCCGCTAAACTTTCTGGACTATTGCCAGAGCGAGCAAAAGATACTAAAATTGTTGGGATGTCTGGCTGAAGATAGTAATAAGGACTTGAAACTATATTTGTTGTGGGAATACTTTCAATATGCATTTTCTTTAAATTTGTTATTCTTTTTATATATGGAACAATTGTGTCTCCAACAAAAGCGGATGTCCCTGCACCAGTGAAAATAACTCTCACTTGTTCATGCTTTCTTGAAATACTTGAAAAGAAACCTATAATTTCATGATGCTTGCTTTGAAAATTTAAATATACTTGCTCCCAAAGATCTGGCTGTTGTGCAATCTCTTTCGTTGTAAAACATGCTCCATATATTTCTCTTATTTCATCATTTGCATGTAATAACATTTGAGAACCCCCTTAATATTAGTTCATATCTTATCACGTCATCATTACCAGTTGAATTACAATAAGTATAACCATACTTATTGTAATTCAACTGTGTAAGTAAATTTATCTCCTCTTGCAATGGTCTGCGTGTATTCGATTATATTTTCTTTCGCATATGCAATCCGTTCTAGAGATAAAGATGGTTCATTCTTTTCAACTTGTAGCCATGTTGCATGCTCTTTTTCTGCTGCAATCGCTTTGAAATTTTCCACCGCGCGCGTGATATGGACTTGATATTTTGTACGAAAAATCTCGTACATTGGTGTTTCTTCTAATTCTTTCTTCGTTAAATATGGAAAGAACTTTACAGGAATATAAGATGTTTCAAATAGCATCGGTTCTTTATCAGCTAACCTTAGTCTTGTAATTTGATATACCTCTTCTTCATGATTAAGATTCATAATTTTCGATATTTTTTTATCGCAATGAATTATGGAAAATGATACGACTGTTGATGATGGAACCTTTCCAAATTTTTTCATTTCTTCTGTGAAACTATAAAAACGAACAAGACTTTGATTAAATACACGAGGTGAGACAAAACTCCCTTTACCATGTTTTTTATAAATATATCCTTCTTTTTCCATTTCTTGCATTGTCTGTCTTACTGTCGTTCTACTTACATCATGAATCTCACATAGCTCGCGTTCTGATGGAAGCTTATCATGTTCTTGTAAATTCCCAGCTTCAATTTGCTCCACAATAATATCCATTAATTGGTAGTATAATGGTGTTCGATTATCTTTTGCAATCATGTTTTACTCCCTCATCTATAAAGTTGTTATAACCAGTTTATGGCTATTATATCGAATGAAAATAGGAATTACCATCACTTTCTCACATAGAAAGATAAGCTTATTCCAACTGTTAAAATTTACTTTAATCGTACATTTAATTTGTTCCTTTATATGCGCTCTTCTTATTTTGCTGGATTCATCGATTCTTGTAAGTCTGTCACATATTGCTTAAGATTTACTGTTTCACCCGTTATTCTTGATCTTTCAGCGGCAAAGGCAATCAAATGACTATTTGCCGAAATCATTGCAGACGTTAAACTTTCTGTTTTATTGCTTTTTACCTTTTCGATAAAATCAGTCATAATTGCATTATCTGCTCCCATATGTCCACCTTCTATTGTTTCTGGGTAAATCGTTTCAACCTCACCTGAAAAATATTTGACCTTCAATTCATTTAATACATCATGACCATGAATTTCACCATGTGTTCCCATAATTTTAAACGTACGGCAACACTCTTTCGTAAATGCAGACATTGTAAAAGCAACTGTTACATCATTATCAAATAGCAAATTTACCACTTGATGATCTACAACATCATTGTCACAATGGTACACACAACGCCCATAAGGTCCTTTTTTTAGTGCCTCCAGTCTATTTTCAATGCTTGTATCAATAGAAACTACATTCGCTGGCCATTCATCTCTCTCGTGTAAATACCATTTTAAAGCAGAATATTGGCAGTTTTCTTCAACTTCACAACCATCTGTACAACGTAACGTCGAACCCTTAGGTGCATGTTCGGATTTAAAATGAGTCAAACTTCCAAAAGATGAAATCTTTTCACACTCTGCATCCACAAGCCATTGTAGCACATCCATATCATGACAACATTTTTGCAAAATCATTGAACTTGATTCAGATTTATTACGCCAATTCCCTCTTACAAAACTATGCGCTTGATGCCAATGACCAACATTTTCATTCCATTGAATTGAAACGATGTCCCCTATCTTCTTTTGATCAACAATTTCTTTTAAAGTCCTATAAAACGGTGCATACCTTAATACGTGACATACTGTTAATAATGCGTTATATCTCGTGACAGCCTCTGCAATTTCCAATGTCTCTGTAGGGCTTGGTGACATTGGTTTTTCTAATAAAATTTTGTATCCCTTCTCAATCGCTTGCATAACAGGTTTATAATGAAACCGGTCGGGCGAACAAATAAGCAATACATCACAAAGCTTTTCTTTCGCTAATAACTCTTCCCATGTTTCAAATTGCATATCTTCCGAAACGCTATGCATTTCAGAGAATTTCCGTCTTTTTGCATTATCCAATTCTGCAACCGCAACAAAAGTTATCTCTGTTGGATGTTCTAACGCGTAAGAAGCATAAGCGTACATTCCACGACTTCCTGCCCCAATTAATGCCGCTGTAATCATTTATATCCTCTCCTATTCTATTATTCTTATTTTCCACCTGTAATTGTAATTCCTTCAATAAATTGTTTTTGTAAAAAAACAAACAATAACAACATTGGTAAAATCGCTAAAAATGATCCCGCCATTAGTACCGGATAGTTTGTTGCATATTGCCCTTGTAGTGAAGATAAACCAACTGACAATGTCATCATATCTGGTGAATTATTTACAATCATCGGCCACATCAATTCATTCCAAGACCAGAGTGTTGTAAATATACCAAGCGCAATTAAACCTGGTTTCGCAAGAGGCAGCATAACATACCAATAAATTTGGAAGTGATTGCAACCATCTAATCTTGCTGCTTCTTCTAGTTCCTTTGGAACGCCCATAAAAAACTGACGTAATAAAAAGGTACCAAATGCACTAAATAACCCAGGTACAATTACCGCTTGTAATGTATTCAACCAATCCAGTTTTACCATAATTAAATATTGTGGAAGCAAAAACACTTGAGCCGGAACCATTAGGACGGAAAGAGTTAGTAAAAACAGTACATTTCTACCTGGAAATTGTATTCTAGCAAAAGCATAAGCTGCTAATGAGCATAAAAACAACTGCCCGACCGTTCTAGCTATTGTAACAATTACAGTATTCATCATAAATTTAAAAAATGGTAATAAGTTGAATATTTCCGTATAGTTACTCCACATAAATTGAGATGGGATAATAACTGGTGAAACTTGAACAGATTCTGTATAAGTTTTTAGAGACGTTAATATCATCCAAATAAAAGGACCAATGGTTAATAAGGCACCTATGATAAGTATTGCATGAATCATAATTGTATTTTTATTGACTGCACCTACTCTTTTATTCATCATAATGCACCCACTTTTTCTGTAATATCATTTGAATCGCTGTAATGATTAATATAATAATTAATAATACAACTGCTATGGCTGCCGAATATCCTTTCTCATTTAAAATAAAGGCATTTTGATAAAATAAATAAACAATAGATTGTGTATTTTCAATTACATTACTTGTTCTACCAATCATCATAAAGATGAGATCGAATACTTGAAATGCTCCAATTAAAGACATAATCGTTACGAAGAAAATAACTGGCGATAAAAGTGGCAATGTAATCTTAAAGAAAATTGTAATTGGCCGGGCTCCATCCATAATTGCCGCTTCATAGTATGTTTTAGGGATGTTTTGGAGACCAGATAGAAAAATAACCATGTTATATCCTATCCCCCCCCAAATCGCAACTATAATAATTGAATATAATGCAATGTTAGGGTTGGTAAGCCAATTAGGACCATCAATTCCAAACCATGATAACATGTAATTGAGTAACCCATAGTCAGAATTATAGATCCATTTCCATACCATAGCGATTGCAGCAGGCATTGTAATAACAGGTAAAAAATATAATGTTCTATAAAGGGATTTCCCTTTAATGTTTTGATTTAATAGCACCGCTAATATGATGGATAAAAATATACCGATTGGAACAGTAAGCACGATATAAATAAATGTATTTTGAAAAGCCTTTCCTAAATCTTTATCAGTAAACATCTTTTTATAGTTTTCTAGTCCAATCCATTCATAGCTACCAAACGCATCCCACGCTGTAAAACTAAAATAAATATTTTGCACAATTGGCCACATATAAAAAATGAATAACCCTAACATAGTTGGGGCAATCATGACATATGCCCATATATAATCTAATTTCTTTTTCTTTTTATATTTTTTTTGTATATGTGTGTTTTTTTGCTCCACTACCTTTATTGATAGATCCTCCATCTCTTCACTCCTCCCATAATTTTTGATTTAAAGCAAGGAGAGGATCCCTCTCCTTATTTTTTAGAAAGAACTTCATTTGCTTTCTCTGTTAATTCTTTTGTTGCTTCTTCAACATTCAATTCTCCTCCCCATACCCTTTTTAATACTTTTGTTTCTTGCTCCCATAAAGCTCCTGTATTTTTCACACTCGGTAATGGGTAAGAATATTCAAGACCAGTGATATACGCTTGTAAATTCAAGTTTGGAACGGATTTAACCCACGCTTCTTGTGTTCCATTAAAAGCAGGAATGACTGTTCCAGTTTCTGCAAACACATCTGCTGCCTCTTTAGAACCTAAATATTTCACAAATTCCCAAGCTGCATCCGGATATTTTGTTTTCGCTGAGATGACATTTGCTAGACCATGAATCATAACAGCTCTTTCTTTCCCTTTTGGCATAACAGCAATATTTAAATCAGGATTTTTCTTATATTCTGGTACCATCCAAGGCCCGTCAAAAATCATCGCTACTTTACCTGATAAAAACAAATCAGATGCTGTTGTCTCTGTCATTTGAGCAAATGTTGGTGATAATCCTTCTTTAATAAAACTAATGTTATAATTAATTGCTTCAATTGCTTGTGGTTTATTAAATCCTACTGTTTTTTTATCTTTAGAAAGAACATACCCTTTATTTTGGTAAATGAGATCATAATAACCACCTTGATTTCCCATTGCTGCTGCAAATCCCCAAACACCTTTTTCCTTTTTCGTCAATTGCTTTGCAGCTTCTTTCATTTTCTCCCAATCCCATGAATCATCTGGATATGCTACTCCAGCTTCATCAAATAATTTTTTGTTATACCAAAGTGCCGTTGTATCAAAATCTTTTGGAATACCGTAAGTTTTATTATCTACTGTATATAAATCAACTAAAGATTTTGGGTAATTTTCCAATTTATAATTATCTTTTTTCGCTTTATCATCCAAAGGCATCAATACTTTTCCCGAAGCGTATTTCACGGCATTTGGTCCATTCATCCAAAATACATCCGGCAATGCATTTCCTGTTGCTGCCGTTTCAAGCTTCTGAAAGTACTGTCCGTACGCTGTTAATTCTATTTTCACTTTAATATTCGGATGTTTTTCATTAAACTGTTGAACCACTTTCTCCACTGCTGGTAGTTGTTTCTTATCCCAAAGTGCATACCGTAATTCTATTTTTTCATCTTTAGATGACGTGTTAACTTTTTCGCCACTGTTAGAACATCCTACTATTGCCAATAGCAATGTTGACAAAAAGAAAATAAACCACTTTTTCATCCCTTTTCCTCCTCTAGAAACAATCATCTATATAACAAAATCTTTACTTATGTTTCTTGTAACTCACTGACAACAAATTAAACTAATATAATCAACTTTACAAAAGATTTGGAGCACCTTGTAAATAAAGCGTTTACAAACGAATTTTATTCATTTATAAAAACAATGCTCTTCTCTCCCTTCCTATCAATTTTAGTAGACTTATGTCATTACCAGTTGAAGGAATAAACTATCATTGATATATTATTTATACATATACCAATTCGATCACGACATGATGTTGTCATTACCAGTTGAAGGGATAAACTATCATTGATATATTATTTATACATATACCAATTCGATCACGACATGATGTTGTCATTACCAGTTGTTATGAAGTATAACACTATCACTTTTTCCTCTGCAATATATTTTCTGAATTTTTTAAATTTTTATCGCGAACTATGTCAATCCATTATCCCTATAGCATTTGTTATTAATAAATAATATAAAGATAAGGAGTGTTCATATGATTCAACAATTAAAAAGATATTACGATAAAGATATAAAAATTAATGAGGCCATACTTTCTGAAGAGTACAGTTGGTTTTTGATTGATGGGAATAGAGTAGGAATTCGTAAATCTCGCTTACATAAACAAGAGTGTCAATTACTTTCATCCCTCTTAACTCCCCTCCATACTGACACATGCTATGAAACAGAAATAGAAAAGTATTGGTACGAAGCGTTATATCAGAGTAAAGATATTCAAATAACATCTGTACGCTTTTTACATTTCTTCACAACGCATCCTATAACGGAACGAGAAGAATTTCATAATGCTTTACATTCAATACTTGGTTTTGATAATCCTACAATATGGGAAACTTCACAAACTGGAGTCCTCATCTTAACAGAAAATATATCTGAATATAGATTGCAAACAGCCCTTGATACGCTGGAAACAGATTTTTTTATATCCTTATCCTTTTTTGTCGGCAGACACTACACCCATACCAATCAAATTTCTCACTTGTATCAATGGGAACGAAATTTATTTTCTTATCTTTCTCCCTATCTATCAAAGAAAATTACATACATTGAACAACTCCTTCCTTATCAATTAATGACCTTATTACCAAAAGAAAAGAGGGAAAAATATACAAATCATTTATTAGCACATGTTTTCAATGATAAAGAGCTAATAGAGAGTATTAAAGTATTCTTCCAATGTAATTTAAATGTATCACTTGCGGCCAAACAATTATATTTACACCGAAATACTTTACAGTATCGAATTGACAAATTTATTGAAAAAACAGGATTGAATATAAAAACATTTGAAGGTGCTGTAGCTGTCTATTTGGCTTTTCTTTCTTTGAACATCTCGTAATTTTGCATAAAAAAATTAACATTTTTTGTGCAACTTGCCAATTCACCTTACAATCAATAAACCTTATAATTCAGTTAATTATAAAAATAGGGGTGATGTATAATGGCCGAACTCGTATTAGATCATATTTTCAAATTATATGATAATAAAACAACTGCTGTTTCTGATTTTAATTTACATATTCAAGATAAAGAATTTATTGTATTTGTTGGTCCTTCTGGTTGTGGAAAATCAACTACTCTACGTATGATTGCAGGTTTAGAAGATATTTCTAATGGCTCATTTTATATTGATGGTAAACTTATGAATGATGTCGCTCCAAAAGATCGTGACATTGCAATGGTATTTCAAAATTATGCACTATACCCACATATGTCTGTTTACGATAATATGGCGTTTGGTTTAAAATTACGAAAACTACCAAAAGATGAAATTAATCATCGCGTAACTGAGGCGGCAAAAATATTAGGTCTTGAAGATTATTTAAAGCGAAAACCAAAAGCATTATCGGGTGGGCAGCGACAGCGTGTTGCATTAGGAAGAGCTATCGTTCGTGACGCAAAAGTATTCTTAATGGACGAGCCTCTATCCAATTTAGATGCTAAATTACGTGTAAGTATGCGTTCAGAAATTTCTAAGCTTCATCGTCGTTTAAACACAACTACTATATATGTAACACATGACCAAACGGAAGCAATGACAATGGCATCACGCCTTGTTGTGATGAAAGATGGTATCATCCAACAAGTTGGTACACCAAAAGAAGTCTATGATACTCCTGAGAATGTTTTTGTTGGCGGATTCATTGGTTCTCCGGCCATGAATTTTTTTACTGGAACATTAAAAGATAACTATTTTCATATAGAAAACATTCGTTTTAAAGTACCAGAAGGACAATTAAAAAAATTGCAGAAAAAGGGATACAACCAAAAAACACTTATACTCGGTATTCGTCCAGAAGACATTCACGATGAACCAATTGTCCTTCAATCTTCTCCCGATTCAACTGTCGAAATTAATATTGAAGTTGCTGAATTATTAGGTGCTGAGACTATGATACATGGAAAACTTGAAAATCAAAGTTTTGTCGCACGAATTAATGCTCGATCAGAACTGAAAGCTGGCGATAAGCTTTCAGTAGCCTTTAGTTTAACAAAAGCACATTTTTTTGATAGTGATACAGAAGTACGTATACGTAACAATTAAACAAGCTTAATTGGTTATCCTAAAGTCAGACGTACGAAAAAAGCTGTGTAGTATGGCCTCTACACAGCTTTTTCCTCTAATCCCCTAAATATATTGAATATACTATTTAACGTTCTAATGAGGGCATTCTACTCTCAAACATTTTGATGTCACTCATTTTATTTTCTCATTATATTCGCAGGGCTAAGGAGTGATTGTCCGTGTACTTAAAAACAAATGAACGCGATTAGTATCACATAACATTGCGATACTAACCATATCAAGCTCGTTACATATCCCTTCAACCAATACTTTGAAACACTCTTCTATAATCATTTATTTCGGAAAAATTAAACAAAAAACCTGAAGAAACTACCTATACTTTGGATACTTAAATTACCACGGACCTTACGATTTTTAGTAGCATTCCGGATCCAGCTTCCCTTTCATTCTATGCCTAAAGGCGATCGGCTTTCTTGTTGGGAAAAAGCTGTACTAACACTAAGTATAAGCGTAACAACTAAGGTAATGACTCCTAATCCGATATTCACAAAACAAACTCTTACATTATATGGTATACCCTTTCACAAAAAGAAAATAATAATAAATAAATCCGTTACAGAATGGGAGCTCTCTAAAAATGAAACGAAAAATATTTTCTCTCTTCGCACTAATCTGTTTAACACTACCAATACAAGCTAGTGCATACACATTTCAATCACTACCAATTGCATCAAAGTCAAAACAGTGGTATATCGAAATTGATAAATCCCATAACGCAAACAAGCAAGCAGTGCAGCCAAAACAAGGTGTATACGATACATATCGCTTACTCGTAAAAAACATCGGCAATGATGTGTCAAACGTAGCTGTAGAAATAGTTGATAACACCCCTACCTCTAAAGCTACTTTTAATCCTACTTTGCTAAATAGCAACGTTTCAAAAAATCAGACGAGCTTTGACTACATCGTATTCCCTTTAGATTTTAACAGCCACAATTTCAAAGTCGTCATCACTTGGGAAGAAAAGAATTTCTCTTACAACGGTCATCCGGTAAATGAAGGGAAACAAATGAAACAAACATTTGTATTTAATGAAGAGTAAGCCCTAATTTGATTCGGGCTTACTCTTCATTTACAAAACCAGATTGAATTGCTTCTGTCACTTCTTTTGTGATATCCAGTTTTGTTGCATCGGTGCTAATTTTCTTATGCCAAATATGTACGGAAGGCTTTTCGTTACAAAAATGTTTTATTAATACTAGTTGGTTATATGCTAGCTTATTTTCTCTATGGGTAGCAATATAGACTGTGAAATTTTTTGCTTCAAAGACCTTTTCCTGCAAAGTGTATTGGCTGTCCAATTCCTTTACTACTACATCGTTCAAGTTTTCTATAATCATATAAGTTATTCTCCTTCCCCTTATATCATCAATCAAATCGTCGAATACTTGGTACACATAATACTACTCCAATTGTTACAAGTACTAATATAGCTAGTGTTATAATCGTTATCTCACCACCTATGACAGTAGCTAACCATCCTACAACCACATAACCTAGTGGCAATAAAGCAAATGAACCTAGCATATCAAGGCTTGCCACTCTTCCAAATGCTTCTTCTGGCACAAGCTCTTGTAAACTTGTTTCCCAAATGAGTCCAAATATCATCATACCGAACCCTTCAATTGCCATTAATCCAATTAATGCAGGTGCCCAAGCAATAAACGGCATTATTAAAAGCGCACAACCACTTATTAATACACCACCATAGGCAAGTAATCCCCGCTTATGCCACCGTTCCCTCCCGCCAAATATTAGCGCGGCAATTACAGCTCCAACACCAGAAGATGCCATTCCTAATCCATACACGTATGCTTCAAAATGATGATGAACATTAAATAACCATGGAATTAATACGACGATAATTCCTGCATAACAAATATTGATGAAAGAAAAAACTAAAATTGTAATCCATAGCCACGGATGATTTTTTAAAACGAAAACACCTTCCATAAACTCTTGTTTGTAATCGATTTGTCTCTTTTCAATGGATTTTACTTTTTTAAACTTTATTTCTCTTAAAAATATTAAACATAAAAATGATAGCAAATATGTTACTGCATCCAGTCCAAATCCTATTCCAGCAGATGCAACTGACACAATCAATCCTCCAAGAGCCGGTCCAATT
This sequence comes from Bacillus sp. MMSF_3353, assembly GCF_030733445.1. NCBI lineage: Bacteria > Bacillati > Bacillota > Bacilli > Caryophanales > Bacillaceae > Bacillus > Bacillus sp. MMSF_3353. Next base: position 102,575 of record NZ_JASHJA010000011.1, read on the forward strand.
AGTCGTATACCTTGATTACTCATTTGCGTTAATGCATTAGCTGCATTTCGAATTTCCGGTACAAATACTTTCGCCCTTACAGCCGCATATGCTGGCTGAAATATCCCTTCCATAAGCCCATATAATGCTACGAGTGCGTATAGAAGTGGAATTGTTAAAACGTCCATAAATATAAGTGTCGCAAGTAAAAGCATTAATATACAGCGAATTATATCTGTAAATAACATTAATTTCACTCGATCAATTCGATCTACTACTAATCCAGCAAACGGTAACGCAAGAATATTAGGAAGCATATACATTGCCATAGTCATTCCCATTACAACTGTTGAACCAGTTAATGAATACACAACGACTGGCAAAATAACCATCGTTATCGAACTGCCTAAAGTCGAAAGTAATTGCCCAATCCATAAAAATTTAAAATGTGGTGACGCTTTAACTGGCAATAACAATTTACCGACATAACTTACATGTTTCTCTGTTCGTATTTCTCCTTGCATACTTCTCTCCTCTTTTCAAATTAAGTTAACACTAAATATAAAACAGAAAATTCAATCTTTAATACTTATAATTATATATGAAACTGTTAAATTATTGGTAAAAATAAAAAAGGTGTTTTCATAAATGAAAACACCTTTTTTTATATTATAATTTTAAGTTCTTCTTCAATGTCCAATATTTTTCTTGAGTATTTTCAAATGAAAATTCTACCCAACCGTTTGGATCTTCACGATATACAGTTACTTTCTTACCATTTTCTAATTTTCCAACTTCATTTTGTGTAATATTTGGTACACTCTTAATTGTATAACCAAATGGATATGGCACTTGATAGTAAGAACCTACTAATTGAACCGTAGCCGTTGCATCTTTTGCATAATCTTTATATGGGATGTCTTTTCCTAATGCCTCTACATTTAATGTATTAGGATTTTTCGGTAATCGTTTTACATTTTCATAATCTTTCTTGTTAAACGGTTTAATACGCTCCATAATATTAGCGATTTTGCCAGCCCATTCTTTATCTGTTGCATACTTTTCATTCATAGCAGGTAATGTGTAACCATTAAAATGATTAGCACCTTCTTCTAAGTAGTTCTTCCTTACATAATCAGCATTGTAAGAAATACTTTCCTTGTATGACGGTAAATATTTTGCATATGCAAATGGGTCACGGTCATATGCTCTTAAGCCAAATAAATTATGTTTACGATATGCAATTTCTGATTTACCGTACGCTGATTCTAAGATTGCATGTGCAGCTAAATATAGTGCGCTCACACCATACTCATTTTGTGCTTGAATAAAATCTTTACCAGTTCCAATAAGTGGACTATCCGAATGAGATTTTTTAATAAAATTATCAATCTCTAGTGCCGTTACGTTAGATGGCAAAGTTACGTCTAGATTAATATACGATGGCTGTTCAACAGGAACATCATTTTTAATTTTCATCGCTTTATATAATAATTGCGCATAGCTTTCACGTGTTAATATACCTGATGGATCAAATCCTCCAAGTCCATTTCCTACCGATACACCATTGGATTGCAATGCACTAATTGCTTCTTTTGCCCACCAGTGTGTTGCATCTATATCATTAAATGTATGTGGTGCTTTTACTTCTAATTTAAATGCTCTTTGCAAAATAACAGACATTTCAGCACGAGTTAATGATTCTTTCGGTCTAAACGTCCCTTTACCATCACCTATGAAAATCCCCATATCTGTTAATGCCAAAATTTCTTTTGGGAACATCGTCGTTCCTGCGCTAATATCAGAGTATGGATTTTTATAATCGCTTTTTAATTCTGGTTTTAATGCGCGATACATTAATGCTGCTACTTGCTCACGAGTTACAACATCTCCAAAGCCAAATTTACCATTATCGTAACCTGCAATAACCCCTTTTGACGTTAAATCAGTAATCGCTTCAAGTGCCCAATGATTTTTCGGAACGTCTGGAAATTCTTTTATAGATGCAAACGAAGTTGCTGGAGCCAGTACTACTTGAAGTGCGACTGTCACTGCTAACACATTAGAAATAACTTTTTTCATAAATTGTTTAACACGTTTTCTATATGCTTATACCGTGTTAACTTGCCTCCCTTTATCGTATAATTTTCCCTATTAAACTAACAAACTCTTAATTAGTCAACAGTAAAAGTATACGTGATAAAAATAAACTAATCTACCATTATTTTATTCATAATCAGCATAATACGATATATCTTTCTATTTCGATATAAAATTACAAAAACTTACATAAAAAGCCCACCTCTATATAGACGATGGACTTAACAATCAACATTGTTATTTCGTTAAACGAGATTTTGAAACATCAAAACCTTTCCACTCATAATAATCTAAAATACCCGCATAAATTGCCTCAGCAGCTATTTGTCTTCCAGATTCTGAAGCTAACTTCTCATAATCCGCGCTGTTATCTAAAAATGCTAGCTCCGTTAGTACTGCTGGCATCTCATTTTCTCTTAGTACATAAAAGTCTTCTGGTTTCACACCACGATCTCTTGTATCTAGAGCTTTAACTAATCGCTTTTGTATTTTATCAGCTAACATATAACTATCTTTTTCACGCTCAGTTAATTCTTTCTTTTCAGATCCTTTATAATAAAAAGTTTCTGTGCCATGTCCATCATGTTTTTGAGAAGCATTTGCATGGATACTTACAAAAATATCTCCATTATGTTCTTTCGCGAAATCCACACGATTTTTAAGGTCTTCTCCTTGTTTTTCACCAAGACGAATATCTGTTTCACGTGTTAACATCACACGGAATGGAGTATGTTTCTCTATTAAACTTTGTAATCTTTTAGATGTATCTAATACAATATCACTCTCATGTAATCCTTGTGTTGCTTTCCCAGGATCTGTTCCTCCATGACCTGGATCAATAATAATCATCTGTTCTACTAAAGGATTGCCTATTTTAAGTGAATCAGCCTTTGCAATAAACTGTGCTGCTTCTGCTTTCGTTACAGTTTTCTTAGGCTCCCACTTCTCACCAGTACCAAGAGAGATACCTAATTCAACTAGGATGTTCGCTTTTTCTTTACCCCAATTTAATGTTTCTAAATCTTTGAATTTAGTTGCTGGAGTACCATTTACTTTAGAATCTAATTTGTAAGCTTCTACAAGAAGAGAGGCCATTGAAACTCGGTCAATTTTCCCAGTTGGGTCAAAGACGCCTGGGCCTTTCCCTTTAACAACACCAGCTTTTTCTACAGCTGCGATGAATGGAGTGTACCAATCGTTTTGAGAATCACCGAAAGATGGTTTAGCATTTTTATCGATTGGTAAGTTTAAGATTTTAGCCATCATTGTAGCTGCTTCGGCACGAGTGATTTCTTTTCCAGGCTCGAACATTCCTTTATCGTTACCTGTAACTGCACCTTTCTCTACTAAATAGTAAATAGAATCTTCTGCCCAATGTTTAGCTATGACATCTGGAAATTTTTTTGTTTGTGCGAAACTACTAGATGAATAAGATAATATACTAGCTGCGATTAATCCTGCTGCGATTATTCTATTTTTCATAGAATATATTCCCCTCTCAAGTACAATGTTTTTATGTAACAGACTCATTATAGTTCTGAAAATTAGTAATAGTCAATTGTAATTTGTATAATTTTGTATTATTATTGTATTTTTTGTCATATTTAACTATAATTAAAAACTATACGGTTTTATAAGAGGAGAGATTCATATGAGCAACAATTGGAAAGATATAGAACACCGTATGTATACAATGTGTATGATTCAGCGGAATAACGAAGTATTGCTAATACAGCGCCCCGATCATCTAGGATTCCCTGGTTACATCGCTCCTGGCGGAAAAGTAAATTTCCCAGAAAGTATCGTTCACGCTACTAAACGAGAAGTAAAAGAAGAAACTGGATTACTTGTTTCAAATTTAACTTTTAAGGGATTAGATGAATACGTAAATCCGAAAGAAAACGTTCGATATATGGTATTTAATTATTGGACAGACTCATTTGAAGGTGAACTTCTTATGAATCCTCCTGAGGGCGAATTATTATGGGTGCCAATTGATACAGCATTAAATCTTCCTATGCAAGATTGGTTTAAAGAGAGATTCCCATTATTTTTTGAAAAAGGTACGTTTGAAATTCAACGTGTTTGGGACCGAGACTTAGATAAACAAGTTGCTATGACAATTACGCATACGTAAAAAAGCTTGGAATCTCTCCAAGCTTTTCTTACTTCTCCTCTATTTTCTTAATTTCATAATCAATTTCTAAAAACTTAACTCCAAATATCCACATTCTATGATTAGCTTCTAGTATATGATCCGTGCGCTCTTTTATAATAAAAGTCTCTGCTAACGGTAAACGTATTGTAAAGAAACGAGTATGCAAATAAATCCCCTCATCTCCCTTACCATTGCTTCTCAGCTTACTAGTAATGATTAAATCATTACTCTTATTACATAATTTCAAAATCCCTGTCATATTCGAATATGGTAAAGGTAATGTAATATTCATATATGTCTCGTTCATATATGTATGCTTTGAGTAAAGAGCTACAAAAATAGATTCTCCTGCTTCATTTTTTCTTAGCCAAGCCCTTACATTCTCCCTTCCATCTTTCTCATCTATTATCCCAACGATAGAGCCATGCATCGTTTCCCACTTACCGCCCATTCCTAAATGTATTTGTCCTACACACTTACTCATTTTCTCATAGCAAAATGCAACTGGACGAAACCAACGAGCCCACTTAATATGCGATTGTAACTCATACTCTTTTGTATTTTCATAAAAACGAGTAATACTTAAAGGAATCTTTGCCATGTCAAATCCCTCACTATGAAAATCGTTCATATTATCAACTAAACCTTTGTATTCCTTGCTATCTATTAAATTTCTGTTATGTAAAAATGCTTCTCCAACTGTCACATTTCCTCTTAACCTACTCATTGGTTTCCCGTAATATTTATAATTTGGAGCACTCTTTTCAATCAACCAGCCGACAAATGCTGGTAACGCTACTCCAATTCCATTGACAACACCGTGAATCCAAACCATTTGAGCAATTGTAATCGTCATTACATGTTTCAAATTCCCATACGAATATATAAGTGAAAACATAATTGTTACCATGAGTGTGCTAGACGATATGATTAGGAGAATCTTTGCACTAATATCATTAAATTTCGTGCGCCAAACATACATCCCATAACCATAAATCGCGCATAAATATAGGAACACTGCAAAAAATTCAAATATCCTTGAGTACGTAATCCCTATTGCAACTGTCATAGGTGAAATGACGATGACAAACATAATAGCATCATATACTTTACTTCTCTTTTCTCTTTTCCTCCCAATTAAACCAGCTGATAACGGCAATAGAAATGCCGAATAATGAAAGTGTGCAGCTGTAAGCAAAACAATGTCGGAACTAAAGTGCATAATGGAAAGCTTTGCTACAGAAGCAAAAAACCAGAAACCACCTAAAAACAAATACATAAACGCACTATCGATAGCTGTCTCCTCTAACGGTTTCCATCCTCTTTCTAGCACTCTACTTACACCGAATAACGCAACGATTCCTGTATATACAAACCAAAGTAATGCAAAGAAATAGTGATTTGTTACGAAAGCTAACATTGCACTAATTGCTGCGATTGGATATAAAAGCGATACTAGTTTATAAAAGGATACATATGATCCACTTCTTGTCTTTTTATCAAGAATGCAAAATGACATCGGTATAAATAACAAAATAGATAATAAAATAATTGCTTCAACTGGGTTTACATTTGTCCACTCACATATTAGAAAAACAATATAACAAGCAAGCCCAACTATTATATTTTTCATATCATTTATTTCCTCTCCACAAATGTTCCCTTATATGAAAATAATGAACCGATTAACGGATTGCGTACTTGTACATGAATTCGAAAGCATTGTCGTGTTTCATCATAACTTTCTACAATGTTGGCCTCTCCGTATAAGAATCTAGGTAACGGGACTTTTCTGCCAAACATGTAAAACCATTGTTTCTTTGAGGAAATATGCATTGCCCCCACCTCATCAATATGAAAATTCAATGTAGAAACAAGTATGTGTGGTTCACCAAAACAATCTACAATTTCATTATTCTCTTCATCCAACTGCATAACGGCGTTAAAATATCTTTTCTTATTGTGAAAATAAAAAGTACGATTCCACCGCACAAGTTCATGTCCATGTTCATCCCGCTCAGCGGTATTATGTATTGTAAATGGCACTTCCTTCCCCCGCTCAGAGAAAAACATACGGAACTTTGATGCAATTTTTAATATGAATTTTACGAAAAAAGAACCACCATAAATCTCATCCATCTTTCCTTCTCCAGTAAAACTATTTTCTTCTGTAATTTCATAGCGTTTCTGTAATTTTGGATGAAGCTTTTTATAAGAATCCCCTAATAGTCTTTCATACATATTAACCATACATTATCCCTTTCTCTTCCTCTTGCATTTTTTTGCACTTGGCAAATTCGCGCTATTTATATAACCGACAATTGATAATCCCATGAGTAGAACGTTTAATGTAATTGGATTAAACGGCTCTGTAAAGCTTGCAATATTCGTAAGCCCTGCCGCTATCGTTAAGGCTATTAACATAAAAATATGTACGATAAATACTTTTCGTTTTGGAAATGGCAACAGCCATAGGACACCAAAAATAATTTCTAGTAATCCAATTATTTTAAGTACAAAAATACTATGTTCCGTTGAACCAATTATCACAGATAACATCTTTACTTCTTCTGAATGGGTAAACATTAGTTTCGGCACTATTCCTTGATATATCCATACAAAAGCAAATAAAAAACATACGAGCCAATATGTCATTGTTCTTCTAATTAGTAACCTAGGGTGCAATCCCTTTTCTAACCATAATTTTAAAGCATCAAAGCTCCAAGCAGTCGCCCAGCCTAATAACGGCCGAAACATATAAAAATCTATTACGTTCCCTATACGACCAAACCTCGTATCATAATCATATTGCGTCTCAAAATGAATGTGTTCTTTACGAGGGGTATACTTCCAATAACCACGCCCTGTTTGAATAAGAGATAATCTATTATCCGTCCAAAATTTTAAAGAAGAAATACGTTCTCCCGTTTCTTTTCTTATTTCACCTATCGATTCTCCTTCCCCAGCTATTTCAAGTCCAAATCCGATCTTTGTTTTATATAAAAACTTCTGTGGTTCTCCTTCTTTTTTCTCTAAATATGAAATTTCAGTAAAGCGAGCATCCCATTCTGTATGTATATGTGGTTCTTGCGTGTATTCCCATAATTTCTCCATTGTTGTGTTCATTTCTGCCGAAACATAAATAGGCTTTTTCCCCTTCATTCTTCCACCTCCAATGCACTATAATTTTAATGTACATGCAATGAATTTATTTTGCTACATTTTTCACAAACTTTCTCAGAAATAGAAATAATTTTTAAAATATATATAAAACACTTGATTCCCCGAAAAATTTAAATTATTATAAAACAAATGTTACCAACAACTTCATAAATCAAACACTCTCGCCTAAAACGTGAGATAGAGGTTGCGATACTTATGAGTATTCTAATGGAGACACAGAGATGTCTATGAAATTAGATGAAAGGAAGTATTGCCGAAATCGATACATTTCTCTGCATTTATCGATTGGGGCTGTTTTCGAATAGAAACAGAACTGTCATATGTACAGACGTGTATGTATGAAGAGCTATCTACAAAAAAGAGATATCATTTTTATGGTATTCCTTTTTTGGCGGTTTTTTTATTAGCTCCGTTTTCTGTTTCCCTTTTCCTGTAACAGCACCATCCTCACTTATTTGAGATGGTGTTTTTTGTTTTTTCTCTGGTAACTACAGAATATTGGGATCTATATATGTCCTAATCTATTCTTAAAAATGGATGAAAGAAGGAATTCGTAATGGAAACGATTGTACAAAAATTTGGTGGCACTTCTGTTGGAAGCGTTGAGCGCATTCAACATGTAGCAAATTTAATTATTGAAGAATATGAACGAGGACATAGCATCGTCTCTGTCGTTTCAGCAATGGGAAAAAGCACAGATGAACTCGTAGCACTTGCTGACGCGATTTCAGAAAATCCGAGTAAACGCGAAATGGATATGCTTCTATCAACAGGAGAGCAAGTTACTATTTCATTATTAACGATGGCACTACAAGCAAAAGGTTATAACGCGATTTCATTAACAGGATGGCAAGCTGGTATTACGACAGAATCTGTACATAGTAGTGCACGGATTACTGACATTCATACAGATCGAATTCAATCTTATCTTACTGAAGGTACGATTGTTATTGTAGCTGGCTTCCAAGGAGCCAGTAAAGAACATGAAATTACAACGCTTGGACGTGGTGGTTCTGATACAACTGCTGTTGCATTAGCTGCTGCACTGAAAGCAAAAAAATGTGATATTTACACGGATGTGACCGGTGTATATACGACGGACCCACGAGTTGTAAAAGATGCTTATAAAATAGATGAAATTTCTTATGACGAAATGCTAGAACTAGCAAACCTCGGTGCTGGTGTATTACACCCGCGTGCTGTTGAGTTTGCTAAAAATCATAATGTCATGTTAGAAGTTCGCTCAAGTATGGAACAAGAAAACGGAACAATTGTAAAAGGAGAATGTAACATGGAACAACAATCAATCGTTAAAGGTATTGCATTTGAAGATAATATTACACGCGTCACAATGAAAGGATTGGAACAAGGTGCACTTTCAACAGTTTTCTCTACATTAGCAGCGGCACATATTAATGTAGATATCATCATCCAAAGTATTACAAATGAAGGAACTGTTCACCTCTCCTTCTCAATCCATTCTAATGATTTAAAAGAAACATTAGAGGTATTAGAACAAAATCAAGAAACACTTCACTATGAATCTGTAGAATATGAAAATCATTTAGCAAAAGTATCAATTGTAGGATCTGGTATGGTCTCTAATCCTGGTGTTGCTGCGAATATGTTCACTACTTTAAAAGAAGAAAATATTCATATTAAAATGGTAAGTACATCAGAAATTAAAGTGTCTGTCGTTATTGACCGCCTTCATTTAGTAACAGGTGTCGAGGCGCTACATCAATCATTTATGGCAAAAATTGAGCCTTTAGTGCAGATGAGTTAATTTCCACCAGTAAAACTTAAAATAAATTATATAAATCTATTTCCTTCCTATATTAATAGCAATAGGGTCGGAATATTTTGCGGGCAAGTCGAAGTTATATTATCGAATAGAAACTACATTATTGAATTCTTAAAATGATAGCATTCTCGAAATAAAGTTCGCGCATATTTCAATAGTAGAGGGTTTAAAAAGTGTTGTTCGTTAACAAAATGTTTTATACTATACCCGAAAACACCTTGTCACATTTTCCTACACTGTGACAAGGTGTTTTTTGTTTAGAAGAGATTTTAGTATAATTATGAGGAGAATTAACTAATAAAATTATACATATAAGGAGATAAAGACTATGGCAAACAACAGATTACTAAGAATGGACAATGTCAGCATCGTTGTAGAATCCCTTGATAACGCAATCTCTTTCTTCGAGGAGATTGGACTAAAACTCGAAGGGCGAGCTACTGTCGAAGGTGAATGGGCTGGTCGCGTAACAGGACTCGGTTCTCAGCGCGTAGAGATTGCTATGATGGTTACGCCAGATGGCCATAGCCGAATTGAACTTTCGCGATTTCTCACCCCACCTACTATAGCAGATCACCGGACAGCTCCTGTAAATGCCCTCGGTTATTTGCGCGTCATGTTCACCGTTGAAGACATTGACGAAATGGTATCGAGACTTACAAAGCATGGTGCTCAGCTCGTTGGCGAAGTAGTTCAGTACGAGGACTCATATCGACTCTGCTACATTCGTGGAACCGAAGGTATTTTAATCGGTTTGGCGGAAGAACTCGGTAACAAATAAGTAATGTTTTATATGAAGTCTTTGCCGAAGTAAAAATACTTGAAAGAACTTTACGCTTAATAAAACTTAGATTTTGAACCCCGTCCTAGCTTTAGAACGGGGTTATACTTGTTTGAGCTTTTTAACATACTATCAACATCCCGAAATCATTATAAAACAATTCAATTACTTGTTATACTCTTTCCTAGGAAATATAACGGACTCTTCTCACTTCTTATCATATATATCTTTTCTTTTAAAAAATGATCTGAACTCATTCAAAATAACTTTCTTCACGTCAGAGTAAAAAACCATCATGAATAGTGCAATTCCTAATAAAATCTCTTGCATTCCTTCATAATCAAGGAAAGCACTCACAATTAGCAAACCACATCCAATGTAGAAACCAAATTCATTCTCTTTCTCAAAATCTTCATCAATATGTATTTTCTCTTTTAAATTTTGGTTCCCTTTTATTAGCTCATCGAGCGTAACATTATACATTTCACTCAATAAGATCAAATTTTCAATATCAGGGCAACTTTTATCATTTTCCCACTTATATACCGCTTGCCGCGTTACACCAATTTTCTTAGCAACATCTTCCTGTGAAAACCCTTTTGACTCTCGTAATCTTTTAAGTTGTTGTCCTAAGCTCATAACGTCCCCTCCTTTAACAAATTATTACATAAAAGGATCCAAAAAAGAAAGAAACCATTAGTAAAACTCACTGTAAACCATTCGTTTACACAATGAAAAAGAGAGAATAACTCTTTGAGTTATTCTCTCTCCCTTCTATTAAAACAGATGAATGTTTTCTTTCTTGCAAGCTTCACGTAAATCGTCAGGCCATACAGAAGATTGAACTTCACCAATATGTGCTTTACGTAAGAAGTACATGCACATTCTTGATTGTCCAATACCACCGCCAATTGTTAACGGTAGTACGTCTTCTAAAATACCTTTATGGAAATCGTACTCACGTTTGAAGTCTTCACCTGTTTTCGTTAACTGCTCATCAAGTGATTTACTATCAACACGAATTCCCATTGATGATAATTCGAATGAAGATTGTAATACTGGGTGCCAGAATAAAATGTCACCGTTTAATTTCCAATCATCATAATCAGCTGCGCGTCCATCATGCTTTTCACCTGAACGAAGTGCATCACCAATTCCGATAATGAAGACTGCACCGTGTTCTTTCGCAATTGCATGTTCACGATCTTTCGGTGTTAATTCTGGATATTTATCTTCTAGTTCTTGGGAAGTGATGAAAACAATTTCTTCTGGTAAATACTTTCCAAGGAACGGATACTTTTCAAATAAGTGGTCTTCTAAATCTTTGAATATTCCATAAATTGTTTGTACTGTTTCTTGCAAGTAATCTACAGTACGCCATTCTTTTTGAACGATTTTTTCCCAATCCCATTGGTCAACGTAAATGGAATGTGTTGCATCAAGTTCTTCATCACGACGTATCGCGTTCATGTTTGTATATAAACCTTCACCAGCTTCATATCCGTATTCATGTAATGCGAATCTTTTCCACTTCGCTAGTGAGTGAACAATTTCTAATTCTTCTCCTGAATGTAACATATCAAATTCAATTGGACGTTCTACACCGTTTAAATGATCGTTTAATCCTGATTTTTTCGTTACGAATAATGGTGCAGATACGCGGAATAGTTCAAGGCGTTTTGCTAATTGATCCTCGAAAAATGTTTTAACTTCCTTAATTGCGATTTGAGTCTCTCTTACTGTCATTAATGATTGATACATGGTGGTTTCCTCCTAAAATGTTTGGATGTTGTGAAAAGAAGCCAACAAAAAAAGCCCTTCTTTCCCAAAAAACTGGGACGAAAGACTTTGGTTCCGCGGTACCACCCAAATTAGCAACAGAGGTTGCTCACTTATACAATACGGAGATGAAATATCTCGATACTGTTCTTCTTGTAACGGCGAAGTTCCCGGCTAAGTCTACTTTCCTGTAAAGGATTTCGGTTAGCAACTCCAGGAGGTTCTTCATAATAGGCTTCGTATCAGGCTCACACCACCCCTGACTCGCTTAAACTACTTCCTACTACTACTCGTCCTTTCATAGTCGTTTTGTTGTCACATCTCTGAAACATTTTATTAATGATTATTCTATACAAAAAATAAAGAAAGTCAACAAAATTTTAAAAATATTTTTCAATTCTTTATTTTACGGCTTTATTGATTGTTTTCAATATAACGTCTTCACTTCTTTTGTCTTGTCAATCCAAAAAACGTTTCACTAACCGAAACTAACATATACACAACAAGTAATGTAATCGTTCGAAATATAGAATCCGCAGTATTTCGTATTATTTTCATTTTCTTTGTAATTCCTTTCAGTTTACTTGCAAATTCGTGTTATACTATAACATTCAAGCAGTTTATTTTTACTTAAAGCAATCATAGTCATTTATAAAGAGTATGTTCTAAATCATTGACTATTATCAAATAAGATTTTTATATAACGGAGTGATCATATGAGTAAAACGAAAGCAAAACCGAAAAAAGGTGTAGGGCAAGGTACAGGAAGTAAAGGATGGAATCGTTGGCAATCAAGTGCAAAGAAAAAGGCAGCTGCCAAGCCATATAAAAGTAAAGGGACTAAAAAATAAATTCTGTATTATCTCTTTACTTTGTTCAAAACAAATTATAATTATTACACTAAAAAAGCTATGCTCTCATACATGTGAAAGCATAGCTTTTTATATTAAATCATTAAAATATCTCGTATTTCTTCCTCCGTGATTGATGATAATTTCTCTTCTCCTGGCTCAATCACTTCAGCGATTAAATTTTTCTTACTCTCTTGCAGTTCATGCATTTTTTCCTCAATTGTTCCGTGGGCTACTAATTTTATAACTTGTACTGTATTTTTTTGTCCCATTCGATATGCTCTATCAGCTGCTTGTTGTTCAACAGCTGGATTCCACCATAAATCGTATAATATAACCGTATCGGCACCCGTTAAGTTAAGACCCGTACCACCAGCTTTTAAAGAAATGAGAAATAGATTCCCTTCCCCCTCGTTAAACCGATTACATAGCTCTACACGTTCTTGTGATGGTGTACTCCCGTCTAAATAAAAGTATGGAATCGCTTGACGATTTAACTCACGACCAATAATAGACAGCATCTTCGTAAATTGAGAAAAGATTAAAATTCTCTTACCAGTACTTCTGCATTCCTCTAGTATCTCTAATAGTTGTTCAAATTTAGCTGAACTACCCTTATAATCATCAACGAATAAAGCCGGATGATTACAGATTTGGCGCAGTCTTGTTAAGCCAGCTAAAATTCTAATTTTATTTTTACGTAACGTATCTTTATCTAAATGTTTTAACGTTTCTTCCCTTAATTTCGCTAAATAAGCAGCATAAAGTCTCTTTTGATCTGGTAATAACTCCGATGACTGTAAGTGCTCTATTTTATCTGGAAGCTCCTGTAATACGTCTTCTTTTAATCGTCTTAATACGAAAGGTTTTACGCGCTTCGCTATATCTTCGCGCCTTAAATCACCGAATTCTTTTCTTCCTGGTAATAATTCCGGAAATACAACATGGAAGATAGACCATAGCTCTTCTAATGAATTTTCTACTGGCGTTCCCGTTAGCCCGAAACGAAATTCAGCTTGAATTGTTTTCACTGCTTTTGCAGTTTGGGTTGTAGGATTTTTAAACGCCTGTGCTTCATCAAGAAACAGTGTATGAAACGGCCTCGCATACGATCTTATATCTCTTCTCAGTAATGGATATGACGTAATTACGACATCAAATTCCACTATGTCTTTTAATATTTTTCGCCGCTCTGTTTGATTTCCATCTGCAATAACCGCTCTAATATGCGGGGCGAATTTTTTCAATTCACTAAACCAATTGTAAACGAGAGAGGACGGTGAAACGACTAATATAGGTAGTTTCTTTTCGCGAATTTCAGGCAACACAGAATCTATGTAAGCAATACTTTGCAGCGTTTTTCCAAGTCCCATATCATCTGCTAAAATACCACCAAAACGGTAATAGGCGAGTGTTTTCATCCACTCAAATCCGTATACTTGATACTCTCTCATTACAGCATTTAAAGTTTGCGGCACTGTAAACTTTAATTTTTTCGGATTTTGAATGCTTTCTACTAAATCTTGAACAGACTCATCTAAACTTAAAACATTACCTTCGTGAAATCCGTTCATCCATTTTACACTCCGGATAAGCGGAACGTTCACTTCTTCTCCGTGTAAAAACTCTTTCCGAATACCCGATTCTTTTACAAACTGATTAATTTCATTAAATTCTTTGCTCTCTAGTGATAATAAAGAACCATTCGCTAATCGGTAATATTTGCGTTTCTCTTCCAGAGCCACTAATACACCTTTAATTTCTGCTTCCGGTATTCCTTTTATATCAAAACGAAATGATAACCAATCAATTCTTTCTTTTCTTCTCACTCTAATAAGTGGTGCTGTATCCCCTTTATGAATACGTAATTTAATTGCTGTCGTCGCATAAATATCAACTAAGCCTTTTAACGACGGAACGACGTGATATAAAAAGTTATACTCAGCCTCTTCATTATGCATAAAGTAACCACCTTCTGTTTTCGCGAAGGCACTTTCACTCATAATGTCTAAAATCTCTTTTTCCTTTTTCTCATCACGATTAAAAACAGACGGCTGTCCGTCTTCTTCTAACGGATTGATCATGACGTTTCCATAATGAAATTCAAGACCTGCTAACAAACGATTTTTCACTCGATCTAAATACAGTTTTGCTTTTAGCGACGGCGTTTCAACACGATCTGATATTACTTCATCAATGCGTACGGTTCCCAGTTTCATTAATCCTGGCACAACTTTCGCTACAAAATGTTCCATCTTACTTTCAGGAATATAAAACTGATTGCTATTTGAGCGACTCATCATCTTTTGCAATTCAATAAGTCGCATACAATCTTCCATAGGTAAATGATATAATTTCCCATCGTAAAGAGCGTTGTTATACATTTCCATCACTTGAACACGATTTAGGCCGTCTATATGAAGTGTGAATCCACCATTATTTCCTTTCGTAAACTCAAAATGTAATGGCAATAAACCGTTTGAAATTTGTAAGCCCTGAAACTGTTGTTCATTTTGTTTCAGCTGTACATACTCAACTTTAGAAAGTGAAGAGAGCATATCTTTCCACGAAGCTGGCGGTATGAATATCATACTTTCATCTTGTTTCGCATGTACTTCTAACGCATCTTCATACATTTTTTCATTATGATACATTTTAATAAGCTTCTGAATAACCGCATCTGTTTCTTGCCTGAAGCTATGTACATCTGGTGTGTATGTAAATTCATTAGAACAATGAAAAGTCTCTCTTTTCTCCACTTTAGAAAGAAATTCTCTAATATGCTTTATAAAATATGTTTGCGCAAGTTTTAACTGAATTCCAAGAAGGGCCCCACCACTTTTCGTATCCACTGGTGAACATATAAAAGCCACATCTAATATTTCACGTGTATCAAAACGGTGTTGTTTACTTTTTGGCCTAAGTGGTTTGTCTGCAAACAACTGAAACATCCCGCTCGTTAATTGATCATTTCCGCTCATATTTTCGGACATGCCGCCCGTTTGCTGGTTATAATTTATTTGTATTAGTACGGCTGCAACATGTTGACAATACGTTTGAAAAGACGCTAATGAAGGACAACTACATCTCGCAACTACATCACCTTTTTTAGCTTTTTCTACTGTAACATGAAAATCCTCATTCCCTTTTACCGTCGCCTCACAAATTTCTTTCGTTTCATCATAATGATTCACGATTACTTTATTTGCTTTATAATAAGCTTCGCCTCTTTTATATGAGGTCTCTCCGCATACTTCTTTTATAATCGATTTATTTAATGTAAAACTCATTGTTTTGACACTTCCTTAATGTAAAACCATTTTCTCTTACTTAACATTTTACATGCTCTACGAGAAAATATAAAATATTGATTGAACAAAAAAAGATGCTTATTTATAAGCACCTTCTTCACTCTATCTCCATCAACCGTTTCGCCTCAAAATATAACACTTGAATAAATTTTTTCGTATTAATTCGTATATGGCCAGAAGTTGCTACTTCATCCTTTGTCATTTCTGTCATCCGTTTTCTAACTACAGTGAAATCAAAAAACTTCGGAGCATAGCTTTCAAATTTTGGATTTGAAAAGTCTGTTAGTCCGAGGGAGGCTAAATGATTCAATGATTGATAAATTGCTCTGCGCACTCTTTGTTCAGATGCTTTTTTCTCTTTATCAATATCCGTATGTAAAGCTTCATCCCCTAATTTTTTTATCGTAATATAGTGAAAAGTATCTTTTAACGCAGGAAAGCCAAATTCAAATGTTTGCGCCTTTTCTTGTCCGTATAAATATTCCAGCATACTAAGTAAATCTTTACTTCCGTTCTCTCCCGCAATACCAAGCTCTGCTAGTAAGAAGCGTCCTGAATCTGATATCTTTTTTCCTTCTTGTACTGTTTCACTACGCATTGGCGGCTTTTCCCACTGAAACACATTATTTAATGATTTTTGAATGTCATGTATAGAACGTTCCAAACGAATACGCTCCATCACTTTTCGTACAACAGATACTACTTCTATTTTATTTAGTGGTTTTGTAATATAATATTCCACACCAAGTGTATACGCCTCACCAATGAGCTGTTTCGATTCAACTTGGGAAATCATAATAATTTTCCCAGTAAATGAAGACGCTATATGACGAACTGTTTCAATGCCGTCTCTCATCGGCATTAGTAAATCAATAAATAAAATATCTACTTTTTTATAATTTAGCTGTTCTGCTTCAATAAACGCTCCATCTTCCGATTCTCCAATTACTTCCCCAAGATCGCCATCCTCAATAATTTGCGAAAGCATTGAACGGAAAACTTCATCATCATCTACAATATAATAAAACAAACCTATTCCCCTTCCCGCTTTAAACTGCACTCCGGTAAACAAACGATAAACTTACACCCTTTTTCAGTTTCATTGTCTTCTAACCTTACTTCTCCGCCGAGCTCTGTTACCATTTCGTGTATGTAAGAAAGTCCAATACCTGTTGACGGTGTTCCTGTTTGATCATACTTGGAAGTAAACCCTGGCTTAAATACTAATTTCTTATACTTTTGTGCAATACCAGGGCCATCGTCAATTACTTCAAAGATTACATGTTGCTCTCGTTTATATAACTTAATACGAATGAGACCTCTATCTTCAATTGCTTCCACTGCATTGGCAACTAAGTTATTAAAGATTGATAGCACTGTATACACGTGATATGCAGCGTGTTCACCTTCTATATGTTTTGAAAAACGTATATCTTTCCCTAGCATTTCAGCATATTTCTCATTTATTCTTACGATCATTTCTGTAAGCTCATGTCCTTCTACATACTCAGTCACATTTTTATCTAATAACAGTTTAGATAATCCTGCAAAAATCCTTTGATTATCCTTTTTTATTTCGTGCACTTCTCCTGCTATTTTCAATGCTGTTTTACTACTGGAATCATCGTCTGTCTGTAAATTTCGATATAGTTGATATGCTTCTTGTGTAATCAATTCTGCATTTTGTAACGTTTTTTTCAAGTGAACAGATTCTACATATAAATTTGAAAGGTGCATGAACATTTTTTCATTTTCTTTTCGGACTTGTGACTCTTTTAATTTCGTTTCATATAAAATCATCATATTTAAAAAGCCAAGTGCAAAGAAACTACGAAAAATAGCAATAATAATTAATTTATTCACTTCAGAAACTGTTATTGTTGTACCGAGTACTACCATATGATAAATCGCAAGTTCTGACATACTTGCGATAATTTCAATTGTAATTCCAAGGCACCCAATAACGATTGGTTTCTGATGAAACTTATTCACCCTACAAAGTGAAAAAAGACTTCCATAAATAAAATAATAAAAGAACACAGGATAGCGCAAATAAAATGATTCCGTCATATGAAATGAACCTTGCATGATCCAATCAAGGCATACACGGAATAAAACGACACATATACCGACAAGAATACCTGCAGCCGCTGCTGGTATTCTTCTTAAAAATAATAATAAAAAGAAGAAAAGCGGTGTCCCAAAGCTAACGCGAAACGTATCGTTAAAAGGATGAAAATTAAGCTCTCCAGCAATCGGAACAACAACCATTAATATAATTAAAAGGGATATATCTTTCTTCCATAATTGATTCCAATTCAAAGGTGCCACTTCCTATACTTTTTTCGGTAATAAAAGTGAAAGCCCGCTTATTTTTATAAACGGGCTTTATTTCTATATTCTAACCTTTTCTACCGCTTTTATTTGGCGATACTCTGGTTCCCAGATTGCTTCTTTCACTACAATCTTAATATCGTTATCACTTAAGTTCTCTCTAGCAACACCTTCTGCAACGGCAACTTTCGCTACTTCAATTGCAACCATTTCCGAGATATTACGTAACTCTTCAACCTCTGGCAAAATAGGTGCTCCTGGCTGACTTGTGTCTACCATGCTTGCAACTGCTTCAGCAGCTGCTGCGAACATTCCATCCGT
>NZ_JASHJA010000012.1:0-104886 GCF_030733445.1 Bacillus sp. MMSF_3353
CCGGGAGTAACAGGCCCGACCGGTTTAACGGGATCACCGGGAGTAACAGGTCCAACTGGTTTAACAGGATCACCGGGAGTAACAGGTGCGACTGGTTTAACGGGATCACCGGGAGTAACAGGCCCGACCGGTTTAACAGGTGCGACTGGTTTAACAGGGGCAACGGGTCCAACTGGAGTTATTGGACCAATAACAACAACTAATTTATTATTTTACACTTTTTCAGATGGAGAAAAACTTATATATACAGATTCAGATGGGATAGCTCAATATGGTACAACACACATATTACCTCCTGATGAGGTTTCCTATATTAATTTGTTTATTAATGGAATACTTCAACCACAACCATTATATCAGGTTAGTAATGGTCAGCTAACTTTATTGGATAATCAACCACCAACGCAAGGTTCTTCAATTATTTTGCAATTCATCATTATTAATTAAAAAAGACAGATTCTTAAATAAAAAGAATCTGTCTTTTTGTTCTACATTAAAGTAGATAAACTAAGTGACGATAAATTCGATTGTAATTGGAATTCCGCCGTCTAATGCATCTCCGCCAGGAATTGTAATAGCACCAGTAGGTCCAGTAGTAATACTGGAGTTCACACTAGGTTGAAGAATGCCGTTTACATAAAAGTTGTAATACGTAAAAGTCGGAAAAGCAGTTGCAGTAGTACCAGCATCGTTTAAACAAGCTGTAGCAGCAATTGCAAAAGCTGCACCTGTTCCAGCTCCTAGTGTAGATGTAAATCTTCTAGATGCCATAAATGGTTGGATGATTGGCAATTAATTCTCACTCCTTACAATATTTTATTAGAACGAAGTATAAAATAACTTGTCCACTATATTGTATGAGAGTTTTTTATAATAGAAACGGCTTCCCCTTTATAAGGTGAGCCCAATTTTAGTAAAGAAATGTTCTTTACTTATATGAAAAAGTGATGTTGTTACTTGCGGAATGTATATTAATCGTAAATTCGAGTTTTGTATTCAACTTAAAATGTGTCTTTGGCTCTAAGGGATAAACGTGGAAAAATAAAATAAACTCTTAAGTTTAGGTGTTTAATCTAAGCAGTCAATTATTAAAAACATATAATTAATATGTGAGTCATGAACATAATTAAATAACGTTTTCAAGTTTGATTATCATTCATGTTTCCTATTTTAAGAGAAACATATAACTCAACTACTTTTTTCAATCGCATCTTTTATAGTACTTAGAATAGGAAAACACTCAACTATAAGAAAAGTAAGGAGGAAATAAATGAAACATAATGATTGTTTTGATCATAATAACTGCAATCCGATTGTTTTTTCAGCAGATTGTTGTAAAAATCCACAATCAGTTCCTATTACTAGGGAACAATTAAGTCAATTAATTACTTTACTAAACTCATTAGTATCAGCTATTTCAGCATTTTTTGCAAATCCAAGTAATGCAAACAGATTAGTGTTACTCGATTTATTTAATCAATTTTTAATTTTCTTAAATTCCTTATTACCTTCTCCAGAAGTTAATTTTTTGAAACAATTAACTCAAAGTATTATAGTTTTATTACAATCTCCAGCACCTAATTTAGGACAATTGTCAACATTATTGCAACAATTTTATAGCGCCCTTGCACAATTCTTCTTCGCTTTAGATCTTATCCCTATATCCTGCAACTCAAATGTTGATTCTGCAACTTTACAACTTCTTTTTAATTTATTAATTCAATTAATCAATGCTACTCCAGGGGCGACAGGTCCAACAGGTCCAACAGGTCCAACAGGTCCAGCAGGAACCGGAGCAGGTCCAACGGGAGCAACAGGAGCAACAGGTCCAACAGGCCCAACAGGAGCGACAGGTCCAGCAGGTACTGGTGGAGCAACAGGAGTAACAGGAGCAACTGGCCCAACGGGAGCAACAGGAGTAACAGGAGCAACAGGCTTAACAGGAGCGACAGGTCCAACAGGAGCGACAGGTCCAACAGGAGCAACAGGTCCAACAGGAGCAACAGGTTTAACTGGTGCAACAGGCTTAACAGGAGCAACAGGTGGCGGAGCTATTATTCCATTCGCTTCAGGTACAACACCATCTGCGTTAGTTAACGCATTAGTAGCTAATACAGGAACTCTTCTTGGATTTGGATTTAGTCAGCCTGGCGTAGCTTTAACTGGTGGAACTAGTATCACTTTAGCGTTAGGTGTAGGTGATTATGCATTTGTAGCACCACGTGCAGGAACTATTACGTCATTAGCAGGTTTCTTTAGTGCAACAGCTGCATTAGCTCCAATATCACCTGTGCAAGTACAGATACAAATATTAACTGCACCAGCAGCAAGTAATACGTTTACAGTACAAGGCGCACCTCTATTATTAACACCAGCATTTGCCGCAATAGCGATTGGTTCTACAGCATCAGGGATCATAGCTGAAGCTATTCCAGTAGCAGCTGGGGATAAAATACTGTTGTATGTTTCATTAACAGCAGCAAGTCCAATAGCTGCAGTAGCTGGATTTGTAAGTGCAGGTATTAATATCGTTTAATTTGTTACAATGTCTGTTTGAAATTTAAATTGGCATTTGTATATAGCCCTTCCTAAGTTTATTAGGAGGGGCTATATTTTATGGGAAGATAGGTGATAAATTAATTGAGAAATTACTCTTTGTTAAGTTGGTATATAAGAAAAATCAAAATGCATGATTTATACTTTATTATTTATGGAATAAGTTAAATGATTTGAAAAAATTACCTATAAATAAAAAAGATGAATTCTATTAAAAATAGAATTCATCCATTTCATAAACGGTATACAAGAGAAGAAAGTTATTTATCGTGAGCGTTGAAATGTTATAGTTCAAATTAGTAATAAACTATTTGTTTTTATTACAGTTACATCCTTTTTTCTTTACATAGCCTTGTTCGGCTAAATCTCTTTGTGATTGGGAATTGGAAGATTGAGAATTCGAAGACTGAGAGGATGCTGATGAACTACTATTTTTATTATTAGAGTAGTTTTTTCGATAGTTATAATTACTCATAGTACTATCACCTCCAATTAAATATATAAATAGTATATGTATGTACTCTATTAATTGTTACGAAAAAAATAGGAATGGTAGATATACTATAAAAAATCTCCTACGTATTTTCCGAGGAGATCAATAATTGTCTATTAATGAAATAAATTAATATCCCCAGTAAAGAGGGAAATAGTATGAATCTTGGTAATATAAATTTTGTTGTTGGTTAGGAGGCTGAGTTGTTGGGGTTATCGTGCCGCGGTTCTGATTACAGTTTGCTGGAGGACCAATTACTGTAGTGGATTGAATAGAGGATATCGCTTGTTTCCATTGTTGTTCATCGAGACAGTAAGTATGAGCCATCAAATTAGCGGGAGTTAATCTTAAAATATCAGAACCAAAAATAACTTCTGGGGTTGGGGCATTGAAAATAGCTAATAAGTGAGTACCATCTGCTGTAGCAATTTCATAATGCCACCACGCTTGTGGAATGTTGGCAACTTGCCCTGGTTTTATCGGTAAGTTTAATATTTGGTTTGTAAAAGGATTAAGTAAGGAAACAACAGCAGATCCTGAAATACAGTAAACAAGTTCAGCTGCATTTTGATGAATATGTGGCTCTACAACATTTCCTGTACTTAAATAGATATCTAATAAAGAAGTATTTTCTAAAGTATTTAATTGTTTTATGCCAAGTACGTTTATATAATTTTGGGCATCTTTCTTAAAAAAATTACTTTTATTTAAATCATGGGTGAAATTGGTTGAGGGGGAAGTGTAGTCGATATTAGAAGTCATTTGTATTACCCGCCTTTCTTATATTTTTATGCAATTTGAATTTAGGATATGAGTCTAGTTATTGAAATGTGAAAGCGTTGCTGCTCTTCGTTTGTAAATTGATAAAAATGTTCGTTTGAATACACTATAATTACAAGAGTTTCATTGCGAAAAAAGGTGCTATTAATTACAATTAATGTAAAAGGTAGCGCTTTTTTAATTTGGAGTACAAGGGGAGTGCAGAAAATGAACCATACAATTTTAAAAGAGTTGGAAGTTGAATTAAAAAATTACTTTCAACCGTTTTTGAATGCACCTGCAACAATAGAAGAAATTCAATATGTCGAAAGTGAAATGGGAATTGCGTTTCCAGATGAATTACGTAATCTTTATCTTGCACATAACGGTGAGGATAAATCAGGACCAGGGTTGTTTTTTGGTTTGCCATTTCTCTCGTTAGATGAAGTTTTGGATGAGTGGAGAATATGGAAAAGAATTGAAGAGGATATTTTTTTGAATTTTGATGCATTTTCAATACCAAAAGAATATATTAAGGAAAGATATGTGAATCACAATTGGATACCTATTAGTAAAGATTATGGCGGTAACAATTTAGGAATAGATGTTGATCCGGATGAAAAGGGGAAAGTGGGACAAGTTATTAATTTTGGACGAGATGAAGAAGTGAAATATGTAATTGCAAATAGAATTTCAGATTTGTTACTATTTATTTTACAAACGCTAAAAAATAAAAATTTCACCATTCATCAAGAGGAAGATTATTTATATTGGAGTTATGGTGCTAATGATAATATACATTTTTTAGACGCTTTATTTAATATTGAATTACCTGTTTTACAGCCCCAATTTATATTTCAATCTGAAAATAACGTTAAAAATTGGTACGATAGTTTAGATGAGAATTGGAGATATATAGTGGGTGCATCTGAACGTGCAGACAGGTTTATTAGAGAGAAGAGATTATATTTAGGTGGAAAAGGGTTAGTAGATATTAGTCCATTACAGATGTGTACAGAAGTGAGAGAACTAATTTTATCCGGAAATGAAATTCGAGATTTAGCAGGATTAGAACGAATGAATTCTTTAAAGAAGTTATATTTAGTTAATAATCCGGTTCAAGATTTAACGCCAATCATACATCTAAAACACTTACAAGAAATGAATATAAAGAATACGAAGATAAATAATTTATCGGAACTTGTAGAAATGTCATCATTAAAAAAATTAAATATTACACATACTAGTATTCAAGATTTTTCGTTGCTACCGCAGTTTCAAAAATTAGAATCGCTTTCTGTACATATTTCAAATCGTGAGCAGCTCTATGCGATTTCGAAAGTAGATAATTTAAAGCATTTATATATTTTAGGTTTAGAGAATGTTAGTGAATTGGATTTACTTGTTTTGCAAAATTTAAATAAGTTAATCACAATTGAATTTGAAAATAGCGACATCGCTAATTTATATTGCTTTCGACACAATGCGTCAATTCTAAATATAAAGTTGACAGATACAAAGGTAAAAGATGTATCGGCATTAGGTAAAATGAAAGGACTAAAGGAATTAGAATTAGATGGCGCAACAATTGATAACCTTGAAACGGTTTGTTGTTCTCGATCATTAGAAATATTTACAGGATCGTTTGAACAATTTTATATGTTAAAAGACTCATTTGATAGGAAAATAGATTTTTCAAAAATAATAGGGGGGATGACTGAAGAAGAAAGAGAAATTTGGCACCAGCATGTAATTGAATAGAAAATAACATTATTATGTAAATAAGTTTGTTTGTAGAAGGTGTAACTGTTTGACAGTTGATACTGCAATAAAGTGGTTAGGTGAAATAAATTATGTGTAACTGAATGTCACATCCCCCCTTAATCGTTCGTCTTGTATGTAGAACGTATAAGGAGGGATTTTATTATGAAAAATTTTGATGTAGCAATTGTTGGTGGTGGGCTTGCTGGATTAACAGCATCTATATATTTAGCGAAAGCTGGAAGGAAAGTTATTGTATTAGAAAAGTCCAGTCACTTCGGCGGTCGAGGGATGACTATAAATAAAAACGGCATTTGTATGAATCTTGGTGCACATGCTTTATATAGAGGTGGAGAAGCGTTTATAACCTTTAATGAGCTAGGAGTAAACCTTCCAGGTGGAATCCCATCTACAAAAGCACATGGAATATGGAAAGGGGATATTTATACCATTCCAACAGATTTTCGCTCCATTTTATCAACACCGTTACTTTCATGGTCTGCAAAAGTACAGTTCGCTCGTCTTATGATTCATTTAGGAAACTTAGATGTAGGAAAAGTTCCGAAAATGAGCCTAACTACATGGGCAGAAAATGAAATTAAAGATCCAATGGTTCGAAATATGTTTTA
Source organism: Bacillus sp. MMSF_3353 (assembly GCF_030733445.1). NCBI lineage: Bacteria > Bacillati > Bacillota > Bacilli > Caryophanales > Bacillaceae > Bacillus > Bacillus sp. MMSF_3353. The sequence continues at coordinate 6,199 of NZ_JASHJA010000012.1, forward strand.
TGCATTATGCCGAACAACAACATATACGTATGCTCCTACAATACAATTAGCATCTTCCGTACTAAAGCAAATACAGCTTTCTATGAAAGAAGGAGTACTTTATGTAGATGGTGGTTGGGAGACGATAATAACAAATTTAAGAGGAATAGCGAATACTAGTGGTGTACAATTTCTGGCTAAAAAGCATGTTTTAAAAATAGAGCATTGTGAAGGAAAACAAAGAATACATTGTTTTGACGATGAAGTATTTGAAGCAGGTGCAGTCATTGTAACAACTCCACCGAAAGAGGCATGTAAAATTATAAAAGGTACAGAAGGAACAAGTTTGCAAAAATGGAGTGAACAATCTATACAAGTGACCGTGGAAGCGTTAGATATTGGTTTAAAACAATTACCGAATCCTTTACATCATTTTGCATTGGGATTAGATCAACCTATATTTTTCACGAATCAATCGAGAGCAGCGAAATTAAGTGAAGATGGATCAATTGTAGTGAGTCTAATTAAATACCATAACCCTGTACTAGAACTGAATCATATTCAAGAAGAGAAAGAACAGTTAGAAAATATGATGGAATTGTTACATCCGAATTGGAAAAGAGAAGTTGTTGCACAGCAATATTTACCGAAAATAACGGTAGTATATGATTTTCCTCATATTGACCGTGTTGAAAAACCAGCCCCTAACATACCTGGAATGCCAGGTGTTTATGTTGCAGGAGATTGGGCTGGGCATGATGAAATATTAGCTGATGCTGCGGTGGCAAGCGGAAAACGTGCAGCGTTACACATATTAAAGCAATCCGAAAGTGAGGCAGTTCATCATGGAAACGGAGCAATTATATGAAACGTATCAATCATTATTATTTTCGTTAGCATATAGAATCCTTGGGAGTGTTATGGATGCTGAAGATATCGTCCATGACGTATTTATATCACTTAATAATATGGAGGACGTTCAAACTATAGAAAATATGAGAGCCTATTTATGTAAAATGGTAACAAATCGCTCAATTGATAAATTACGTTCGGCAGCACATAAACGGAACGTATATGTCGGAATGTGGTTGCCAGAGCCATTTGTGGAAGAGGTTGATGATCCATCAGAGTCATTTGTAATGAAAGAATCAATTTCTACGGCATATTTATTACTTTTACAACAATTGTCTGAGGTAGAGAGAGTTGTTTTCATATTAAGAGAGGTTTTCAGTTATGAATACGAAGAAATCGCTTCAATTGTAGATAAGAGTAGTGCGAACTGCCGAAAAATCTTTCAACGTGCAAGGAAAAGTATTTTGGGTAAGCCGAAGCAGTCAACATTAAGTACGAAGAAGATGGCTGCCTATGTGGAGAAATTTGTATCATCTTTGCAGTGTGGGGATGCACAAGGCATGTTAGAAGTATTAAAAACAGATGCGATATTAAAAGCTGATGGTGGTGGTAAAGCTACAACTGCAATCCATCCAATCTATTCTGCAGATAGAATTATACGTTTATTCTTTGGAATTGGGAAGAAGTTCCCGGAAGAGTACAATGTTGATTATAAGATGGTAAATGGAGCCCCAGGTGTTATTGTTAAAGTAAATAATAAAGTGACTTATGTGCTTTCATTTACATTTGAGAATGAGAAAATCTCAAACATTTATATGATGGTTAATCCTAAAAAACTTATGCACTTAAATGTAACGGTATAAAAAAAGACGCATTTCTTTAGAAGTGCGTCTTTTTTTTATTTCTCTAACATTTCAAGAGGTACATCTTTTTCGCCTGCTACCTCAAATTTAATTTCCCCATCTTCTTCATAAATACGTGAAATAATCGGTATAGTAATCATTAATTTTTTATGCTGTTTTCGTTTTCGAGCAGCATCTAAGCTAATCACGTTCATTGTAAGCATCCTTTCTTCTAGAAATATATAAACAAAAGAAAATGCGTCCGGAAAGGGCGCTTAATTGAATTTGAAATACCGATTCATTTAATTGGGGTTTATATGATTTAACAACTGCAATTGAATTAAAAATAGTATGAATGGAATAATTGCACGTAGAAATTAACTTTACCAAAAAACGAAACAATATGCTATAAAAAAATTCAAATCTTTGTCATATAACGAGAAAAAGGATTTCGTTTCGCATATAATGAAAGTAGACGGGCAGCAAGAGCTTTTTCATCATATTGCTTGGAAAGGCGATGAAAAGAATGGATACGTTAGATTCATTATTATTTCAACTTGAACAATATGGAGAAGAGCATGATCGAAATAAAAAAACACGGGAAGAAAAATTACGGAATATTTCTCGTGAGATGGGGCAATTTTTATCAATTTTAGTAAAAGGATGTAGCGCAAAAAGCATTTTAGAAATTGGAACTTCTAATGGTTATTCTACATTGTGGTTAGCTAGCGCGGTAGAAGAAACAAATGGAAATGTAACAACTGTAGAGCTTTCTTCAGAACGAGTTGGAGAGGCACTAGTCAATTTTGAAAAGGCAAACCTTTTACAAAGGATTGATGTTCATAATCAAGAAGCAGGGGCATTTTTAGATGTGCAACTAGATCATTCATTTGATTTTATTTTCCTAGATTCAGAACGGACGCAATACATGTGGTGGCTTGAGCATATAAAACGCATTTTACAACCAAAGGGTTTTCTTGTTGTTGATAACGCAACCTCTCATGCAAGTGAGTTAGCCGAGTTTAGAAAAATGATTGAAGAAGATGAAATGTTTGAAACGGTGTTATTGGCATTTCAAAATGGAGCATTTGTAGCGCTTAAGAAGAGTTAGGATTGAGCGTAATATAATTATCACATTGAAAAAGGGTGTATGTCAAAAGATTGAGTACAGTAGGATGGGAAGGACGTAATTTATATACGTAACATACGAAGAATCCGCCTTCAGCATGTTGTTCTCTAGGTCTTAAGTCTGAGGAAAATAATGTTGAGAACAGGTATACTTATACTAAGAAACAGGGAATGACTGCATAAACAGGCATTTCTAAAAAAATCGATTTCAAGCAGTTAGAATGTATATGAAATACGATATAATAGATGAAATATAGTGCATATAAATTCGCACATATAAATAAAGGAGCGATTTTGTTGACTGAACTCGAGAAAAAAGAACCTGTATCCATTGTGAAAGATAATAATGTAGAAGTAGTAGTAGATACAGTTATAAAAGATCAAGAATTAGAGGAACTGAATAAAGAAGCTGATCTTTATGTCCAAAAATTAAATAGCGAGCAAAATACGGATTTATCAAAAGTATTGTCACAGCTAGGAGATTTAGGGGATAAAGAGCAACAAGCAGCAGGACAAACGTTATCAGCATTAAAACGTCCTGTAACAGCGATGATGAATGGAAAGAATGAAGAAATTCCAAATACATTGTTAGAATTACGCAAAGTGGTATCAGAGCTTGATCCGAATTCATTAAAAGCAAGTGGTATGAAGAAAATTATGTTTAAAGTATTCAAGAAAAATCCACTTGAAACATACGTGCATAAATATCAATCTATAGATAAACAAATTGAAGAGATTATAAGATCCCTTCTAATTGGTCGTGACAACTTACAAGAAGATACAGTGGGTCTTGAAATGCTTAAAGAACAATCGCATGATAAAATTCACGCTCTTGATAAACAAGTATACTTAGGCAGAAAACTCGCTGGTATGCTGGAAGCTGAGAAACAAAATCCAGAACGCCAAAGAGATATTCCATTAATTAACGATGCATTAGAAAAAATTCTAGTACGTACACGAAATATGCAGCAAGCGAAAAGTGTACTATTACAATCTATCGCATCTGTAGACATTATTAAGAAAAATAATGAAAAGTTAACAGAGGCAATTCGTAATGCAATTACGATGACGCAAAACGTTGTAACAGTTTCAGCTGCTATCCAGCTAGCGTTAACAAATCAGCGTAAAACAATTGATGCAGTGAATGCGACAAATGAAGCAATTGAATCAATGGTATTAAGTAACTCACAAGCATTAAAACAAAATACAGAAGAGACAACAAAACTTCTTGAAAATCCTGCTATTAGCATGGATAAATTACGTGAATCATTCCAAAATGTATTTGCTGCGATTGAAGCTTCTGAGAAATCATCAGAACGTATTATCGAGTCAAGTAAGAAGTTTGTAGTTGAATTAGACACATTTAATGATGAAATGAAACAAAAACTCATTCAGCGTCCAAGGAAATAACAGACTTTTAGAGGAGGTGAAAAAATGAGTTTCATTCAAACAGTATTAGTACTATTGGGTACATTGCTATTAATCGCATTTACTGTCGTTGTTTTAGTTGTATATTTCGGACGTAAACTGTATTTTTCATGGACGAAACCATATAAAAGAGCACATGATTCTTTAGATAAGTTATCGAATAAATCATTACCGTTTCTACAAGAATTTACACAACACCCACTCTTTTATCGCTGGATTCGTACGGAAGGAAAGAAAGAACAATATACATTAAACACTCTTTTTTGTGCATCGGGTCAACGTACGAGAGAGCAAGTATTCTCAATGTTACCGAAAGAAAAACAGAAAAAAGTACATGTAATGGCAAAAACAACGAAAAAACTTACTAATGAAGATATTGATGTAGCGGCGATGAAAGTAAAAGATTTTTTAAGACAAGAAACGCAGCAAACAGTAAAACCATCAGACCTTTCATTTTATAAATTGTATTTTTATGATCGATATCCAGATGCATTAAATACAATTCAAACGTATAAACGCTCAATAAACCCTTCATTACAAAGAACGGTTGATGAAATTACAATTTCAGTATTAAATGCCTTGCCGTATTTTCAGGAGCAACGTATGTTTGAACAACAACATAAACTTGAAACGTTCTTAATGAAAGATTTAACAGCGATGCTATCGTTAGTCGTACAATTACCACCTTCACAACGACCAGAAAAAGAAGAAGAATTAAAAATCTACTTGCAAAATTTCCAAAAAGAAATGGAAGTAGTCGAGCGAGATATTCGTGACTCGATTGATCACGATTTGAATGTGAAGATGAGAGCAGCGACTGAGAAGTTTAAAAATAAATAAATGAAAAGCGCCTTAAAGCTATAGTTCTTAGCTTTTAAGGCGTTTTTTTATTAGTTGTTATTTTGCTTTAACGGTTGTATGACTAGAAGCAACACTTTCATTATGCAATCGATCAACTGCAGTTACTACATACGTGTAGGTTTCTCCAGAAATAGCTGTTTTATCTACATAAATCTCTCCAAGTTTTGTTTTTCTTACAGTAGTAAGTAAATGTTTTGGATTTTGTATATCCACTTCATTTTTTCCATTCACACGGTAAATGGCGTAATAAGCAGAGTCATTCTCTCTATTATCAATGATACCTACTGCAATACCTTCATCTCTTGGAATAGCACCTTTTAAAGTCGGTTGTTTAGGTGGATCATGATCAAGCCAAGGCATAGGCGGGATTAATGCAGGATGTTTATATGTGTCGTTTGTGAGTCTATCTTTAATGCCTAGAGGATTGTTATTAATATTTTTTAAGCTGAAATGCATACTACCTTTTATCTCAGGAGATAACCGGTTTAATGTAATTTGTCTTGGATATTCTTCAGGATCAGACCAAGCGGGGACAGAATTATTATTAATTTTATAGGCTGCCTGACCGATGTATAGGTGAATCGGTTTATTATGTGTTTCTTTTACCCACCAATCTACTAATATGTCATATGCAGCTGGTGTGAAACCAATATTCCAATATATTTGCGGTGTAATGTAATCAATATAACCTTTTTGTATCCATTCACGTGTATCAGCATAAAGGTCATCATAGTTTCTTTGGCCTGCAGTTGTGTTAGAGCCAGTTGGATCGTCAGCTATATTTCGCCATACGCCGAACGGACTTATGCCAAACTTTACGTATGATTTTTCTTGTTTTATAGCAGTATTTAAATCTTTTACAAGTTCATTTACATTGTCACGTCGCCAATCCTCTATATTTGTAAATCTACCGTTATTATATGTTTCGTACGTTTTTTGATCGGGGAATTGTTCACCCGCTACTTTATATGGATAAAAATAATCATCCATATGTAGTGCATCAACATCGTAATTTTGTACAATTTCTAAAGCACCTTCTGTTATAAATTTTTTCACTTCTGGAATACCAGGGTTGTAATATAATTTCCCGCCATAAGGTACAACCCAATCCGGATGCTGTTTTGCAGGGTGATTATTCGTTAATCGATTTATATCAGTGTGATTCATCGTTATTCGATATGGATTAATCCATGCGTGGAATTCTATATTTCTTTTATGTGCTTCTTCAATCATAAATGCGAGTGGATCATATCCAGGGTCTTTTCCTTGTGTCCCCGTAATGTATTCAGACCAAGGACCGTAATTTGAAGGATAAAAAGCATCAGCAGTTGGTTTAATTTGTACAACAACTGCATTCATACCAGTGTTTTTTACATCGTCTAATAATCTAATAAATTCTTGCTTCTGATTTCCGATGGGTAAGCCAGTTTTTGAGGGCCAATCAATATTAAGAACAGATGCGATCCATACAGCACGTAATTCAAGTTTTTTATACGTAGTATTTACTTCAGCATAAGTAGAGTGAGGAGAAATAAAAGAGAAAGGAATAAAAAAGATGACGATACAACATATCACTAATAAACGTTTCATGATCATTTATACGCCTCCCTATTATATGGTTAGCTAATATGATATCCGAGGTGAGGTTGTACTTACAATTGAGAAAAATAAATATTGAAACATTAATTTAATAGGAAAAATATTTTTACTGAAATTTACTTTCAATATAACTAAATTCTTTTACTTCTTCATATGCTTGTTAGTAAAGTGAAATTCCCTTTCATCCGAAGGGGATAATTTATAAGTATAGGAGGATTAATAAATGAAGGTTTTATTCGTTTGTTCTGGAGGGATGTCCAGTGCAATTGTTGTAAACGCTTTAAAAAAAGAGGCGGAGAAAAAAGGTGTAAACATGGAAGTCCATGCCATTGGAACAAGTGAGATAGAGGAAGAAGTAAAGAATGGCTGGGACGTTGTAATGGTTGCACCTCAAGTAAGACATAGATTTGACTCTGTTAAAAAATTCGCAGAAGAGGAATCTATCCCGTGCGGTATCATACCGCCACAAGCATACACGCCGCTTGGCGGACCGACTTTATTAAAAACTGTAAATGATTTAATTAGTTAGGGGGAAGCGTTATGAATAAATTTGTCACGTTTCTTGATAGAAACTTATCTGGACCGATGGCAAGGCTTTCTGAACAGAGGCATTTACAAGCAATCCGTGATGGAGTTATTTCAGCGTTACCATTTATTATTGTAGGAAGTTTCTTTTTAATCGTAGCATTTCCACCATTACCGAAAGATAGTTTCATATCTGTTTGGGCATTAAAAAATCAAACAAGTATATTAATACCATATCGTTTAACGATGTTTATTATGTCTTTATATATAGCATTTGGAATAGGATATAATTTAGCGAAAAGTTATAAGCTAGATGCTTTATCAGGAGCACAGCTTGCAGTATGTTCATTACTATTAACATTAACGCCTGAATTAATTGATAAAAAAGGGTTTATGCTTCCGATGACAAATCTCGGGGGTCATGGATTATTCGTGACAATGATTGTTTCTATTTTATCAGTTGAGATATTAAGATTTTGTAAGACGAAAAATGTAATGATTAAAATGCCAGAACAAGTACCGCCGTCTGTTTCACGTTCGTTTGAAGCACTTATACCTGCTGCATTCGTTATTATTTTAATGAGTTTAGTAACTGTCGTTTTTAGTATTGATTTACATCATGTAGTTGATAAATTAGCGGCACCGTTAGTAAAAGCTGGTGATAGTTACTTCGGTGTAATCATTCCAGTATTTTTAATTACATTTTTTTGGTCATTCGGAATCCATGGTGTGTCGGTTGTTGGAACTGTTGCCCGGCCATTATGGGAAGTATATTTAGGGAAAAATGGTGAAGCAGTTGCTAGTGGCGCAAATCAGTTACCATTCATTTCACCAGAACCATTATACCAATGGTTTATATGGATTGGTGGTTCGGGCGCAACGCTAGGACTTGTATTAGCCATGATCGTATTTGGTAGATCGAAATATTCGAAAGCATTATCGAGAAGTTGTATTGTACCTGGTATTTTTAATATTAATGAACCTGTTATTTTTGGATTGCCAATCGTACTAAACCCAATATTAATTATCCCATTTATCATTACACCACTAGTAACAGCAACTATTGCATACTCAGCAACTGCGATGGGGTTTGTTACACCAACACATATAATGCCTCCATGGACATTACCAGCTCCAATTGGTGCATATTTAGCAACAGGTGGGGATTGGAGAGCGATTGTACTCGTATTTATAAACATAACAATATCATTCCTTATTTATTTACCATTCTTTAAAATGTACGACAAAAACATGCTTGAAATTGAGAAAAATGGTGATGGGGAATCTGTTAATCCGTAAGTTTTATATTTTATTTTTGAGTGATAGGCATTTTGTCTATCACTTCTTTCACATGAAGTCCAGAGAGGGTGAAATGGAATGAATATAAAATTTAGTTATAAAGGTGTATTTTTATTATTATTTGGAGTGATATGTGCAAATTTACTTTTTGTACCTTTATTAAGAATGCTAGATTTATCACAAATGCATAGTATATGGCTCGTTACAAGCATTGCGGCAAGTATTTTGCTTACAGTAGTTGTTTCTTTCATTGATGGATCGTTCGCATCGAAAGCTCAGTTGTTTTATAGATTTATATTATTTTCGATCGGTTGTACGTTTGTAACTTACATGATTGTTTTTTAGTAAATAGGAGGTCATGCATATTATGTATATTGCAGGGATAATGTCCGGTACTTCGTTAGACGGAATAGATGTAGCACTCGTTCATATAGAAGGAAGCGGTGTAGATTCTAAAGTTGAACTCATCCATTTTACTACAGTTCCATTTTATAATGATATGAAAAATGAGATCCAGCAGGCGTTATCAATAGAAAATTCAAATGTACAACTCATATGCAGTTTAAATTTCAAACTCGGTTTATGCTTCGCAGGTGTTGTAAAGGAAGTTTGTAAAGAGGTCAATTTTCCTTTGAAACAATTAGATTTAATAGGTTCTCATGGACAAACGATTTATCATCAGCCAAAGCAAGATGGTAATATGATTCCTTCCACATTGCAAATTGGAGAACCAGCAGTTATAGCATATGAAACGAATACGACGGTTATTTCTAATTTTCGAACGATGGATATCGCAGCAGGGGGACAAGGTGCACCACTTGTACCATATTCGGAAATCATTTTGTATCGTCATCAAACTAAAAATAGACTACTACAAAATATTGGCGGGATCGGTAATGTTACCGTAATACCAAGTCACCTAAGTGATAAAAGCGTTATAGCTTTTGATACTGGTCCAGGTAATATGGTAATGGATGAAGTATGTCAAAGGCTATTTCAGTTGTCATATGATCAAAATGGTAAGATTGCAAAACAGGGAGTAGTTGTAGATGAAATTTTGACATATTGTATGAATCATCCATTTTTAAAAATGAATCCACCGAAATCAACTGGTAGAGAACAGTTTGGAGAAGAATTTGTCAGTGAGTTGTTGAAGCAGTATGAAAAGCATAGTAAAGAAAATATATTGACGACTGTCACGATGTTTACAGCAAGTTCAATCGTTCATCAGTATAAGGAGTTTATTCTGCCGTATTATGAAATCGATGAGGTGATTTTAGGCGGTGGTGGCAGTTATAATCGTACACTTGTTGAAATGATACGGTATGGATTGAAGGATGAAAAATGCGCCATATTCATTCAAGAAGATATAGGCTATTCTTCAGAGGCGAAAGAAGCAATCGCCTTTGCCATTTTAGCAAACGAAACGTATCATCGTAATCCGAGTAATGTGCCAAGTGCAACAGGTGCAAAGCAATCTGTTGTTTTAGGGAATATAACATTCCCTCCAATTTGAAGAGAATGAGGCGAACATATGAAATATATGATTGGAGTAGACGGCGGGGGAACAAAGACAGAAGCAATTGCATTTAATCAAGACGGAAGTGAACTTGAAAGGGCTACGAGTGGTTTTGGAAATATATTAATAGATTTTGAAGAAGCACTTTTTCATATTATGGAAGCGATTGATCAATGCCAGAGAGGGTTATTAAATGGGAATTGCGTTTGTATTTGTTTAGGATTAGCGGGTGTAAGTGGAGCAAATACGAATGAATTAACATTACGTCTAAAAAAGAAGTACGGAACACAAATTGAAGTTTTTAATGACGCAATGATTGCTCATGCAGCTGCTTTAAAAGGAAAGGATGGAATTTTAACAATTGGCGGTACAGGGGCGATTTGTTTAGGAAAGAAAGGAGAAGTGTACGAGTATAGCGGTGGATGGGGACATATTTTAGGAGATGAAGGAAGCGGATATTGGATTGCGTTACAAGGTTTAAAGAGAATGGCAAATCAATTTGATCAAGGAGTTCCACTTTGCCCATTAAGCTTAAGAATTCAAGAAGAGTTTCAACTTTTGACATCGTCTCATATAAAAAGACTAGTATATAGTTTTTCAAAAGATAAAGTTGCAGCAATCACACCATTCATTATTGAGGAAGCGAGAAATGGGAATGATGATGCACATGAAATTATGGTGCAAGCGGCTACGGAATTAACGAGAATTACGGTGAATATTTACAATAAGATGCAGTTTGATTTATCAACTTCAATTGCAGTAAGTGGCAGTATATTACGTTTCGTTCCTGAAATATATGCTGAATTTAAGAAATGCTGCGAGAAAAGTATGGGAGAAGTTATATTTGTATCACCATCAGAACTAGCAGTGAAAGGAACCTATTACTTAATGAATAATTTATATTTTAATAAATAGCGGTATGAGAATTTTTGTATGATTTGTAAAAATATGATGTTAAAATGTATAAAGGGATGTAAAGTAAGAAAAGTACAATATACATAGTCATTGAATATTGTATAAGTACTCCCATGTAGAAAGTGAATGATTACATGATTAATAGTATACAATTTTTGTATTTGGTGGCTTCTTATTTATTTGGAAACATATTGACCGCTTATATAGTGACGAAATGGAAACATAATGTTGATATTCGGCAGGAAGGAAGCGGCAATCCTGGCGCAAGAAATATGGGGCGCGTATATGGAAAAGGTTATTTCGTCGCTACATTTTTAGGTGATGCGATCAAAGGGGCAATCGTAGTTTCTATTGCAAAATACCTTTTTGAAGATTCTACATTTGTAATGTTAGCTTTACTGGCTGTTTTACTTGGACATATTTACCCGATTGTATTTAAAGGCAAGGGTGGAAAAGGGATTTCAACATTTATTGGAGGATTAATTGCATTTGATTATTTGATAGCGCTTACCCTTGTTACTGTTTTCATTATATTTTATTTAATCTTTAAAGGATTTACTAAGCCAGGACTAATTACAATCGCTTGTTTACCAGTGTGCATGATTTTGTATTCTTACTCTATTGTTACGACTATTTTAAGTGCACTTATCATTGTACTTATTTTATATGTAAATCGAGAATGAAATGAACTTTTTATAAGTGGAGTTAATCTCCACTTATAATTTTTATTAAATACATAAAGGAGAGAAGGCATGGGGTTAATTTATAAAGTTGCTGATCAAGCTTTGGAATTTGAAAGTATACATAAGTTGAATTATAAAACTTTTGTAGAAGAAATTCCGCAACATGAAGAAACGAAAGAGCGTGTTCGTATAGATCGTTTCCATGAAGAAAATACATATTTAATTTGTTTAGATGACGATAAGTTAGTAGGTATGGTTACTTTGCGAGGAAAACGACCATTCTCGTTAGACAATAAAATTCCAAATCTAGATTATTATTTGCAAGAACATGGAGAAAACGTATATGAAATTCGTTTACTTTCAGTAGAACGTGAATATAGAAATGGAAGAGCGTTGTTAGGTTTAATTCGCTTTTTACATCGTTATTTGCTTCTAAATGGATATGAATTGGCACTCATTTCTGCTACAACACGTGAACTACCTTTATATGAGCAAATGGGATTCAAATCTTTCCATACGTTAGTTGGTACAGAAGCAGCAGCCTTCCAGCCAATGTATGTTGCCCCTGCTATGTTTGAAGCATCGAGTGTTGGGGGAATTATGACGAAAGAATATACGTTTTTACCTGGTCCAGTAGATATTGAAGAAAATGTTCGAAAGGCATTTTCTACTAAGCCTATTTCGCATCGTTCTAAGTTATTTCAAGTGACGATGGACAATGTGAAAAAACGGTTACTTCACATGACAAAAGCAAAGCATGTACAACTTATGTTAGGAACAGGGACGTTAGCAAATGATGCCATTGCTTTACAGTTACGTTCTTTAAAAGGGAAAGGACTAGTATTAACAAATGGGGAATTTGGTAATAGATTAGTTGGACATGCATCACGCGCGCAATTACATTTTGATATGTATAAAAAAGAAATGGGAGAACCGTTTATTTATACCGAATTAGAAAAAATAATGGGAACTGGAAATTATGAATGGCTTTGGTTTGTTCACCATGAAACATCAACTGGAATGTTAAATGATTTAGACAAGCTAAATGTTTTAAGTAAAAAGTATAATGTGAAGCTATGTGTAGATTGTATCAGTTCGATTGGAGCAATACCGTTAGACTTGAAGGATGTATATTTTGCAAGCGGTGTTAGCGGAAAGGCAATTAAATCGTTTACTGGATTATCTTTCGTTTTTTATAATCATAATGTGAAAGTAAACGAGACATTACCGGCCTATATGGACGTTGGTATGTACGAAGAAAATGAAAGTATTCCATATTCTCATTCATGGAATTTAATTTATGCACTGAAAGAAGCATTAAAGAGATTTGAAGATGCAAAAGCATTTGAAAAAATAAACGAGACGTATGCATATATTGAACAAGCTATTACTAATATGGGTTTAAATCTTGTTTCACCTAAAGAACATGCCGCGCCAATTATAGTTACCATTCAATTAAATGAAAATCAGTCTTCTAAGGTGATTGGCGATGCGTTAGCGTTACAAGGATACATTGTTCATTATGAGTCATCTTATTTACAAAAGAATAATTGGATCCAAATTGCATGCCTGAATCATTACAAAGAACGTGATATGAAGAGGATGTTGAATTGTTTACAACTGTGTGTATTACAGAGTGAGGTACATATATAAAGACTTTTTCTTAATATAGTTGGTTTCGTATAAAGGAGTTGCTACATACGAAAACTTAGGAATAGATCATTGGAAGAGGTGTTAGTATGATAACTAAAAAACTACCGTTACATATAGATGATATTAAAAAAGCTCAAAACATTTTAGACAGAAATGCTCGTAAAACGCCTTTAGTAAAATCATTTTATTTGACTAGTAAAACAGGTGGAGAAATTCACTTGAAATTAGAAAATATGCAATTAACGGGTTCTTTTAAATTTCGAGGTGCATTTAATAAAATGTCACAGTTAACAGATCAGGAAAAAGAGAGAGGAGTAATTGCTTGTTCCGCTGGTAATCATGCACAAGGAATTGCTTTATCAGCTCATTTACTTGGTATTAAGAGTAAAATTGTGATGCCAATTTCTGCACCTCAGGCGAAAGTTGAAGCAACTAGAGGCTATGGATCAGAAGTGATTTTATATGGTGAAACTTTTGATGATGCGAAGGCAAAATGTGAGGAGATTATTAAGAAAACAGGTGAAACATACTTACATCCATATGACGATATAGAAGTAATGGCTGGTCAAGGTACAATTGGTTTGGACATTCTTGATGATATGTGGGATGTTGATACTGTCATTGTACCAATTGGCGGAGGTGGAATTATTTCTGGAATTGCTGTTGCATTAAAATCTTTTAATCCATCCATTAATATAATTGGTGTCCAAGCAGATAATGTTCATGGGATGAAAGCATCTTATGACAAAGGTACGATTGTAGAACATTATGAGGCACCTACTATAGCAGATGGTTGCGCAGTTAAAATACCAGGCGATTTAACTTTTGAAGTAGTAAAAGAATTAGTAGATGATATTGTAACTGTATCAGAAGGTGAATTAGAAGTAGCGATGAAAGACTTATTACAACGTGGTAAAGCTGTTGTAGAAGGGGCTGGCGCATTAGCTACTGCTGCTCTACTTGCAGGGAAAGTGGATCCATATATTAAAGGGAAAAAGGTAGTCGCGGTTATATCTGGTGGAAACGTAGACTTGCAGCGCATTTCCAGTGTTTGTGAGCAATTTTTTGTAGCTAATGAAGTGAAATAATCTTTAAAAAACATAAATTTTATGAAAGAAGAGCTAAGAAAACTAGTCTTAGCTCTTACTTTTTGTCTAATGTGTAGTACAAGTTTTAATACACATGCCTTATTTTCCGTAAAGTGAATTATTTTATTTAAGCGTCTATTTTCATTGATAACTCAAATAATTATATCAATATTGTCGAAACGGAAACAGAAATTTAATATAATGGTCTTAACGTATGAATGAGCGGTTAGGAGGATAGACCATGAATAAGGAAGAACAGGTCATGAACGGTTTCAGGGAATTATATAATAAGATGGTTTGGCTTAATAAGGATAAGATGGAAGAAGGTCTTAAAGGTTTTAAGTCTTCTGAAGTACATTGCATTGAATATATTGAAAACAATGCAGATTCTAACGTGACACAACTTGCAGAGGCTTTTTATGTGACTCGCGGTGCAATAAGTAGAATGACTAAGAAGCTCATAAAAAAAGGCCTTATCGAAAGTTACCAGAAATCAGAGAATAAAAAAGAAATCTATTTTAGGCTTACTGAACAAGGGAAAGAAATATATAAAATTCACGAAGAGTTGCACAAGGAGTTTCAAGAGCGGGATAAAGCTGTATTTGAGCAAGTAACCGAGTCAGAATTCGACAGTATAATTAGCTTCGTGGAAAAGTATAGTAGGCATTTGGATGCAGAAATAAAGAAACAAGGTATACATATTAAGTCGTAATAAAGTTGAAGCATTCGGGCATTAACGGGTAGTTAATCCCGAAAACGAACTTAATTGCTCGTTAATCCGGGATACATTTAAATAATAAAAAGGTAGCCTGCTCACAGTAAGGCTACCTTTTTATTATTGTATTTTTGTTGACTAATCAACAAAACGGAGTTATTATTTTGTTGACAAAGCAACAAAATATTTTAAGAGGAGAAGTTAAATGTCTATATTTAGATCACAAAATGAAAGTGAAACTGAAAAAAATATTGATAAACATGCTTTAATATTCGGCCTTATTTCTGTATTTCTTTGTGGAATAGGTTTCAGTATCATACTGCCTGTTGTTCCATTCTTAGTGCAGCCTTATATAAGTAGTACAGAAGAACAAGCTCTAGTTGTTACCCTACTGACCTCTGTTTATGCGGTTTGCGTATTTTTCGCTGCTCCTGTACTCGGAGCTTTGAGCGATAAATATGGCCGTCGTCCATTACTTTTAATATGCCTTTTCGGTTCTGCAATTGGGTACTTAGTTTTTGGTATAGGAGGGACTTTATGGGTACTATTTGCTGGACGTATAATAGAAGGAATAACAGGCGGGAGCATCAGTACAATTTTTGCATATTTTGCAGATATCATTCCCTCAGAACAGAGAACGAAGTATTTTGGGTGGGTGAGTGCAGTGGTAGGTGCAGGAACCATTATCGGACCAACTCTTGGGGGATTACTTGCAAAGTTTGGTCATTCTGTACCTTTATATTTCGGAGCGTTCATAACTTTATTAAATGTCTTATATGGGATGAAATATATGCCTGAGAGTCTTGACAAAAATAATAGGTTAAAAGAAATTACTTTTGTAAGGTTAAATCCTTTTGCTCAGCTGGCAAACATACTTTCCATGAAAAACTTAAAATGGTTACTTGTCTCAGCGTTTTTACTTTGGATACCTAACGGATCTTTACAAGCAATTTTTACACAATTTACGATGGATACTTTTAGCTGGAAGCCTGCACTAATCGGACTTATGTTTTCAATTATGGGCTTTCAAGATATCATTTCACAAGCTTTTATAATGCCAAAACTTTTGATCAAGCTTACTGATAAACAAATAGCAATACTTGGGATGGTTTCGGAGATTATTGGCTACAGTTTTATTGCAGCATCGGCTTTGTTTTCCTTATATCCTCTTCTTATCATTGGAATGTTAATGTTTGGCTTTGGTGATTCAATTTTCGGACCTTCATTTAATGGGATGCTCTCTAAGTCTGTTGATTCTAGTGAACAAGGAAGGATTCAAGCTGGTAGCCAATCTATTCAAGCTTTGGCAAGAATGATTGGGCCAATTATTGGAGGACAAATCTATGTATCACTTGGTCATGCCGCACCTGCTATTATGGGGATGATGCTTATAGTAGTGGCAATAGCAGTTTTGTATAGGGGGACGCATGTAACTGTATAAACTATCTGCACTAATATGGTCTTTCTTTATATAAGGATGTCTCTACGGGAATCTTTCCTGAATAAATTGAATAACAGATAAATATAAGAACAAATAATAGGGTGTCAGAACTTAGAAACAAGTACTGGCCCCTATTTGTTTACGGCTTGAGAGCTAAGAGAAATTAAGAATTTATTCTGTAATGCTCTCATGATGAAGGTTAAATAGAACTATCAATAATTAAAGTTAGCTTTTTTGAAAGTAAAAACCTAGGTAAATGACTAGATAGTTTCATTATGCTCGTGCTGAAGTAAATAATGACTCCATTTTTACTTTGCTCTTCTCACGAATTTCAGCATCTGCATGACGCATTACAAATTTATGCGCTATAGCGATTGCTAAAACATCATCTAATAAGCCAACCCCAATAATAGCAGCTATATCTGGAATGAAGTCGATTGTTAATACGTAATAGGATAAAGCGGCTAATATTATGAATTTCGCTTTAGTAGGTAACCCTTTTTTTCTCATTGTATAGTATAAAATAATACTTTCATATACGCTAGATTTCCCGAGGTTTGCTGAGCTTTTTTTGAATTTTTTCCAAAGTGTCTGTTTCTCCATATAAACACTCCTTTTACAAAAACATAGATTTTTTAAAAGGATAGACAAAAAAGTGAAGGAATAATCAATTTTATTATTTATCTTATTGTATATTTCCATAAAAATAAGGAATTACCTGTTCAAAATAATAGAATGTTTGTTATGTAACGACTCAGAGTGTTTCGTTACATAAGTATGTACAGTAAAATGTATGTGGATGATTTATTATTAAACATTTAATAACGGGTATGGGGGAAGAAAAATGAAGATAAAAGAACTACCAATTGAATTTGAATTTAATGGGGGAAAACAATGTATTTATCCGAGCTTACTTATATTAAACAAGGAATTAACTTTAGTAGATACAGGTTATATAAACTTTTTACCTTTAATTGAAGATGCAATTGTAAAACATGGGTATGAGATGAAAAACTTAAAAAATATAATTATTACTCATTATGATGACGATCATATAGGATCTTTATATGATTTCAAAGTGAAATATCCTCACATTAATATTATTGCTAGTGAAATAGAATCTAACTACATTAATGGTGAAATAAAATCGGAGAGACTAGTTCAAGCTGAAGAAATGTTAGAACATATGCCAATTGAAGAGAAAGAATTTGGTGGGTGGTTTATACAGCAATTAAAAAATATAAGACATATTTCCGTCGATGAAAAAGTATGTGATGGTCAAATGATTTTGAATAATGAATGTCAAATAGTAGCGACGCCAGGACATACTTCAGGGCATATTTCATTATATTTTCCAGACTTAGAATGTGTAATCACAGGGGATGCGGCCGTTCAAGATAATAATGAATTAGTAATAGCTAATCCAAATTTTTGTTTAAATATAGAAAAAGCGGAAGAATCTTTAAAGAGAATTAAAAACCTTAAAGCAGCAACGTATTATTGTTATCATGGAGGAAAACTCATTATATAAAATAATAAAAAACCGATCTTTCTTATATTGAAAAGATCGGTTTTTTTAATTCATAGATTCCGCAATTCTAATCAAATCATTAACATTGTAGTTCAATCCCTTCTGTTACATATGACCGCATTAATTTTTTATCATTTTTGAGTAAAGCTTGTTTGAATTCACTTATTACATCTGTTTGAGATTTCGCCATTATAATTGTGGTGGATTGAAAATATAGTAAGAAAAATACGCAAAAAATTTTTATGAATGTATTAGTCAATTTTATCACCTTGTAACTATGTTTCCTTAACATTGAAATATATATGTATAGGAGGGAAGAAGATGAGTTTATTGCTTGATGTAATAATGGCTATAAGTACATTTTACCCTCGAAATGACATAAAACTAAAACATCATATTGCAAAGTTAAGTGAATTCGAGTGGTTTCGAAGGCTACACGAAGATGCAAAGTATACAAAATTAATTTGGAGTAATAGAAAAATTAAAAAGTTCATTTTGTCTACTACTAACATGGAAGTATTAATAAAATCAGAGAAAAAACAAAAAGAATTTGTCCAACTAGTACACGATGAATATAAAAAAAGAAGATAAGAATTTTTTTATTTTTCATATTTGGCGAAACAAATGGTACAATGAAAGCTAATGTGAAAAATAAGGAAAAGAAGTGGTCTATTTGAAAAACTTTTTAGAATTAGGAATTAGTGAAACTTTTAATCATACATTACGTGAAAATGGAATTACAGAAGCAACACCAATTCAAGAGCAGGCAATTCCAGTTATTATGTCAGGTAAAGATATTATTGGGCAGGCGAAAACAGGAACAGGTAAAACGTTAGCATTCGTGTTACCGATTTTAGAAAAAATCGATCCAGAGTCTAGTGATGTTCAAGCTTTAATTGTTGCACCAACAAGGGAACTAGCACTGCAAATTACGACTGAAATTAAAAAAATGCTTGTTCAAAGAGAAGATATTAATGTACTAGCGATTTATGGCGGGCAAGATGTAGCACAGCAATTGAGAAAATTAAAAGGAAATACACATATAGTTGTTGCGACACCAGGACGCTTATTAGATCATATTCGTCGTGAAACAATTGATTTAAGTAATCTTTCAACGATTGTACTAGATGAAGCGGATCAAATGCTTTATTTCGGTTTCTTATATGATATTGAAGATATTTTAGATGAGACACCTGATAGTAAACAAACGATGTTATTCTCAGCAACGATGCCAAAAGATATTAAAAAATTGGCGAAACGTTATATGGATGAGCCGCAAATGATTCAAGTACAAAGTGAAGAAGTAACGGTAAATACAATTGAGCAGCGTGTCATTGAGACGACAGATCGTGCAAAGCCAGATGCACTTCGTTTTGTTATGGATCGTGATCAGCCATTTTTAGCTGTTATTTTCTGTCGTACAAAGGTTAGAGCAAGTAAGCTTTATGATAATTTAAAAGGACTAGGTTATAATTGTGCTGAACTTCATGGTGATATACCTCAAGCGAAACGTGAAAGAGTCATGAAGAGTTTCCGCGAAGCTAAAATTCAGTACTTAATTGCGACTGATGTAGCAGCTCGTGGACTTGATGTAGATGGTGTAACGCACGTATTTAACTTTGATATCCCTGAAGATGTAGAAAGTTATATTCACCGCATTGGCCGAACAGGACGTGCAGGTGGATCAGGTCTTGCAATTACGTTCGTTGCAGCGAAAGATGAAAAACATTTAGAAGAAATTGAAAAAACGCTTGGTGCACCATTGCAAAGAGAAATAATCGAACAACCGAAGATAAAACGTGTAGATGAAAATGGAAAACCGGTACCAAAGCCGGATCCAAAGAAATCAGATCAATATCGTCAAAGAGATAGCCGTGAAGGTTCAAGAAGTGGTTCAAAAGGTGGCCCAAGAAATAGTTCGAGAAATGATAACAATCGATCATTTAATAAGCCAAGTAATAAGAAAAGTAGTACAAAACAAGGTCAGCAAAGACGTGGGCGTTAAATAGTTATTATTCAAAAAGAGTCGCAAAGTGTTGCGGCTCTTTTTTTGCTTGTATACAACAAGGGTGATGCCGAGAAAAAACGAAAATTTCATTCACCGTATTTAAAATGAATTTTAAAACTTATAAAGGAAATTTTATAGTCCAAAACCAGTAGAGCAAGGGTATTACTACCATGTCCCAATTCAAGAACAAGTGCAACTTACATATGAACAATATTTAATCGAAAAAAATCGAGAGAAAGCAATTCGTACTAGCTCCCCTGATGATGATACGGATTATGAAAAAATCAATTGGTATAACGATATGAAAACATCTTTTGCAAACAAAGAATTGGACGATGGGGTGAAAGAAATTCGTAACATATTCAAACGGTACTGGAATGTTATGCTGCAGCAAAAAGAGAACGGAACTTATTATGTCTACTATTTAGGTAGAACACTTTTGTTGAAAGAAAAGGTATTGAAGCGAGCGAATATTTTTATTATACATTCCGCAATTATTGAAATGGAACAAGAGAAGTTTATGAAGGATTTAACTCATATTGGCAGATGGAAAAAATAAGGGCGGGCGAAGATTGAGCTTTCTTATTTACAAATTTTAAATTAACAACCATTTTCGAACATTGGCCGAACGAGAAAATTATTGTTGCTGAAATGGAAAGTAAAGCAAGTTATCTGTATTGGCAGCAAGTTCAGAACAAAAATGTATAACAATGTTGATAGCGGAATTTATGAAGTTTGTAAAGTGCGAGAATGAAGATGTTTTTGACATCAAGCGTATGTACAGAGCAGGGTTTCAAGAAAATGTAAAATTATCGTAACCTCCATTTCGCCTACACGGGTATGCGAGCAAATGTAGCTGACATGTGGGGTACGATCATCGGGAACTGGAAAACTCATTTGTTCGTTTTGTTCGATGGAGAAATTACTTATTACGATGATAAGGGTAATGTGGTTCGAAGCTACCAGAAGGGGAATTATGCGGTATAAGAAAAAAGGACTAGCAGTCGTATCTGCTGTCCTTTAATAGGAGAAAAATTATTCTGGATTAGAACTACGAATAACCAGAAAACGCGCTTTAAATCAGTGTTGTCAAAGATGTAATAATCTATGCAACAAAAAGCTTAGTCGGAATTCAAAACACCAAAATGGCTTGCATTGGTAACAGGCTCAAAACTAGTATATGTAAAATGAAAAATCTTATACAAAAAGCAGACAACAATTTTGGTTGTCTGCCAATGTGTTCAATGAGTTAGCTAATTGTGATAATTTGCATCCCCATTATGAGAAGAGTGAAGCTGCTAGTTCAAACAGCTTGTTGGTATTATTATCGATTTCATAAAAAATATACAGAGAAAGCAGATAAGTGAAGAACCTACCTGCTTCTGCTGTAACAAAAGAAAGAAGTATTAGCCGTGGACACGGCGGCTTGAAAATAGTATGTATTTTTATTTCAAAAATATTCAAGGGGTGAAGAAACATGGGATGTTTAATAAAAGGGGTTTGTGAAATTAATCAGCTAATTAGTAAAACAAAAGAGAAAAACAATGAGCAAATATAACAATAAAAGGATAAATGTTCAAAAGAGCGATGAGTATAAAGTAAAACAAAATAGTTATATTAAAGCTTGATTTTCATGAAAAATAAAGCACGCATATAAGTGTGCTCTTATGAACGCTTTAGATTAGTATGACTAGATAGTCACCATACAATAAAATATGCTTGTTTGATATAAATGTGTGTTAAATCTATAACATATATTTTGGGGTGTATAAGGAATATTAAATGTTAATTTGCCAAGCATATTGTTTTTATTAACGAATTTGTGCAACTGTTAAAGCGGCAGAACGAATATCTACTGTACCAATTACTTCAACCGGTACAATTTGAATTAAATCACCAGGGTTTAAGTTTATTAGAATGACACCGCTGGATACATCTACTTGACCAGTGCCAATGATATTAGAACGGACTGCGGTTCCAGATCCTGCAATAATATTAGTTGATGAGTTTAGTGTCAAGAAAAAGCGCGCTGCTTCCGGGGCTACTGGAACGTTATCGAGGCTGATTGTTAATGTATAACTGATTTGATAAATACCAGCTACTTGAATTCTAATTCCAGTTCCAGTACTAATTGTATCATTTATTACAGGGACAGTAATATTAGGGTTTGGGCCCGTACTAGGTAATAGTAATGGCGTGAATAGTGTTGCAAATTGAGGTGAAGTAGCATTGAAAGCAAAACCGAGAGCTGGTAGCGTACTAGGGGCTTGTGCTCCACAATTAAAGTTTGTGTGCTTACGACAAGATGAACGCATATTTTCACTCCTTTCTTTCATTTAGATTGCGTGAGTAATAACCTCACGTTTTGGACAAGCACAATACAATATATGAAAATTTATAATGAATAGTGCAGACGTGTACTGTTATGAATAAAACTAACTGTCTGTTGTACAAAAGGAAACACTATGCTTACAGAAATAGTTTGTAACCTAAAGTTGAAAAATAGTATGAACAGGGTTAAAAATGTTATTCAGAAATGAAAGGAAAAAAATAAAAAAGAGCACGCATATAAGCATGCTCTTTGGCAAGAAAGGTAGATTTTTATGAGTGGATTCCTCCATACAATAATATATGCTTGTCCGGTTAATAGTTGAGAAAGGGAGAATGAATATGGAACAAATTGAAGCGTATAACAAAATAAAAATTTCATTTTGTAAAAAAGGGGAATGGATATTTGTACTTATTGGGAAAACGCAGTTAAAGAATTCTTAAAGAAGTAAGAGCAGGAAAGAAATAAAAGAGCAGCTAGCAAAAGCTAACTGCTCAATACAAGGAGATACAGAGAAGACCACTTTAAATGAATGTTGGCATACAGCCTACATTCAATATGGACCAAATATTTATTTTAAATCCAATTTATCATCCCAACAGATAAAATGGCTGCGCCTGCTGCAGAACCTAGCCAGTCTCTCCAGCCTAATGTATTTAAAGATGCATCTGTTAAATCCATAATTAAGAAGATAGCAAACATTAATACACCAAATGCTAAGCATCCCCAAAATATTTGCAAATATTTAATCATCTTCTTTCGGAACTTGCTCATATAAATCACCCTTATTAATAATTTATATTTTTACAAATAAATTATCGCATGTGCAAAAATTAAACGTACAAAATATGCAATATTACATATTGGAACTCAAAAAAATAATCCATTCATAAGTACATAGATCGAACAGGGGGAACCGTATCGTATGAACCAATTTTCATTTTTTGAAATCATCGATGTAAAGGAGATGCGCTGACTTGTGGTGAAGGAGCTGAAAAACTACAAAGTATTGTGCGTCTGGATGAAGAATCGAGAAAATAGGATCAAGCGGAGGGCATCGTTCTTTTCCTAAAATGAAAGGTGACGATAAGAAACATGAGATACGTTTTAAACAAATTGAGCGGACGTTAAAAAATAAAAATTTATAAAGGAAATAGAAAGTAGGATGTTGTATATACAATAATAGGAAACTTTTTACTAATTAAACATATAATTAAAATAGACCGACAGTCGGTCTGGTGGGAAGGAGAACGTGAATGCGAATAATTAAGGAGTATGAGGAGCGTAGAAAAGAAATTTTAGAAACGGCTGAACGATTATTTGTTACGAAAGGTTATACGAAAACAACAGTAAATGACATTTTAAAAGAGATAGGGATAGCAAAGGGGACGTTTTATCATTATTTTAAGTCGAAAGAGGAAGTAATGGATGAGATTATTATGAGAATCATTAAAGAAGATGTTGCTAAAGCGAAAGTAATCGTCTCTAATCCGAATATACCAGTATTAGAAAAATTATTTCGAGTTTTAATGGAGCAATCGCCAAAATCAGGAGATGTAAAAGATAAAATGATTGAGCAATTTCATCAACCAAATAATGCAGAAATGCATCAAAAAAGTTTAGTACAATCCATTATACATTTATCTCCTGTATTAACAGAAGTTTTAGAACAAGGAATTGAAGAGGGAATATTTTCGACTTCATACCCACAAGAAACTATTGAACTATTACTATCCTCAGCGCAAGTCATATTTGATGATGGGTTATTCCAATGGAAACCGGAAGAAATGATGAGGAGAGCAAAAGCTTATATTAAAATGATGGAAGTATCTGTTGGAGCGAAAGAAGGATCCTTTGATTATATGATGGGGGTTTTAATGAAACAGAAATAATGTTTTTCTGTTTGTTTATTATAGACCGACAGTCGGTCTAAATTAAAGGAAGGGTGTGATTATGATGTCTATTAGTATAAAACCTTCGATGAAAGATTTTTATTTAATGGTGAGTGGGCAAATTATTACTATTTTAGGTTCAACACTTTTACGTTTTGCTCTGTCATTATATGTGCTAGATATAACAGGGCGTGCTGATATATTCGCAGGATTATATGCGGTAACGAGTATTCCGTTTTTGTTAGCTCCTGTTGGCGGAGCGATAGCAGATCGTTTCAATCGTCGTAATTTAATGGTTAGTTTTGATTTTATAAACGCTGTGATTGTATTAAGCTTTATAGTTTTATTATTTACTGGATCTGTATCTATTATATTGATTGGAACTATTATGTTTTTACTTGCAGTCATTAGTGCAATGTACTCACCAGTTGTAATGGCGAGTATTCCTCAATTAGTTCCAGAGAAAAAGTTAGAACAAGCGAACGGTATCGTAAATGGTGTGCAAGCATTATCTAATATAGTAGCTCCTGTATTAGGAGGAATGTTGTACGGCATAATTGGTTTGAAAATACTTGTAATAATAAGTTGCCTTGCTTTCTTTTTATCTGCGATTTTAGAAATATTTATTACAATACCTTTTATAAAAAGAGCAAAAGAAAACCATATTATACCGACAATTGTAAAGGATATGAAAGATGGCTTCGTATTCGTTTTAAAACAACCATTTATTTTGAAATCTATGCTTTTAGCTGCATTACTAAATTTAATACTAACACCGCTATTTGTAGTTGGTGCTCCAATTATTATACGAGTAACGATGGAAAGTAGCGACACGTTATACGGAATTGGAATGGGATTGATCGATTTTGCTACTATTTTAGGTGCATTATCAATAGGTTTTTTTGCGAAAAAGCTACAGATGAAAACATTGTATTATTGGATGCTGTTAATAGCTTTATTAGTAATACCGATGGCACTATCAGTTACGCCAGTTATTCTTAATTTAGGATACTATCCACCATTTATCCTCTTTATACTCTCTTCTATTCTAATTGCAATGATCATGACAATTGTATCTATTTATGTAATTACTGTAGTCCAAAAGAAAACACCGAATGAAAACCTAGGGAAAGTAATGGCAATTATAACAGCGGTATCTCAATGTATGGCACCAATTGGGCAAGTCATTTATGGTTTTATGTTTGAAGAATTCAATATGAAAATTTATTTACCTATATTAGCTATTAGTTTCATAATGATAATAATAGCGATAGTGACGAAGAAAATATTATGGAATGAGGGGAACTAGCTTAATATGATTAGGAGAATGTTAAAAAGAGATTTCTCTCAAAATAAAATGATGATTACCATCTTATTTATGTTTATCATGTTATCAAGCCTTTTAATGGCAAGTGCTTCAAGTAACGTTATAAATCTATTGAACTCGATGGATCAATTGTTTAAAGTATCAAACGCACCGCACTTCGTACAAATGCATGCCGGAGAAATAAATCAAAAGTCAATCGATTCATTTGTAGCGAAAACTCCTTTTGTAAAAAAACAGCAAACGGCTGAGATGGTTCAAATAGGCGGGTCTAACATTTTTATAAAGAAGAAAAATCAAGCGGAACATAATAGTGTAATGGACATTAGCTTCGTTAAACAAAATAGTAATTTTGACTTTTTATTAGATTTAAATAATGAAGTGATCGATGTTAGGAAAGGGGAAATAGGTGTACCAATTTATTATATGCAAAAATATAATTTGCGAATTGGAGATAAAATATGGGTTGTTAAAAATAATAATGAACTAGCATTGGCTATTTCGGCATTTGTTCGTGATGTTCAAATGAACCCATCACTTGTTAGTTCAAAACGATTTGTAATAAGCGATGAAGACTTCGAAAGAATAAAGGGGAATTTTGGAGAAAGTGAATATCTTATTGAATTCCAGCTAACAGATGTAAATAAAATAAAAGAATTTGAAAATCTATACCAGTCATCGAATTTACCTCAAAAAGGTCCCTCTATTACGTATTCACTCTTTAAAACACTCAATTCATTAACAGATGGAATAATAGCTGCAGTACTTATCATAATAAGTGCATTATTAATATTAATCGCAATTTTATGTATAAGATTTACGATTATGACTTCTATGGAAGAAGATTATCGGGAAATTGGTGTTATGAAAGCTATCGGCATTACAAGCAAAGAGATCCAAAAATTATATGTAACAAAATATGTTGTTATTGCTGCTAGCGGGTGTATATGTGGATATATTCTTTCGTTATTTGTTACAAAAATATTTACCTCTAATATCTCACTTTATATGGGAACAGCAAATACAAGTGTTTTACATTTTATTGTACCATTAATAGTCACAACTCTGTTATTTCTAGCCGTTATCCTTTTCTGTCGTATTATTTTGCGGAATTTCAGGAGAATTACAGCAATAGATGCTTTACGATCAAGAGGTAATCTAGGAAAGGGAAAGGTGAAAAGTTCTTTTTCTCTCTCTCAAACTAAAATTACAAATGTAAATATATTTATTGGTATACAAGATGTCGTAAAACGCTTTAAGTTATATCGCGTATTAAGTATCGTTTTAATCATAGCCGTGTTCATGATTGTTGTACCTGTTAACTTTTTGTATACGATTCAGTCACCGAAGTTTGTAAATTACATGGGAACAGGAAAAAGTGATATTCGAATAGATTTACAGCAATCTGAAAATATAGAGAAACGATTTAAGGACGTAATTTCATATATACGAAATGATGAAGACGTAGAAAAATATGCAGCATTTGTAACGAGTACATTTAAAATGGTGAACGCTGAAGGTACACATGAAAACTTAAATGTAGAAGTAGGAGACTTCACTCAATTTCCATTAGATTACGTTCAAGGAATAGCACCAAAAAATGAAAAAGAGATTGCTCTATCTTATATGAATGCAAATGAATTAAAAAAGAATGTAGGGGATGAAATCGTTTTATTTGTAGAAGGAAAAGAAAAAGCACTAACTATTAGTGGGATATATCAAGATGTAACGAATGGTGGGAAAACAGCTAAAGCGAGCTTCTCTTATAATAGCGAAAATATATTATGGTATGTAGTAAACGTAGATATGAAGCCTACTGTGAATTTACAAGAAAAAGTGAAGAAGTATAAACATAATTTTAGTTCTGCAAAAATAACAGATACAGATGATTATTTAACGCAAACTTTAGGAGAGACAATTAAACAATTAAGACTCGTGACGCAAGTGGCAATTTTGATTGCTATATTGATATCAGTTTTAATTACTGCGATGTTTTTTAAAATGTTATTGGCAAAAGACTCTTCACAAATATTAATTATGAAAAGTATTGGTTTTTCTAACAAAGATATTCGTATACAGTATATAACTCGTTCTATTGTCATTGTATTAATAGGCATTGTAACAGGGACATTACTAGCTGCTACGTTTGGTGAAATGTTAGTAAGTTGGTTAGGCTCATTTATGGGAGCAGCTCATATAAAGTTTGTCGTGAATCCTATCGTTTCTTATGTAATATGTCCAGCTATATTATTTATATCTGTGGCCGCAACAACACTTTTCAGTAGTTTTACTATGAAACAAACAAACGATGTAAAGCCAAATGGAGAGTAGGGGTGTGTAACTTGAACAAAATTTTAGAAGTTAAACAATTAAACAAAAAATATTCAATAGATGGAAATACAATTTATCAAGTACTAAAAAATATAGATTTAGATATTTATGAGGGAGAGTTTGTATCGGTCATGGGGCCTTCTGGTTCTGGGAAATCGACGTTACTATATAATATTAGTGGAATGGATCAAATGTCATCAGGAAGTGTGAAAGTTGATAGTAAAGAAATATCATGTATGAAAGAAGAAGCGTTAGCCAAATTGCGCCTTACTGAAATAGGATTTATTTTTCAGCAGAGCAACCTTCTTAGAAACTTGAATCTATTTGATAATATCATCTTGTCAGCATATTTAGCGAAATGTGAGAGTAAGAAAATAGTAAATCAACGTGCTCTGGAGCTAATGGGGAAAATGGGGATTAGTGATATAGCATCTCATTATATAACCGAAGCATCTGGAGGGCAATTACAAAGAGTTTCTATTTGTAGAGCGCTCATCAATAATCCAAATGTTATTTTTGCTGATGAGCCAACTGGTGCTCTAAATTTAAAATCAACAGAAGAGGTAATGCAAATATTATTAAATATTAACCGTGATGGAACGACCATTATGTTAGTGACTCATGATGTAAAAGTAGCAGCGAAAACAGAAAGAGTTCTTTTTATGGTGGATGGAGAAATTGTTAGCGAAATTCAGTTAGGTAAGCTTAGGAATAATGAGTTGAAAGTGCGAGAAGAGAAGCTGTTAAAATGGTTAGCTGTACTTGGATTTTAAAGAAAAAAACTCCTATTAAATGTAGGAGTTTTTTTCTTTGTCTGAAAGCTTAAAAAGATATATAATAATTTTCTGATTATTTAAAAATGGAGGAGTACAAATGAAAAATGAAACGTTGCACACGCAAGAAGATATTATTAAAATGCTTGATTCATTATTAAGACCAGCAGAACCATTTTGGAATGAATTTTATGAGAATAGGGAAAAGGATGTTCCGTTTTTTGCAAATGTTCCAGATGAAAATCTAGTTTCATATATAGAAACAGGATGGATTTCCAGAGGGAAAGTGCTGGAACTTGGATGCGGTCCAGGAAGAAATGCAATTTATTTAGCGAATGAAGGATTTGAAGTAACAGCAGTGGATTTATCGATAGAGGGCATTAATTGGGCGAAAGAGAGAGCGTTAGCAAAAGGAATAGAAATCGATTTTATTTGTGATTCGATTTTTAATTTAGATTGTCAAAATGATTTTGATTTTGTGTACGATTCAGGCTGTTTACATCATATTCCACCACATAGAAGGCTACATTATGTGGATTTAATTAAAAAATCATTGAAACCGGGTGGTTATTTTGGATTAACATGTTTTGCAGCAGGCGATTTAGATGAGCGAAATGGATCAGAAATAACGGATTGGGACGTATATAGAGGGTGGAGTTTACAAGGTGGACTTGCATATTCTGAAGAAAAATTAAGAGAGATATTTAAAGAATTTGAAGTGATTGAAATTAGAAAGATGAAGCAAATTGACCAACAAAATACTATGTTTGGAGAATCATTTCTTTGGACAGCATTATTTAAGAAGAAATAAACAGGGATTTAATTGACAAACTCATCTTTTTTATAGACAATACATTTATAAGAATGTACGTTCGGTTCTGGCTGGCCGATGTATGTTTTACATAAATACATAACAAGGGGCGGTCTCTATATGAGTAACACAAATCAAAAAATCACTACGTTTTTAATGTTCGAAGGTAAAGCTGAGGAAGCAATGAACTTTTACACGTCGCTATTCGATCAATCAGAAATTGTAAGTATCTCTCGCTACGATGAAAACGGACCAGGTAAAGAGGGTTCTGTCATTCATGCAACTTTTACGTTAAATGGTCAAGAATTCATGTGCATTGATAGTTATGTAAAGCATGGTTTTACATTTACACCATCTATGTCTCTTTATGTAAATTGTGAGACAGAAGAAGAAATTGAAGCGGTCTTTCATAAGTTAGCGCAGGATGGATCTGTACTAATGCCTTTAGGTTCTTATCCATTTAGTAAAAAATTTGGCTGGTTAAATGATAAATATGGTGTGTCTTGGCAGTTAACGCTTGCGGAATAAAAAATGTAATATATTTGTTTAATGGGTTTAGTTCAGAGGGTGAAAATTTAAATAATATATAAAAAGGTGTTCCAACCGTCAACAGGTTTGGAATGCCTTTTTATATGTAATTGATTTGCTTAAATGAATTTATATTTTTTCTATTTAGAATATTTTATTTTTCTTACTACTTTTTATCTGTTAATATAAATATAGAAAAATATGTATTAATTATTGTTTAGGTTAATAGAAAAAGGAAAGCATAAATAGTAAATGATCTTACACTTAAAATGTAACAAGATAGCTAGGGGGAATAGTTATAATGGATACAACTCAACAAAACAGTAATGCATGGGATAAAAAGGTTGAAGAAGGTTCTAGATATACGCAACCTGTAAGTAGCGAGGTTATTGAAAGAAGTAAATCAGGTGAATGGGAAATCACAGTTACCACAGAAAAATCAGTTCCTAGAGATTGGTTTCCAAAGTCATTAGAAGGATTAAAAATACTGTGCTTAGCATCAGGTGGAGGGCAACAAGCACCAGTTCTAGCTGCTGCTGGGGCGGATGTAACAGTTACTGATATATCAAGAAAGCAGTTGGAACAAGATAAAAAGGTGGCAGAACGGGATGGGTTAACTTTAAAAACAGTGCAAGGAGATATGTCAGACCTTAGTGATTTTGAAGATGAATATTTTGATATTGTCGTAAATCCCGTTTCTAATTTGTTTGTAAAAGATGTTCATCTTGTATGGAATGAGGTATCAAGGGTACTAAAGAATAGAGGTATTCTTATTTCTGGATTTACAAATCCATTACTATGGATTTTTGATGACAATCAAGAGCAAAAGGGTATTCTAGATGTTAAACATTCAATACCATCATCAACACTAGATTATTTACCAGAGAATGAAGTTCAAGATTATGTAAATTCTAATCAAACAATAGAATATGCACATACTCTTGAAGACCAAATTCAAGGTCAAGTTGAAGCTGGTTTAGTTATAACTGGTTTTTTTGAGGATGATTTTGGTGGAACTAGAATATTAGATAAGTATATTAAAACTTTTATTGCTACAAGAGCTGTAAAGTTAAAGCTAGATTGAAAGTTTTTGCTTGTTATACTGGGGTTAGTTGAAGAATGGTCTTAAAAATAGGGAAAGTTCAATATATATCAAAAAGGATGGCACTTGCCATCCTTTTCCTTGTGTATTTTGAGTATATAAACAAGTTTCATATCTCTTAGTTGAAGTTGTCATTATTTATAGTTACTCTTTTCTTTTTAAGAATTTTGCATGCCGAATCTTTCACCGAGTTTAGCTAACAATTCAGGCTGATCCCCTTGACTCATTACAACTTCAATAAAGATAAGTTGATTCTTATTTAAAGTTATATTAGTTAAGACTTCTGCTAACTCTATTTCATTTTCCACTTTATATGTTAGACTTTTTTCTTCTGATCCAAATACGTTTGCTAGTTTCGTGTAATCCCACATTTGTATGTCATTATACGGTTGATTTTCGCCGTGAATTGCACGTTCAACAGTGTATCCATTGTTATTAATTAAAAATATAATCGGTTTTAAATTTTGACGAAGTATAGTCGATAACTCTTGAACAGTTAATTGGAAAGAACCATCACCAATAATTAAAATATTACGTCGCGATAAATCAGCGAGCTGTGTACCGAGTAGAGCAGGTAATGTATAACCAATTGATCCCCATAATGGTTGTGCTACATATGTAGTGTTATTTGGTAAAGGGATAGCAGCACTACCGAAGAAAGGTGTTCCTTGCTCAGCAATTAAAACATCGTTTTCTTGTAAGAAATGGTATATTTGTTGCCAAAAACGTTTTTGTGTAACCATTTGAGCTTTTGGATTGAACTCTTCTGTCATAGATAGTAATTCTGAAATAAAGGGCTTAATTTCAAGTGTTTCCTCGTTGCGATGTTCGATTAAATCACTTAACTGTTGTAAAACATCTTTCATTACAACGGGTCCATATTTTTTATCTATAATTTTCACAGTATAGGGATGGAGTTCTATAACTTGCTCTTTCATAAAGCCTTGTGTAAAGCCACCAGTAATAGTATCAGTTAATTTCACGCCAATACTAATAATACAGTCAGATTCATCAATTCTTTTTCGTAAGTATGGAGAACTAACATCACCAGTATAAATTCCTATAAATTGAGGGTGTTGTTCAGGGAATATTCCTTTTCCCATACTTAATGTTGCGATAGGAAACCCAGTTTTTTCTACGAATTGATGCAAATATTCTTCCGCATGAAAACGAGCTACTTCAAAATCAGCTAAAATAACTGGTTTTTTGGCACTGTTTATTTTTGAAGTAGCATGTAGAAGCATTTTATCCAACGCATCTTTATTACTTAGAACTGGTCTATGTAAAATTGGTTCTGTAGGTTTATTAATTGGTTTATTATACACATCAATCGGTAATTGAATATGAACAGGGCGTTTCTCACTCCAACATGCACGTAACACACGATCGATTTCTTCAGCGGCATGCTCAGGTGTTAATTTTGATTGTGCCACCGTGATTTCTCTATACATATTGGAAAAATGATCGAACTTTCCATCACCTAACGTATGATGAACGAGTGCTCCATTTTCCATTACTGTTGTTGGTGGTGTCCCCGTGATTTTTATAACAGGTACGTTTTCTGCGTATGACCCAGCAACACCGTTAAGGGCGCTTAATTCTCCAACGCCAAAGGTCGTAATAAGAGCTGCAATTCCTTTTATACGAGCATATCCATCAGCGGTATATGCCGCATTTAATTCATTACAATTACCAATCCACTTTAGCTTTTCATGTGCTAGTACGTCATCTAAAAAAGCCAAATTATAATCACCAGGAACACCAAATATATGCTCAATTCCTAATTCGCTTAGTCGATCTAATAAATATGTACTTACAGTATATTGCGATTTCAAATGAATCATCTCCTAATTGTGCAATGTATATTTCAATAAATTAAAGAAGTTCTAATACGTTGATTAAAATATTGATTACTGGATTGTGGTATAATTTACATACAGGGGGAACGCAGATGACACAACATAAAGAAGAACAGATGAATGAAGCATTAGCATTATTTTACTTTGCATATAAAACATTTACTGAAAAGCCAGATGAAATTATAAAAGAGTATGGCATACAACGAGTACATCACCGAATTTTATTTTTTATCGCACGATTTCCAGGGATAAGTGTAAATGAGTTATTATCACTGTTAGAAATAAGTAAACAAGCTCTTCACGGACCACTACGACAACTTGTGGAAAAAGGCTTAATTGAGAGTAATGAAGCTACACATGATCGCCGTGTGAAACAGTTATCTTTAACAGAAATAGGTGTAGATTTAGAGAAAAAATTGAGCGATGTTCAAAGACAACAGATGAGTGCTATTTTTTCAAAATTTGGTGAATCATGTGAAGAAAATTGGCATCAAGTTATGAATGAAATGGCAAATAGTCGATCAGGTTTTGATGCTTGGATATCAAAACGAGCAGTTGTAATCGATCAGAAATAATAAGAAATATATCTGTTTTTATAGTTTGAAAAAGAACAAATTTTATCCATACATTTGGCAACTATGGATTGGTCATAGAGTGAATGGATAAAAAGATACATTACTAGATACTTTATACGTGTACGCAATGGAACAATAAAATTCACATTTCCGAGAGGGGAATTATTATGATAAAACTTGTACTTATTCGTCACGGACAAAGTTTATGGAATCTTGAAAATCGCTTTACAGGATGGACAGATGTAGATTTATCAGAGAATGGATTAAGTGAAGCGAGAGAAGCAGGAGGGATTTTAAAGAAAAATGGATATACTTTTGATGTCGCGTATACATCTGTATTAAAACGAGCAATCCGGACGTTATGGATTGTACTTCATGAGATGGATCTTGCTTGGGTACCAGTACATAAATCTTGGAAGCTAAATGAAAGACATTACGGTGCATTGCAAGGGTTGAATAAAGATGAAACTGCGAAAAAGTATGGTGAGGAGCAAGTTCATATTTGGAGAAGAAGTATTGATGTAAGACCACCTGCTCTTACTGAGGATGATCCTAGATATGAAATGAATGATCCAAAATATAAAACACTTAAAAAAGGTGAGTTTCCATTGACTGAATGTTTAGTGGATACGGAGAAAAGAGTACTTGATTATTGGCATTCAGAAATCGCGCCATCATTAAAAAGTGGTGAAAAGGTAATTATTTCATCACACGGTAATACGATTCGTTCGCTAGTGAAATACTTAGATAACCTTTCAAGCGATGGTGTTGTTTCATTAAATATTCCAACGAGCATTCCACTCGTTTATGAATTAGACGATGATTTACGTCCGATTCGTCATTATTACTTAAGTATGGACGGAGAAGTACCAAAAGGGAAAATTCCGAAACATATTTCTTTTTAACATGAAAATTTGAAACGCATGCTTGTCTACATATACAATGTAGATTCATGATAAAAGACGTGGTACCTTCTAATGTATATGCGATATTGCTAAATTTAGAAGCTTGTCCACGTCTTTTGTCATAAAGAGGGCTGCTTGTGCATGTAATGATATCGTGAGTAGTTTTTGAATGGAGGGTGATGTCATTGGTGATCTCTAACATTCGAATCGGCTTATTTATTTTAGCAATCGTTTTTCTCGTTCTTGTGTTCTTTTACTGGAGAAACGAAGAGTTGTACGAGGAGAAAAAGCAACGTATTAGAAAGACTTGGTATGGGTTGTTTATAATATCAGTCACCGTGTATTTCATGATAAAAGGAATTGATTTAACCCTCTGGAAAAACCTATTAATGTTCACTGCAATGGTTATTTTCGTTGATATCGCATTTATTTTAACACCTAATATTTCCGAAATATGGGGAGCGAAATTTAGCGATATCGGCAAGACTGTTCAATCGATAAAACGGTCTTTAATTGCTTCTAAAGCAAGAGGGGAAATATATACAACAATTATTCAAAATGTCAATCCAGCAATGTTCGGTACAATGGAATGGCATACGGAAGAAGAGTATACAAAAAGCTTAAACGTATTTTTAGATTCGTATGGGGAAAAGATTGGTGCGAAAATTGTCGTATTTGAAGCGGCAAAGGAATTAAATACTAACTTTCGCGGTATCCGTTCTCAATTTAGTATTATCGTTCCGTTTGAACACATTGAGCAGTTGAATGAGCAGAAAGCGGTACAAGTAGAAAATGTCGGCATTATACCAGCAAAAACTGTGAGTGATGTTTTCATTGTTATTGATGGGAAGAAAAATAATCTGCAAGATCGAGATTTTGAAAATGTATATAATTTAACAATACATCATAGTTATTTTAGTAAATAAGGACAGGATTTTCTTCTGTCCTTTTCACTTATACATAAAGGTAAAGCGAATTTAGACAAACTTGTATAAAATCGGACAATCATTCCTACACTAGCACGTAGAGGTGATTGTAGTGATAAAAGATTATGACAATGATTTTTTTAAAGAAGATAATGAAGATACAACAGATTTCTCGTTAATAAAAGGAGATACATTACAGCAAGTAGAAGAGTTAGAAGAAGAATTAAAAAGAAAATGATACTTGTACATGCTGCGTACATTTGCGATATAATATAAATAGAAGATTGTATCTTTTTGAAAAGGGGGAGAAGAGATGGCTGAAATAAATGTACAAAAGTCTTCATTTTTTAAAGAAAAAAAAGAAGAACCAAATACAGATTTCTCTCTTGTGAAAGGTGCATTAACAGAAAATATAAATCGTTTAGAGAAACTGATGAATAATAGCGGTTCAAAATATATACGAGTGAAAAAAACAAAAGAAAATGCATAGTGCATTTTCTTTTGTTTTTTATTTAGCATTTAACTTTTCTTTTACTTTTGCAGGTAAGTCAGCTTCCTGAACCTCTTCATATGACTTCACTTCAATTGATGATATTTCATTTTTACTCTTATCATCTTGATCTACATAAAGACATAAAAATGCATTTTCATTTAATTTATGTTCGTTTGATGCTTTCTTACTTCTAAATGTAATTTGTTTTTTTACTCCGTCTTCGTCATAAGCAGGCAGTGTGTAGTTTCTTAAGTTTTTACCTTCAACTTTTTCGATAGTTCCTTCGCCTTGTATCTGTACGTAATATACATCTTTACCAATTCGATTTAATGATGCTCTTTCACATCCAATAGTAAAACTAGAAAATAATAAACATAGTGTAATAATCGCTAAAAACCTTTTCATTTTCTTTATCTCCTTCAATTTGTTTCTTTACACAGTATACGGCTATTATGAAATGAGAAAAATCGATTTAGATTACAACCCCCTTACAATGTTGTAAGAGTGTTGTCCATAAAATGAACAATATATTAAAAAGTTAAAAGAAAGGTAAAATAATGAATCATGGTATAATGATAAAAGACTTACATATTATTTTGTCATTTTGAGAGGAGCTTAAAAATGTATTCTACTTTAGAACAATTAACAAAGCACCCTGTATTTTATCATTTTGCAGAAATTTCAAAGATTCCTAGAGGATCGGGTAATGAAAAAGAAATTAGTGATTATTTAGTGGGCTTTGCAAAAGAGCGTAATTTAGAAGTGATTCAAGATGAAGCAATGAATGTCATTATTAAAAAAGAAGCAACTGCTGGCTATGAAAATGTACCAGCTATTATCATTCAAGGTCATATGGATATGGTGTGTGAAAAAAATCAAGCAACCGTACATGATTTTGAAAAAGATCCAATTGAATTACGAATCATTGGGGACATGTTATATGCAAATCAAACGACTTTAGGTGCTGATAATGGTATTGCAGTTGCGTATGCAATGGCTTTATTAGATTCAAAAGATATTCCGCATCCAGCACTTGAAGTAGTTATTACTACTGAAGAAGAAACAACAATGGGTGGAGCTTTCGCTGTTGATGCAAATCACTTTGATGGTAAGATTTTTATAAATATTGATTCTGAAGAAGATCATAAATTACTTGTAAGTAGCGCAGGTGGTGCGAAAGCTGTTGAAACAATTCCAGTAATATGGGATGAAGCGCCAGCTAATACGGATGCATACCGTCTATATGTTGGTGGTCTAAAAGGCGGACATTCTGGTATGGAAATTGATAAACAGCGTGGTAATGCAAACAAAGTATTAGGACGAGTATTACGTGATTTATCAGCAAATATTCAATTTGGTATAAGTGAAGTTCACGGCGGATTAAAAACAAATGCAATTCCGCGTGAAAGTGTAGCTACAATTGTATTACGTACAGAAGATGTAGAGAAAGTAGAAGAAAAACTAGAATCTTGGACTACAGTATTACAAGAAGAAATGCGTGCTGTTGATCCAGATGTTCATGTTACAATTACAAAATTGGATGAAAAAGTAGAAAAAGTATTTGCTAAAGAGACACAAAAGCAACTTATTTCATCATTATTCTTAATTCCAAACGGCATTCAAAGTATGAGCATGGATATTAAAGGTCTTGTAGAAAGTTCAACAAATTTAGGCGTTATTGAAACGTTGCAAAATGAAATTAAATTACGTAACGAAGTGAGAAGTTCTGTAAGTAGTTTAAAACAACATGTTGCAGATGAGATTAAATGTATTGCCGAATTAGTTGGTGCAACATTTGAAATAGAGTCAGAGTATCCAGAATGGCCATACAATCCGAATTCACAAATTCGTAATTTGTTTGAAAAAGTGCATCAAGAAAAATACAACAAGGATGCTGAAATCTTCGCTGTACATGCAGGTATTGAATGTAGTGCAT
Organism: Bacillus sp. MMSF_3353; assembly: GCF_030733445.1. Taxonomy (NCBI): domain Bacteria; kingdom Bacillati; phylum Bacillota; class Bacilli; order Caryophanales; family Bacillaceae; genus Bacillus; species Bacillus sp. MMSF_3353. Next base: position 44,049 of record NZ_JASHJA010000012.1, read on the forward strand.
TCGTTCAAAAGATGCCTGACTTAGATGCGATTTCATTTGGTCCAGACATTTTTAACGTTCATACACCAGATGAACATATTAGTATTTCTTCTGTTGTGAATAACTGGGGATTCTTCGTTGATGTAATGAAGGGTACGAAAGATTTAGCTAAATAATATGGATGAAATGAAAAGTAGCCAATAAAACTTTATAGGCTACTTTTTTGTATAGAATTTTATTAGAAATTCTTTTTTACGTTAGTATTTAATTTTCACTTTTATTTCTAGAGGATATTGTACCAAAGATTGCTCCGGACACTGCTCCGATTAAAGTCATAAAAATTGCACTCCATGCTGCAAATGACATTATTACACCTCCAAATAATAAATTATTGTTTCTTAGCCTTTTGAATAGAAATGATAATTGCGACAACTATTAAGAAAATAAGAGGAGACCAAGAAAAGAAAGACATGTAATATTCTCCTTCCAATATTAATTTTAGACCTTTATAGAAATAAATTATCGCATGTTTAAAGAATGAACATATAGAATATGCAATATTGCATATCGAATTGTAGGGCATAAAGAAGTGAAAACGGTTCGTGAATAAAAATGCTAATTTATAAAGAAAGTAAGGATTTTTTCTAACCTTAAAAAGGGCAGACAATCAAAAAGCTCTCTACCTTATATAAGGCAGAGAGCTTTTAAAATAGTTTTTGTCTAATAACAATGGTATCCAATATTTATTGGTGAGATAAACGTAAATTATTTTGAGATTTTAAAACTGCCTCCATAATAATAATTTTCTCCAAGTTTCATAACAGCTACATATGTTCCAGGATTATAAGCCTTAGTAATAGGTGTTACAAATCTACCATAATTATGTTTCAAACCCGAGTCATAAATGGTTTTATATCTATGCAAGTTTATTTCATCATTTTCATTTCCACTCAATTGATATATTTTTACAATACCAGTATCTTTACCACCAGTAAATATAGTAACATCGAATGTATCTCCATGTTTTAAGTCAACAACTGCTAACTCTTCTATAAAATCTGCATTATGATGTAATAAAAAATAGCTTTGCCAACGCCAATTATCTGAAAATCGTGATTCTTCTTGTGTAAGTTGCGATTCAGCAGACACAGGTGGGAGCGTACCAATTGTATTCGAAAATAAAAATCCTCCAACAGTCAATGCACCAATAATTGTTGATTGCCTTAAAAGTTTCATGTTCTAAACCTCCTATTTACTTAAGGATTCAGAAATCGTTTTGTAAAAAACTAGCTGTGAAATCTAATGGGTGATAATATCTTCTATAATCATATTAACATTTATTGATTTATCAGACAAATTAATAAATAATAAAATTATATCGAGGGAGTGAAGACTAATATAAGAAAGAAGTTAGAGATATAGCTAATAAACCTTTATTATATGTAATTGCGATTTATTAATTGAAAACATGATTATTTTAAAACTGAAATTTCAATGCACATCTTAAGTTTGGGTATATAATTTTACAATTTGACTTATGTAAATTATCAAGTTATGATTTTTTATTATAAAAGAAAGGCTTGAATTTAATGGTTCGTCGTTTGAGAAAGCTAAAAAATGTAGCAGTCGTATTAAGCTTCTAAGTGAATTACAAAAATCTACAATACTTAGAAGCGAGGAATAAAGTTATGAAGCATCCATTATTTAATCATTGGTCAGAAACGAAGTATTTAAAAGATATAGTAACAAATCCACTCATTGAAGTAGGAGAGTACTCCTATTATTCAGGGTATTATAGTCATCAAAATTTTGAAGATGGCTGTGTAAGGTATTTGTGGGGGGATGCTAAGTCCCGTGCACTTTTCAATCCAATTGAACAGATGGGATGGCATCTTGATAGACTTATTATTGGGAAATATGTTTGTATTGCTAGTGGAGTAGTCATTTTAATGGGCGGTAATCATAATCATCACGCAGAATGGATTACAGTATATCCATTCGCTGAGCAAATTGAACATTCATATGAACCGAAGGGTGATACAGTCATTAAAAGTGATGCTTGGATTGGAATGAATGCAATAATAATGCCTGGCGTTACTATTGGTGAAGGAGCAATTGTTGCTGCAGGATCTGTCGTAAGTAAAGATGTTCCGCCGTATACAATAGTTGGTGGAAATCCTGCTAAGGAAATAAAGAAACGATTCACTGATATAGAGATAAATATATTAATGGAAATGCGTTGGTTTGATTGGGATAGGAAATTGATTGAGAAGGCAATCCCGCTGTTATCTAGTCCATCCATCGAACCATTATTTGCTTTTTATAAAAATCAAGTGAAAAATAAATAGATCAGTTAGAAAAACTACATCCAGTATAGGATGTAGTTTTTTATTTTTTGTAAATGTGGAACAAATGTATTACTTATATTGTCTATTAAGTGTAATCCTAAAAAATATGAAAGTACGAATCATTTTGAAAAATACAAAGGTATTAAAAAGAGGGATATGTGTGGGAATACTAAGTGTCAGTGTGTCTAAAAGGGTGGGATGAGATGTTCTATATGAAAGTGGTCCTAATGTCTTATATGTATATAGAATTTGATAACGCTGTCTATTTTTTGAAGGGTTATGTTAGAACAACGTTTTTTGAGTACAAAAATATTGGAGGTAACAGAAGTGAAAGATATGTTTTGCAAGGGATTTATTGCAATAGTAACAGTGCTTACACTATTTTGTAGCATGGTCGTTACATTTGGAAGAACATCAGCGGAAACAATTCCTGCTATAGACGTTGAAGCAGGATCAGCAATTTTAATAGAAGCAAATTCCGGAAAAATTTTATATGAAAAAAATGCAGATGAATCATTGGCAATTGCTAGTATGACAAAAATGATGAGCGAATACTTAGTTCATGAAGCGGTGGATAAAGGAAAACTTAAATGGGATCAAAAAGTTAAAATCTCTGAATATGCACATAAGATTTCGCAAGATCGTTCATTATCAAATGTTCCATTAGAAAATGGTGGCTCTTATACGGTAAAAGAGTTATATGAGGCAATGGCGATTTACTCTGCAAATGGTGCAACAATTGCTTTAGTTGAACAGATTGCTGGTAAAGAGATCAATTTTGTAAAAATGATGAACGATAAGTCGAAAGAGTTTGGAATGAAAGATTATAAGTTTGTAAACTCTACAGGCTTAACAAATCAAGATTTAAAAGGATATCACCTAGAAGGGACGACTCTAGACGAGAAAAATAAAATGTCTGCAAGGGATTGTGCAATTTTAGCACAACGTCTTATTCAAGATTTTCCCCAAATATTAAATACAGCAAAAATTCCTAAAAAAACATTCCAAGAGGGTGGTAAATATCCAATTGATATGGCGAACTTTAACTGGATGTTAAAAGGTTTAATTAAGCAATATGAAGGTGTAGATGGTTTGAAAACAGGAACGACTCCAGAAGCGGGAGATTGTTTCACTGGTACAGTAGAAAGAAACGGTATGCGCCTAATTTCTGTAGTGATAAAAGCAAAATCTCATACGGCACGTTTTGATGAAACAAAGAAATTATACGATTATGGATTTGCGAATTTTGAAGTGAAGAATGTCTATGGAAAAGATTCAGTAGTAAAAGGACATGAAACAGTTCGAGTGGCAAATGCAAAAGACAAAGATGTAGTAGTTCAAACGAAGCAAGCTGTTTCACTTCCAATGCCGAAGGGCAACAAAGACATTTATAAAAAAGAATTTAAAGTATTGAATACGGAACAAGAAGCGCCTATTAAAGAAGGTGTAACTATTAGTAAAATGATTATCTCTCCTAAAGATAATACAGATTCTGGGTTCTTATCAGGTAAATCATTACAAATAGACCTTGTAACAAAATCTGATGTGGAACAAGCAAATTGGTTTACACGTTTTATACGTAAAACAGGATCTTTTTTTAGCGGTATGTGGGATAGTACGGTTGATATAGTAAAAAGCTAATTTTATAGGATACAACTAAATATTAGTCTGAAACAAAACGTTTCAAAGTATTATAGATTCTTATGTGGATAGTTTGGAATGAAAGATTGTATTACATTTCAAATTTGGTCCTTCGGAACTTTTTGTATTTCTATCAAGCTAAAATAAATTTGTATCCATATACCCCAAAAACGCTATTCTTTTTGTAGAAATATACAGAAAGGATGGCGTTTATTATGAATCTTTCGATTTGAAGGATTCTGGTGCAAGGTTAGTTTAATAAAGTTACATGATGAAAAACCACCCATTATTCCATCAAATGACAATAAAAAAATAATATCCGGTAAGTATTTCTGTAATTAGATTTTATCCCGCATTAACGGGCAGTAAGACCCCCACTGATTAAAGTTTCACTTTATAAAAATTTAATAAAATCTTTTCTTTGTATTAAATATTTTGTTTTAAATTATGTATATAAAGAAATGGAGGTCAAATTAACTTTGTACTGCTTATATTAGGAATTTAAAGAAACAATATGTACAATTCTCCCACTACATTTGCATAGTGGCCTTTATGAAAAGCAAAATCTACAATTTACAAGGAGAACATTTTATGAGTAAGAGAATAAAAGAATTAGATTCCATACGAGGGTTAGCGGCACTTACTGTGGTATTTGGACATTTTTGTTTAATGCTACCATCGTTGCCTAATTCTATTAAATTTTCCCCGCTTAGGTTTTTATGGGCGGGTGGGGAAGCTGTTATCGTTTTTTATGTACTAAGTGGTTTTGTGCTATCTATGGCACTTTATTATTCAAAAACAAATTATTGGGGATATTTAATTAAGAGATTTGTAAGAATCTATATTCCTTATTATTTTTGGATAATCGTTACCTTTGTTTTATTTATTTTATTTTCGCCATATGAAGTGGTAGGACTACGGGATTGGTTCTATGATAGGTGGCAAGGGTCTATAACAAAATTAGATATTATAAACCACTTTGTGCTTCTTAATAACTTTTTTACGGAAAATTATAATCCAGTTATTTGGTCATTGGCTCAAGAAATGCGTATATCTATTGTGTTTCCTTTGTTATTCCTTCTTTTTTATAAACTGAATTGGAAGAAAACGATACTATTTGCTTTGAGCTTTTCTTTAATTAGTGTTTTTCTTAATATGTTGCATATTGGGAAAGCTGAAGGATTTTATAATGGTTATGCCGATACACTGCATTTTACATCTATGTTTATGGTTGGAATGTTACTTTTTAAGCATCAGGAAAAACTTATCTACTCATATAGGAATATGAAAAAATTTAAAAAAGGATTTCTTATTGCCTTAGGAATTATTCTATATTTATATTCCATTTTAATTTATGGTTTTTCCCGTAATGATACTACTTTCTTATTAAAAGATTGGGGTGTCGTAATGGGGGTTAGTATATTTATTATAATGGCTATGAGTAACCTAAAAGTAAAAATACTTTTAAATAAGAGTGTGTTTGTATACTTAGGAGAAATTTCATACAGTATCTATTTGTGTCATTTTCCAATCATGATGGTACTATTTAAACTTTTGTATACAAAGATACCTATCTTTTTCCTTCTTACTTTGTGCATTACAATGACACTACTTTTTTCTATAGTTTCGTATCATTTAATCGAAAAGAAATGTATCAACTGGGCAAAACAAAGAACAACAAATTTATTGAAAAAAGTATAATACCTAGAGGGATTATATCCCGCTATTTGCCGGACAGTAAGATCCCTCACTTCAAAATTCAGCGAGAGCAAAGAAGTTAGGTGGGAAATTAACTGTCCGTAAAAGCCCAATTGGTTCAACTAATAATCAGTGAGGGATGAAGAAAACCTCTACTGATTAAAGTTTAACTTCATTTCTTTAGTAAATATATGAATATGACCGATTCCTAAGTATACTTAGGAATCGGTCAATTTTGGATTCTAAATGTAAATATAATAAAGTGGAATATAATTGAAATCAAAAACATTTAGAAAGAACAATTACATTGTGAGCTAATGTATAGTATAGATATGAATAATAAAAAGGGGGAATAGATATGTGGAAGCGATTTGTCTCGATTGGTGATAGTTTTACAGAGGGGATAGGGGATGAAGTTGAGGGAATTGCATTAAAAAGCTGGGTAGATCATTTGGTTCAACTGTGTGAAAAAGATATAGAATATGCCAATTTTGCAAAGCGTGGGTTAGTAACTAAAGAAATTCGCTCGCAGCAATTGGAAAAGGCATTAACTTTTAATCCAGATTTGGTTAGTCTCATTGCAGGGGCAAACGATGTTTTAAAAGGACGTTGGAATCATGATGCATATAAGAACGATATGGAATTTATGATAGATACATTAAGTAAAGCAGGGGCGGATATTATTATAGCAAACCTTCCCGATTTTACAGTTAGGCTTCCTTTTGCTTCTGAAAAAAAACAAGTAATAAAAGAACAATTATTAGAGGCAAATGAAGTTATACATTCACTGAGCAGAGAGTATAAGCTTCATCATGTTGATTTTTGGAATCATCATTTAGTTAATGACAATACGCTTTGGTCTAAGGATTTAATTCATCCAAACTCAAAAGGATATGTAAAAGTTGCTGAATTGATTTTTAGTAGTTTGCCTGTACAGAAGACAAAATAATAGTTTGCAATTTAACAAATATGATATTAATTGTATTAAGCTATGTTTTTTAATAAATGGAAAGAACTAAAAATTTAGCAAATAAAGTGTATCTACGATATATTTCTACAGTAGTGCACAAATACAGTATCACAAGAAAAGATCACCTACGGAAATAGGTGATCTTTAAACATTCTTATACCTAAATTAATATATTATATTACTAAATAAATTCGTACTACATAAAAATTAAGTTCTTTTATAGAAAAACTGATGTTACATTACCTTAAAATATATTCATAACAATATTATATAATAACATAGTCAAATCATATTTTGGGGATTTATCCCGATTGCGTATAATGTGTAATTTTTTTAAAGCAGTAATGTCCAATAAGTTAAGTAGGTAGTAAATGTAAAAAAATCAATACTATATATTATTCAATCTTTGTTATGAGTGCATTAGTAATTGTTAGTATTATATTTTTAATATCTATTTTAGTTATTGGAATTAATTTGAATAGAAAATATGTAGGATAGGGAAAGGTACATATACTTTATTGTATATGTACCTTTTTATTTAGTAGGATTTATAGTCTCTATAAACTATTATGTTAATAAAATTAAAAAACTTAATTCTTAATATTCTTATGGTTAAAGCTATCTATAAAATGAAAATATAACTAAATAATAGTTTGTTATGATTTGTGGATTTGGTTTTTTATCCGAATTTTCTGATTCAAATATTTCAACTTTATGAATATAGTAGGTGAAATATTTGTGTGATAGTATTTGAGATAGAAAAAAGCCAATTTTAAAAAGGATGTGAATTGAATGTGCAACAACTGTAAATGGTTATATTAAGTTAATGTTTAACTGTTTTTAGTGTAAGGTAAAGGTCTATTTTGTAACAGTTGATATAAAGACAAAGAAATAGGTGTACTCAAATTTATCTGACTATTTAAAATACGCTGAACCTTGAGATTAGTCTAGGTTTTGACGAAGTTAAATTCTAGGTGAAATCTTTATAATGATTAATTAGGTTTAATAAAGGGGTAACTTATACGCAAAAGCGTTTATATTAGTAACCTAAGGAGCTTGCTTTTATGAAAACTATTGATTCAAAAGGCCTATTAGGAAATAGGGTTTATTTACAAGTTTTCTCTGCCTATTCATTGCTTATGCTTGGTGTTTTTATTGATATGTTAGCGATTATGACTATAGTTGGGTTTGAATGGGAAGTAGATCCTACTATGATTGGATTGATTCCTGTTGCATATGCACTTCCAGGAATTATTTTTGGCTCATGGGCGGGTGTTATTGCAGATCGTTTTAGAAAAATTCCAATTATGATGTTCTGTAATCTAATGGTTGGTCTAATAACGATTGCTCTTTTATTTGTACAAGATATCCACTGGCTCTTAGTGGCATTAATGATTCGTTCCATTTTTATTGTTTTCTATTATCCTGCACAGCAAACACTAACAAGACAGATTGTCTCCCCGGATTTGCTTACTAAAGCAGTAAGTATCAACGGAATAGTAGAGCAGGGTACCAAGATAGTAGGCCCACTTATAGGGGGCATGTTGCTGAGCTGGTTTCAACCAGAGTTCTGCCTCATTATAAGAGCTATAAGTTGTTTATTAGCTACCTTAGTTCTGATACCCACAATAAAATTTAAAGAAACTATATCGAAAGAATTTGTTGAAAAGCAAAAACAAAGTACCTGGACCGCTTGGGTACAAGGGTGGGGTTATGTGTTATCTAATCGGATAATATTATCAACTATGATTTTTGTTACAATAGCCATGGCAGTATTACAATTAGTAGACTCACAATTCCCAACTTTATTTAAGAGCTTATTCCCACATGATAAAAGTAAAATGGGATATATCATTTCTATTATTGGTCTTGGCGGAATACTTGGTGCATTACTAACTCAGAAATTAAAACAATTTCAATATGGCTGGGTAGTATGTGGAGGTATGGTTTTAATGGGAATTGGTTTTGGGGGGATTGGTTTGATAACGCCCGGTACGGTCTTCGTTTTGGCCTATTTAATTAGTTTTATCGCTGGTATTGGAAGTGGGCTGATGCTTGTATCTAATCAAGTCATTTTACAAATAGAATCGGATCAAGATCAAGTAGGAAGAGTATTTGGTATTCAAAGCAGTTTAACAAACGCAGTTTTAATTATTTCTCCTGCTATGAGTGGCCCATTAGTGCATTTGTTCGGAGTAACTCAACTTTATGTTTATGGAGGGATTGGGCTTGTTATCATTGGAGTAATTGGAGTTTCACTGCAGAAATATTTATGGGCTAAACATAAACACGAACCTATAAGAGCAAATAATTTTTGAAGGGAAGATTTTTATGACCAATGAGGAATGTTATCCATTAAGCCATTCGCAGCGAAGAATATGGTATACAGAAGTTATTCATTCTGATAAAGGAATATGTAATTTAAGATTTTTATTTAAACTTCATCGAAAAATGAATTATTCAAAATTAAACCAAGTTGTGAATCGCGTCATTAGTGAAAATGACGGTCTGTGCATTAGGTTAAAAGAAAATGGGCATCAGGAACCGAAACAATATTTTATTAAACATGAAGAACAAGAATTTGAGTTTTTTGATTTCAGTAATGTGGAGAATACAAATTTGCTTGAGGAATGGATTGAGCAGAAAACAAAAGAAACGTTTACATTATTTAATTCAAATTTATACTATTTCGCTTTAATAAAATTAAACGATAATGAATGTGCAGTCTTTGGAAATGTTCATCATATTATTATGGATGGTTTATCAATTCAAATATTTACTGAGCAGATTGCAAAATATTATTATGAAATGTATAACGAGAATGAGGAAGGCGAAAGTGAAAATTCATATGTTCAATTTCTGACTAATGAACAAACATACTTGAATAGTAGTCGCTTTCAAAAAGATCAAAAATTCTGGTTAGAGGAATTTAAAACACTGCCATCTGTGACCGGATTGAAGCCCTATAATACGTACCAAGTTAGTACCAAAGCATCACGTGAGACATTTATATTAACGGAGTATTTGAAGAGAAAGATAGAAAAATTTTCTGAAGATTACAAAATTAGTTTATACACTTTTTTTGTTGCTGCTTTCTCGTTATCCATGTATCGGTGGACCTCATCGCTTGATATTGGTTTAGGAATGGCTTACGGCAATCGTATGACTAAAATGGAGCGAAAATTGATTGGAATGATGGTGAGTACAGTTCCTTTAAGAATGGATATTGATCCGGAAGAAGAAGTACTTTCATTTATTAGTAGGGTATCCAGAAAACAAAGCAAATTATTGAGACACCAGAAATATCCATTTGATTTGTTATTAAAGCAGATTAATAAAGAGAATAATAGTAATGTGAGACTTTTCGGAACTACGATTGATTATAGGGATCGTGATGAAAGTGGTGACTCACTATGGATTCCAAACCATGAAGAGGTGCAAGATTTTGCAGTGCATATTGAAAATCTAATTGATATTGACTCTTTACATGTACATATTGATTATCGTGAGGAGCTATTTTCTAAGGAAGAGATAAAACGTTTTTTTAACGTGATGTTAGCGATAATGGAAAACACTTTTGAAAAACCAAAGCAGAAGGTAGCTGAAATCGAAATCATTTCTGATGAAGATAAAAGAAGAAGTTTAGTTGAGTTCAACAATCCTAAGCTGGATTTCCCATCTCAAGTAACTATTCATGAATTGTTCGAACAGCAAGCGTTGAACTATCCACGCGATATTGCAGTTACGTATGGAAAAGAAAAAGTTACTTATAGAGAGCTTAATGAACGCGCAAATCAGTTAGCTCATTATTTGCAGAAAAAGGGAGTAAGACCTGATACTTTAGTGGGACTGTGCGTTGAACGTTCCCTCGAAATGATTGTAGGTATTTTAGGGATTTTGAAGGCTGGTGGGGCTTATGTTCCACTTGATTCAACATATCCAGAGCAGCGACTTCAATATATTTTAGAAGATGCTAGCATTCAGTTATTCGTAACGCAAGAAAGTTTAAAAGAATTGAAATGTTTACCAGAAAATGTTGAGTCGATTTGCCTGGATCGTGATCAAGATGAGATTGGGAAAGAAAGTAAGACTTTACCGGTTTCTGATGTCAGTTCCCAAAATTTAGCATACGTGATCTATACTTCGGGATCAACGGGGAATCCAAAGGGTGTTATGATAGAGCATCACAATGTCATTCGGTTATTTAAATCAACGGATTGTTGGTATCAGTTTAATGAAAAAGATACTTGGACGCTTTTTCATTCTTATGCATTTGATTTCTCAGTATGGGAAATTTGGGGAGCATTATTATATGGTGGGAAATTAGTTGTTGTTCCGTACTGGATTAGTCGATCACCTAAGGATTTTTATCAATTATTGGTGGAGGAAGAAGTCACAGTTCTAAATCAGACACCTTCCGCATTTCGACAATTAATACAAGTGTGTGAACAAGAAGATATGAATAAAAATTTGCAACTGCGTTATGTCATATTTGGCGGAGAAGCGTTAGAACCTACTAGCTTGTTACCGTGGTTTCAAATGTATGGGGAGAAAAAACCACAGTTAATTAATATGTATGGAATTACAGAAACTACCGTTCATGTTACATATTATCCAATTACTCTAGAAGATGTGCAGCATGCTTCAAGAAGTAATATTGGCAAGCGGATTCCCGATTTAGAAGTGTATATACTGGACGCTTATCAACAACCTGTTCCTATAGGTGTTGATGGTGAACTTTATATTGGTGGGGCAGGACTGGCACGTGGGTATTTAAAGAGACCTGAATTAACAGCAGAGCGTTTTATATCTCATCCATTTAGTAGTGATCCGAAAGCGAGATTATACCGGACAGGAGACTTAGCGAGGTATTTGCCAGATGGAAATCTGGATTATCGTGGAAGAATTGATCATCAGGTTAAAATACGTGGTTTCCGAATTGAGATTGGGGAGATTGAGTCTACTTTACATACATATGCATCTGTAAAAGAGGCAGTTGTAATTGTAAGAGAAGATCAGCCAGGCGATAAAAGATTAGTAGCATATGTTGTAGGAGATGGAAATGTAGATGCGTGGAGAGAGTATCTTAAAGCGAAACTACCAAGTTATATGGTTCCTTCGGGATTTGTGGTGATGGAAGCTATTCCACTTACAGCTAACGGTAAAGTTGATCGTGAGGCCTTACCTATGCCGGAGGAAAAGCAGATTAATAGTGAATCTGTTGGCCCTCGGAATAGTAACGAACAGATACTGACTACCATTTGGAAGCAAGTATTAGGTGTTAAAAAGGTGGGAATCTATGATAATTTCTTTGAAATTGGTGGCGACTCGATTCTCAGTATTCAAATCATATCTCAAGCAAGTCAAGTGGGGTTAAAACTTACTCCAAAGCAAATGTTTGAATGCCCAACTATCGCTGAGCTGGCACAAGTGGCTATAAAAACGCAGGGAGTACAAGCGGAGCAGGGAATTGTGATAGGTGATGTGTCTCTTACTCCAATTCAGTGTTGGTTCTTCGAGCAAGAACATCCACATCTGGAGCATTGGAATCAATCAATGCTATTAAGAGTAAAAGAAAGATTCGATGTGAAGTTACTAGAGGGAGCGATAGTAACTTTACTCAAACATCATGATGCTTTACGTTTCCGGTACAAACAGTTACCAAACGGAACGTGGAGGCAGAGAAATGAAGGGACTGATGAGCTGTCAGTACTCCATGTTGTAAAACGGAATCAAGTTAATGAAAAAGAGTGGAATACAATAATACAAGAAGAGATGAACATTAATCAAGCTAGTTTCAATCTAGTTACTGGTCCGTTAATGAGGATAGTGTACTTTGAGGATAACTTGACTGGAAATGATCGAATATTCTGGGTGATTCATCATTTAGTAGTAGATGGAGTATCATGGAGGATTCTATTGGAAGATTTACAGACGGTATATAACCAGATGAAACAAGGTCAAGAAGTTCGCTTACCTGCGAAAAGTACATCTTTTAAAGATTGGTCTGAACGACTCCAGACGTACAGTGATTCGGGTATTTCGAAAGAAGTACAAGATTATTGGAATGAACAAGTAGAAAAAGAAACGATGAAAATTCCAATGGACTATCCAATACAAGAAACAACAGAAGAATCGATTGATCAAGTGACAGGGACTTTAGGAATAGAAGAAACATATGAATTGTTACACGAAGTTCCAGTAACTCATAAGACAAGGATTGATGAGGTACTATTAACGGCATTAGGACAAGCTATCGTCGATTGTACAAATCAGCAAACGGTTTCTATTCATCTAGAAGGACACGGAAGAGAAGAGGTAATTGAAGGTATTGATTTATCAAGGACAGTGGGCTGGTTCACGAGTATTTATCCCGTTCATCTCAATTTTCAAGGAACTCAAACACCTATTGAAGGGTTAAAGGCTGTCAAAGAACAATTGCGTCGAATTCCGAATCGTGGAGTTGACTATGGTATTTTACGTTACTTGAATAAAGGATTACTTCCGTTTTATCAGCAAAAGCCTTCAATAAGTTTTAACTATTTGGGCCAATTTGATCAGGTTTTCTCAAGGGAATCTTTGTTTATGCAAGAGACAGGATTTACATTTTTAGATCATGATCCAGATTCCAAACCATCTCATCTAATTGATGTTATCGGAATGGTGAAAGATGAAAAGTTACATTTTGTTTGGATGTATAGTAGAGAACAGTTTTCTAAATTAAAAATTCAATTGATAGCAGATGGTATGTTGAGGCATCTTCGTCAACTTATAAATAAACCAACAACAGAGTCTGCTTTTACGGTATCAGATTTTGCTGATGCAGAGGATCTTACGGAAGAAAGCTTGAGCAAAGTATTACTTAAATTAACAAAGAAGAGGGTGTAAAAATGGGAGACGTTATTGATATATATGGTTTATCACCTTTGCAAAAAGGAATACTGTTTCATACTTTATACGATCAAGATGATGAACATTCATTTTCCTATATTGTACAAGTAGGTTTCTTGCTCGGGGGGCAATTGGATATTGCTACTTTTGAAAAGGCCTGGGAATATGTTATTCATCGACATGAGGTTTTACGTTCAGTATTTGTGTGGGAGGAAGTAGAAAAACCACTACAAGCGGTTTACCAACGTCTTCCTTTTACTATTCATCAAGAGGATTGGAGCGCCCATTCACACAAGGAAAGGGCGAAGAAATTACAACAGTTTTTAAATGCAGATCGTAGAAAAGGATTTTTATTAGATGAAGCACCATTGATGAGAGTCACTGCGATTAAAGAGGCAAATGAGGAAACGAGGATTATTTGGACACATCATCATATTTTGCTAGATGGATGGAGTGTGTCATTGGTCTTTAGTGAAGTGATGGAAGTTTATCTCAAGATGATAAGGGGAGAATTATTGAATCTTCCTAAATCTCTTCCTTATAAAAAATATATCCAGTGGATAAATAAACAAGATCAAAGTCAAGCAGAGGAATTTTGGAAAGAAGAATTAAAAGGGTTCTATGCACCTACGCCATTAGCAATGGAAAGAAAGAACCAAGGACAAGAGAAGGGCTATGGAGAGTGTGTTTATCAAGTATCTGAGGAACTTACTGAGAATTTACAAGAGTGGGTACGAAATAGTCGATTAACGTTGAATACGTTAGTACAAGGTGCATGGGCTTATTTGATGAGTAGGTATAGCGGTGAAAGTGACATCGTATTTGGCGTAACTAGCTCTGGACGTCCTACTGATTTAATGGGAGCAGAGAATATGGTGGGGTTATTTATTAACACCTTACCTACTAGAATTCGATTAACGGATAATACATCAGTAGTAGATTGGCTTCGTAAAATACAAATGAAAGAAATGGAACGAAGACAATATGAGTATAATTCGTTGATAGATATTCAAGGATGGAGTGAGGTTCCACGAAATAGTTCCTTGTTTCATACCTTGTATGTGTTTGAAAATTATCCAATTCAAGGTGAGAGAAATGAAGATTTAAGATTATTAGATATTAAAAGCGCGGAACAAACCAATTATCCTTTAACACTCATTGTAATGCCCGGTAAGAAAATTACTTTAAAGTTAATGTATGATCGAAGCTATTTTAATGAAGGAACAATAAATCGGATTCAGAATCACTTATTGCAAATACTAATTCAGATGACGAAGAACCTAGATTCAAAACTCTTTGAAATTATTCATTTAACAGCGGAAGAACAGATACTGTTACTAGAGGAATGGAATCATACTCAAGTAAATTATTCGGCTGAAGGCATGATTCATACGATATTTGAGGCGCAAGTAAAAAAAACACCGGAAGCAATCGCGGCTATTTACGAAAATGAACAAATTACCTATAAAGAGTTAGAGAAGCGTGCGAATCAACTAGCTCATTATTTACAAAAGCATGGTGTAGGCCCAGAGTCTCTAGTTGGGGTATATATGGAACGTTCATTACAAATGATGATAGCGTTATTAGGGATTCTAAAATCAGGAGCAGCGTATGTTCCACTTGACCCTACTTATCCAGAGAGTCGGCTTCGATATATATTAGAGGATGCTGGGATCGAAGTACTAGTGATGGAAGATGATTCTAAAAATTCGTTTATATCTGAAAATATTGAAACGATTTGTATGAATAAAGATTACACTGCAATTGAAAAAGAAAAATCAACCCCATGTATAAGTGGTGTAACAGGAGAAAGTTTAGCGTATGTTATGTATACTTCAGGATCTACAGGGAATCCAAAGGGAGTAATGATTGAGCACCATTCAGTAATCAATTATCTAGAATGGATGCAACATAAATATCCACTTTCTGAAAAGGATGTGGTCTTGCAGAAAACGCCATTCTCATTTGATGTCTCTGTTTGGGAGTTGTTTTGGGGTATTCACGTTGGTGCAAGTGTATCTTTCCTACCTCCAGGTGGAGAAAAAGATCCTTCTATTATAGCTGAAGTGATTAAAAAACATCAGGTTACTATAGTTCAATTTGTACCTTCGATGTTATCAGTTTTCTTAGATCACTTCAATCGTATCGAATTGAACATGAATTGTTCGTCCATACGCCATGTATTTTCTGGTGGGGAAGAACTAAGTTCAGGGTTAGTTAGACGATTTCAGCAAAAATGGAATTATAGTGGACAAGTGAAATTAACCAACTTTTATGGACCAACTGAAGCCACTATTTATGTGAATGCATTTGATATTCAGCCTAATCAAGAATTTGTTTCTATTGGGCGGCCAATACAGAACACGCAATTATATGTATTAGACCAAAATCAACGCCTGCAATCAATAGGAATTGAGGGTGAGTTATATATTGGTGGTGCTGGTTTAGCGCGTGGATACTTAAATCGTCCGAATCTTACTGCTGAAAAATTCGTTTCACATCCATTTCGATTGGGGGAACGACTATATCGAACAGGAGATTCAGTAAGATATTTAACTGATGGAAATATAGAATTTATAGGTCGAATGGACCATCAAGTCAAAATGCGTGGTTTTAGGATTGAATTAGGAGAAATTGAAGCGACTTTAGAAAAATGTTCGTTTATTAAAGAGGCTGTTGTATTAGTTAGAGAAGATCGTCCAGGTGATCAACGATTGGTTGCATATGTAATAAGCGATGGAAATACCGAGGAGTGGAGAGAGTATTTACAAAACCAATTACCAAATCATATGATTCCAGCACACTTTGTAGAGCTAGAACACTTCCCGCTTACTCCGAATGGGAAAATTGATCGAAAGGCCTTGCCAGCACCTGATGATCAAGCTATTGGAGATTTAAATGTTCTACCTCGGACGCCATCGGAAGAGCTTATTGCCTCGGTTTGGGGTCAAGTGTTAGGGGTGGGGAATATTGGTATTCAGGATTCCTTTTTTGAACGTGGTGGACACTCACTACTTGCTACTCAAATTGTCTCTCGATTGCAAGAATTGTTCCAAATCAAAATTCCCTTACGTGAACTTTTCAAGCACGATACAGTGGCAGCGTTGGCGAAACGAGTAGATCAGTTACGAAAAGAAGATAAAAAACGAGAGATTGCCCCTCTTGTACCTATGAAACGGGAAGAAGCTATTCCACTTTCCTATGCGCAGAAACGTCTATGGTTTATTGATCAATTAATGCCAAATAGTGCTATGTACAATATTCATGCAGCGTGTCGCTTAACAGGTAAATGGTCAATTGAAGCATTGGAGGCCGGATGGAATCAATTGTTGGAGCGTCATGAATCATTACGAACGATAATTCTAGAACAAGAGGGTGAACCTTTTCAACAGGTTCAATCTCATGTATTCGGGCATATCCCTCAAACGAATCTAACAGATCTCTCTTTGGAAGATAGGGAAAGAGAAATGAAACGGCTCATTCAAAACGAAGCTGAGGAACCATTTTATTTTGGACAAGGTCCTCTAATTCGAACACGCATATTGAAAGTGGACAGTGAAGAGTGGATTCTCATTTGTACGATGCATCATATTATTTCAGATGGATGGTCAATGGGAATCTTACTTGAAGAATGGATGGCTTTTTATGAAGGAGCATTAAGCGGCAAACCGGTGGAATTGAAGGAGTTATCTATCCAATATGCAGATTTTGTCATGTGGCAGAAGGAATGGCAAAAAGAAGAGAATTTGAATCAGCACCTTCAATATTGGAAGGAAGAATTGTCTGGGGAACTACCGGTTTTACAATTACCGATGGATCGTCCTCGACCTGCAGTTCAAACCCATCGTGGTGCATGTCAGTCTTTAATAGTGGTGAATTCCCTACAGGAAAAGCTCAAAGATTTAAGTCTGCAAGAAGGATGCACTTTATTTATGACATTGATGGCAGCGTATCAAAGCTTCCTTTCTCGTTATACAGGACAGGACGACATCATAGTTGGAAGCCCGATTGCTAATCGAAATGTGAAAGAGATTGAGGGATTAATAGGTCTCTTTGCAAATACGTTAGTTTATCGAGCTGATTTCAGTGAAAACCCGACGTTCCAAGAACTTTTGTCGCAGGTAAGAAAAAAAGCACTAAAAGCATACGAGTATCAGGATATTCCATTTGAGAAAGTGGTAGAATCCGTAAAGCCGGAACGGAATACAAGTCATTCACCAATATTCCAAACCATGTTTACTTTACAGAATACGAAACAAGAGTTTCTTCAGCTATCTGAAAGACAAATGGAACTCATGGAAAGCCATGTTTCTGTTGCAAAATTTGATTTGAGTTTATTTGCTTCTGAGACGGAAGAAGGATTATCACTAACCTTTGAATATAATACTGATTTGTTTAATGATACAACCATTGAACGTATGGTAAGTCATTTTGAACATTGGCTAAATCAAATTGCCTCTTATCCAAAATGTTTATTATCAGAATTGAATATGTTATCGAAAATAGAATATAAGCAACTACTAGAGGAATGGAATGAATTAGCTGTTATTGATATAGAAGATAGCATGATTCATACAATGTTTGAAGAACAAGTGGAAAAAACACCAGAAGCAATTGCAGTAGTGTGCGAAGATGAAGAACTAACATATCGAGAGTTGGACGAACGCTCGAATCAGTTGGCACATTATTTACAAAAAAATGGTGTTACATGCGAATCATTAGTTGGGATTTGTGTTACACGTTCATCCGAGATGATTGTCGGTCTCTTAGGAATTATGAAGGCAGGAGGAGCATATGTCCCAATTGATCCAGCATATCCGGAAAGTCGACTGCAGTACATTTTAGAAGATGCTCAAATAAAGGTACTGGTGACACAGGAAAAGTTACAACAAAAAATGGTTATACCTACATTCGTCAACGTCATTTGTATTGATCGTAATCGATCAGAAATAGAACAAGAAGTTACTACGGTATGCACGAGTGAAGTGACGGGCGATAACTTAGCCTATATTATCTATACTTCAGGTTCCACTGGAAATCCAAAGGGAGTAATGATTGAGCACAGGAATACAGTAACAATGATTCATTGGGCGCATCACACGTATTCCCGAAAGGCATTAGCGGGAGTATTAGCTTCAACTTCACTATCTTTTGATTTATCCGTTTTTGAAGTATTTGTTCCCTTAACGATGGGGGGGAAGGTGATTGTCGCTGAAAATGCTCTACATCTAGACAAGTTGTCTACCAAAGGTGTGACTTTGGTTAATACTGTGCCATCGGCAGCAAAGGAACTGGTTCGAGCAAAGACAATTCCTTCTTCAGTAAAGGTAATGAATTTGGCTGGAGAACCGTTACCATATCCGCTTGTTCAAGATTTATACGAGAGAAGTACGATTGAGAAGGTATACAACTTATATGGACCGTCTGAAGATACTACGTATTCCACGTATATGGAATTAGAAAAGGGTGTCATGCATAGGGTACCACCAATTGGTAAACCAATCTTCAATACAGAAGTATATGTACTGAGTGCTGAACAAAAAATGGTTCCAATTGGTGTAGTTGGTGAGCTGTACATTGGTGGATCAGGGTTAGCACGTGGATATTTAAAACGCCCTGACTTAACGAAAAATCGATTTATACCGCATCCGTTTAAAGAAAACGAGCGAGTATACCGGACTGGAGATCTAGTAAGGTATTTGCCAGATGGAAATTTGGAGTATGTTGGACGAATTGATCATCAGGTGAAAATTCGTGGGTTCCGGATTGAACTAGGAGAAATTGAAGCGGTATTACAAAAGCATACATTAGTTAACGAAGCTATTGTGATGGTGCGGGAAGATTATCCTGGCGATCCACATTTGATTGCCTATGTTGTAGGAGACGGGGATGCTCAAAAGTGGCGTGATTATCTCAAGGACCAACTACCAAATTATATGATTCCATCCTATTTTGTTGGATTAAATGCATTTCCACTCACTCCTAATGGGAAAATTGATAGGAAGGTTTTACCAACACCAGAGAAACAGGAGATAGCAAGTGGTTATATTGCTCCTCGTACGTCTACGGAAAAAACAATTGTTTCGATATGGCATGAAGTTTTAGGTATGGAAAACATCGGAATTCAGGATTCGTTTTTTGAAATTGGTGGACATTCATTACTTGCTACGCAAGCCGTTTCTAATCTTAAAGAGGCTTTTGGAATCGAGATACCATTGCATGATTTATTTATGTTTCATACGGTGCAGCAATTGGCAGAACAGATTGATCAATTGCTCGATAACAAAAATCAAGAAATGCAGAATGATAGTAAGGAGAATGTAAGTCTTCAAGACTATATTCAAAAAGAAGCAGAAGTGAGTAATGATGAAGAATTACTGGAACTGCTTAAGCAATTAGAAGAGTTATCAGAGGAAGAAGCACAAGGGATATTCGAGAGTAATTTGATTGAGGAAGGGGTAAAAAAATGAGAAGTGATTTACTTGCAAAGCTGAGTTCACTTTCTCCTGAGAAGAGAGCATGGCTTCAGAAGCAAATGCAAAAAAAGGAGAATAAAGAAGCACTCCCGTTGTCTTATGCGCAACAACGTTTGTGGTTTATGGACAGATTTAATCCAAACAGTTCTTTATATAATATTCCAACGGTATGGCATCTAAAAGGAAATTGGATACCTGAAGCATTAGAAAAGGGATTCAATCGACTCATTGAACGCCATGAATCATTACGAACTGTTTTTAAAGAAGTAGGAGAACAACCTGTGCAACAAATTGTCGAATTCCTTCCTAGAGCATTACCTGTAAGAGATTACTCTCAACTTCCTCTAGAAGTAAAAGAAAAAGAGGTAGATAGTTTAATTGCGAGAGAAGCGCAAGAACCATTTGATTTAATGAATGGTCCTTTAATTCGTAATCAGCTTGTTCAATTAGAGAAGGATGAATGGTTATTACTGTGTACGATGCATCATATTATTTCTGATGCTTGGTCCATTGGTATATTCATGAATGAATTACTTGCTTTCTATGAAGAAGAAACGGGCGGAAATCCTGCTAAATTAAGCTCATTATCCATTCAATATGCAGACTTTGCGAAGTGGCAAAAGGAGTGGTTGCAAGGTGATGTGCTAAATCGTCAGCTTACGTATTGGCAGGAAGAATTGTCTGGTGAGCTTCCTATCTTACAACTGCCAGTGGATCGACCTCGACCGGTTAAGCAGACTTACTCTGGGGCTACGCATCACGTAATTTTCCCTTATAAATTGCTTAGTCAATTGAAGGATATAAGCCGACAAGAAGGATCTACTTTATTTATGACTTTAATGGCTGCATACCAGAGCTTTCTTGCTCGTTATACGGGACAAAAAGATATTCTAGTTGGTAGTCCGATTGCAAATCGGAACCACAAGGGAGTAGAAGGATTAATTGGTTTCTTTGTTAATACGTTGGTTTACCGATCAGATTTGAGTGGCACCCCTACTTTTCGGGAGATTTTGAGCCAAACAAAGAAAAAGGCGTTAAAAGCTTACGAATATCAAGATATACCATTTGAAAAAGTGGTAGAAGCTGTGCAACCTGAACGAAGCATGAGTCATTCGCCTATCTTTCAGACCATGTTTACGCTACAGAATATAAAACAAGAACGACTAGATTTGTCTGGTAAAAGTATTGAAATGGTAGAAAGTAATATGTCTATTGCTAAATTTGATTTGAGCTTAACTGCCTATGAAGTGGAAGAAGGTCTATTTGTCTCATTTGAATACAATACGGATTTATTTGATAGTAGTACCATTGCACGTATGGCAGGCCATTTTGAGAACTGGCTAAATGAAATCACGTATCATCCAGATGAATCATATACAAAGCTGTCAATGTTATCGGACACTGAGCAAAAACAACTCCTAGAAGAATGGAATGATACGGACGTAGTTTATGGTCATGATTGTATGATTCATGAGCTATTTGAGCAGCAAGTTTCACGGACACCTGATGCAGTGGCGGTAGTTTATGAGGGTGGAAAGCTAACGTATCAAGAACTCGATGAAAAATCGAACCAATTGGCACATTTTCTACAAAAACGAGGTATCGGACCTGAATCATTAGTCGGTATATGTATTGAACGTTCTCCTGATATGATTATTGGTCTCTTTGGGATTTTGAAAGCAGGTGGGGCTTATGTCCCACTGGACCCAAGTTACCCCGAAAACCGCCTGAGATACATTTTGGAGAATTCACAAATTCAAGTGCTGTTAACAAAAGAGGCACTACAGGACTGGTTACCTAAAGGTATTCAAGCAATTTGTTTAGACCGGGATCGAGTAATGATTTCTAAAGAGAGTAATTTAGCTCCAGTGAGTGGAGTGACAGCAAATAACTTAGCTTATATCATATACACTTCGGGTTCGACGGGAAATCCAAAGGGAGTAATGATTGAACATCATTCCGTTATAAACCGCTTACAGTGGATGCAGAAAAAATATCCATTATCCGAGGAGGATACAATCCTACAAAAGACACCGTTTTCGTTTGATGTTTCTGTCTGGGAATTGTTTTGGTGGTCATTTGTAGGGGCGCAGGTTTGTTTGCTTCCACCAGGAGGAGAGAAAGATCCTGCGGTGATTGAGGAATACATTGAACGATATCGTGTGTCCACCATGCACTTTGTTCCGTCGATGTTATCTACTTTCTTAGATTATATGGAACTATATAATTCGAAAAGGGATCTATCGTCTTTAATTCAAGTTTTTACTAGTGGAGAAGCGTTAAACACTGAGCAGGTTCGACGATTTAAGGGGATCTTTTACAATGTTCAACAAACAAAGTTAATTAACTTGTATGGTCCTACTGAAGCGACTGTGGATGTGACTTATTATGATTGTGATTTAGAAAAAGAACCAATGCTTATTCCGATTGGTCGTCCGATTGATAATACAGAGTTGTATGTGTTAGATCAATATCAACAAGTGGTCCCGATTGGTGTGGCAGGGGAACTTTACCTTGGGGGAGTAGGATTGGCACGTGGCTACTTCAATCGACCAGATTTAACTACTGAACGTTTTATTTCGCACCCCTTTAAGAATGGGGAACGATTATATCGAACGGGTGACCTGGTGAGATATATGAATGATCGTAACTTAGAATATATTGGAAGAATAGATAATCAAGTCAAAATTAGAGGATTCCGAATTGAATTGGGAGAAATTGAAGCAGCTTTACATGAGCACCCATCTGTAAAAGAGGCTGTTGTGTTGGTGAGGGAAGATCGACCAGGAGATAAGCAGTTAGTAGCGTATGTAGTGGGTGAAGGAGATACTGGAGAGTGGCGTAAATATCTCAAGAAGCAATTGCCACATTATATGGTTCCAGCATACTTCTTCAAAATTGAAGGGATGCCACTCACTCCAAATGGTAAAGTGAATCGGAAAGCCTTATTGGAATTGGAAGAACAGTTCATAAGTGAAGATATTACTTCATCACGAACACCAGTGGAGGAGCTCATCGTTTCCGTATGGAGCCAAGTGTTAGGAATAAAAAATATTAGTTTACAGGCTTCCTTTTTTGAAATCGGTGGTCACTCACTATTAGCTACTCAAGTAGTTTCACGTTTACAGGAAATCTTTCAAATCGAATTACCAGTACGTGAACTATTTGAATGTACGACGGTGGAGTCACTGGCAAAGCGAGTAGATCAGTTACGTAAAGGAGATAGAAAACGAGAGATTCCGCCACTAATACCGATGGAACGAGGAGAAACTATTCCACTATCTTATGCTCAACAACGCTTATGGTTTATTGATCAATTTACACCTAATAGTGCCCTTTACAATATGCCAATGGTATGTCGCCTTACAGGGAATTGGCTACTTGAAGCATTGGAAATGGGATGGAATCAACTAATAGAACGTCATGAATCACTGCGGACGGTCTTTCACGAAGTGAACGGTCAACCCGTACAGCAAATTAAACCGTATGCTTTTCAATCAATTCCGAAAACGGATTTAACTATGCTTTCTTCTGAAGACCGAGAAGAAGAGGTTAAACGTTTCATTCAACAAGAAACAGAAGTGCCATTTGATTTAACAGAGGGGCCGTTAATCAGGACAAGTATTTTGCACGTGGGAGAGGAAGAATGGATACTCCTTTGTACTTTACATCATATCATTTCAGATGGATGGTCAATGGGAATCCTACTTGAAGAATGGATGGCATTTTATGAGGAAGCAACGGATGGAAAGGTAGCGGAACTTGAACCATTACCGGTTCAATATGCCGACTTCGCTCAGTGGCAAAAAGGATGGCTAAAGGAGGAAGTGCTTGATCAACAACTCCAATATTGGAGGGAAGAATTGTCTGGGGAGCTTCCTGTACTCCAACTTCCTATGGATCGCCCGCGTCCTGCAATACAAACTCATCACGGGTCGACATACACTCTGGTTCTGCCAAGCACGCTACATGATAAATTGAATGAACTTAGCCGAAAAGAAGGGGCTACACTCTTCATGACGCTGTTGGCTGCATATCAAAGTTTTCTATCTCGTTATACGGGACAAGAAGATATTTTGGTCGGAAGCCCAATTGCGAATCGGAATTATAGAGAAATTGAAGGACTAATTGGTTTCTTTGTTAACACGCTAGTTTATCGAGCTAATTTGAGTGGTGGACCGACATTTCAAGATGTACTGTATCAGGTTCGTCAAAAGGCATTGAAGGCGTATGAATATCAAGATATCCCATTTGAAAA
Organism: Bacillus sp. MMSF_3353; assembly: GCF_030733445.1. Classification (NCBI taxonomy): domain Bacteria; kingdom Bacillati; phylum Bacillota; class Bacilli; order Caryophanales; family Bacillaceae; genus Bacillus; species Bacillus sp. MMSF_3353. The sequence goes on from NZ_JASHJA010000012.1 coordinate 68,310, forward strand.
AATTGTAGAAGTTGTGCAACCGGAGCGAAGTACAAGTCATTCGCCAATCTTCCAGACTATGTTCATCTTGCAAAATATGAAACAAGAGTTTCCGGTTTTATCTAGTAGAAGTATTGAAATGATAGAAAGCCATAGTCCAATTGCAAAGTTTGATTTAAGTGTGATGGCAGTTGAGACAGAAGAGGGATTACTTTTTACTTTTGAGTATAATAAGGATTTATTCAATGCTACTACTATTGAACGGATGGCAGGACACTTTGAGAAATGGCTACATGAAGTTTCTCATCGCCCACAAAATCCGTTGCATGGCCTGAGCATGCTATCGGAACACGAACGTACATTGTTATTAGAAACATGGAATGACACTGTAATGGAAATGTCTCATCAGGGTCTTATTTGCGACAGATTTGAGGAGCAAGTAGCGAGGCGTCCTGATGCGATTGCGGTAGTCGAACAAACAAAACAGTGGACTTATGGTGAGCTGGATACACAAGCAAATCAGTTGGCAAATGTTTTACAGCGAAAGGGAGTAGCCCCAGAGTCAGTGGTGGGAGTTTATCTTCCGAGGTCAGCTGAGCTAATGGCAAGTTTACTAGGCATTTTAAAAGCTGATGGAGCTTATGTTGTTTTAGATCCGTTGTATCCAAAATCAAGGTTAGAATACATGATTGAAGATGCAGGAATTCAATTTGTAGTGACGGCGGAAGGACAAGAAGGACATTTTGCACACGTCGAAATGGTGAGGTTAGAAGAATTAACGGTGGAAAGCGTAATCGCACCTACACGTCAGATAAATCCAGAGAACTTAGCCTATATTGTCTATACCTCTGGTTCTACAGGAAAACCGAAGGGTGTCATGGTTGAACATCGCTCATTAATGAATATGGTTTCTTGGCATCAAGAAGTTTATCGTATTTCAGCAGAGGATCGTGCGACTCAGATTGCAGGTGTTGCTTTTGATTCGGCTGTTCAGGAGATTTGGCCGTATCTAACTGCTGGTGCAGCACTCTACTTGTCAACAGAGGAACTGAGAATTAATCCAGAAGCACTAAGGGACTGGCTCATTGATTCACGAATAACAGCTAGCTTTGCACCTACGCCTATTCTGGAAAGACTCTTGAAATTATCTTGGCCAGATAAAACGGATCTTCGTTTTATCATTACTGGTGGGGATCAATTAACGCAGTATCCATCTAACGATATTCCTTTTGCGGTAATTAATCAGTATGGTCCATCGGAAAATACAGTCGTTACCACAGATTGTTATGTACCTGTAGGAGTGACAACAGGTACGCCATCGATCGGTCGACCGATTGCGAATACAGAAGTTTATGTATTAGATTCTCATCTTCAGCTAGTACCAATTGGTGTAATTGGAGATCTCTATATTGGAGGGAAGAGTCTTGCACGTGGATATGCTAATCGTCCGGATCTTACAAAGGAAAAATTTATTCCACATCCTTTCAAGTCAGGAGAACGTCTCTATTACACAGGAGACAAAGCAAGTTATCTTTCTGATGGTAATCTTCAGTTCCATGGACGTATAGATGACCAAGTGAAAATTCGTGGTTTCCGAATTGAATTGGGAGAAATAGAAGCTGTTTTGCAGGCGCATTCTTCTGTGAAAGAAGCAGTTGTATTGGTACGAGAGGATTATCAAGGTGATAAGAGATTAGTAGCTTATGTAGTTGGTGAAGGTAGTGTCCGTGAATGGCGAGAATATCTACAAACACATTTACCTAATTACATGGTTCCAACTAACTTTATTGAAATGGAATTTTTACCACTTACACCGAATGGGAAACTTGATTTGAAGGCATTGCCTATACTTAGTGAACAATCTGCCAAAAATACTGTCTATCCACGAACTCCGCTGGAAGAACTTATCGCTTCAGTGTGGAGTCAGGTGCTAGGAATAGGAGACATTGGTGTTCAGGATTCTTTCTTTGAGCTTGGTGGTCACTCTCTACTTGCTACACAAGTGGTCTCACGCTTACAGGAAGTCTTTCAAATCAAATTGCCAGTACGTGAACTGTTCGAATATTCAACGGTCGAGGCATTATCGAAACGAATCGATCAGTTACGTAAGGGGAGCGAAAAACGAGAAATTCCACCACTGGTGCCGATGGAACGAGGAAATAATATTCCACTATCTTATGCCCAACAGCGCTTATGGTTTATTGATCAATTTGCACCTAATAGTGCACTTTATAATATGCCAATGGCATGCCGCCTTACAGGGAGTTGGTTACCTGAGGCATTGGAGTTGGGATGGAATCAGTTGATAGAGCGTCATGAATCTTTGCGGACTGTATTTTATGAAGAGGATGGCCATCCTGTGCAGCAGATTCAACCGTATATTTTCCGTCCGCTTCTGCAAATGGACTTAACTAAGCTTTCATTAGAGGAGCGAGAAAGAAGGTTGGAGCAATGGATTCAAACTGAAGTAGAATCTCCATTTGATTTAGAACAAGGGCCGTTATTCCGTGGGAAACTCATAAGAATTTCAGAAGAAGAATGGGTTCTTCTGTGTAATATGCATCATATTATCTCGGATGGATGGTCGATGGAAATCTTGCTTCAAGAATGGATGGTATTTTATGAGAATGCGATTGGTGAGAAACAAGCAGAGCTGGAACCACTACCAGTTCAATATGCTGATTTTGCTCAGTGGCAAAGAGAATGGTTGAAAGATGAAGTACTAAATCAACAGCTTGCATATTGGAAGGAAGAATTATCTGGTGAGTTACCAGTCTTAATGTTGCCAATGGATCGTCCGCGTCCGCCAGTGCAAACCCACCATGGATTAACTCATAGTGTTTTGTTGTCACGCTCATTACTGGATAAATTAAACGAACTAAGTCGTCAAGAAGGGGCCACACTTTTCATGACCTTATTGGCATCGTATCAAAGTTTCCTTGCTCGTTATACGGGACAAACGGATATTATTGTTGGCAGCCCAATTGCAAATCGAAATTATCGAGAAATTGAGGGGCTGATTGGTTTCTTTGTCAACACCTTGGTTTATCGAGCTGATTTAAGTAATGCACCGGCATTTCAAGAGTTGTTGTCCCAAGTGCGAATAAAAGCATTGAAGGCGTATGAGTATCAAGATGTTCCGTTTGAGAAAATTGTAGAGGTTATCCAACCTGAACGAAATACAAGCTATTCTCCAATTTTCCAAACTATGTTTACTTTGCAAAATATGGGACAAGAGCTACCAGAACTACATGGAAGAAATATAGAAGTAATGGAAAGTAACGCTCCAATCGCTAAGTTTGATTTAAGTTTAACTGCTGCAGAAGTGGAAGAGGGTTTATTACTTACTTTTGTTTATAGGACTGATTTATTTGACAGTTTAACTATTGAATCTATGGCCGAACATTTTGGAAACTGGTTGAATGTAATCGTGAAAAATCCGGATAAATCATTAGCTAAATGGCCTATATTATCAGGATTACAGCAAAAACAGTTGGAAGAGTGGAATAATGATGCTGTAGCATATCTACAGGAAAGTACGATTCATCAGCTGTTTGAAGATCAAGTAAATCGTACACCTGATGCGGTAGCAGTGGTAGATGAAAAACAGCAGTTAACGTATCGAGAGCTGAATGAAAAAGCTAATCAATTGGCCCACTATCTTCAGCAATGCGGAATTGGGAATGAATCATTGGTTGGACTTTGCTTTGAGCGTTCAGTTGAGATGATTGTTAGTATTATGGGAGCTTGGAAGGCTGGAGCAGCCTATGTTCCATTAGACCCATCATATCCAGAAAGTCGCCTACGATATATTTTGGAGGACACTGGAATTCAAGTATTAGTTACGAACGAGTCATCGGAAGACTGGATACCTAAAGAAATCAAGATAGTTTGTCTAGATCGGGATCAAGCAATGATTTCACAAGAAAGCATTCTTTCACCAAAATGTGAAGTAACAGGAGAAAACTTAGCGTATGTTATCTATACTTCAGGATCAACGGGGAATCCAAAGGGTGTCTTGATACAGCATCATTCTGTACTAAACTTGTCGCATGGTTTACAAAAAGAGGTTTTCGAACATGAGATACCATCTAACATGCATGTCGGTTTAAATGCGTCAATTGCCTTTGATGCATCTATTCAGCAATTACAAATGCTGCTTTATGGTTCAAGTTTGTATATTATTCCGAATGAAGTACGAAGTGATCCGGAGCAGTTTGTAGCTTATATTAGGGAGAACAAGTTAGAAATCTTTGATATAACACCTTCATTGCTTCAATTACTTATAGATGTCGGATTGTTAGAAACGTGCGATGGCGTTCATGTTCCAAGTAAGGTACTGGTTGGTGGTGAAGCGATTATGCCGTCATTATGGGAACAGCTAGTAGAGACTGATAAAATACAGTTTTATAATGTATATGGTCCTACAGAATGTACGGTTGATGCAACATGCTATCATATCAAAAAAGATAGCAAGAGAGTAACAATTGGGCGTCCATTGCCTAACGTCCAAACTTATGTATTAGATAGAAATAGGTTGCCAGTTCCAGTTGGTGTGATGGGGGAACTTTATATCGGAGGAGCAGGTCTAGCAAGGGGATACTTGAATCGTCCAGAATTAACGTCCGAGCGATTTATTTCAAATCCATTCAAAGAAGGCGAGAGGTTATATAGAACAGGAGACCTCGTGAGATATCTTCCTGACGGTAATATAGACTATTTAGGAAGAATAGATAACCAAGTGAAGATTAGAGGATTTCGAATTGAACTTGGAGAGATTGAGTCCACCTTACAGGAGCATTACTTGGTAAAAGAGGCAGTTGTAATAGTTAGGGAAAATCAGTCGGGAGATAAGAGGCTGGTAGCTTATGTAGTGGGCGAAGGCAGTTTAGAAGAATGGCGAGAGTATCTTAAAACAAAACTACCAATCCATATGATACCTTCCTACTTTGTCGAAATGAAAGAATTACCGCTAACCATAAATGGAAAGATTGATCGGAAATCGTTACCTATATCAGATTATCAAGGAACACAAGAAGGATACGTGGCCCCAAGAAATGAACATGAACGTAAGCTTTCTATCATTTGGGAACGTGTGCTGGGTTCAAAACGTATTGGTATGAATGATAACTTCTTTGAAATTGGTGGAGATTCAATTCTTAGCATTCAGATTGTCTCTCGTGCGAAGCAAGTTGGTTTACAATTGACACCAAAACAAATATTTGAACACCAAACGATTGCTGAGTTGGCGCAAGTAGTCAAAGAAGAACAAGGTGTACAAGCTGAACAGGGAATTATAACTGGAGAGACGATACTTACACCTATTCAGCAAAGGTTTTTTGCACAAAATCATCCTAACCCACATCATTGGAATCAATCCATGTTCTTTAGAACGAAAGAGAAATTGGACATAGGATCACTTGAAAAGGCAGCGGGTAACCTTCTACTTCATCATGATGCCCTGCGTTTAAGATATGAACGTTTACCTAATGGGGTTTGGAAACAGTGGAATGAAGGAATAGAAGAGCAATTGATGCTTACTGTCATTTCATTAGACGAAGTGCCGGAAGCTGATTGGCATCAGGTTATTCAAAAAGAGATTAATATTGCACAAGAAAGTTTGAATTTACATGATGGTCCGTTAATGAGAATGGTGTATTTTGATGAAGGTGAGCACGCTGGCCGATTATTTTGGACAATTCATCATTTAGCCGTTGATGGTGTTTCTTGGCGAATTTTATTGGAAGATTTGCAAACAGCGTATACACAAGCAGTCCAAGGGCAGAAAATTCAATTACCTATGAAAAGTACATCCTTTAAAGAGTGGTCGGAGAGATTACATCATTACGCTGAATCTGGAATATCACAAGAAGTGCTGCATTACTGGGAGGAGCAGGCGGAACAAGACGTAGTTATACTGCCGGTAGATGGTACTATAAGTAATCCAGTAAGCGCAGTAACTGAGGAAATTACTGTGGTGTTAAATGAGAATGAAACCCGTATGTTATTGCAAGAGACTTTAAGCACTCACCGTGTCCAAATCAATGAAGTATTATTAGCAGCATTGGTACAAGCTACGGCAGCATGTACGGGGCAGCCGATATTGAGCGTAGATTTAGAGGGACATGGTCGAGAAGAGATTATTGAAGATGTTGATTTATCGAGAACCGTGGGATGGTTTACAAGCATTTACCCAGTTCATTTAAATATTACTAGTGCTCATACGCCAATTGCAGCATTAAAAGCAGTTAAAGAACAAATTCGCAAAATTCCTAATAAGGGTGTTGATTATGGGGTGTTGCGTTACATGAACGCAACAATGTGTGAGCAATTAAGCTCGCAATATACACCGTCTATTAGTTTTAACTATCTTGGACAATTTGATCAAATGTTTTCTAGCGATGCAATGTTTATTCCAGAGAACAAATTTAAGCGTTTAGATCATGCTGCCGGTTCCAAGCGCTCGCATGTAATTGATGTAATTGGGGTTGTAACGGATGGAAAACTTCAGTTCACTTGGGTATACAATGTTGGGCAATTTGCCAAATCAACGATTCAAAGTATTGCACAGAATATGCTTTATCAACTGAGTACATTGATTCAATCTTCAGATAGAGAATCTGCATTGACCATTTCGGATTTTGCAATGACTAATCTTAGCCAAGAAGGTTTGATAAATGTACTAAACAAAATGCATCGCGGAAAGAACAATCAGATTACTGATTTATATCCACTATCACCTTTGCAAGAAGGTATGATTTTCCACACATTGCATGACCAAGGGGATGAACATGTTGCACCGTATATAGTGCAATTGAGTTTTATGATTCGAGGAAAAATGAATATTCCTACTTTTGAGCAGGCGTGGAAATCTGTAATTCAGCGACATGAAATTTTTCGTACAGCATTTGTATGGGACGAAATTGAAGAACCTGTACAAGTGGTGTATGAAAATATCCCATTTAAAGTGAACAAAGAAGACTGGCGTACAATGACAAGTGAAGAGATAGAGGGAAAAAGAAAAGTCTTTTTGGCATTAGATCGAAAACAAGCCTTCCAATTTGATGAAGCGCCATTGATGCGGGTAACAGTCATTCAAGAAGGTGAGGAAGAATATCGGATTGTTTGGACCCATCACCATATTTTACTGGATGGATGGAGTTTACCATTAGTATTTAATGAATTACTTACAGTCTATCAGAAGAGAATGAATGGAGAAGCTGTGAAGTTACCTAAGTCTTCACCATATAAGAAATATATCCAATGGTTAAGAGAGCAAGATAAGGAGCAGGCGGAACAATTCTGGAGGGAGAAGCTAAAAGGTTTTACTGCACCAACTTTGCTGGGCTTAGAAAGTAAAGAGGAAGAAAAAGGTTACACAGAGAAGGTTACGTATTTATCAGAAGAGCAGACTCAAGCGTTACAAGGATGGGCGAAACGCAATAAACTTACTTTGAGCACAGTAATTCAAGGTGCATGGGCATATCTCATGAGCCGATATAGTGGAGAAAATGACATTGTCTTTGGTGTAACAAGCTCAGGGCGTTCTACGGAGATTATTGATGTTGAAAACATCGTAGGTCCTTTTATTACAACGTCACCGACGCGAATTCAATTGATGGATGATATAAAAGTAATGGATTGGTTGCAGAAGATACAAGAGGAAGAGATAGAAAGAAGACAATATGAGTATGCTTCTTTGACAGAAATTCAGGGGTGGAGTGAAGTTCCTAGAGGAACACCTCTGTTCAATAGTTTATATGTGTTTGAAAATTATCCAGTGAAAGAAGAGGCTTCAGAAAATCTGGAAATTGGTGAATTGGAAGGAGTAGAACAAACCCACTACCCATTAGGGTTGGCTGTAGTTCCAGGAATCCAGTTATCGTTAAAGTTAATGTATGACCGTAGTAAGTTTAATAGAGTAACCATTGAACGAATGCTGGGTCATTTACAACAAGTGTTAATGCAAATGCTCAAAAACATTGATCAAAATCTATCGGAGCTAGTATATATTACGGAAGCTGAACAAAGAAAGCTATTGGAAGAATGGAATAATAATGCTATATCCTATCCACGTGAGAATGTAATTCATCAACTATTCGAAGAGCAAGTAAATCGTACACCTGACGCGTTGGCAGTGGTAGATGAAAAACAGCAACTAACGTATCGAGAGCTGAATGAAAGAGCTAATCAATTAGCCCATCATTTACAGAAATGTGGAATTAGGACAGAGTCATTAGTTGGCCTCTGCTTTGATCGATCAGTTGAGATGGTTGTTGGTCTCATGGGAATTTGGAAGGCTGGAGCAGCCTATGTTCCGTTGGATCCATCGAATCCGGAAAGCCGCCTGCAATATATTTTAGAAGACACAGGAATTAAAGTGTTAGTTACGAATGAGGTATTACTAGGATGGATACCTAAAGAAATCAAGACAGTTTGCCTAGATAGGGACCAAGCAATGCTTTCTCAAGAAAGCAAACTTTCACCAATATGTGAGGTAACAGGGGAAAACTTAGCGTATGTTATCTATACTTCTGGTTCGACAGGGAATCCAAAGGGGGCTTTAGTACAGCACCATTCTGTAATAAACCTATCATATGGTTTACAAAAAGAAGTTTTCTCACATGAGATACCTAGTAATATGCGCGTCGGTTTGAATGCGTCAATTGCCTTTGATGTATCTATTCAGCAATTACAAATGTTGCTTTATGGTTCAAGTTTATATATTATCCCAAGTGAAGTTCGCACTAATCCGGAACAATTTGTGTCCTATATTAGGGAGAATAAATTGGAAATGTTTGATATGACACCTTCATTACTTCAATTACTTATAGATGGAGGATTGCTAGAAATAAGTGCTGATGTTCATGTACCAAGTAAGATATTAGTCGGTGGTGAAGCAATCATGCCGTCATTATGGGAACAGCTAGTAGAGACCGGAAAAATTGATTTTTATAACGTATACGGTCCTACAGAATGTACAGTTGATGCAACGTGTTATCATATTCAAACAGATAGTAAGAGAGTTACGATTGGACGTCCGTTGCCGAACGTTCAAACTTATGTATTGGATAAAAATTTGTTACCTGTTCCAGTTGGTGTAACAGGTGAGCTATATATTGGTGGTGCAGGTATAGCGAGAGGATACTTGAATCGCCCAGAATTAACAGCAGAGCGATTCATCCGTCATCCATTTAATGAAGAAGAGCGTTTATATCGTACGGGAGATTTGGTTCGTTATTTACCTGATGGTAATTTAGATTACTTGAGAAGAATTGATAATCAAGTGAAAATTAGGGGCTTTCGTATTGAACTTGAAGAGATTGAAGCGAATCTAAAGAGGCATCCATTGGTAAAAGAAGCAGTAGTTTTGGTAACAGAGGATAAATTAGGAGAGCAGAGATTGGTTGCTTATGTAGTTGGAGATGGTAGTATGCATGATTGGCGTGAATATCTCAAGACACAAGTACCGAATTATATGGTTCCCGCACACTTTATTAAGGTAGACGAGATTCCTCTTACAACGAATGGCAAAGTTGATCGAAAGGCATTGAACAATTTAACTATTCAAAGAGAAAATAACTTCTCTACACCAATCATTCCAAGGGATGAAATTGAATATCAGTTGATTAAAATCTGGCAGGATGTCTTACAGATAGAAGATGTCTATGTAAATGATGATTTCTTTAATAGAGGAGGACACTCTCTCCTTGTAATTAAATTAGTTTCAAAAATTAGGGAGAAGTTTGGAAAAGAAATTAAGGTGTCTACATTGATTAAGAATCCAACAGTGGAAGGAATCGCATGCCTTATTCGTGATAAGCATGATATGACGAAATCAGTAGCAGCGCTAGTTCCACTACAAGAATCAGAAAAAAGACCTTTCTTCTGCGTTCATCCGTTTATGGGGAATGTATTCTGTTACATTCAACTAGCAAGATTACTTAAGAACCATTGTTCATTTTACGGTTTACAGAATCCTCTTATAGAAAAGGGAGAAATTGACGAGTTGACCTTGCCGGAACTAATTCAACTTTACATTGAAGAAATAAAACATGTTCAGCCAGAAGGCCCATATCGTCTTGGAGGATGGTCTTTAGGCGGTGCAATTGCTTATGAAATCGCAACTGTACTAAAGAATCAAGGTGAGGAAGTTGAGTTGTTGGTACTCATGGATACAAAAGTACCTTCAAAGCAGGACTATAAAACGAGTGAGGATATGCTCTCATATATATATGAGCATTTCATTCCTAGAGATCTTACTGAGCAGGAAGGAGACCTTGTCCATAAACAAGATATGCTTGTGGAGCAATTAATTATGGAAGGAGTACTCCCGCCTGATGCAGATCTTATCAATTTGAAGCAAGTTATCAATGCACATAGGAAATGCCTGAACATAATGGCAGAGCATGATTTAATACCATACTCTGGAGAACTTCTCTACTTTAGTGCTGAGGAAGGAAAAGAGTTGTTTACAGATTGGGGACCTTTATTAAAAGGAAGAGTAAATAGATATTCAGTCCCTGGATTACATGAAGAAATAGTGGGTTCCCCTGCAGTTGAAAAAATAGCTATGTATCTATTAAAGGAATTTGAAGGAATAAAAGAGAGATCCATTTTATTAACGGAAAATTAGAGAGTACAAAAGATGCAAGGCTATGAACGAAAAGGGCAGCCCAATACCTGCATATCAAGTGTAGGGAATAATGAATATATTAAGAGCATTACTTTTTAAGGGGATAATGTAAAAAGAAATTGGTAGAGACATAGAAACCTTAATGAGTTACCCATAGTAAGATGTAAATGCTCTGGAATCTTTGTAATAGAAGCGAATACCTGATGATATTACTGAGGAAAGGTGCATATTTTCATTGATATGTAAATATGCACCTTTCCTATTGTATATGCAATTTAATAAAGTGAATTTGAATTTCTGTAACGTTCATATATGAAGTAATTCTTAAAAAAAGGAAGTGATTTATCATACAAATTCAAGCTGTGAAAATACCAAAGAATATTGAAAGTCATTTGTTTAAGCAACTTAGTAACTTAGTTTCAAATGAGAAGAAAGAACGAATGAAGCGTTTATTAAATTCATGCGACATTAATAGGACCCTGATAGGAGATTTACTAATCCGATCTCTAATCTGCCAAAAGTATAAAATTAATAATGAAGAAATTAGATTTATATATAATGAGTATGGAAAACCTTTTGTTGAAAATTTTTCTGACTTTCATTTTAATTTGTCACATTCAGGAGAATGGGTGGTTTGTACTACTGCTAATTTTCATGTGGGTATTGATATAGAAAAAGTTTCAGAAATAGAGGCTTTTAAATTAGCACATGAATTTTTTTCAGAGGAAGAATTTTATGAAATATCTAATATGAATTCTGATGAACAAATTAATTATTTTTATGATTTATGGACATTAAAAGAAAGTTATATAAAAACGATTGGAAAAGGGCTTTATACCCCGTTAAATTCATTCTCTATAAAAAAAGAGTCACGAACTTTAATTACATACAAGAATATACCTAAAAACTTTTACTTTAAACAATATAACATTGATCCAAATTATAAGATATCTGCTTGTGCAACAAGGAATGAATTTCCGCAAGAGATAATAATTAAAGACATTTATACAATTTGCCAAAATATATACAAATTTGAAAGTAAGGAGAAAATCAATGCAAAAGACTAAACTTTTTTGCTTTCCACATGCTGGGGGATCTGCGTTTAGTTACGCAAAATGGAAAAATTACTTTAATCCATATATTGAGGTAGTCCCGATAGAGTTAGCTGGTAGAGGATATAGAATTGAAGAAAGTTTGCACCAAAGTATGGAAGAGGTGGTGAATGATGTCTATAATAATATCGTTATGCAGATAGATGATTCGCCATATATTTTATTTGGGCATAGTATGGGAAGTTTGATTGCCTATGAAGTAGCTAGAAAAATACAAGATTCTAAAAATGTATTGCCTAAATTTCTTGTTTTGTCCGGTAGAAATCATCCAAATAGTAAAATAAAAAATATTCGACATAATCTTTCTAATGAACAATTTAAAAGAGAAGTTATTGCAATGGGAGGTACACCATCTGGGGTACTTGAATCAGAAGAATTAATAGAGATTTTTCTACCTATTCTAAGAGCAGATTTTAAAATTGTCGAGACATATATTCATGACAATAATACACAACCATGTGATATTGATTTTCTTATATTTAATGCGGAAAAGGATGAGTTTACTACATATGATCAAGTAATAAAATGGAAGCAATACACAAGTAAAACGTGTACTTTTCATTCTTTTGAAGGTAATCATTTCTTTCTAGATGAAAATATTGAAGAAATAGCAAATAGTATTATAAGAAAGTTAGATTCTAAAAGATTATCAAATAGTTTTTAGAGATTTTCTAACTATACTCATGGCTAAGAAACAAAAATATTAAAGATGAAAAATACAGGCATTGCTGAAATACCTTTGAACAAAGGCAGGGCAGTTTAAACGAACTGTTTAAAGGTAGGTGTTGATGGAATTTTAAGTAAAATATATGAAGTAACTTTAGTTTAAGTTGACTTTACCTGAAGGTGAAGCTTTCTTTCTTCATCAGACAGTCGTTGGATAACTGATGAGTTAATCGATGCAAGTAGCGGATCTTGCTTATAATGCTAATTGTAAGTACTATGTACTTTAAAAGCCCAAATCATCAGGTTAAGAAAAATAAATCTATCATTTTCTACTGTAGAATCCTTACTATAAGGATTCTATTTTTGTATCAAAAATCTATAAAGATAATATCGACGAAAACGAATTAAAAGGTATTTTAAATGAATTTTTTAAAACAACACTAATACTTATAACGTTCGCTAAATATATTCGCTCCTTATGTTTGCAAGAAGCTTACAAACTTTCCTCTTCCAATGCAACTTAAGCGTAAATGAAATTTTTTGTAAATGTGGAACAATCTCATTACTTACACTGTCTATTAAGCGTTACAACATTTTTTATTTAATATATCAAGAAAGGAATAAATATTTTTAACAAAGGGAGAAGATTGAATTGAAAAAATTATGGATGCTGGTTTTCTTTTGTTTTGCAGTTATGTTGGTAGGGTGTAATAAAAACGAACCGCCAAAACAAACATTTGAAGAATATATCAATTTATGGAATGATAAAAAATTTGCAAATATGTATGATCATTTATCAGAGCGTGCCAAAAAAACGATTTCTAAAAAGGATTTCACAGAGAAATATCAAAAAATCTATGAGGGTATTGGAGTTAAGAATTTAAAAATTAAAACGAAAGGAGAGAATGCTAAAGATAAAGAGCTTTTTCTTTTTGAAGTTAAGATGGATACGGATGGAGGAACAGTTTCATTTATCCATGAAGCAAAACTCGTGAAAGAAAAGGAATCTTGGAAAATAGATTGGACACCAGATTTCATTTTTCCAGCTATGAAAAAAGATTACAAAGTACGTATGCAAATAGAACAAGGAAAACGCGGAGAAATATATGATCGAAATGGGAAAGCTCTTGCAACGAATGGTAAAGCGACTGAGGTTGGAATTATTCCAGAGAAACTAGGCGAAACGGCAGCGCAAACAAAAGAAATAGTAGCACAATTACTTGATATGTCTATAGAAGAGGTCGATCAGAAGCTTACAGCGAAATGGATAAAACCAGACTCCTTTGTACCAATTGGTATTTTAAAAGAGGGAACTAGACAGAATGATTATATTGAATTAGAAGGAGTTTCATCTCGCCCAGTAAATATTCGGACGTATCCATTAGGAGAAGCGGCGGCACACTTAACTGGTTATATAGGAAAGGTGAATGCAGAGGAGTTAAAATCGCTTCAAAAAAAAGGGTATCAAGCAGATGATTTAGTAGGAAAGACAGGTTTAGAGAAAGTACTAGAGAATACATTGCGTGGTGAAAAAGGTGGACGCGTATTTATAGAAGATGAGAATGGAAAAGAGATTAAAAATGTAGCAAAAAAAGAAGCAAAAGAAGGGGAAAACGTTACGTTAACAATTGATGCTGCAATTCAAGAAAAAATCTTTAATGAGATGAAAAATGAAGCAGGATCTAGTGCAGCGGTCAATCCTAAAACAGGTGAAACTATTGCACTTGTAAGTAGCCCTGCTTATAATCCAAATACAATAGTTAGAGGAGCATCAAAAGCCCAACGAGAAGCATGGAATAACGACTCGAAACTACCAATGATGAATCGTTTCACACAAGCATTTGTACCAGGTTCCGTATTTAAAACGATTACTGGTGCAATTGGTTTGGAAACAAACACTATAAACCCTAAGGAAGAATTTAAAATTCAAGGATTAAAGTGGGCAAAAGATTCATCTTGGGGAAATTATTATGTAACACGTGTGAAGGAAGCTAGTCCAATTGATTTTGATAAGGCAATGAAGTACTCTGATAATATTTATTTTGCTCAACAAGCTTTGAAAATGGGAAAAGATCAGTATGTAAATGAATTTAAGAAATACGGATTTCATGAAAAATTACCAATCGAATACGAATTTCCTATTTCAATCATTGCAAGAGATGGGATAAAAAATGATATTCAACTAGCAGACACGGGATATGGACAAGGACAAGTATTAATGACACCACTTCATTTAGCATTAACATATGCACCGATTGTGAATGAAGGGAATATTCCGTCGCCTCATCTTTTAAAAGAAGCAAAAGTAGCGGGGGATTGGAAAGAGAATGTGGTTTCTAAAAAGAATCAAGAGATATTAAAGAGCGCATTAATAAAAGTCATTAATGACCCTGATGGCGCGGGGAGAATTGCTAAGGTTGATGGTATAACTCTTGCTGGTAAAACCGGTACAGCAGAACTGAAGGAGTCGAAAGAAGCAGACGGAAAAGAACTTGGATGGTTTGCAGCTTTTGATGCAAATGCGCCCGACATGATCATTACCATGATGATCGAAGATGTAAAAGGAAGAGGGGGGAGTAACGTTCCAGGGGAAAAAGTAAAACATGTTTTTCAGAAAAAATAAGTAACTATAAGGTGAAATCTTTTACTACATTCATTGTTTGCTTAACACGAAGGTATAAATTGAGCGATACAAAGAACAATTAAGTTTCGAAAAAGCATTCTCCGTAATCGAGAATGCTTTTTTGTTGTGGCTGAATAAAGATGATAACTTATCTATGTTTTCATTTTTGAAAGGTTGGTATTGCTAATAGTAAATAGAAGAGTAAAACAAATTGAAAGGGACAAGTGAGGGGGGGGGTAAACTTTAATAAAACAGTTATTTAGTAAAACATAAATAGAGCACACAAATAAGTATGCTCTAAGAAAAAAGGTGATACAAGTGGAGTGTTGCGTGAAATGCACAAATAATAATCAGATTTTTTATGAGTGTATTTTTAACATTGTATGCTTTACTTGTTTTTTCGGAGCCTGTCATGTAAAAGAATGTATAGATGATTATTTTATGAAGGTAATTGCACACCTTTACATTTTTAGGAGGATTTTTTTATCAAAAAAAGATAAAGAACGGAACAAATGAAACTTGTATCTTGTCTATATATTGAAACCATAATAAAAGTGAGGGCAGTTTTATCTTTATTCAAATAAGTTCGAGGTGTGGAAATGGAAGAGACGTTTATTGAAAAGTGTATTCATGATGAGCTTGACTATGTTATAAAAGACTATTGGCAAGATGTATGGAATTATTCATTTATTATTACGAAAGATCCACACTTATCAGATGATATCACGCAAGATGTGTTTATAAAGGTATTTAAAAATTGGAATTCATTTCGAAAGGAGTCATCTATTAAAACGTGGATATTAAAAATTACAAGAAATACAGCAATAAACTATTTGAAATCCTCCTATTTTAAAAGGATATCATTAGTAGGTTTTTTTAGTGACGATAAGCAATATCCATCGGCAGAAAGAGAATTTTTTAAGCAAGAGGAAATGAATGAAGTGTGGGATGTTGTTTTAAAACTACCTAAAAAACACCGTGAAATAATTATTTTAGACGCAAAATATGAATTATCTTATGAAGAAATGGCTGAAACACTAGGAGTATCCATTGGAACTGTAAAATCCAGATTAAGTAGAGCGAGAAGTAAGGTTTCAAAATTAATAGGGGAGGGTAGTAGTGATGAACAATAAACAAAATCCTGATTGGTATAGAAAATTAAAAAAAGGCCCAATGGAGAATCGTAACGATGAAGAAGAATTTATTTTTAAAATAAAGCAGTCTATATACGAAAATAATGAAACGGATCTTGTAAAACATAAAAGACCTTTTCGTAAAAAAGCAGTACCTATTGTAGTTGTTTTGGTTTGTACAATGTTATTTTTTATCGTTCAACAACCTTGGCTTGATGATAATAAATCACCGGTACAAAGTAGCACTCAAATTAAGCCTAAAACAAAAGATGAGTCTGCTCAAGATCCAACATTAAAACAATTTATGAATGAATTATATCAAAGTACAAATTCAAAAAATGAAAATGACTTGTATAGAGCGTTAAATGATGAAGTTCTATTTAAAGGGAAGAGTTATAAGAAGGATGAATTGAAATTTGATGAAGATATTTTTCATGAGTTGCAAGTTGCTCTTACCATGGGGGGAGAATTTACAAATGATACAAAGCAAGCATACAAAGTACCAAGTGGATTGACAGAAAGTAACGAACCAAAGCAAGCGCATTATATATATGCAACTGTTACTGGAAATAAAACGAGAATTTTAGCTGAACCAAAGCGAGAATCACAAGTTTTATATGAAGTATCTAATGAAATGGTAAAAGCTTGGATTCCAGAAAAAGTGCAGAATAATGGATATATAAAAGTATCGACAATTAGCGGTAATACTGGATATGTACAAAAAGAGTATGTTTTAACTGATATTAAATATTCTTTCATGTTCGAAAAGGATCATGAAGGTAAATGGAAAATAACGAATATAGATTCTATATGGTAAAGAGGAAGGTTCACTTTAATGAACCTTCCTCTATGTTTTTATTCTCTTATTGAAGAGTATTCCAGTACTCTAAAATTTCTGATGTAACGAGAGCAGCAATGTTTTTTTCTGAATTACTACCAGGAATAACGACAGAAACGGCAATTTGTGGATCTTCGGTAGGAGCATATGCAATGAAAAGAGAATGGTTTATCATTCTTTCTTGCTCATTCGGAGCACCTGTTATGCCTGTTTTACCTGCGACATGAAAGGGTAAGTTTTTAATTTCCTCTATATTTTGGCTCATCCCACCTTGCACGACACTCCAAAATTTCACCGGGTAACGATTTGAACTTTCTAAAATTGGTTTAAACTTTTTTGTTTCCTTACCATTTTGATCAATAATAGCACTTACGATTTGAGGTTTATATTTATCACCTTTACTTGCTAAAGTTGCTGCATATTGAGCAAGTTGAAGAGGAGTGTGTACTTCATTTCCTCCCCAAGAGGCATTTAATAAGGCGGAGATACCATTTTCAAACTTGTTTGTTGGATGAAATTCATATTGTCCGTCTTCTTCAAAAGGTAAATCAATCCCAGTTTTAGAACGAAGGCCGAATTGCTTTAAATACTCTGTCCATATATGTGCAACTTTTTCTATATTCCCATTATTTTGGTTGAATAAGGGTAGAGCTACTTTTGCTGTCATAAATGTGTTAGATGAATTAATGATAGCCTGCCTCGGTGTAATCTCACCTGTTGGCGTTCCAGGTGCATTCGTAATGTTATTTTGATTATCATATTGAAAAGTACCTTTATCTAAATAAGTATCTTCAGGTTGAAAAAGCTTTTCGTTTAATCCAATTAAAATAGTAAGTGGCTTTATAGTTGAGGCCATATTTACATAAGATTCACCATACTTTAATTTTTGAATTGCTTTATTTTGCGAAAGTGATTTGATGTTTTCTTTTTTAGATGATACTTGTTCATATAATGTATTTGGATCAAACACTGTTGAGTTGGCCATAGTTAAAATTGCGCCAGTTTTCACATCGGTTACCACAACATAACCAGCATTAACATCAGTTATTTTCTTGATTTGAGATCTTAATGCTTCCTCTGTTTTTTGCTGCAACTTAGAGTCTAAAGCTAGCCAGATATCTTTTCCTTTTTGTACGTTTTGAATGTTCCATAAGAACTTTTTATTATTCATTTTAAAAATAAGAGTTTTTCCGGGTTTTCCTTTTAAATCATTTTCATATTGCAGCTCAATCCCGCTTTTTCCAACGGGTACATTAAGGTCATTTTCTATATACCCAATTACCTGTGAACCAATTTCACGTTTAGGATAATATCGAATCACTTCATCTTTGATTATTACATTATTGGGTTTGTTTTTGTTTATGAATGCAAGTTCATTCTCAGTTATGTCAGAGTATAACGGTATATCATTCATAGTCTGCTTTTTACAAGATTGTTGTAATTGAGATTTTATGTCCTCTGTAGAAATGTCATGTTGAAATTCGCTTGAAAATTGATTGAAAAAAGCTAATGTGTTTGCTGTATCTTGTTTCGATAGCTTCTCATCATTAAAAGTGCAATATAAAGACTTAACTTTCTTATTTGTAGCTAGTATTACACCATTTCGATCAAGTATTTGTCCTCTTTCGGCCGAAGAAGTTTCGATAGTAATTGAAAAGAAATTGCTTTTTAACAAAATTATTAATATCAAACCTACAATAGAAAGAATCGCTATAAATCTCCATCTTTTTATTTTTGTATGTAACATAAAACCCTCCCTTTTTAGCTTATTTCATCTTATAGTTAATTATTTTTTTTGTAAATGTGGAACAACTTTATTATTTAGATTGTCTATTAAGTATTACAGCATGAAGAAAGGAATAATCAGTATGAAAAGTTTTTAGCAAATCTATGTGTAAGTTTTATATGGGCCAGTATATAGTTTAGCATTTCTAATGCTAGCGACAAAAAATAGAGAGAAAATAGGAAAGGAGAGTTATGAATTACGTAGCTAAACGAAAAGGTATGAATGCTAACAAGGATTTAGCAAAAAAGTCGAAACGATATTTATAACCGGCCATCGGTATGTAACATATAAGGAATTAAATGGAGGATTTATGGGGAATCAAAAAGGAAAGAACAAGACGTATATATCTATTCGATTAAATATAATGTTCCTTTGCATATTTTTACTATTCTCAGCTATTATTGTTCAGCTAGGAAAGGTGCAAATCGTAGAGGGAGAGGCTTATAAGAATCAAATAGAAAGCAGTCAAAATGCAACAACTAGCATTCCAGTTCCACGTGGACAAATACTAGATCGAGAAGGGAAAACAGTTGTTAATAATAAATCTCTTCGCACAATTACGTATACAAGGGTAAAGGGAATTACTAATGAAGATATTTTAAAAACAGCAACAGACTTAGCGAAAGTGCTTGAAATGTCTGAACAAGATATAAATAAATTAACAGATATCGATAAAAAAGATTTTTGGATGCAGTTGAATACGAAACGTGCGGAGACAATGATTACTAAAAAAGATATAAAAAAGTTAAAAGATAAGGGAATAGAGGGAAAAGAGTTAGATAAAAAAATAGAAGACTTAAGACGAAGTCGTGTTACAGAATTAGAATTGGCAGAATTAACAGCACAAGATTTAAAGGTGTTAGCTATTAAAAGCAAAATGAGTTCAGGTTATCAACTAACAACACAAATTATAAAAAAAGATGTAACAGATCAAGAGTATGCGCGAATAAGTGAAAACCTTGCTGAGTTTCCAGGAGTAGATGCAACAGTTGATTGGGAACGTAATTATGTAAATGGTAATTTATTTCGTTCCGTGTTAGGTAATATTACGAGTAGTGAAGAAGGATTACCGAAAGAAAACTTAGATTCTTATTTGGTACGTGGATATAACCGAAATGATCGTGTAGGAAAAAGTTATATTGAACAACGATATGAAGATGTCTTGCACGGTGCAAAAGAAGAAGTGAAAAACATTACTGATAAATCAGGAAACATTATAAACACAGAAATAATCTCTAAAGGAAAAAGTGGTAATAGTTTAACATTAACGATTGATATGGAATTACAAAAGAAAGTGGAAGAAAGTATAGAGAAAAATTTGAGAGCGTTTAAGAGTTCAGAGCCACTGTTGGACCGAGCTTTTGTCGTCATGACGAATCCAAATAACGGACAGATTCTATCTATGGCAGGCAAAAAGATTGTAGAAAAAGAAGGGAAATTAGAGATTGAGGATTTGGCATTAGGTAACATGACAACTTCGTATGAGCTAGGGTCAGCTGTAAAAGGTGCAACTTTATTAACTGGATATGAGACAGGGGCAATACAGCCAGGAGATCAATTTTATGATGCACCCATGAAATTTAAAGGTACACAAGCTAAGAAATCGTGGAATGTATCCGGATTTGGTAATATTAATGATTTACGAGCGCTACAAGTATCTTCGAATGTATACATGTTCCAGACAGCTTTAAAAATTGCGGGAGTTAATTACGTACCAAATGGTTCGTTGGATATAAAACAAGGAGCATTTGATACGATGCGCTATTATTTTAAACAATTTGGATTAGGAGTTCCAACAGGTATTGATTTACCGAATGAAATAATTGGACAAACTAGAAAAGTAGATAGTCAGCCTGGTTTTTTACTAGATTTTTCTATCGGGCAGTATGATACGTATACACCGTTGCAATTGGCGCAATATATTTCAACGATTGCTAATGGGGGGTATAGAATGCAACCTCAAATTGTACAAGAAATACGAGAGCAATCAATAAAAGAAGAAGAGGTTGGCAAAGTTATACGCTCTATAGAGCCTGTCGTATTAAATCGAATTGATATGAAGACAGAACATATTGATCGGATAAAAGAAGGGTTTAGATGGGTATTCCAAGAAGGTGATGGAACTGGCGTGAAGTATTTCAAAAACGCGCCATATAAACCAGCAGGAAAGACAGGGACAGCTCAAACTGTATATGGTGGAGATGATCCAATTGGTAGAAATGCAAAAGGAGAACGTATGGAATGCTACAACTTAACGTTAGTTGGATATGCTCCATATGATAATCCAGAAGTAGCATTTTCTGTAGTAGTTCCATGGCTTCATAACGATAAAAGTGGAATTAATTCTATAATTGGAAAAGAAGTTTTAGATGTATACTTTGATTTGAAAAAGCAGCGTATAAATGGTGAAGTTGCTGGTATAGATGCTTCGAATCAAAACGAGTAAAATTTGTGCACTTTTCTCAGGTGAAGAGCCCTTGTATATATAAAGGCACTAATAAGTAAAAAGATGAGATGTGAAATAAGCGATAGTGGCGATCATAGTTGCTATCACTTATTTTGTTAATACCTCTGATACTAGTTATAAAGTTTTTTAAGTTTATGGAACAGATTTGTTTCGGTGATTGTCTATTATGTGTACGTATAAAAAGGTATTAAGAATTTGAAAGGAATGATGATCTTGAAAAACAAGAGGATGCTAAAAATAGGTATATGCGTTGGTATATTAGGTTTAAGTCTTACAAGCTTAGAAGCTTTTAAAGGAGGGCCATTGCAAGTTGAGGCGAAAGAAAAGACAGGACAAGTGAAGCATAAACATCAGGCGACGTATAAAGAGTTCTCTCAACTTGAGAAAAAATTCGATGCACGATTAGGTGTATATGCGATTGATACTGGTACAAATCAAACAATCTCTTATCGACCTAACGAAAGGTTTGCCTTTGCATCAACCTACAAGGCGTTAGCGGCAGGGGTATTACTACAGCAAAACTCTACTGAGAAATTAAATGAAGTTATTACTTATACGAAAGAAGACTTAGTGGATTATTCACCTGTTACCGAGAAACATGTAGATACTGGAATGAAACTAGGAGAAATTGCTGAGGCTGCTGTTCGTAACAGTGATAATACTGCAGGGAACATTTTATTTAACAAAATAGGCGGACCAAAAGGATATGAAAAAGCGCTTAGACAGATGGGTGATCGGGTTACTATGTCTGATCGCTTTGAAACAGAATTAAACGAGGCTATTCCAGGAGACATTCGTGATACTAGTACAGCGAAAGCAATTGCTACGAATCTGAAAGCCTTTACGGTCGGAAATGTGCTTCCGGTTCATAAACGTAACATTTTTACAGGGTGGATGAAAGGAAATGCTACAGGAGACAAACTAATTCGTGCAGGCGTACCAACTGACTGGATAGTTGCAGATAAATCCGGTGCTGGAAGTTATGGGACACGAAATGATATTGCTATCGTTTGCCCGCCAAATAGAGCACCAATTATTATCGCAATTTTATCTAGTAAAGATGAGAAAGAAGCTACTTATGATAATCAACTCATTGCAGAGGCAACTGAAGTTATAGTTAAGGCTCTTAAGTGATAATCTCTCAATTCATTATGTAATAAAATATGAACTTGGAAAGTGATTCTTTTTAATGTGAAAAGCATTTTGATGGATTAATTTAATTTGATATAAAAAGAGGACGCATTATTATTTACGTCCTCTTTTTATTTTTATTTATTAGATAAGTTTAAGCAGAAACTTTTGTTTTAATTATGTCGATTCACGGATAATTAAGTTTGTAGGATATTCAATAATTTTACGTTTAATAGATTCATCTGTATTTATATATAGTAGAATCTCGTTAACGGTACGTTTACTCAGTTCAACAATTGGAATATCGATGGTACTAATTGTTGGAGTTGTAACTGTACAAATTAATTGATTATCATAACCACAAACAGCTAAGTCAGTTGGAATAGAATATCCTTTTATAGTAGCTCCTTTAATGACTCCAGCAGCAACTTGATCATTTCCAGTAAATAATGCAGTAGGTCTATCTTTTAATTTATCTAATTTCTCAAAAATTCTAAATCCATCTTCAATAGTAATTGCATCGCCAAACAGCCAATTTTTATTGAATGGTAATTGCTTTTCTTTTAAGGCATGCAAATATCCTTGTTGGCGTTTTAATTGTGCTTGACTATTAAGAGAATCAAAACAAAAGCCAATTTTTTTATGATCTTTGTTTATTAAATGTTTAACAGCTTTGTATCCAGCCTCAAATTCATCGTAACAAATTATTGGAATAGGTGCATTTTCCTCATACTCATTACAAAGTAATATGGGCCCATATGCTAAATAATGCTCTATATTTTCCCAACTATTTTCTAGGGATGCGAGAATTACACCATCTACAGCTTTATTCTTTAGTAATGAAAGTAATTCTAGCTCTATTTTTTTCTCATAAAAAGTCTGATAAATTAGCAATTTGTAATTGTGTTTTAATAATTCTTTAGAAATTTCTCTAGCTAATTTTCCGAAAAAAGGATGATCTATATTTGGAATTGATAGAGCAATGGTTTGTGTCTTATTTATCCTAAGATTCCTAGCAATAGAACTAGGAGTATAGTTGAATTCTTGCATTACTTTTATTATTTTCTCACGTTTTTCTGAATTTACATATGGATGATTATTTAGAACTCTTGAAACCGTAGCATTTGATACATTACATAATTTAGCTATTTCGTTAATTGTTACCATAGAGAAACCCTCCGTAAAAAAAATGTTGACATGTAATCGATAACATAAAATATAGTCTACTCATGATTTTCAAAATAATTTCTTAGAGGTGATTTAACGTGAAAACTCTTACTACAATTTCTGGACATAGTAAAGACAATTTAGCTTTATTAAAGTGCCTACAGGGGGAAACAAAAGAAAAAGAATTTGAAATTAGTAATATATTGCCGAATCACAAGATGAAAGAGAAATTATTTAGGGAAAATAAATTGAAAATAGATATTGATATAGAAAAAGATATTTTCAATTATAGCAGAAAAAATATACAGAAAATAGAATTTATGCCAGTTAATCGGTTGATTTCTCAAGATGAGGTTGAAAAAATTATAGGAGTTTTAAAAGATGTCTTACCGACAGGTCAATTTACAAGTGGACCATTTTCAAAAAAGCTAGAAGAAGTAATCGGAAATTATTTAAATAAAAAGTTTGTAATTGCAACAAGTAGTGGTACAGATGCCCTTATGGTGTCATTGTTATCTATTGGTATTCAGCCGGGAGATGAAGTAATTATGCCAGCTAATAGTTTTGCTGCTACTGAAAATGCCGTGTTAGCAGTCGGAGCAAAACCTATATTTGTAGATATAGATCAGCAGAGTTATTGTATTGATCCATCTAAAATAGAAGAAGCTATAACCAAAAAAACTAAATGCATTTTACCTGTACATTTGTATGGTAAACAATGTGAAATGAAAAAAATTCGTGAAATTGCGGATCTATATCAATTAACAGTTATTGAAGATGCATGTCAAGCTATTGGTTCTTCAAATCTTGGAGAATATGGAGATATAATTGTCCTTAGTTTTAATCCATATAAGAATTTTGGTGTATGTGGTAAGGCAGGTGCAATAGTTACTAATAATGAAACTCTTGCAATTCGTTGCAATCAATATAGTTATCATGGATTTGAGATTGATAAAAAAAATAAAAAGGTATTAGACTTTGGATTCAATTCTAAAATTGATAATTTGCAAGCAGCTATTGGTTTGGAAAGAATTAAGTACTTATCATATAACAATTTAAAAAGAGCGTATTTAGCTCAACGATATATACGTGATTTAAAGGAATTAGAGGATAGAGAATTAATTAAGCTACCTATGATGACAGAAGATAATGTCTGGCACCTTTTTCCGATTAGAGTTGAAAATGGAAGAAGAGACGAGTTGAAAAATAAATTGTACCAAATGTATAACATTGAAACAGATATTTATTATCCGGTATTATCTCATAAACAAAATACTAAGTGGATAAAGGAAAATGATTTGCAAAACAATATATTAAATACAGAGCAAGTTCATAAAGGAATATTACATTTACCTTTACACCCAAATATGATGTTAGAAGAGCAAAATTTCGTTTTGGAGGGATTATTCAATGTCAATAAGTAATGAAGTTTTAAAGTCTTTAAATTTTGAAAGACTACCACAGGTTAAAAAGCCTAAATATGTAGTGTTCTGTGATTTTGATGAAACTTATTATCCTCATAACATGGATGATTCTAAAAGAAGCAATATGAAATTGTTAGAAAAGTATTTGTATGAACAAGGAAGTAAAGGGGATTTAGTAATTGGTTGGGTAACGGGAAGTAGTTTAGAATCAATTGTTGAAAAAATGAAAAAGGGTGGTATTCAGTATTTCCCTCATTTTGTGGCGAGTGGATTAGGTACAGAAATAACGTACTTTGATAGTAATGGGACTACTATAGATGATCAAATTTGGGAGGAGAGAATTATAGGGGGTGGTTTTGATTCTTCAAAGATTGAAAGAATTCTTAAATTGCTAG
Organism: Bacillus sp. MMSF_3353; assembly: GCF_030733445.1. Taxonomy (NCBI): domain Bacteria; kingdom Bacillati; phylum Bacillota; class Bacilli; order Caryophanales; family Bacillaceae; genus Bacillus; species Bacillus sp. MMSF_3353. Next base: position 93,667 of record NZ_JASHJA010000012.1, read on the forward strand.
AATCAAAATATGAAATTTTTTTAAGACCTCAGACACAATTAGGAAGTTCTAAGTACAAATTTAATTTTTATTATGAAGAGCAAAATGAATTTATTGATGCAAAGAATTTAGAAAAGATAGAAGAAATCGGAGAAATATTCCAAGTGGGAGTTAATATTAACAAATGTAATCCACTAGCTGGTGATCCAGATAATTGCTATGATGTAGATTTTATTCCACTTGGAACAGGTAAAGATGAGATAGTGAAGTTTATTTTAGACAAGTACGAACTAGATAAAACAAATGCCATTGCTTTTGGAGATAGTGGGAATGATTTAAGAATGCTACAAGCTGTAAGACATGGTTATTTAGTAGAAAATGCAACAGAAGAAGCCAAAAACACACACTCAATGTTAGCTGAAGGTGAATACTCGATTGGAATTTTAAATACTCTAAAGCACATTATTAATTAAAAGGGGATGTTCATATAATGAATATTGGGATTATAGGTGCAGGAAGTATTGCAAGAGCTCATTCTAGAGCATTATCAACTGTTGATAGTTGTAAATTAGTTGGAGTGTATGATGTTAATAATGAGAATGCCCAAAAGTTGGTAGGGAATTTTGGTGGGAAGGCTTTTAATAGCTATGAAGAGTTACTTGAAGTAGTTGATGGGGTAATAATATCTTCACCGAATTTTTGTCATAGATCTCAAGCTGTTCAAGCGTTATTAAAAAACAAACATGTGTTATGTGAAAAGCCAATGGCAATTTCTTGTGAAGAAGCAAAATACATGATGACAATAGCAAAAAATACTAATTTAGTCGCTTCAATGGGGTTTAACTATCGCCACCTATCTTATGTTAAGGCTTTAAAACAATTAATTCAAAATGAAGAATTAGGGGAAATAGTAGTGGTAAGATTGCATTTTAAAAAGAATAGCGCTTTTAGGAGAACTTCGTTTACTTGGCGAGATGATTTTCAAAGTAATAGAACTAGCGGGGCCTTGGGAGATTTAGGAATTCATCTAATAGATTTATTATGGTTTTTATTTGAGAGTGATTTTAGAGAGGATACTGTTCGAACTAAAATTAAAACAAATGTTAAGGAAAAAGAAAGTAAACCAGTTTTTGTTGATGACTATGCTGAGGTTTATGGCCAATTGAAAAATAAGGTTTTTGTTAATATTACAACATCTAAAAGTTCATTTCTTGACGATTGTGGTTTTAGTATAGAGGTAATAGGTACGAAGAAAGAATATAAGTATTCTTCTAAAGAGCCAAATAAATATATACTCTTTGATGGATTGGAAAAACATGAAATCCCGTTACCATTACCTTTACTAGTCGATCCAGAAAACGAGATTTTTGAATGGTCTGATTCTTTTAGAAGTGAAATTATAGAATGGGCTAAGGCTGCGGAAGGTGGGCCAAATAAGTCTGTAGCAACATTTGAAGATGGATTTCGTTCACAAGTAATATTGGATATGTTTTTTGATAAAAGCAGTAGTAATAAAGAACGATCTGTAGCAACTATTTAGTTTTATGGTAAAAACAGGGGTTTAAAACTTTTACTTAAATCCCTGTTTTTATTTTGGATTGGAGTTGAGAAAAGGTGCGGTTAATATTTTATTATGGTTGCTTGTTTTATTTTATTGTAGGAATAATACATGTTTGCATAGGTAGTTTAATTCCTTCATTAATACAATATTATGGAAGAACCCCTGATCAATTAGGTGTTTTAATATTTTTTCAATTTACGGGTTTTTTATTTGGTGTTCTAAGTTCACCCATACTAGTAAGAAAGTATCATTATTTTAAAACAATAACATTAGGTGTTTTAGTAATGTCCATCGTCCTAGGAGGTTTTATATATATTAAAGAATGGGCATATTTAGCCGTTATTTGCTTTGTATTAGGCTATGGAGCAGGTTTGTTAGAAACTACGGTGGGTTCCTTTATTATTTCAGCAGAAAGGAATAGTGCTGCTAAATTTAGTATTCTCGAAGTATGGTTTGGGGTTGGGGCGCTAGGATTTCCGTTACTAGTTAATTATATTACAAAATTTTATGAATGGTATTTTATTCTTTATGGGATATTACTATTCTTTATTTTTACACTATTTGTTTGGTACATGCTTGGACGTACAAAATTTCTAAATTTTTCTCCTCAAAAAAATGAAAAGGGAGGAGCATCCCTTTCCTCATTCACTCTTAAATTTAAAAGTGAAAAGATTAAAGTTATAGTATTTATTTCACTTTTTGCATTCTTATATGCAGGCATAGAAACCAATCTTGCAAATTTTTTATCTACAATAATGATTCTTACCAATAATGAATTAATCAGTTCAGTAAGTATATCTTGTTTTTGGCTAGCCATAGTTATAGGAAGAATACTTGTAGGTAAGTTTGCTCATAAATTTAATTATTGGACATACATTACATCTAGTTGCTTTACATTAGTGATTCTATTATTTATATTCCCCTTTGTTCAAGGTACAGGTATGTATTTGTTTATCATCTTCATTATTGGTTTAGTTATAGCGGGTGTTTTTCCAATAACATTAATCTTAGCTTCCCGTATTATGGAAAATAATATTGATGAAGTGACTAGTTTATTTATTGCATCGGCCAGTTTAGGGGGGGCACTAGTATCTTTTCTAATTAGCTGGAGTCTGTCCTTAAATACTATAAAGGTTACTTTTGGGATATTTTCACTTTTCGCATTTAGTTTAGGTTGTATTATTTTAAAAATGAGAAAAATTTCCACTTACAGTAATGAAAGTGCCAAAAAAGTAGAAAATATGAAAAATTTATAGAAAAATTTTTATAATGTGAAAAAGATAATTATATTTGGAATTTCCAAAAAGATTGATAAAGTTAAAAATTCTGTAAATACAACATTGAAGTTCATTAAAGACGAAGGCTTCGAAAGTGTAACAATAAGAAAAATTGCGGCATTGTCGGATACAAATATTGCGCTTGTAAATTACCATTTTGGCTCAAAAGAAAAGTTGATAAGTGAGACAATTAAAGTCTTATTAATTAGCTTTCAAGGCACTTTTTCTATTTTAGATGATATTAAAGTGCCAGCGAAAGAAAGATTAAAAATATTTTTACTTGATTATGTACTAGTAATTCGGCAATACCCTGAGTTAGTTAGGAAAATTATTGCAATGGGAACTACGGTATTTACATCTCAATACGAATATGGTGATTTTTTGAAGAGGCTCGGTTTTAGTAAAGTGAAGAATATTTTAAGCGAAATAACAAATGAAACGGATCAGGAAATTTTAATGATGATGATAGTGCAAATATTAGGATCCATTTTTCTTCCAGCATTAATGATGCTAATTCTTGAATCAGGGGCAGATATAAGAATACTGCCTGTAGAAAAACAAATTGATTTCCTATTTGAACGCTATTTTTATAAAAATTAAGATAGTGGGTGATAGAGATGATTAGTTTCTTTAGAAAGCGTTGGTGTGATGTAGGGTTAGCTATGGCAATTGTTGTCGTAGGTTGTTTAGTCGCGAATTTTGGAGAAATGAGTGAAATAAAAGTACTGTTAGCGTTAAGTTTTGTAGCCATTTTAGTGTATCAATTTGAAGAGTATCGTTGGCCAGGTTATTTCGCGGGTCTGTTTAATGTAGTTATATTTAAAAGTGATATACCAGATCGCTATCCATTAAATACGCAATCTGCTATGGTAATAAATATTTTGATTGCGTATGTTTTTTATTTACTTCCGGTTTTCTTTCCAAATATTATATGGCTTGGGTTGGCACCTATTTTAATGGGATTTTTTCAATTCATATGGCATGGTATTTTTGCGAATATAAAAGCTAAAACAATATACAACCCAGGATTAGGTGCTGTTGTATTACTACATGTTCCGATTGGTTATGCATATATGAGATATGTTCTTTTACACAATTTAGCTACAAATTTGGATTGGATATTAGGGCTAATCTATTTTCTAGTAGCCACCTATTTTTTAATTATAAAAGGAAATATGTTACTGAAAAGTAAGGAGACAATTCATTACTTTTCTAAAAAGCAATTAGGTCCGTACAATGATGCGTTAAAGTGATTCAGAAGGAATTTTGGATGCTGAAGAGAGTACAAGTGAATTAAAAAAGAAAGGTGCATAGGCGCCTTTCTTTTTTTGAAAGAGATTTTTGTATTTTGGCTAGCGCGACATTGCTATCAAGCTAAGCCATAAATCGTCAATTAAAGTAGAGGTTGTTTCTTTTTTATAAACTTGCACTAACGTTGTCTTTCTTTTTTCTCTCTAAATTATATAAAAATATTTGAAACATCCTGAATGATTGCTGGAATATAGGGCTTTGGATAAAAGTATACAGAAATGTCACAATAAAAATGGGACCGCCTAGAATATAACCAATTACTAATACGATGCTTTCCACAATAATTCTAGCTCGGCTTACAGATAATCCTGTTTTATCAGAAATAGCAAGCATGAATCCATCCCTTGGTCCTGCACCAATTCCGGCAGCAACATACATACCACCGCCAATACCCGTAATTATAATTCCAGAAAGTAATATAAGAAGATTTACCCACAATATATGTGTGGCATGAGGAAGAATATCCAATTTTAAGAAAAGATCCATAATAGGACCGATTAGCAATGCATTTAAGAATGTACCTATGCTTATATATTTCCGATCTACTACTAATGACACGAGAACAAGAAATAAGCCGCATATAACACTCCATGTACCAATGGTCCATCCAAATCGCTGATAGAGTGCCATATTCAGGACTTCTCATGGATGGAGTCCTAGAAATTTAACATTTACTGCAATTGCATTGCCCAACCCAAAGAAAGTTAATCCTAAGAAAAAAAGAAAATACCGAAAAAGTGATTTCCACATTTGTAATCCCCCTAATTTTATGTATCATTACATATATTACATGTAGAAATCTGTTTATACCAATATCTTGCATTTGCTAAACGTAATAGGGCTCGCTCTCATGCGTATCAACTTAAGAATTTTATAACACCTAAAACAAAGAAAGGCTCATTTTCTCCTTGAAATATTTGTTTTCCTTAGCTTGATGGCAATGTGGCGCTACCCCATGCCTATCAAGCTAACAGAACACGTTGCTCCCCAAATACTAAACATGAACTTCATTGCTATAAAGACTCTAATTTTTCGTTTTGGGGCAAATATTATATAAAATAATAGACATGTCTGAATCACTAATTTCAAAATAGCCTTTATTTTACTGAGGAATTAATAAGTTTTGAAATTTTATTTCTAAAAAAATATAAAAATATTGAAATTTAATTTCAAAAATGCTATTCTATATTTGCAATAAAGAAAACGTTCTCAGACAATTAATTTAATAAAAAAGGGTGATATACATGTTAGAAAAATTAACAACAGAAGCTCGTAATGATAAAACTATGAACTTAGACGAGATGTCGATAATAGAATTTCTTACAGTCATGAATGAAGAGGATGCAAAAGTAGCGGACAGAGTGAAGTTAGAAATTCCACAAATTGCAACAGCAGTAGAAGCAATTATAGAGGTGAAGAGAAAAGGAGGACGCTTAATCTATCTTGGTGCTGGAACAAGTGGTCGCATTGGGTTGTTAGATGCAGTTGAATGTCCGCCCACTTTTGGGACAGCCCCTGAAGAAGTAGTTGGATTAATTGCTGGTGGTAAGAAAGCTTTTATCAAAGCAGTAGAAGGTGCAGAAGACAGTAAAGAATTAGGAATTCAAGATTTAAAGGACATGCATCTAAAAAATACAGATGTGGTAGTTGGAATTGCTGCTAGCGGACGTACACCTTATGTGATTGGCGGTTTAGAATACGCGAACTCTATTGGGGCGCAAACAGTGGCTGTAAGTTGTAATAAGGGTTCCGCAATTGGAAAAGAGGCAAAAATTAAGATTGAGGTTAATAATGGACCAGAGGTATTAACTGGGTCTACTCGATTGAAATCTGGTACTTCTCAAAAATTAATTTGTAATATGCTTTCAACCGCATCTATGGTTGGGTTAGGGAAAGTATATGGGAATTTAATGGTAGACGTACAATTAACAAACGAAAAGCTTATAGAGCGTGCAAAACGTATTGTAATGGAGGCTACATCTTGTGACTATGAAACAGCGGAATTATATTTAGCAAAGGCTGATAATAAGCCCAAGGTTGCAATTGTAATGATCTTAGCAGGTTTTTCAAAAGAGGAAGCTATACAGCGATTAGGAGAGACTCAGGGTTTTATTCGTCAAGCAGTTAAATAGTCAAAACGAGCGAGGTGTTTATCATGAGTAAATATCATAATATGGCATTAGAAATATTAGAAGCTATTGGTGGAAGTAATAATGTATTATCTTATACAAATTGTATGACACGTCTTCGAATCACACCGGTAAATCGGGATCAAATAAATGAAGAAGCTGTAAAAAAAGTTAACGGAGTTCTTGGAGTTGTTGATGATGAAACCTATCAAATTATTCTTGGGCCAGGTGTTGTTACAAAAGTATCAGAGCAATTCAACATTGTTGTAGCGCAAGGGAAGGAAGAATCTGTTAGTTCGACAACATCTTCTGCTGAAGATTTACAAACAAAAGGTGCCAAAATAAAGGCCGAACAAAAGAAAAAGAATAATACACCTTTCAAATCTTTTCTAAGAAAAATCGGAAATATCTTCATTCCTTTAATTCCAGCTTTTGTTGGAGCGGGTTTAATTGCTGGTATTGCATCGATTTTATCAAATAATATTACGGCGGGGAATTTAGATAGTGCTACATGGCAGCAGTATGTAACCATTTTTAATGTTATTAAAAATGCAATATTTAGTTACTTGGTTATTTATGTAGGGATTAATGCTGCAAAAGAATTTGGAGCAACTCCATCCCTAGGTGGAGTCATTGGTGGGGTGACTCTTTTAACAGGAGTGACATCTGATCTTCCAATAAATAATATATTCAACGGTGAACCATTATCACCAGGGCAAGGTGGGGTACTGGGTGTTCTATTAGCTGTTTGGATATTATCAATTATGGAAAAACAATTACGTAAATTTGTTCCAGATGCAGTAGACATTATTGTTACACCAACAATTGTATTGTTAGTCGTGGGATTGATTACAATTTTCTTGATCATGCCATTTGCTGGTTTTATATCAAATAATTTAATTGGTGCAATTAATTGGGTATTGGTACATGGTAGTGTATTCTCAGGATTCGTGCTTGGAGCGGCATTTTTACCGCTTGTTATGTTAGGTCTACATCAAGTATTAATACCAATTCATATTGAAATGATTAATTCAACAGGTGCAACACAATTACTTCCTATTCTTTCAATGGCAGGTGCTGGACAAGTTGGGGCAGCAGTTGCATTATGGGTCCGCTGTAAAAAGAATAAATCATTAACAAATATGATAAAAGGTGCACTTCCAGTTGGTATCCTTGGTATTGGTGAACCACTTATTTATGGTGTAACATTACCGTTAGGACGTCCGTTTATTACCGCTTGTATCGGCGGAGGTATTGGTGGAGCAGTTATAGGCCTATTAGGGCAAGTTGGTGCAATTGCAATTGGGCCTTCTGGTATGGCACTAGTTCCATTAATTGCAAATGGAGTATGGCTAAACTATGTCATTGGATTATTTGCAGGATATGCCGCTGGATTTGTTCTCACATATTTCTTTGGTGTACCAAAAGAAGCAATGGTAGAACAAGAATAATAGTGAGGAATTTTGTGAAAGTACGATTAATCCTTTGGATGGTCGTACTTTTTTGTCTTTCTACAACAGTAGACTTCTTCCTTATAAACGAGAAGTTGTGAAGTACCAATTTTAGATGGGAGACGAATGTCAGTAGGCGTAAATCTGCGTTTTTTGTATACTAAAGATATCTGATAAGATCCAATTACAAAAACTTGTTCTCGTTATATTCGCCAAAAGTCGTAAAGTGGTAGGTAAATCAAGGAGAGTAATAGGTGAAATTTTTATAGAAGAAATAAAATAATGGGATTAAATAAAAAAAGGAAAGAAGTTGGAATAATTGACGGTAAATAGTATTCGAACACAAATAGAATTAGTTTTAGATGAGCTACCTGTCTCTGAGAAAAAGATAGCACAATATGTTCTTTCTCACACAAAAGAGGTGACTCAAATGACAATACATCAATTAGCAAAAGAAGCAGAAGCAAGTAGTGCAGCTGTTGTTCGCTTTTGTCGGTCATTAGGGGTAACAGGTTTTCCAGACTTGAAAGCACGCCTATATGCTGAAATAAAGCATATACATCATGTCGGGTATTTTGATATTGAACCTGATGAAAAAGTACAATCCGTAATTGATAAAACGTTATCTAATACAGTACAAACACTTCATGATACTGTTGGGCAATTAGAAACGAAATCTATTGAAAAAGCAGTCGAATTTCTAAAAGAAGCAGAAGTTATTTACATTTATGGAGTAGGGGCATCTTTTCTTATTGCAGAGGATGTAGCACAGAAATGGATTCGTTTAGGAAAAAAAGCTTATGCAATTTCAGATCGACATTTGTTAGCAGTCGCATTGGCTACTCAATCAGAAAATGCATTATTTTGGGGGATTTCTTATAGTGGAGAAACAAGCGATGTAATAGAGCTAATGAAAGCAGCCCGAAATCTAGGACTGAAAACAATTAGCCTTTCTCGTTCAGGAAGCAGCAAAATTTCCGAGTTAGCAAATGTATCTTTATTTACGGCACGTGCCCCTGAGGCAAAAATTCGTAGTGCGGCAACTAGTTCTCGATTTGCCCAACTATTAGTAATTGATGTTGTCTTCTTTGCATACTCATCATCTCAATATGAATTAACAGTAAAACAATTAGAAAAGACAAAACAAACAATACAGCAACTAAATGAATAAAAGTATTTTCGTAGGAGAGGCTGAGGTTAGACACTTAAGGAACGGAGAGAGTTTTAAAATGAAAATAAAACAACAAAAGCCTAAGGGTCTATGGAAAAAAAGAATGTTTATATTTCTTATAATAGTGTTGGCCTTTGGTATCATGGGAGTCAGTTATTGGAATTTTTCACCAGCTCCAAAAGCATTTTTAATTAAAAAAGCATTTGAAGGTGGGGTGTTTGAACCAGCCACTAATTATGGAAATGCCCTAAAAGAAACAATAAGCGTTAAGGATATTAATTATAATTCTAAATTTCCAGATGGTACATTAGATCTTGTTTATCCAAAAAATCATAAAGAAACAACGCCTGTTATTTTTTGGGTACATGGAGGTGGATTTGTCGGAGGGGATAAATCAGATATTACGGGTTATGCGGTAGAGCTGGCTGCTCATGGTTATACAGTGGTAAATATCAACTATGCTCTTGCTCCTAAAAGTACATATCCAACACCGGTACTACAATTAGGTGAAGCTTACGAATACATAAAAGAAAATGTAAACAAGTATGACTTGAAACTAGATCGTGTATATTTTGCAGGAGATTCTGCTGGGGCACAGATATCTAGCCAATTTGTTAATATTCAAACATCTGCAGAGTACGCGAAGTTAACTAAGATTGATTCTATTGTTGATCCTACAACAATAAAGGGTGTATTGTTATTTTGCGGTCCATATAGTATGTCTGAATTAGCTAAAATAGAATCTACTAAAGAAATACAAGAATTTATGCGTACTGCTGGTTGGGCGTATTTAGGTGAGAAAAATTGGGAAGGTTTAAACGAAACGAAAATAGCCTCGGTTTTAGATCATGTTACAAAAAATTATCCACCAACTTTTATAACAGATGGTAATACAGCGTCATTTGAAAATCAAGGAAAAGCATTAGTTTCTGCTTTACAAAGAGAAGGTGTATTAGTAGATAGTCTTTTCTTTGATAAAAATGTTTTTGGGGAGTTAGGACATGAATTTCAATTTAAAATGAATACTTCAGCTGGTCAAGATACTTTCAACGAAGTTCTTGGATTTTTAAGTAAAACTAAATAATATGCATTTGATAAAAAGTTTGCTCTATTCCTTTGAAATACACCTCTGCCAAGTAGACAGTATTTAAAAAGTGAAACTAAATCACCCGAGTTCTATATTAATATGGACTCAGGTGATTTAGTTTCTTTTGAAATTTTTAATGATTATAAAAATATATATTTGCGCACAACAAACTTAGCCTCATCAGCTGTGTGAAAAATGCCTATTTTAGATTTGAATGTGAATAATCAACAACTAAGGGAAGCACCAACTCTAAGGTGTCTTCCCATATTTAATACTTTTTATCAATAATCAATTTTAACAGAACCTAAATAAAAAAATGAGAAGAATGAATAATATTCTTCTCATTTTCAGGAATTAGGGTGGAATTTTGGATGAAAAATCCACAAGCATAGTGTAACAAACTACGTAAGGTAGATTATATTTAATATTGCATATAAGGAAAGACTTTTCTGTAGAAATAAAAAAACTTGAAAAGTCTATTTTATAGGTGTTTCTAAGTTTTTTTTATTTCCATGATACCAATTTAAGTAGGAAGAAATAGATGAATTATTTAATATATCTGGCAAAGAGAGAAACAGAATCAAAGCTAGTATTCTAGCTGTTTTCTTAGACCTTAGTGGCGTTGAGAGAAGTTTTTAAACTTATTGGTATGAATGAAATGAATAAACGTTTAAAAAGTTTAAGGAAGTTAAAAAAATGTGGTAAAATGTGTAAGTTTATTAAGGTTATATTGAATAAAATTCGTGCGCTAATCAAGATAAATTGGTAAAGGAGTGTGTTTTATGACAGAAAATATTAACATAAATGTTAAGGCAGGAAGGAACTATGTACCAGAATCAAAATGGGGACGACAGTCTTTCTTTGATGGTGGACTTTTGAGCTTCATTGGTTGGAGTATCTTGGGAGCTCTTATTACAGTGTTCACGCTTGGTATTTGCTATCCGCGGGCGGTAATGTATGGTTTATGGTTGGAAAATTAACCATACGGTGGTTGATGGGCATAGAATGAAATTCAAGGGTTCAGCAGTTGGCTTGTTTGGTAACTGGATTAAATGGCTACTTCTGGCAGTTATTACACTGGGTATCTATGGTTTTTGGGTTAGCATTAAACTTGAAGACTGGAAAGTCAAAAATACAACCTTCGTTAATTAAGAGGGAATTTTGATTCAGTACCTGAAGGGGTACGGCAACCATTCCTTCTTTTTGGAGCCACTCACAAATATAAAGCAAGAGAAGTGATATTTTCATATACTC
>NZ_JASHJA010000013.1:0-102732 GCF_030733445.1 Bacillus sp. MMSF_3353
TAAAGTTAGTTTGTCTAGCATCTAAAAATAAAAATTGACGTTTCACGTTGTTTGTTTCGTTCAGTTTTCAAAGAACTTGTCTGCCACTTCAGAAGCGACTTCATCATATTAACATCTTCATTTTTCGATGTCAACTACGTTTTAAAATTTCTTTTTTGTCGTTTTCTGCGTTTCCGCGTCAGCGACGTTTATTAATATACCATCATGATTTTTAAATAACAAGTGTTTTTTTAAAAAAACACAAAAAAATATCCATCCTACTTTCTTCTATATAGAGACACCTCCTCCCATCTATGGAAAACAGCTATTTAAATTGTATACCAATACACTCTAGTTAACCAAACTGTATTTCATAACCCCTTCCTAGATTTTCATTCGCTTCTATATTAAAGCCCTGATCATTTACTTCTCTATAGACTAACAATATAAAAAACAAATCAATCCAAACTAAAAAAACAGATTCACCACTTCCTACATAAAGCAAACATGCCGATTTTTAGTTTTGTTCCTCCACACAAACTATTAATTGAACGAATCGGTTGTTTACAGACAGCTCGATTAGGTAATAGTCTTATCGCTCGGCGAATAGCGGAATAAATAACGAAATTCCAACAAAAACATTAACTTAAGATTATTGTTAGAATTTTTTTACATTTAATTAATGAAAAATATCCATTTTTTGTTATATAGTAAGGAAGGACGTACTCAACTATAAATAAACCAATGGAGGAATTACTTTATGGATAGGTTAACAAAGTTTTCATTAAAAAACCGCGCCGCTGTTATCATCATGGTTTTTCTCATTTCCGTACTTGGCGTTTATTCCGGATCTAAATTACCTATGGAATTTTTACCAAGCATCGATAATCCAGCAGTCACTGTCACAACCTTATCTCAAGGACTCGACGCTGAAGCGATGACAAAAGAAGTAACTGATCCCCTCGAAAAACAATTTCGCAATTTAGAACACATCGACAGCATCACCTCTTCTACGCACGAGGGGTTATCACGTATCGATATCGCGTATACATCCAAAGCAAACATGAAAGACGCAGCACGCGAAGTTGAAAAGGCCATTAACACAATTAAATTACCTAAGGATGCAACTAAACCCATAGTTAGCCAATTAAATACTTCTATGATTCCACTCGCTCAAATTGCTATCCAGAAGCAAAACGGATTTTCAAAAGCAGATGAAAAACAAATCGAAAAAGAAATCGTACCACAACTCGAAAGCATTGATGGTGTTGCCAACGTTATGTTTTTCGGAAAATCAGCCTCTGAATTATCTATCATACTAGACCCAAACCAATTAAAAGATAAAAACGTAACAACAGAACAAATATTAAAAGTTTTACAAGGAAAAGAAACTTCTACTCCAGCTGGAGCAATTACCGTTAATAAAGAAGAATATAACCTTCGTGTCATTGGGGATATAAAAAATGTAGATGATATTAAAAACATAACCGTTGCACCTCAAGTAAAATTGCAAGATGTTGCTCAAATCGAACTTAAACAACACTACGATACAATCTCGCATATAAACGGAGAAGAAGGAACCGGATTAATCATCATGAAAGAGCCAAGTAAAAATGCAGTTGCAATCGGAAAGGAAATCGATAAGAAAATCAAAGATATAAGTAAACAATATAAAGATCAATTTTCTATTAAACTTTTAGCCTCAACTCATGAGCAAGTTGAAAATGCTGTTACTAGTATGGGCAAAGAAGTAATTCTTGGAGCAATTGCTGCAACTCTAATTATCTTAATCTTTTTGCGTAACTTCCGAACGACACTCATCGCCGTTGTCAGTATTCCATTATCTATTTTATTAACACTCTTTTTACTACACCAATCTAACATCACACTTAACACCTTAACGCTCGGTGGTTTAGCAGTTGCAGTTGGACGTCTCGTTGATGATAGTATCGTTGTCATCGAGAATATTTTCCGTCGTTTACAAAAAGAATCTTTCTCTAAAGATATTATTCTCGATGCAACGAAAGAGGTCGCCGTCGCAATTACTTCTTCTACTTTAACAACAGTCGCTGTTTTCTTACCTATCGGCCTCGTATCAGGAGTAATCGGAAAATTAATGTTACCTATGGTATTAGCAGTTGTATATTCTATACTATCATCCTTAATCGTTGCACTAACAGTTGTTCCACTTATGGCTTTTTTACTACTCAAAAAAACAAAGCACAAAAAGCCAAGTTCTTCACCACGATATGTTGCTACATTAAAGTGGGCTCTTTCGCATAAATTCATTATTTTACTTACTGCTTTTTTATTATTCGCAGGATCGATTGCAGCCTATGTATTACTACCGAAAGCGAACATAAAATCTGAAGACGACACAATGTTATCTATTAATATGACTTTCCCAGCTGATTACGCTCCTGAAACACAAAAACAAAAAGCCTTCGATTTCGAAAAGAAATTACTTTCTAATTCGGATGTAACAGATGTTATTTTACGAATGGGATCTAGCGCAGAAGATGCACAATGGGGGCAAACGACAAAAAATAATCTTGCCAGTATATTTGTAGTCTTCAAAAAAGGCTCTGATATTGATCAATATATTAAAGAGTTAAAGAAAGAACATAAAGCTTTTGAGCCTGCTGAACTAGATTATATAAAAACGAGTTATTCAAGCTCTGGTGGTGGCAACAATTTGCAATTTAACGTAACAGCAACTAACGAAACGAATTTAAAAGAGGCTGCTACTATCGTCGAAACAAAACTAAAAGATATGGCTGCTCTCTCTAAAGTAAAAACAAATTTAGAAGACTCTAAGAAAGAATGGCAAATCCATGTTGATCAAACAAAGGCCGAACAACTAGGCTTAACACCAGAATTAGCAGCACAACAAGTAGCATTCCTTATGAAGAAATCACCTATTGGTGAAGTTTCAATCAATAATGAAAAAACAACTATTATAATAGAACACAAAAAAGAAAACATCACTAAACAAGAAGACATTTTAAACACAAACATACTATCACCTATCAATGGACCAATTCCTTTAAAAGACATTGCAACTATTTCAGAAAAGAAACTTCAAACAGAAGTCTTCCATAAAGACGGAAAAGAAACGATTCAAATTACTGCCGAGGCCTCAAATGAAGATTTAAGTAAAGTAAGCGCAGAAGTAAACGAAACGATAGCTAACTTAGACTTACCTAGCGGCGCAAAAGTAACTATTGCAGGTGCAACTGAATCTATGCAAGAGAACTTCACAGATTTATTCAAAATTATGGGGATTGCAATCGGGATTGTATATTTAATTATGGTTATCACCTTCGGACAGGCGCGCGCTCCTTTTGCAATTTTGTTCTCCTTACCATTAGCTGCTGTTGGCGGTATTTTAGGATTAATCATTTCAGGAACACCCGTTGATGTAAATTCCTTGATCGGCGCATTAATGTTAATCGGGATTGTCGTTACAAACGCGATTGTATTAATAGAAAGAGTGCAACAAAATCGGGAACACGGAATGGAAACAAGAGATGCCTTACTAGAAGCGGGATCCACTAGATTACGTCCAATCATTATGACAGCTATAACAACAATCGTCGCTATGCTCCCTCTCCTATTTGGTCAATCGCAAGCAGGAAGCATGGTATCAAAAAGTCTTGCCGTCGTTGTCATCGGTGGTTTAGCAGTCTCAACCGTTCTTACATTAGTAGTCGTTCCAGTTATGTATGAACTATTAGATAAAATCGGGAGAAAAAGACGCTCTCGTAGAAAAATAAGCGCTTCCACAGAAACACCTGATATTTAAAAGAAAAGCGTTATCTTCATGAATGAAGATAACGCTTTTCTCTACCTACTCATATAATCCATCATTTTTTGAGCATATCGCTCTAGAGGTTTATCAGAATCTACAATAAGATATTCAGTATTCGAAGGTCTCTTATTACCATCTAACCACTTTTTAAAAGCTACTTCCGAATCCACTTTTCCAATCTGACTGGCCATACGTTTACGTGTTTGCAGCCTATGATTAATCTCTTCCATATCATTAAGGTAACATTCGATATATTTATATTTTACACCATGTTTATTAGACAATTTTATTCCTTTTTCAACCATCCCTTCATATAGACACGGACTATCCAATATAACACTATGCCCTTGTTCTAAATAAGAATCAATCAATGCCCATTCAATATCGTATGATACTCCTCCAACAATTGTCGATTCAACCCCTTTCATTTCTAATGATTGTAACAATGCCGATTTCAAAACGTCATGATCTACAATTACAGCACCTGTTAACTTCGCTATATACTTAGAAACTGTCGATTTTCCCGATCCAGGAAAACCTGACATTTGTAGAAAAAACAAATTAACTTCTCCTCTCATCTGTACCTATTCATCTATATAATCAATTACAAATTCAACAATCATTACATCCATTCCTTCTATATTAAAATACAAAAAGAACTCTCTACTTATAAGTAGAGAGTTCTTTTTGTATTTTATGCTGCTTTTACCTTCTTCGTCGTTTTACTTTTTCTTTTCGTTCCTGTAAAACGCTTATGCAATATAGATGCTACCAAGCGCGAAATAACATTGAATAGTAATACCATAATAATTAATACAGCTGCAGATTTTGTCGCAATCAACTTTGCATCCGGAATAACTCCTTCAGAATTTAACTTCCAAATGTGAACCGCTAACGTTTCAGCTGGTCTAAATGGATTTAGAGGATGGGCAGGACTTGAGAAGTCCGCTGCTGAATTTAAAATCGGGGATGTTAAACCCGCTGTGTAAATTAACGCTGCCGCTTCACCAAATATACGACCTGCCGCTAAAATAATACCTGTAATAATTTGCGGTAATGACGACGGAATAATGATACGAGCAATTGTTTGCCATTTCGTTGCACCTAATCCAAGACTTGCCTCTTTTACATTATGAGGCACTTCTGAAATCGCATTTTCACAAACACGTGTTAAACCTGGTAAGTTTAAAATAGTTAAAGCAAGAGCACCGCCCATTACTGTGTATCCCCAACCTGTCATGGTAACGAACACTAACAAACCGAATAAACCAACAACAATCGAAGGTAACGACGCCATTGTCTCAATACATAAACGAACAAAATTTAAAAAGCGCCCTTGTTTTGCGTACTCTGCTAAATATATTCCAGCCCCTAACCCAAGAGGAATAGATATAACAAGCGTTATAACAAGCATGTAGAAGGAATTGAATAACTGTGGACCAATCCCACCACCAGCTCTTGTATTACTTGGTTCTCCAAACAAGAAATCAGGATCCCAAAATCCCCATCCCTTTTGCAGAATTTCAAACACTAAGAATACTAGCAGAGCTACAACTAAAGCTGCAACTGCATAAAAGATACCTGTCCAAATTTTATTTACCGTTCTTGCATTCATTATTATCGCTCACCTCTTTGCCCAATCGCTCGAATTACTAAAATAAACAGGAATGAAATAACAAGTAAAATCATCGCTAAAGTCCATAGCGCATTATTCCAAGCAGTTCCGTTTAATGTATTTGTCATGTCCATTGTCAAAATACCAGTTAACGTCGCTGTCGGGCTATATATTCCTTCTGGTAATTTAATTGTGTTCCCGATTACCATTTGAACCGCTAATGCTTCACCAAAAGCACGCGCTAAACCTAAAACAACACCTGTTAAAATCCCTTTTTTCGCAGCAGGAACAATCACTCGGCTAACCGCTTGCCATTTCGTCGATCCTAGACCATAAGAAGCTTCTAAATAATCAAATGGAACAGAGCGTATTGCATCAGAAGCGATACTAGCAATAGTAGGTAAAATCATAATACTTAATACAACAATACCCGCAATTAGACTAAATCCCACTCCCCCGAACGAATCACGTAATAGTGGCACTAAAATCGTAACCCCTAATAATCCGTATACAACCGAAGGAATACCAACTAATAATTCTAAAACGGGCTTCAATACTTTATTTCCAAACTTTGGCGAAATTAAATTCATGAATATAGCAAGAGCTATAGCAATTGGCGCACTAATAATAACCGCACCTAACGAAACCACCGTTGAACCTACAATAAAAATCAAAGCCCCGAAGGTTCCTTCGTCAGCATTTGGATTCCATTTTGTCGATGTTAACATCTCAGTAAATGAGATACCACTTTGTGTAAAAGATTGAATACCTTTACCGCAAATAAAAGCAATAATAGCTAATGTAATTAAAACAATAAAAATACCACAAAACGTAACAAGCGATCTTCCTATATATTCACTTTTTACGTAATTAATTTGTTTTTTCCCCTTCATCACAGGTCAGACCCCACTTCATAGATTGAAATGAACAGGACTGGCCTTGCAGCCAGCCCCATAAAAATTTATTACTTATTTAATTTAGACATTGGGATGTAACCCATATCTTCTACTTGCTTTTCAAAGTCTTTGCCTTTTACATAATCAATGTAAGCTTTCGTTGCTTCTTTCGCTTCACCTTTTGTTACCATGTACTCGTAAGACCAGAATGGATATTTACCAGACGAAATGTTTTCAACTTTTGGTTCAGAACCATCAATTTTCACTGTTTGTAGCGCACCTTTTTTATCGCCAACCATGTAAGACATTGCTAAATAACTTACTGAACCTGGAGTAGAATTGATCGCTTGCTCTACTGCACCGTTAGAATCTTGTGTTGTACCAGTTCCATCGTTAATTTTCGCTTCTTTCATAACTGTCTTTTCAAATGTAGCACGTGTACCAGATGAAGCTGGACGGTTAATTACGTTGATTTTTTCATCTTTCCCGCCTACCTCTTTCCAGTTTGTTACTTTCCCAGTGAAGATATCTTGTACTTGTTGCACTGTTAAGTTATCAACTTTTACATCATTATTTACGACAAGCGCGAATGCAATACCCGCAACCTTGTTATCTACTAATTCTTTCGCTTTTTCAGCATCTTTTATTTTATCCCCTGATGGAACATCTGAATTACCAATTTGTACTGCACCCGATGCTACTTGGTTAATCCCAGTTCCACTACCGCCGCCTTGCACTTGAATAGAAACTTTTGAATTTTTCTCCATGAATTTCTTTCCAGCTTCCTCCGCAAGAGGTAGAAGAGCTGTAGAACCAGCTGCTGCAATCGTACCTGATAATTCTTGTTTTGTATTATCGCTTCCTTTAGCAGTTTCTTTACTAGCTGTATCATCTGCTTTCCCACATCCAACTAACGCTCCTGCTACCACTAAAGCCGCTAAAGAAAATTTAATACCTTTTTTCATAACCATGTCTTGTACCCCCATTTGGATTCTCACTTTTCGAATTCATTTTCTTTCGAACACAAATTCATTGTAGGACAACAATATTATGTGAGTGTTAAGCAATTTTTAATTTTAAGTAAATGACGATAATAGCCCTTAAAAGCTAGGAATCCCAACATTTATAGTTAAAGAACCCAACAAAATCCACACTAATTAAGCAGTAATGTAAATTTATTCTTAACAATGTAAATTCAATGTAAATGTTTTTCGCTCTTTTCCCCTTTTAATTAAAAATACATTTACAAATACATTGTATCTTTTAACTTTTACACTCTTACTTTATTTACATTCAACAGAATTTCAGTAATATTTTTTAGTACAACTAAATAAATTGGAACAATTCTAAAAATAAATGAATATTTTTAAAGTACCAATTGACAGCATCATCCAATGTAGTCTACTATATTATTAACAAAAAGTTTACCTAAGGAAACTTTTTAAACTTAAACAAACAATATAGAGATGAGGTAACTTTTATGGTATCGGCTAATACAAAACCACTTTCCGAGTTTAAGACAGGAGAGTTTGTACAAATTGAGAAGATACAATTAGAAGGAACTATGAAACGACGTTTATTAGACTTAGGATTTATCCCTGGGGCAACAATTAAAGTATTACAGCGCAGTCCGCTTGGAGATCCGGTCGCTTATCAAGTAAGCAATACAACTATCGCACTACGTAAGGAAGAAAGTTCCCTTATTTTCGGGGTATTAATAGGAGATGATTTCAGATGAGCAAACATCGTATTGCTTTAGCTGGCAACCCGAACACCGGGAAAAGTACATTATTTAACACTTTAACAGGCTTAAAACAACACACTGGAAACTGGACGGGAAAAACTGTTTTAAAAGCTGAAGGGGAATATGAACATAACGGAAGTAAATATACATTAATAGATTTACCTGGAACTTACTCACTATATTCAAATTCTGCGGATGAAGAAGTAGCAAGAGATTATATTATATTTGAAAAACCAGAAGTAACTGTAGTTGTTATAGATGCAACTGCAATGGAAAGAAATTTAAATTTAGCCCTCCAAGTGATGGAAATGACAAGCAATGTAGTCATTTGTATTAATTTAATTGATGAAGCGGAGAAAAAAGGCATCGTTATTGATGAAAAGAAATTAGCAAAATCGCTCGGTGTACCTGTAGTTAAGATTTCTGCTCGTAACCGAGTAGGTATTGGGCATTTGCTAAGTGTTATCGCTAAAGTAGCAAATAAAAAATTAATTCCAACACCAATTAAAATTTCTTACAGTGAAAAAATCGAAAATATGATTCAGGAATTAGAACCACAAATTTATAAAGTGTTCGGTGATACGTATCCAGCACGTTGGATTGCGTTACGTATATTAGATGGAGATAAAAATTTCTTAACTACACTTCAAAAACACCATAATGAACCACTTGTAAGGGAGGTCGTAATGAATGGAATCTCACTCAGCCAGTAAAGCTCTTCCATTAGACTATATTATTCAACATGCACAAGCACTCTCAAAAGAAGATATACGAGATGATATTGTCGGAGATATTTATCGAACATCTGCAAGCATATGTAAAGAGTCTGTTCAATATACAAATACTGATAAATTGTATCGTTCTGAAAAACTAGATAAAATTTTCACATCTCCAATCTGGGGATTTCCAATTATGCTCGGTATTTTATCTATTATTTTTTATCTTACAATTGCAGGTGCTAACGTACCATCTGATATGATTGCTGAGTTTTTCGGATGGGCCGAAGGATATTTAACATCTTGGTTCCAGGCAGCACATGCACCCGAATGGCTACATGGCATTTTAATACTTGGTTTATTCCGTGGTATCGGTGCTGTTATTAGCGTTATGTTGCCACCTATGGCAATCTTTTTCCCTATGTTCGCACTATTAGAAAACTACGGATATTTACCACGTGTCGCTTTTAATATGGATCGCTTATTTAAACGTTCCGGTGCACATGGCAAACAATCTTTAACAATGGCAATGGGATTTGGTTGTAATGCAGCCGCTATTATGTCAACGCGTATTATTGAATCACCACGTGAACGTATGCTTGCAATCTTAACAAACAACTTCGTTCCTTGTAACGGTCGCTGGCCTATGTTAATTTTAATGGCTTCATTATTTATGGCTGCTGGTTATACAGGTAGTATGCAAACATTAGTTACTGCTGGCGTTGTAGTTGGAATGGTTGTAATTGGTGTTATTATGACATTAACTGTTTCTTGGGTACTATCAAAAACAGCTTTAAAAGGTGTGCCAACTCACTACACTCTTGAGTTACCACCGTACCGTAAGCCAAAAGTTTGGAATACAATTGTACGTGCAACACTCGATAAATCAATTTATGTTTTAAAACGAGCTATCGTTGTAGCTGCCCCTGCGGCTGCATTAACTTGGTTACTAGCTAATATTTTCATCGGTGACACAAGCTTACTTATGTATTTTGTAAACTTCCTAGATCCATTCGCTAAAATGTTAGGACTTGATGGATTCATTTTAGCTGCGTTCATTCTTGGACTACCAGCGAATGAAATTGTTATCCCGATTTTATTAATGTCTTACTTATCAACCGGAGCTTTAACTGAAATAGATGATTTTAACCAAATTAAAAATCTATTCTTAGAAAATGGCTGGACTTGGTTAACAGCGTTAAACACAATGTTGTTCTCACTTCTTCATTTCCCATGTGGAACAACACTGGTTAACATATATAAAGAAACAAAAAGTGCAAAATGGACATTCTTATCGTTTGCAATCCCTACCGTTATCGCCATTGTTGTGACATTCCTCTCTACACAATTGGTACATTGGTTAGGGCTTTTATAAGCAAAGCATACATAGAAGGTATCCCCCTTCACATTTGCTTTGCGCGAAAGAAACCTGAAATCATTCAGGTTTCTTTTTTTGTGCATCAGTATTCCAAGGCTGTGCTCCATACGTTGTGAGTTTCTTATGAATAAAGTATATGGCTCCCGGAAGAACTGCCATTAATATCGTGCAACTAATCCCTAATCCAGTAAACAACTTACATCACCTTATTTCACTCTTTTCGGTAAGGCGGAACCTGAATGCTCAATTGTCGGGTGAACATGAACAGTAACCTCCGCATTACTAAAGTAATTTTCACCTTGATCCCAATTCTTATCTATCTTCTTCCATTCTTTATAATTATGCCGCTTATATACTTCTCCTAACGCTAATACATCTACCTTATATTTTTTTTGAACAAGCTTAATCGATTTTTGGATACGCTTCTCCATTTCTTCCGCAATGGTTTTCTTTAATCCCTTTTCATTCATAATTTGTTTATGATCACTAAAATGTAACTCTGCTAAAGTCCCTTCCAAAGATAAATGGATATCAAACTTCGGTTTTGTAGCATTTTCCGTAGATACTTTAATCTTTCGGCGCATCTTATGAATTTCGTATGTAACAAGCTGACCTTGTTTACGGATAGTAAAGAACCCTCCAATTTTTTTACCTATTACATAATTCATTCCTAATGTTTCTTCTCCATTCAAACTGCCTACACACTTATTATCTTTTCCACGAAACAACGCTGCCCCGTTCATTTGTACCCCCTGCTTTGTTAGTTCTAGAATAGGTAATACGAAACTTCGGTTAGCAATCATTTTTTGCTGTACCTCACCAATTCTTGCAGCTTCAATCATTTGGGCATTTTTCGGAGGATGCTCAGCTAACATATCAATATACTGCGCCGGTAAGTTCTCAGGCTTGGCACTCTGCTTTAAAATAGCTTCTGCATTTTTCTTAGAAACGAACAAACGAATATTTCTTCTCATCTCGTGATCACGAATATATACATCTAACGTATTTTGTAAAACATATGGATTCGCTAATAAATCTTTAGAAAAAATTATCACTTGTATGTGCGGAAAGAATAATGAGCGACTAATTTTTTTAGAGATAATTCGTATTTGCTCAAAGACACTATCTGCTTTCGCACTAACATTAATATAATTCTCACTATCTCGACCGCTTTGGCCACCTTGCTGCGCTAACTTACTGGGAAGTACCATCTGATACGTCCCTTTCATAATTGGATTTGATTTCTTTTTTTTCACAATATCATAGGCTGCACCTACTACAAATCCCCTTTCTTCTATTTCTTCTAGCTCAGAGCACCCACTAATAGATCCAGCTAAAACCATAACCATTATGATTTTAAGAAGGTGTTTCATTTCCACCATTCCTTCTTTTTATTTTATATACAATTAAAACGAGCAAAGGCGCTAACACAACAAATCCCATATCTATCCAAGCTAAATAAGTTCCGTAATGTGATAATGAATCTAAATTACTCGGTATCATATTCATCATAAAAATAATAGGAGCACTTACGAAAATAAAAATATGTTTCTTCACTTTCGGAAACATAGCACAAAACAATAAAGATGCGACGTCATAATACATTGCTGTAGTGTTATAAACAGTAATAATCCAAGTAGTAAAAAAAATGGCATCAAATCTTTCTAAAAAACCTCCACCAATTTCAATTTCTTTACCCAATTCAATTGTTGGATACGTCAATCCACGGATTGTCATATACGAAAAAACGCTAATACAAGTTACATAAATTAAAATGTATGACAGCACATTTACCATCACTGCTTTTGCAACTGCCATTGGCGCTTTTTTCGCTGTCTTATCGTTCAACATCACAGCATAAAACAGAGCTACCTCAAATCCGATAAATGTGAAAATAGAGTTTTTAACTCCTACAGCATATTGACTTGCGTTCGTTTGAAAAGCTGGTAGTAAATTGTTTATTTCCATTAAATTTATATTCAATAAAGAAAGCAACACTATCGCAATGAGCACGATAGGTAAGAATAGAACATTTAACCTTACTAAAGCCGCTCTCGATCCTGCTACTCCATAAATAACAACTAATAAGAAGAAGAAAGAGAGTAGCTGTATTGGTGTATCACTAAATAAATATGTTTGTGAAATAATTGCAATCATTCGTGACTCATATGCTGTCAAAGCAGCAAACGTTACTACTAAAATGCTACTAATTGTGTATGCAACAGGCTTTGTCAAATGCGTACTCGTATATTGAACAAAGTTTTGTTTCGGGAATAAAATAGCTATCCTCGTTACAAACCAACCTAAAACTGCACATATCAATCCACCCAGAAGCAAAATAATCCAACCGTCTGAAAATAAAGTTTGGTTAGCGATATCTCTTGGCATAGACAATGCTCCTATACCAATAATTGTTGAAGATACCGCAAACCCAATTTCCCGAGATCCAATCTCTTCATCGCCATACTCAAATGGTTTCAATTACTCTCGCTCCTTTGGACGTAATGTAGCGTCTTTCGTTTGTAAATATTCCGGTCTCTCTTTCAACATCGATTTTGGCATACGAATAAGTTCTTCTTTCCAATCTTTATAAAATGCAGGAGCGATAGGCGTTGTATACGGCACCCCGACACTCTTCAAATTCGTAATATGAACCGCAAGTGCAATAAGAGCTAAAATAATTCCATACAAACCAAAAGCAGTCGCCGCTAAAACAAAGACAAAAAGTAAAATCCGAAACGTAATCGTAATACTATATACAGGCAGTGAAAATGTAGCAATAGCTGTAACCGCAATAATGATAACTAAAAACGGATTTACAATTCCTGCGTTCACCGCTGCTTCTCCGATTACAAGACCACCTACAATCCCAATTGTTTGCCCCATCGGTTTCGGCAACCTAATTCCCGCTTCTCGTATTAACTCCATCGTTAATGCCATCATTAACGTTTCTATATAAGCTGGAAACGGAACACCTTCCCTGGCTCCAGCGATTGAATAAGCCAGTTTAGAAGGGATAAGTCCTTGGTGATATGATACGAGAGCTACATACATCGCTGGCATTAAAACTGCAACTATGCCAGAACCCATCCGCAAAATTCTTAATAAAGTCCCAATTACCCAACGCTCATAGTGATCTTCCACAGATTGAAAAATATCAACGAATACTAACGGAGCTATAAGGGCAAACGGTGATCCATCCACCAAAATAGCAGCCTTTCCTTTCGCTAATGAGGCCACAATATTATCAGGCCTTTCCGTATTCAAAAACTGCGGGAACGGTGACAAATTATTATCTTGAATTAATTGCTCAATCGTACCCGTCTCAAAAACGACATCTGTCTCTATTGATTGAAGACGCCGATCTAACTCTTTTACAATGTAAGGGTTAATAATGTCTTCTATATATACTAACGTCACTTCTTTTTGGGATCTCTTCCCCATAATATAAGATTGAAACCTCAGCTTCGGGTCACGTAAAGTACGGCGAATTAACATTTTATTCACGTTAATATCTTCATTTAACCCAATCCTCGGTCCACGTATTAAATCTTCTGTTACCGGCGGTTCTAAACTTCTTTTTTCCCACGCTCTACTATTAATCACGATAGCGGTTTGAATATTATCAATTAATATAACTGTATCTCCCGCTAAAATCGCATTTATAATATCCGGAAACGTTGTCTTCTTACCAACTTCCGCAATAGAAATAAAGCGATCCAATAACGTTTGAACAACAGCTTCTTCTTTTTGTACTTCTTCATATTGAAGTGTACGAACTACATATTTATAAACATTATCCTTATCTGTTAACCCACATAAAAAAATAACCGCACAGCGTGTAAAACTACCAGCAAGGGCAACTTCCCTAATTGTTAAATCATTAGGCGAACCTAACTCATCCCTAATTTCTTTCATAACTTCAAATAAGTTACCTTTTAACTCTAACAATTCCCCCACCTAACTTCCTTTTCAACAAGTTTTTAGTTAGATTCCGCTAATAGAAGAAAATATATACAAAAAAGAGCTATCTCTTTTCAAAGATAGCTCTAGCACACGGATTACTTTTCTACTATTATATTGTCTGTCTTTATAGACACATTTCTCGTGAACCCGCTAACGATAAACATCACAATCATATTCATTAACAATGCGACTATACCTACATTTAAATCTTTTATATATTGAGGGAAAGCTGGAAACATCGTAGCTATAGTTGAACCAGATAAAGTAATATATGCGACCACTAACAACCCAATCCCCATCCCTGCAATTGCCCCTTGCTTCGTAATAACTTGACGTGGAAACAAACTACATACAAGTGCAGGGAAAAGTTGTGTCACTATACTATATCCCATTAAAAGAAGTGCACCTATTGTTTCTCCACCTTTAAAAGTGAACAAAACAGCTACAAGCGTTACTACAGGCACAAATAATTTTGCCACTTTAGCAACTTGTCTATCTGAAGCAGATGGGACCATTGTTCGGTAAATGTTTTTTGCTAATAAAGTAGACGCCGCCATAACAAGCATGGAACCCGGAACTAATGCTGTTAATACTCCTGCACTACCAATAATCCCAATAAACCATGGATCAAATGTTTGAAGAGCGAGACGGAATAACGAAAGGTCTACATCCCCTCCCTTTAACCCTGGAACTTGCAGTATAGCAGCAAAACCTGCAAAGAATACGAAAAGCAATACTAAAGAATAAAGGGGCATGATCGCCGCATTTTTCCTAAATACTTTTTCATTTTTTGCAGAGAAAGCAGAAGCAAATGTATGGGGCCACATATAGAAACCGAGAGCTGTTAATACAATAGTAGAAACAAACCAAGAAATGCTCATCCCTTCATCAGGTAAAGATAAAAATCCTGGTTTCGCTGCTTCTACCGCTTCAAACATCGGCTGAAATCCCCCGTAATAATGGTACGGTAAATATATACCTAAAAACATAACGATAAACAGTATCATAATATCCTTCAAAGCTGCTGTCCAAGCAGAGCCGTGTATACCTGAAACCATTACATATATCGTTATAACAATTGCACCAATCCACACTGCAATAACCGGTGATACCCTTCCGTAAGATGCTTCCGAAACGATAATTCCTAATCCTTTTAACTGTAAAACAAGGTATGGAATAATCGAAATAACCCCAATGACAGAAACGATAATGCCAAGTGTCTGACTCTTATATTTCTTCACAAAAAAATCTGGCTGCGAAACAAGATTATGCTCTTTCGCATACTTCCAAACTGGCGGCAATAAAAAGTAAGATAAAATATAAGCTAGTGCACCATAACCTAAAATATAGAAAGTAGGTGCTCCTTTACTATACGCCCATCCACTTCCGCCTAAAAATGTAAACGTCGTATAAATTTCACCTGCCATAAGAAGAAAAACAAAAATAGTGCCAAATCCTCTTCCACCAACTGACCATTGCTCTAAATTCATATCTTTTCCATGTTGTGCCCGAATTCCTAAAAATAGTGCAAGAAACAAAAATAATATAATGATAAGTAATGCGATCATTTTACATCCCCCTTATTAGCAGGATCAAATACGTACACAAGTCCCATACAAAGAGACGTAATGAGCACCGATAATAATACCCAAAACAATAAAAATGGCATCCCTAATACGTAAGGAGTAACTGAATTAGCAAATACAGGTCCAATAACTAAACAAAAAACTGGAATAAGCGCTAATACGTGTATTTTCTTCATCTCATTCTCCTTTACTTATAAAATTCATAATGGATGATACAAAGACTTCCACGCCAATCGGTAATGCATCTTCATCAATCGTAAAACGAGGATGATGGTGAGGATATATAATTCCTTTCTCGTTATTTCCCGCTCCGATAAAAAAGAATGTACCTGGCGCCTTTTGTAAAAACGCTGAAAAATCTTCTCCAGCCATCGTCGGCTGTAAACGAGTAACTTGCTCTCTTCCATAAAGCTGTAATGCTGTTTGCTCAATAATCTCTGTAACTTCATAATCATTTACTACTGGTCGATATCCATATTCATAAGAAAATGTATATTTCGCCCCGTAAGATTCCGTCACATGCTTCACAATTCGTTCAATCCTTTTCTCTGTTTCTTCTCGCAACTCATGTCTTAAACTCCGCACTGTCCCTTCAATCTCCGCTTGTTCTGGGATCACATTATGGGTTGTCCCAGCATGAAATTGCGTAACAGATACTACAAGGGGATCTAATGGATTCGTGAGGCGAGATACAATGTGCTGAAGTTGCGAAACAACTTGTGTACCGATTGCAATGCTATCAACCGTTTCATGAGGGATTCCAGCATGTCCACCTTTTCCTTCTATCGTAATTTTAAAAACATCTGGGGCTGCCATTGCAGGACCATAAATTACACCTATTTTACCAACCTCTAACGATGCCCAAAGGTGAGCACCAATAATATAATCCACACATTCCATTACACCCGCTGCAACCATTTCCTCTGCACCGCCAGGAAAGTTTTCTTCTGCATGTTGGAAGAGAAAACGAATCTCTCCTTTAATCTTCTCTCTTTCTTCTACTAACTTATGTACGACCCCAAGTAATATCGCTATATGTCCATCATGGCCACATGCATGCATCACACCTGGATATGTAGAAATAAAATCAAACTCATTTTCTTCATGAATAGGAAGCGCGTCCATGTCAGCACGAACCGCGATGGTTTTACCAGGTTGCTTACCAATTAACCTTGCCATTACACTATATTTAGTAGGTCTTGACACTTCTAAATATGGGATTTTTTGAAGTATATCGAATACAAACTGTGATGTTTTTTCTTCTTGAAAAGATAACTCTGGATACTTATGAAAATGCCTTCTCCACTCAATTAATTGATTTTTCGATAAAACCAGTTCCTTTGCAACATCCATTTCTCTTCGCCCCTTCTTCACCAAGTTAAATGTTATTATAGCGTGAATCATTAACTTTTAAAAGAATCTTCTGAATTCTCAGTTATAATAACTTAAAAATAAAAAGCCATCAAAAAGATGACTTTTTCAGTATTATAAAATAGTAATCGCTTGTTTCCCCATTTGCTCCCAAGCTTTCTCAAACTCTGCTCGCGGAACAGCAAAACGCGGATTATTTTTAAGTGGATCATTTACATATACAAAGTTTTGATCATACCCAACTATTACTACACTATGTTCATAATATGTAATTTTCACTTCGCCAGAGCTTGTATTCCATGTTTCAAAACTACTCTCGGCTAGTGGCTTAAACGTTGTATTAATAATGACCCATACTGGCGAACCGGAACTAACTACTTTATACATATCTTGCACGTCTCTACCTGTTAAATTAACTACTTTTTCAGGAGCATATTTTTCTGCTAAATTAAAAATGGGTTGATTATATACACCATATCCTGGCTCTGTCTTCGTATAAATATTTCCAACGAACCCCTCATAAGGATTTCCACGTAAACCATTTTGTTCAAATGGAACACGATGAATTTCGCTAGCAAGTTGCATCTTATCTACTTGTATACCTTTGTATTGTAGCAACATAGCCAAACTTGTAACTTCACATCCACGAGGTAATTCTGGTAACTGCTTTATAAACGGAACATTTTCAATCATAGTCGCTTCTTTCATTTCAGATAAAAACTCTAAACGGAACACTTGCGCCTTTTGTATAATTTTATCTTTCCCTATAAAAAACGCGGCAGCAAATATAATTCCAAAAACAAAAAGATATTTTAACTTTTTCATTTTAAACAAAACTCCATTAATTATTATTTTACAGACATACCTCTTATCATTGTACCTTTCTTCTTACTAGTTTGCTAGAAAGATTCTATGAATTATTGTTCACACTTACATCGTTATAAAATTCTAATTATTTTTAATAAAAAGAAAAAACAATATACTTTTCTGAATATTTTTGCTAAAATCAAAATAATTAACATAGTGAAGATATCACCTTGTTAATAAAAACATTCTTAGAGTATTTAGTCATAGTTCGCATTTTACATACTCCATTCATTTCATAATAAATAAGCCGAGTATGTGTCACATCCCCCACTAATGATTAAAAACTCGGAATGAAAATCAATTCATACATACAAGAAAATAACGGGGTGAGGGGCATATGAATCAACAAGTAGAACAAACAGATTTAAAACGAACAATGAAAAGTAGACACCTATTTATGATTGCACTTGGTGGTGTTATCGGAACTGGCCTATTTATGGGATCTGGTCAAATCGTCCATAATGCCGGTCCTGGTGGTGCTATTCTTGCATTTTTAGTCGGTGGATTTGTTATGTATTTAACGATGTTATGTCTTGGTGAATTATCAGTTGCTATGCCAGAAGCAGGTTCATTCCAAAGCTATGCAAGCAAATTTATTTCACCTGGTTTTGGATTTGTTGTCGGTTGGATGTATTGGTTAAATTGGGCTGTTACAGTTGGGGTAGAGTTAACAACTGTAAGTATTTTAATGAAACGTTGGTTTCCAGACGTTTCTTCGTGGATTTGGTGTGTTACATTTGCAGCAGCACTCTTTCTTGTAAACGCATTATCAGCAAAAGCATATGCAGAAGCAGAATTTTGGTTCGCAAGTGTAAAAGTCGCAACCATTGTTATTTTCATCGTACTCGGTGGTGCAGTTATGTTCGGTCTACTAGACTTTAATGGAAAACCAGCGCCAATGCTTCACAATTTCACTGAAAATGGCGGATTATTTCCAAACGGTGCATTAGCTGTTCTTCTTACGATGATTACAGTAAATTACTCCTTCCAAGGAACAGAATTAATCGGAATTGCTTCAGGAGAAAGTGAAAACCCTGAGAAAACAATTCCAAAAGCGATTAAAAATACCATTTGGCGAACTCTCTTCTTCTTCGTCCTAGCAATATCAGTTGTTGTAGGTTTACTCCCATGGCAAGAGGCTAATCTAGTCGAAAGTCCATTTGTACTTATATTTGATGTGGCTGGTGTTCCATATGCAGCTGACATTATGAACTTTGTTATTATTACAGCAGTATTATCCGTAGCCAACTCTGGTCTATACGCAAATTCTCGTATGCTTTGGGCGATGGCAAAACAAGGAATGGCAAGTCCAGCTTTTACGAAGTTAACTAAAAAAGGAGTGCCACTAAACGCATTAATTTTCAGTCTAATTTTTGCAAGTTTGTCTCTATTAACAAGTATATTTGCGGCAGATACTGTCTTTTTAGTTTTAACATCTATTGCAGCTATGGCCGCTGTCGTAGTTTGGATGTCAATCGCAGCTTCACAGTTTTTCTTCCGTAGAAATTTCTTAAAAAACGGCGGGGACATTAATGATTTAAAATATCGCACACCGCTTTATCCAATCGTTCCAATCGTAGCATTCTCCCTCAATTTCATTACATTTGTTAGTTTAGCTTTCATTCCAGATCAGAGAATTGCTCTTTATTGTGGTATTCCATTTATGATTTTTTGTTACATTTTATACCAATTAAAATATAAAAAAGTTGTCACATTTGAACAACAAATAAATCTAAAAAAAGAAGTAAACTAAATATACAAAATATTCAGCTATCTTTCTTATCATAAGATAGCTTTTTTCTATTTCTTGGATATCTTGGTATAACTTTATTTATCTTAAAATTTCCACAATCACGTTTTTCACTGGAAAATAGTTTACAATGTTATCAAGTTACAAATGATATTCACCTTAAAAAGTGTGCATTTGTGTCTATTTTTTAACAATATCACAAAAACTATTGCCATCTATAAATTAATAGGTTTATATTGTTTTATTGGCATAGTTTCAATCCAAGGAGAAAGGAGATTTTCAATCGTGCAACTAAAGAAAACGTTTTGGAAGCTGGCTTCGCTTCTTCCGTTATCATTACTTCTGTTCCTCGGCGGCTGTGATAAGAAACTCGCAGTATTAAATCCGCAAGGACCTGTTGCAAAAGCACAGTATGATTTAATTGTTTGGTCATTCTTGCTTATGTCATTAATTATCGCAATTGTATTCATCTTGTTTACAGTCATCTTGATTCGTTATCGTGAAAAACCAGAGAATATGGACTACGAGCCACCTGAACAACACGGTAACACATTATTAGAAATTATTTGGACGCTTGTTCCTGTTATTATCGTTATCGCATTATCGATTCCAACAGTAAAAGCAACGTATGCTTCGGAAGAGGTTCCGGCAGAGTCCAAACATATTAAACCAGTTGAGATTTATGTTACATCTGCAAACTGGAAATGGTTATTCAGTTACCCAGAGGAAAAAATTGAAACCGTTAACTATTTAAACATCCCAGCTGGTGTACCAATTCAATTCAAACTGACTTCTGTCGGTCCAATGAATGCTTTCTGGGTACCAGAACTTGGTGGTATGAAGTACACTATGGATGGCATGATTATGGATCTTTATTTACAAGCTGATAAGCCTGGTTCTTACCTAGGCCGTAGTGCGAACTTCTCTGGTGAAGGATTCACACATATGGAGTTCGAAGTTGAAGCAAAAACTAAAGAGAAATATGACAAGTGGGTTAAAGAAGTACAACAAACTGCTCCTAAACTAACAGAAGATAAGTACAACGAAATTGTTAAACCTGGTGTAGTTGGTCGTATGACATTCTCTAGTCACCACTTAAGTTATGTAGATCCAAAATCACTTGAATATTGTGATTACAACTACTACAAAAACAAAAAATAATAGCTATTATTCCAACAGATTGGAGTGAACACAGTGAAGCTTGATGAATTCTTTGTCACAGGTGACCCGATTATTTACGGTGCAGACGCTTCTATCGTTCTTGTGACATTAGCAATCATTTTCGTACTAACAAAGTATAAAAAATGGAAATGGCTTTGGGACGAATGGTTAACAACTGTTGACCATAAAAAGATTGGGGCCATGTATATTATCTCTGCGGTTATCATGTTATTCCGTGGTGGTATGGACGGTTTAATGATCCGTGCACAGTTAACATTCCCAGAAACAACTTATTTAAATGCTGAACACTATAACGGAATCTTCACAACACACGGTACAGTTATGATTCTTTTCATGGCGATGCCATTCGTTATGGGATTAATGAACCTTGTAGTACCATTACAAATTGGTGCTCGTGACGTTGCATATCCGTTCTTAAATGCTTTAAGTTTCTGGTTATTCTTCGTCGGAGCAATGTTATTTAACATCGCTTTCGTAATCGGTGGTTCTCCAGACGCTGGGTGGACTTCTTACTTCCCAATGGCAGGTACAGAGTTTACTTCTGGTGTAGGAAATAACTACTACGCAATTGCATTACAGATTTCAGGTCTCGGTACGCTAATGACCGGTATTAACTTCCTTGTTACTATCTTAAAAATGCGTACACCTGGTATGACTTTAATGAGAATGCCAATGTTTACTTGGTCAATCTTAATTACAACAGTTATCATTATTTTCGCTTTCCCAGTATTAACAGTTGCTCTTGCATTAATGACATTTGACCGTCTATTCGATGCTCACTTCTTTACGATGGCGAGCGGCGGTATGCCAATGTTATGGGCCAACCTATTCTGGGTATGGGGTCACCCTGAAGTATATATCGTTATTTTACCGGCATTCGGTATTTTCTCTGAAATCATTAGTACATTCTCACGTAAACGTCTATTCGGTTACAGTGCGATGGTATACTCAATGGTTGCAATTTCTTTACTAAGTTTCGTCGTATGGCTTCATCACTTCTTCACGATGGGTGCAGGTCCAGCGGTTAACTCATTCTTCTCGATTTCGACAATGGCGATTTCGATTCCAACCGGGGTTAAGATCTTTAACTGGTTGTTTACACTGTATAAAGGACGTATTCGTTTTACAGTTCCAATGCTTTGGTCATTGGCATTTATTCCAAACTTCGTAGTCGGTGGGGTTACAGGGGTTATGCTTGGTATGGCAGCAGCTGATTATCAGTACCATAACAGCTACTTCCTAATTGCTCACTTCCACTACGTATTAATCGCAGGTACAGTATTCGCTATGCTTGCTGGATTCACATTCTGGTATCCAAAAATGACTGGTCATATGTTAAACGAACGCCTAGGTAAATGGACATTCTGGATCTTTATGAGCGGATTCAATATCTGTTTCTTCCCAATGTACTTCTTAGGTTTAGACGGTATGACTCGTCGTATGTACACTTACTCTGAAAGTCTTGGATGGGGATGGCTAAACCAAATCGCATCTGTTGGTGCGGTAATGATGGGTATTGGTTTCCTAATTCTTTGTTACAACGTAATTTGGAGTGCTCGTCACGGTGAACGTGACACAACTGGAGATCCATGGGATGGCCGTACACTTGAATGGGCAACTCAATCTCCTGTACAACATTACAACTTCGCGAAACTTCCTGAAATCAAAGAAGCTGATGCTTTCTGGTACATGAAAAAACGCGGAGAAACAGTTACACCAGCAGCAGAAGATTTAAAACCAATTCACATGCCAAGTAACTCTGGTGTGCCTATTATTGCGTCTTTATTCTTCGGTCTTGCAGGTTTCGCATTAGTATTTAGCTGGTTCTGGCTTGCAGCAATCGGCGGCGTTGGTATTTTAGCTTGCTTAATCTATCGTTCGTTCGATTATGATGATGGCTACTACGTAAGCGTTGATGAAATTAAAGAAACAGAACATATAGCATGAGAGGTGAAATGATATGGCGGCTTTAGATAAAAGCTTACCTTTGGAATATCAATCCGAGCAAAGCAGATTGAATATCCTAGGATTTTGGATTTTTCTTGGGGCTGAAATTATGCTGTTCGCAACACTTTTCGCCTCTTATCTAGTACTTGCTGGTCGTACGGCAGATGGCCCAACCCCAGCGCAACTGTTTGAACTTAAAACGCTTTTAATTCAAACATTACTACTTTTAACAAGTAG
Source organism: Bacillus sp. MMSF_3353 (assembly GCF_030733445.1). Lineage (NCBI taxonomy): Bacteria > Bacillati > Bacillota > Bacilli > Caryophanales > Bacillaceae > Bacillus > Bacillus sp. MMSF_3353. The sequence continues at coordinate 23,046 of NZ_JASHJA010000013.1, forward strand.
TTTCACATGTGGTATCGTAATTCACGAAATGCGTAAGCACAACCAAAAAGCAATGCTTGGATGGTTCATCCTTACATTACTTTTAGGTGCAGGTTTCCTATTCTTTGAAATCGAAGAGTTCATTATGTACATCGGTGAAGGCGCAACAATTCAAACAAGTGCTTTCCTATCTGCATTCTTCGTTCTTCTTGGAACACATGGTGCCCACGTAACAGGCGGTATCATTTGGGCAACTTGTGTTATTATCCAAATTTTAAAACGAGGTTTAACACCAGTTACAGCGCGTAAAGTATTCATTATCAGCTTATATTGGCATTTCCTTGATCTAGTTTGGGTATTTATTTACACACTAGTTTACTTGAACGGGATGGTGGCGTAAATGGATCAAAATAACAACCAAGCAAACGGGCATGCGCATAGCGGATTCCCTTGGTCACACGTTTTCGGATTTATTTTATCGCTTGCACTAACGTTTCTAGCGTTATACGTGGCACTTTATACAAACTTGCCACTTTCAACGATCTTAACAACTATTATCGTAATGGCTGTTGCGCAAGCGTTGTTACAATTAATTATGTTCATGCATTTAAAAGAAGGAGAAGGAAGAGTTCAAATCCTTACAATGATATACAGTTTCTTCGTTGCAACTGCAACAGTTGGTTTAACTGTATGGATCTTCTTCTCAATGTAATGTATATGAAAAAGACTGCTGAGATTCCTCAGCAGTCTTTTTTTTATCCCTCATTAACGAGCAGTAAGACCCCAGGGGGATCAACTGCCCGTAAAAGCCTTCACTTTATCCCCTCCCCTATTACATCCACATTACGAAATTAACAACAGAATCATGAAAAATATACTTATTATGACAAATCTTAAGAAAACTCTTTCTTTATGAAATCGAATCCATATGCGTTGCTTTTCTACCTATTATATGGCTAAATAGGTACTATATTTATTTGAAGGGAGAGAACGCAATGGAACATCATACTTCTGTTCTATCACTTATGGTTGTCGTTGCAATCGCGTTTTTCGTTCCCCTTTTGTTACAACGCTTTAAATTAAAAGCACTTCCTGTCGTTGTTGCAGAAATCATCGCAGGAATCTTTGTAGGTAAAAGTGGGTTTAATATTATTGAGCCAGATATGTGGCTTCAAGTCTTATCGACACTAGGATTTATCTTCTTAATGTTCTTAAGCGGTTTAGAAATTGATTTTTCTATCTTTAAACAAAAAGGGAAAAAGAATACGACAAACGAACCAAACACATTCCAAGCAGCAAGCATTATCTTCTTATTTATTTTCATCTTATCTTATGTCCTATCATTACTGTTCGTATGGCTAGGATTCGTGGATAATGCAATGTTTATGACTTTAATTATTTCAACTATTTCTTTAGGTGTTGTTGTACCAACATTAAAAGAAAATAACTTAGGAAAAACGGCAATCGGACAAATCATTTTATTAGTCGCTGTTATTGCAGATTTAGTTACAATGATTTTACTCGCTGTATTCGTCGGATTAAATTCCGAAAGCGGCCAAAGCATGTGGCTCCTTCTTCTTCTATTCGGCGCTGGTATTGTTATTTACTTCATTGCAAAACGCTTTAAAAACATTCCATACTTAGATAGCTTAAAAGCTGGTAGTGTACAAATTGATACACGAGCTGTTTTTGCACTCATCTTAATATTAGTTGGGTTATCTGAATCTGTTGGAGCTGAAAATATTTTAGGTGCCTTCTTAGCAGGGGTACTCGTATCGTTATTATCACCAAATGAAGATATGATTGAAAAACTGGATTCCATCGGCTACGGTTTCTTCATCCCTATTTTCTTCGTAATGGTTGGTGTGAATCTAGAAGTTTGGTCTATTTTTAAAGAACCTTCTAGCATGCTAATGATCCCAATTTTAATTGTAGGACTCTTTATCTCAAAACTGTTACCATCACTCGTCTTACGAAAATGGTATCCACGTAATATCGTACTAGGAAGTGCCATCTTATTAACATCGACACTTTCTTTAGTTATTGCAGCTGCACAAATTGGTGAAAAACTAGGAATCATCAGTCCGAGTTTATCTGCTTCCCTTATTTTAAGCGCAGTTATTACTTGTATTTTTGCACCTATATTATTTAAAAAGATGTTCCCAAAAGTAGAAACACCAAAACCAAAAGTTTCTATTATTGGTGCGAGCAGAATTACCCTTCCGTTATCACTTGATTTAAAACGAGAAGATTATGACGTAACACTTTATATGATGCGTCAAAATAAAATAAATGATGAGGAAGCGAAATCACATGACTTCCCTATCGTAAAATTAGATGACATCACAATCGCTTCATTAACTGAACAAACAGCATTTAACGCAGACCGCGTTGTTGTTGCAACAAGTGATGATGAACAAAACTTATTATTGGCGGAACACGCAAAAGATCTAGGTGTTGAACATGTTATTGCAAGTGTAGAAGATCCACTTCTACAAGAAAAAGCAACGCAAGAACATATCGCCGTATTCTCAACAATTAACTCTACACGTATTCTGTTACGTGCACTAATTGATAAACCGAGTCTCGTTCGCTTAATTACAACAGCAAATGAAACAGTTCGTGAAGTTGAACTACGTAGCAATACATATAACGGTGTTGCACTACGTCGCCTTCCGTTTTTAGGGGATGTACTCGTCATTCAAATTTACCGCGGTAATAAAGCATTAATCCCGCATGGTGATACGAGACTACAACATGGTGATACATTGCTTGTCACAGGTTCAAAAGAACATATTGATACGTTGAAAAACATATTAGAATAAAAAATGCCCCTTACATAATTGAGGGGCATTTTTTTCCATTCCATATGGTAAAATGTTACTATCACATATTATGAGGATGGATCACATTATGTCTATTGTAACTTTAGCTCTTTTATTATTGGCGGAAATACTCGTTGCCATTATTCTCATCGGTGTTAGCATTGAAATTTGTAGTTACGGATGGAAAAAATCGAATGGAATAAAATACTCTTGCCTCTTACTTTCACTCCTTCTCGGAATTGCTAGCATACTCGGACTTTTCGCCGCACCTGCCTATTTCTTTATACAACTAACAGAAAACGCCTTATAAGAAAGGATGTTAATATGATTACCGTGAAAAATATTGAGGGATCTGAAACTTACGTATTACGTCAAAAAATTTTACGCCCGAATCAAACATTAGCAGATTGTAAATACTCTTCCGACTATGAAACAGACACCTTTCACTTAGGCGCATTTATAAACGATGAACTAATTAGTATCGCTTCCTTCTCAAAAGAGATATACCCTGACTTACTAGCAGGTGTTCATTATCGTCTACGAGGAATGGCCACATTACCTGAATTTCGAAACAAACGTGCTGGAAGTTCCTTAATTCAGAAGGCGGAGCAAGTCTTGCAAGAACGTAAAGCAAATATATTATGGTGTAATGGCCGAATTACTGTAGCTGACTATTACAAGCGCTTAGGCTTTCAGGAACATGGTGAAATCTTTGAAATTGAACCGATTGGCCTTCATAAAGTACTGTATAAAAGAATATAAGAAAAGCTTTCCGCAATATGAGAAAGCTTTTCTTATATTTCAATCTTCACTTTTTATTTTTCTCATATATATGTATATAAACAAACTAGGAACTAAAAAACAAGCAAACATAATAAGTCCTGTCATACTAATTTCCTTTATAGCAATATCTGGTGTTACAATAATACAAATAGCTAAAATTCCAATAACAATACCTACTGGAATAAATAATAATTTCATAAAATAGCTGCGTGATACTCCACCTGTATGCTCATATGCCTCTACAGAATGTTTTAAATTTAAGAAGTTAATGACTACGATCCCGCCCATAAATACCATTAATAAATCCGAAACACTTTCATATCCTGCACCTTGCAAAACGTAGCGATAAAAAACGATACCTAGTATGACGATATTTTGTAAGATGAAAACGAGTCTAATATGTTTTAGCCCCTCAATCATTAAACGTTCATCTTTCACAATCCTCACTCCTCTTCCTCCCAAAATAAATCATTCAGTGTTTTGTCTACCGCATAACAAATTTTCAAACATAAATCTAAAGACGGGTTGTATTTCCCCTTCTCAATTAAACTAATCGTTTGCCTTGTAACGCCTACTTTTTCTGCTAATTGTTGCTGTGTTAAATCTAACTGAACACGCGCGACTTTTATTTTACTTACAGCCATTCATGTTCCTCCTCTGCCTTTATTGTAACATATATATTCCATTAGGTAATTTATATTTTACTAAAATCGTTTGATTTTTACTTTATTATACACAAAAAAAGAGCCTCCCATAAGAAGCTCCCTCTTCTATATCTATATTATAAGAATAAATGACATCCAAATAAAATTGTAAATAAGTATAGTAACGGATGTACTTCCATCCCTTTCCCTTTCACAATTTTTAAGACTGGATACACTAAAAATCCAATTGCAATTCCATTCGCAATGCTAGACGTTAACGGAATACCGATAAAAATTAAAAATGCTGGTAATGCATCTTCAAATTCATTCCAATTAATATCACGAAGACTTTGCGCCATTAGACTACCTACAATAATTAATGAAGGAGCTGTAATAGCGGCTACACTTGATAAAGAAGCAATCACAGGGCTGAAGAATGCCGTTATAATCGTTAGACCGACAACTACAATACCCGTTAATCCTGTTTTACCACCTGCAGCAATACCAGCTGATGATTCAATCGTCGCTGCTGTTGGGCTTGTTCCAAAGATAGAACCTGTAGTCCCACCAATTGCATCTGCAATAAACGCTTTACCAAAACGTTTCTCTGTATTATCTGTAATTAAACCCGCTTGTTTAATTAAACCAAGTAATGCACCTGTTGTATCAAATAACAGTACAAGTAAAAATGAAAATACAACACCATATAATCCGTATTCAATTACATCTGAAAAGGCATTGATTGGGTTTGAAACGATAATTCCCTCTGGTAAATGAGGCATCGCAACAATTTTATCCGTAAACTTCAGTTGCCCTGTAAAGAAGGCGATAACTCCTGTCACAATCATACTAATAAATAATGCACCGCTCACACGTAATGCCATTAATACCGCCGCTAATATTAAACCAATTAAAGTTAAAATAACGGCTGGAGAATGAAAATCACCAATCGTAACTAAATTAGATGGATGATCAACGATAATTCCAGAAAGGCGTAATCCAATAAAAGCAATAAATAGTCCAATTCCACCTGCAATTGCATGTTTTAAACTATCAGGAATTGCGACAATTAGCTTTTGCCTAAATGAAGTGAAAGATAATAAAAGAAAAATGATACCTGTTACAAATACTGCTGAAAACGCAATGACATATGTAATCCCCTCTGCCTGTTGAACAACAGAATAAGCAAAATACGCATTCATTCCCATAGCTGGAGCAATAACAATTGGATAGTTAGCTAAAAACGCCATACATAGCGTTCCTACAACCGTCGCAATAATAGTTGCTGTAAAAGCTTGATCAAATGGTACACCTGCATCAGATAATATTTTCGGATTGATGACAAGAATATACGCAAATGTAAAAAAAGTTGTGATGCCAGCTAAAAGCTCTTGCTTCACAGAAGTGTTATATTTTTGTAATTGAAACATGGTTATGTACCCTTCCTACATCTGAATTATTATCACATATTCTTTTCTTACTAGTATGTGAGAAAATATAATACTTAATCTTAACAATCAATAAAAAGAAGAGTCAATATATTCGCTAATAGTTCGAATTTTAAGTTTAAGTCTGACAAGTTTAGATGTAGTACAGTTCATCATGATTATTTTTGTAGCATAACAGATAGAAATGTTTTATAATTTGAAATAGTTAAATATTTATTAAACGCATTCAAATATCGTTCACTCTACAAGGGGGATTCTTCTTATGCAGCACACAAACAAATCTGAAACTTTAAACCGCGGTTTAAAAGAACGACATATTACTTTAATGTCGCTCGGCTCCGCTATTGGCGTTGGACTATTTTTAGGATCTGCTTCTGCTATTAAGCTAGCTGGCCCTTCTATTCTACTAGGTTATATGATCGCCGGACTCGTTATTTTTTTCATTATGCGAGCACTCGGAGAAATGGCAATTGAACAACCTGTTGCCGGTTCTTTTAGTAAATATGCCTCTGATTATCTTGGACCACTAGCTGGCTATATTACTGGCTGGAACTACTGGTTTTTATGGGTTGTTACTTGCATGGCTGAAATTACAGCAGCTGGCATTTACATGCAATACTGGTTCCCAGATATCCCGCGCTGGACTTGGGCTTTACTCGCTCTATTATTAATGAGTGCTTTCAACTTCTTATCCGTAAAGGTATTTGGAGAACTTGAATTTTGGTTTGCTCTCATCAAAATTGTCACAATTATCTGTATGATAATTGTTGGAGCTGGTATTATTTTATTCGGATTTGGAAACGGTGGTATCGCTACTGGTATTTCAAACCTTTGGTCACATGGTGGCTGGTTCCCAAATGGTTTTTCTGGGTTACTACTCTCCATGCAAATGGTGTTATTCGCTTATTTAGGCGTTGAATTAATCGGTGTTACAGCGGGTGAAGCTCAAAATCCGAAAAAAACACTCGCAAAAGCAATCGATAACGTATTTTGGAGAATATTACTGTTCTACGTTGGGGCTCTATTCGTTATGATGGCAATTTATCCATGGAATGAACTTGGTGAAAAAGGAAGTCCATTCGTATTAACATTCCAGCAAATTGGTATCGCAAAAGCAGCAGGGATTATTAACTTTGTCGTATTAACAGCAGCTCTTTCTTCTTGTAATGGTGGTTTATTTAGTACAGGCCGTATGCTATTTACATTAGCTCAGCAAAAGAAAGCACCTGAAAGATTTGGTCGTTTAAATAAAAACGGTATTCCGAGTCAAGGAATTGTAGCAACAGCTATCGTTTTACTCGTTGGTGTTATATTAAACTATCTTGTGCCCGCAAAAGTGTTTACATGGCTGACTAGTATTTCAACTTTCGGGGCAATTTGGACCTGGGGAATTATATTAGTCGCTCAAATTAAATTCCGTAAAGGATTATCAACTGAGAAAAAAGACAAGCTAACGTATAAAATGCCTTTACATCCATTAAGCTCTTACTTCTCACTTGGCTTCCTTGCACTTGTACTATGTATAATGGCGTATTCAGAAGATACACGAATTGCATTAATCGTTGGCCCAATTTGGCTTATTGGCTTAGCTATCGTGTATTACATGAAAGGGTTTCATAAGATTGATGAAACACCTAATTCAAAGATTAGTTAAACAAGTTATCCCTTCCTTGTTAATTGGAAGGGATTTTTTATTGTCTACATAAATATTTCTCAACAAAATTCACGGTATTTTTACAATTTTTTAATATTTTTTACGTTTTCTGTCTTTATTTTTTCAGAAAAATAAATTACATTATTAAAGCACATATATTTATTATTAGGGGGATTCTTCTATGAAGAATAAAAAATGGATTACATTTTCTTTAGCAACAGCAATTACACTTAGTATGGGGAGTTCGTTCATACCGTCTACTTATGCCGAAAGCTCAGTAGACCCAGCTCCTGAAATTGCTGCAAAGGTTGTAAATCAAAACAATGGGAAGAAAGTATTATTTGATAATACGCACGGTCAAACTGCAGGGACAGCTGACTGGGTTATTGATGGCGGCTTTTCTGATTTCGGAAACGGCATTGCCCAAAATGGATATCATGTAAAAGAACTTCGTAAATCAACACCTATTACATACGAAGACTTAAAAAATTACAACGTGTTTATCGTTCCAGAGGCAAATATTCCTTACAAAAAATCTGAACAAGATGCAATGTTACAATATGTAAAAAATGGCGGCAGTATCTTCTTCATTGCCGATCATTATAATGCAGATCGTAATAAAAACCGCTGGGACTCTTCTGAAGTATTTAATGGATATAGACGCGGTGCTTGGGAAAATCCCGCAAAAGGAATGTCTAACGAAGAAGCAAACTCACAAGCTATGCAAGGAGTAGAAAGTTCCGATTGGCTATCTAATAATTTTGGTATTCGCTTCCGTTACAATGCACTTGGTGATGTTTCAGCTAAAAACATTGTTTCGCCTGAACAATCATTCGGAATTACACAAGGTGTTTCATCAGTAGCAATGCATGCTGGTTCTACTCTAGCAATTACAAATCCAAAACTAGCAAAAGGACTTGTTTATCTTCCAGAAAACCCATCAAAATGGAATAACGCTGTTGATAGTGGTGTTTATAACGGCGGTGGCGTTGCAGAGGGCCCATATGCTGCAATTGCAAAAGTAGGACTTGGAAAAGCTGCCTTTATCGGTGACTCTTCTCCTGTTGAAGATGCTACGCCAAAATACGTTCGTGAAGATTCTGGCCAAACAAAGAAAACTTACGATGGTTATAAAGAAGAAAACGATGCTGTTTTACTAGAAAATATCGTAAATTGGCTATCGAAACAAGAGACATTTACAAGCTTAGATCAAGTAAACGGTTTACAACTTGATTCACCTACTGCTTTACAAACATTTGAACAACCAAGCTTATCAACAGAGCCACAACCAGAACCTTGGAGTGCACCAAACGCTGGTTACCAATGGTTTAATACAAATACATTTAAACCTGGTTCCTACGGATATAACGGCGCCGTAACAGCAAACAATTATGTGATTACACGCCCTAGCATTCTACCAAACAATGAAGTGTTCCAAATAAAGATTCAAGTAAACAACTTATTACCTAATACAACTTATAATAACTATTCTTTAGGTATCTTCACGACTGGCGGCACACAAGTAGCAAAAGTCCAAAATACAAACGGCACTTGGCCATCTACTTTCGGATATAGTAGCGCCTTCTCATTCACAACAAACAGCTTTGGTTCTGCTGAGAAGATTGTAAATGTACAAATCAATCCAAATACTGCTGGACAAGCAACTCTTCGTCTACGCCAAAATACGACAGCGAAATACAATGAAACTGTAATAATTGATAAGAAATAATGAAGAAGGCAATCCGCATGCGGATTGCCTTCTTCTCACTTCTCTTCTTTCGAGAAAAACATTCTTGAAATAACGATACCTATACTTCCTACAATTAAGAATAACACAGCCCTGATCATCATCGATACTTCTGGTAAGTCCAGAAGGAATAGCTTCCCTATCGTTACGACTAACACGACTAAGCCGGCATACAATATTTCATTCATATTTTTATTCCGTCCAAGCCAAACGGCAAATAATGCATATACCATCCATAATAACGATACAGATACGCTTATTATACTTCCATCTGTAGACAGCACTTCACCGACTCTAGTAATTGCAATAAATACGATAACCATAAACCAATAGAGCGTTATAGAATAAACATATTTTCCGAAGCTCCTTAACACATCTTTCGCTTGTTTCATGCAGTAATAAAATGTACCTATTAAAATAATATGGGCAACAAACCCAGCTGAAATGAAATGATCAAACGGACTAAAAATAGTTTGTATCATTCCAATCGCGTAAATCGTCGCACTAACATACAATTTCACCTGTTGTTTTACTTTAATAGCAGTCACCATACCGAGGAAACCTTGCAATAATAATACAATCGCTGCATTTACTAAACTATACTCATATAAAATCGCTAAACTAAATGCACCCATTGCGAAACCAAATAAAAGATTTGTAAATGTAGAATGTCTATTCTTCCTATATTCAAACACAAACATAGTAGCGTGCACGAGTGCACTAATCATTAATCCCCATGTTGTAAATTCAGGTATTTTTGAAATGGCTAATATAAAGAGAACTGCATTCGCACTAAATATCGCCAAGCGTGGCTCTAATATAAAACTTCTCTCCGTAAACATATGCCAAAATAATAGTAAGTGAATCAAACCATAAACAACCGTTAACTGTATTTGCAAATCCTCTACTAACATTGACATAATAGCAAAGAAAACAAAAAGGACAATAGCAGCAACAGCATAAGAAATCATATATAAATACTGATAACGATTTTTCAACGCATACCATAATAAGCTAAGTGTTAGTATCGTCTCATATCCAAAGAAAATATAAGGATTAGGAGTCGTACTATTTAATAAGAATGGCACGAAGAACGCTCCTACGGCTACGAATATAGTAAGATATTCCGATTGATACCTCTTCGCTACATAAATACCTAAAATGACCCATGCAATATTACATACAAACGCAACACTTGCTGGAATAAATCCATATAAATAATGCGCCGCAAATGTCGTTAAAACTATACCCGTAATACTTCCTCCTGCTAATACTAAACCCAACGCTTGCCGCTCTCGTTTAATTTGAATATCACCTATATAATAAAAACCGATTGATAGGACAATACCAAACACAATTCGTATTACAGGTGTTAATAATCCAGCATCTACCCCTGCTTTAAATAACCAGATTACTCCAAGTAACATAATGCCGACAAATATACGTGGCAACCAAGTTTGGCAAAACTTAATAATATTAAATGGTTCTGGTTTAAATGCAGATATATCTACTTGTTTTACCTCACGTTCTTGCACGGGCTCCTTTATTGTAACTACTTCTTCTTTTTGCTTTTCCTCCATTACCGTTTCAATATATTCTTTCTTTTCTTTACTAACATGTTGCTGAGCATTTTCTACTTCTATTTCTCTTTGTTTTGCTTTCAATTCAAAAAGCGCTTCTTGAATTGTTTCAATTGCCGTTTCGAGCGCTTCTATTTTCTTATTTAAATCCTCCTTCATACGCTCCCCCCTCACCATTCATTCAAAATCTATATATTACCAATTATCTTTATCATACTCTTAGTCTATTCATTTTCAATACTATTTTTCCTAAAAAAAGAAAGGTATCTTCCGAAATAGGAAAACACCTTTTTACTCATTTATTCTTATTTAGAACAACACTAACGATGACACCAATACAAACACCTATAATAGCTGGAACAATCCATCCAACACCTTCTGTATAAAACGGAATGTATTTCAATATTGACGTCCACTGATTCATCATTACATTTTTATTGAAAATATCGATTGCACTAAATACCGCTACAATCCCAACAGCTACTGCATATACGTATGCATACTTTCCAATATATTTATGGAATAACCCTAGAATAATGAGTGTTAATGCAACTGGATAAATAAATCCAAGAATCGGTACTGATACTTTTAAAATTTGTGTTAATCCTAAATTAGCTAAAATCATACTAGCAAAACTTAATATAAATGCCCAAACTTTATACGCTACTTTCGGAAATGCACTTGCGAAAAATTGACTACAAGATGTAACAAGCCCGATTGAAACGCATAAACAAGCGATCGTAAAAATAAGACCTAATAAAACGACTCCGCCTTGTCCAAATAATGTAGTCATAACTTGCGCTAACACGTTCGCCCCATTATCAAATGTACCTAACGAACCGCTAATTGAACCAACATATCCAAGTATGACATAAATAATAGATAATAATAGTCCTGCACCAATTCCAGCAATACTCATATATTTCGCTAAACCTTTATCATCTTCAACACCTTTTGCACGAAGAGCATTTGCAATAACAATCCCAAAAATTAAAGCGGCTAGCGCATCCATTGTTAAATATCCATCTAAAAAGCCTTGGAACATAGGAGCTTGTCCATAGTTTCCAGCAGCCTCTTTCACACTGCCTACTGATGTAAACATACTCTTTATAAAAATAAGGGCAATCATCCCTAATAATAACGGTGTTAAAACTTTTCCGAACAACCCCATTAATTTAGACGGTGATAAACTTAACCAGTACACAATACTAAAGAAAATAACCGTGTAACATAATAAAACTACACTTCCCGATTCTGTGAAGAACTGACCTGGTCCCATTTCAAAAGCTAAACTTCCTGCACGTGGTATACCAAGACCTGGTCCAATAAATAAATACACGATACATGGGAAAATAATGGCGAATGAAGAATGAACCCTCCCCGCTAACGTTTGAAAGCTTCCCGCTTTCGCAATAGCGATAACACCCAATATAGGAAGACCTGTTGCTGATATAATAAATCCTATTAATGAAATCCACACATGTTCTCCTGCTTCATACCCAAGGAAAGGTGGGAATATAAGATTCCCCGCTCCAAAGAACATCGAGAATAACATAAGGCTAATCAGTAAAATTTCTTTTTTCTGTAACAATTTCATTTGTTTCTCCTTCTTTAATTTCATCTTTTATGAAATCAATTTCACATATAAAAAAGTGCAATAATTCGCTTCCTAACAAAGAAAACATAGTCCATAGTCTAACATAAAAGAAACACCCATTCTATAGCTATCCCTCTTTTCCAATTTCTTCTGAAAAATCAACCTTTATTGACTTATAATAGTTAATAAGGTAAAATATTAAATGTACAAAATTATTAACTTTGTTTTTGTTTGTGTCAGGAGGAAAATAACATGGAATCAGCGATACAACTAGAAAGAGAACAACAAAGAAAAAAGAAACATCCTCCAGGTTTATACTTACTCTTCTTTACAGAAATGTGGGAAAGATTTAGTTACTATGGATTACGAGGATTATTAACATTATATTTAACGACAGCTTTAGTAAGCGGTGGTCTTGGGTTTAGTCCTGCGTGGGCACTATCCATTTACGGATTTTACACTGGAGCCTGTTATTTCACACCAATGATTGGTGGATACTTAACAGACCGGTTCCTAGGTAGACGAAAAGCGATCACAATTGGTGGTATAACAATGGCAATTGGTAACCTTACACTATTTGCCATGCAAAACCAAGCCGGCCTATACCTCGGATTAGCGCTTATTATTATCGGTAACGGATTCTTCAAACCGAACATCTCTACACTGGTTGGGGAATTATACGAAGAGAACGATCCAAAACGTGATAGTGCATTTACCATTTTCTATATGGGTATTAACGTCGGATCATTTTTAGCTCCACTCGTTTGTGGTTTTTTATCAGAAAATTTATTCAAAACAACAGTTGATGGCGTTGTACATTACGGATTCCGTTACGGTTTCTTAGCCGCTTCAATTGGAATGATCATTGGACAAATTTTATTTACAACATTATCAAATCGCTTCCTTGGTGATATCGGTAAAAAACCAACTCGTGATTTGCAAACAACAGATGGACAACCATCAGTAGGAGATACACCGTTAACAAAAAAAGAAAAACAACGTACCGCAGTTATCGTCATTTTAACATGCTTCGTTGTCTTCTTCTGGGCTGGCTTTGAACAAGCTGGTAGCTCATTAACATTATATACAAACAAATTTGTAGACCGCTCTGTGTTCGGATGGGAAGTTCCAACATCTTGGTTCCAATCGGTCAATCCATTATTTATTATTTTACTTGCTCCAGTCATTTCAGCATTATGGGCAAAACTTGCAACTCGCAAGCGCGGGGATTTAAAAATCCCAACTAAAATGGGACTTGGTATGATCTTGCTTGGTATCGGTTATATCATTCTCGTTATCGCTACATTAAAAACAGGTAGTGATGAACATAACATTACAGAAAAAGCAAACTTACTATTTATCGTCTTTACGTATCTTTTCCATACGTTAGGTGAGCTATTCTTATCACCTGTTGGACTATCAATGGTTAGTGCACTTGCCCCAGTAAAACTTGCTTCTTTATTAATGGGAGTATGGTTAGCAAGCTCAGGAATTGCTAACATTTTAGGCGGACAACTTGCAAGCTTCACAACTTCACTTGGATATGCTGAAGTATTTACAGTAATCGGAGCTGTAGCAATTGTATTAGGTTGTGTTTTATTACTAATTTCTAAGAGATTAGTGAAATGGATGGATTAAAAAAAGATGAGGGATTCCCCTCATCTTTTTTATTTCTTCGCCTTCGTTCCTACTAAATCACCAGCAACAACGTAACGTTTAGAATTATCTTTCACAGATACACATGTAATAAGCGTTATCTCATCTTTCCCATGATCCTCTACAACTTCCCACTTATCAGGAGTTACTTCAGATACACCAGTAACCGCATATTCATATTCATTTTCATTATCATACAAATAAATTTTGTCGCCTTTTTTTAAAGAGGCTACATCACTAAATAAAACACCTTTTTTAGACATGTTATGTCCTGCTAATGCATAGTTCCCTTTTCCCATTACTTGATTTTCTTTTACTGTTGCTGCACCTGATAATAGGTTTTTCTCAGTAGAAGATTTTAAAACAGGAAGTTCTAATGAAACACTCGGGATCGAAATACGACCAATTACTTGTTTCTTATCTAATGATGCAGTCGCTACTTCTGCCAAGTCTGGTTGATCAATTTTCGAAGCATCTACAAATTCCGTCTCATGTTTTTCATAATCCATTTTTTGAACAGCCTGTACATTTTCAGTCTGTTTCTTTTCAGCCTGATATCCATCATAAAATGGCTTTCCGATTAACACACCACCTACAACAAATAGAAGGATTGCTACTATACTATAAATTCTTTGCTTATTCATATACAATTCCTTTCCCTTACAAAATCTTACTCTATATAAAATGATAAGATAATATTGCTATATGTACAAGTATAAGCTAAAAAGAAACCTTCTCGCACGTGCAAGAAGGTTTCTTTTTAAGCGATTTTATTTCGATATAAGGATACGTGAAAAATCGTCATTTGAATAAAGAAAATACTAAATGCAATATATATTGGATATGCAGGAACATATAGATTAGCAATTGGAGAAAGAGTTAAAAAACCAACCGCACAAGGCAGCACGTACCATAGTGACATAAATGTAGTACGACAAGCCTTTTCTGTAATTGCCTTTTCTCGCTCATCCTCTTGAGGAAATAATAGTGGAAACATCCAATACGAGAGCTCTTTATATTTTTTCTTTTGAATTTTATAAAGAACAGTCGATACAATACCAAATATTAAAAGTAATACTAGCGGCATTAAACTCAGTGAAATTTCAGATGGTACTCTCTCCGTTTGAATAAAATTAGCGACTTCAATAGTAAAATAATACAACTCAATAAACGCCCAACCTGCTAATACCATTAAAAGTACATTTAGCATATAAGAAAATACGAGTCTATTCATCCTCTTCCCCCTCCTTATTTAAAACAAACACATCTTCCATCTTTAACTCGAATACATCACAAATCGTAAGTGCTAATAACAATGAAGGAACATAATCACCTTTTTCAATTGCAGCGATTGTTTGTCTCGTTACTCCAACCTTTTCTGCTAATACACTTTGCGAAAAATTAAATCGAGCTCTTAATTCCTTCACTCTATTTAAAATGGACAAATTTACCACCTCTTAATTTCATTGTATGCTTTCCTTAACAAAATGTAAACTCAACTTAACATTATTTTCACAAAAAATCCAACTTTACGTTTTGTAAAGTTGGATTACGTTTTAGTTTAAAATTGTAACTTTAACATTTTTTCTGCCCCAATTACTAGACGAAGCTTTATCCGGCATTAAAACATCGATTTTGTGACCTTTAATCGCGCCACCAGTATCTGCTGCAATTGCAATTCCATAGCCTTCAACATTTACAGTAGATCCTAATGGAATAACAGATGGATCCACCGCAATTAATTTCATTCCTGGGTTTGCAGTTAAATTATAGCCTCCCCATGCAGAATATACTTGTTGACCTGCTGCATAACCATTTTCAGCTGGGTCTGCTGTATAAGCTGTTGCATGTACATAAAGTTCTTTTCCACCAGCAGTTGGCTTAGAAGGTTGTGCAGGTTCTACCTTCGAATTATTATTAGCAACAGGTTCGGCTGGTTTACTAGCTGGTTTACTAGCTTGTTCTTGCTTTTTCTTTTCAGCAACTTCCGCCTGTGCCTTAGCTAAAGCTTCTTGCTCAGCCTTTGCAGCTGCTTCTGCTTTCGCACGCTCTTCTGCTGCAATTCTTGCTGCTTCTTGCTCACGAGCAATTGTTTCTTGCACTGCCTTCATATTTGACTCAATTTTAGCTTTCTCTTCTGCTGCTAAATTAAGTTGGCTTGCAACCTGATTATATTTATCTTGAACTGTTTGTAAGTTAGCTTGACGCTTTTTCAAGTTATCTTGCAACTCAGCTTGTGCTTTTGCTAATTTTTGTTTGTCTACTACTAAAGATGCTTCTTTTTCATCAATTGTTTTCTTATCTTCTTCAATTTGACGAAGATCTTGTTCTTGTAGACGTAAAATTTCTTTATCAGCTTCTAGAATAGTAGAAACTGCGTTCATACGTTGTAAGAAATCTGCAAAGTTTTTTGACTCTACTACAACTTCTACTACTAAACTCGTATTTGAACTGTTTTGAACAGAAACCATACGTTTTCTCATAATATCCTTACGAGCAAGGACTTTATCCTCTAAAACGACAATTTCATTCTTTTTTTGCTCAATTTGCTTATGTGTTTCATCGATTTTACGTTGAATAGCAGCTTGATCCTCTTTATTTTTTGCAATTGTATTATTTAAATTATGTAGTTCGTTTTCGATACCTTTAATTTCTTTATTAACAGCTTGCTTCTCTTGCTCTTTCTTTTGCATTTCTGCATCGTTTTGCTGCAATTGCTGTTGCATGTTGTTAAGTTTCTCGTCGTTTGACTCTGCTTTAACAGCGACTGTACTAGAAAGACCTATAATTCCTGCTAATACTAGACTACTGATTCGCTTAAAATAGTTCATAATCCGACTCCCTTCTTATACAGTTATACATGATTTATTTTACAGTTTGTTTACAATACCATTAAATACAGTTTATTTTTCATGACAAAAAAAAGGGAATTATGCATAAAATGTAATAGATTCTTAAATATTTAACAATTCCTATATTTAAAAATTATAAAAGATGCTAAAATCCAAATATAGAGAAAATATAACTTCTAAAGGCGGTTGAAATAAATATATGTTTACTCAAAAGAAATCACTCCAACATAAAATTGATCAATTAGAAAGTCGTATACAAGAACTAGAAGCAGAATTAAAACAAAAGGATATCGAACAACAAGAGACTATTTCTTCTATCCACGATCGTGTACAAAGCGTTGTTCAAGAACATAAACTTGTAAATAGCCAGCACCATACACTTCAAAATTTAGTTCAACAATTAAACTTATGTTTCGAAAATGTTTCAACGCGCACGACACATTCCAATGAATTGAATAACGAAATGTTACAAAAAGAACAAAGCTTAATTCAATCTATTGAAGAAATTATTGACTGTTCTAATGAAGGTAAAGAATCTGTTCACCGTTTACTTATTGTAATTAACAAATTAGGTGAACAATCTCAGCGTACGTCTAACAGTATGAATCATTTAAGTGAACGTTCAAAAGAAATCGAGCAAATTGTAGAAGTCATTCAAAACATTGCAGCACAAACAAATTTACTTGCTTTAAATGCGAGTATTGAAGCTGCTCGTGCTGGAGAGCACGGTAAAGGATTCGCTGTCGTTGCTAATGAAGTAAGAAAACTAGCAGAAAGTACAGCGGAAAGTACAAAAAACATAGGCAACTTAACGAAAAAAATTCAAGAAGAAATTGAAAAAGCATACGATAACACAAAAGATAATTTACATTTAGTCGATGAAGGTGTAGAAATGAGTGCCGATACAAACGCTAGAATCGAAAATATTTTAATTATGATTCAAACGTTACAAAACGGTGCTACCAATGTTATTAAAGCTATCGAAAACCAAAAATCTTGTAATGATGATATATTACGTGAATTCGCTAATACACAACAAATGTTCCAAAAGTTAAATACTACTATTATGAATCACATTCATGATGCTGAGAAAGTCGATGTTCAATTAACGAAAAGTCTTGAAGAAACAGTAGTTTCTCATTAATAATAAAAATCCCTTATACTTTTATAAGGGATTTTTATTATATTTCGAATATTTATTTCTTCTCAATATTCATCCGTATCTTTGTTATAATGGACAAGTTGTTTCTTTCGACTAATAAACAAGGAGGTTATTATGGAACAATTTCACTACATTTTAAAATATTTAATTCTCGGTCTGTTCCAAGGGCTAACAGAACCAATTCCGATTTCTTCAAGTGGTCACCTCGTTTTAGCACAACATTTGCTAGGACTAAAAATAGAAGGGTTCAGCTTCGAACTACTTGTTAATTC
The DNA here is from genome assembly GCF_030733445.1 of Bacillus sp. MMSF_3353. NCBI lineage: Bacteria > Bacillati > Bacillota > Bacilli > Caryophanales > Bacillaceae > Bacillus > Bacillus sp. MMSF_3353. Next base: position 41,245 of record NZ_JASHJA010000013.1, read on the forward strand.
AGCTTCATTATTAGCTGTATTACTTATTTATAGAAATGATTTAATTCGTCTAACGAAGAATGGTCTATCTTATATCTTTACAAGAGCAGAGGACGCAAAATCAGATTTCTTCTTTATAATTTACCTTGTTATTGCGACCATTCCAGCAGGTGTTATCGGTGTTTTATTTAAAGATTACATCGACCAGTACTTAAAAGGTGTGAAAATGGTTGGGATTTCCCTTCTTATTACTGCTGTCGGCCTTTGGATTATTAGAAACTTACGTGGACGTAAAAATGATGGCGATCTTTCTATGAAAGATGCAATTATTGTCGGATTAGCACAAGCTTGCGCATTAATTCCTGGAATAAGCCGATCAGGTGCAACAATCGTCGCAGCGATGTTACTTGGTATGAAGCAAGAAACAGCACTTCGTTTCTCATTCTTACTATATATCCCTGTTAGCTTAGGTGGTTTATTACTAAGTATTACAGACATTGCAAAAGATCCAAATCTAGACACATTATTCGTGCCATATATCGTTGCGTTTATCGCAACATTTATCATGACGTACATTTCATTAAAATGGTTTATGAACATTATGGCAAAAGGAAATTTAAAATATTTCTCTTTCTATTGTATTATCGTAGGTGTACTTACTCTTATTTTCTTATAAAGTGAAACTTACAAAGCGAAAAACGAGTCATTCTATTAAACTAGGATGACTCGCTTTTTTATATCTTTATAATGATAAAGCCCCTCTTTCTGTACAGTAAGAGGGGTCCCTTTTATGCGTATACTTTCTTTTCTTGACAATACAAACGAATAACATGTTTATTTTGTTGAAATACATCATGCGTTAGGCGGATAATAATAAAATTTCGTTTTGTTTGATCATCATGAACAAAAATCTGTTCTCCCTCCTGAAAACGCCATGCACTTTCAAAAGTTGTAATATGATCCCCACTTACAGAAAAAAGCTCATATCGCATATCTTGTACCCTCTCTCAACTTATAATAATCACTATATCCTTATATTAAATTTATTATAACTTAATCCCGTTTAAATTTGAAATTTTTTCTATTTCGAAATATTTTAATTTTGTTTTCAGGTTCTTTTAACGTTATAATGATAAACGAATTTTCATTGAAAGGAGCTTCATTTTGACTGCATATTTATTTCCAATAAAAACAGCATTTATTTTATTTCCTATTTTAGCAATGTTTCTATTAATCCCTTTTTTAATATTTAATTATCGTAAATACGGTTATTTAAATAAATGGCGTTCATTTATTTTATATTCATTATTACTTTACTTATTAAATGCCTATTTTCTTGTGATTTTGCCATTACCACAAACGTATGATACTTGTAGCCTACAACCGGCTAATACGCAACATTTGCAACTCTCGCCATTTTATTTCATACAAGAGATTAGTAATCATACCTCGGCGATTTTAACGAAGCCAGCTACGTACTTCTATTTATTAAAGGAATCTGCGTTTTTACAAGTCGCTTTTAACGTTTTACTAACCGTTCCGTTCGGTATGTACTTACGTTATTATTTCCGACGTAGCTTCTTACAAACAGTGTGTATTTCTTTTTGTCTTTCACTATTCTTTGAATTAACACAAGTAACTGGATTATATGGTATTTATAATTGTGCATACCGCTTATTTGATATTGACGATCTGTTTTTAAACACGCTAGGCGGCGTAATTGGTTTTATCATTGCACCAATCTTTACGTACTTCCTTCCGAAAACAAGCGAATTAGATATTCATATTGATTTAGAAACGAAACCAGTCGGATTCATTCGTCGTCTCATCGCTATGCAAATTGATTGGATTTTCTTATCTATCGTTGTACCTTTCATTAAAAATAAAGGAAATTCACTATTTATCGCTAACATCCAATCTTATACAAATGTATACGAACTCCTTTTCATTACATGTTCAATCTTAATTTACTTTATTATCATTCCATACTTTACGAATGGAAGAACAATAGGAAAAGCGTTGCTTCGGATTTACATTAAAGGACAAGCTGAGCGTATTACACTAAAAGAATTATTCATTCGTTACGGGATATTCTATTTCATTTTAGGCGGAATCAATTATATTCTTTCGAGTAGCTCTATCTTAAATCATACAGAGCCTTTAGTATTACTAGTTATACTATTATTCCAATTTGTAATTAACGGTCTATTTATTATTCATGTTTTATTACATGTATTTAGTCGTGATAAGTCACTATTTTACGAGCGCATTAGTCAAACAAGAAATGCGATTATACTAAAAAAAGCTGACAAGTAATACTTTGTCAGCTTTTTTTCATAATCGTAAATAATTTTTCTGTGTAAGGGTTTGAAAACATTTCTGCTTCATCTAGTAACTTTCTCGCCTTTAGAAACGAATGCATTTCTGGATATATATTTTGTAATTTTTCGTACGTTAACGTATGCATTTTCCCCCAATGCGGGCGCCCTTCATACTTTAGAAAAATTTTCTCCACCTCACCAAAATAAGCAGCATACTTCATACCTTTATACATATGAACGGCAATATACGCTGAATCCCTTCCGTACGCTGGACTGAGCCATATATCATCCCTTTTCACATAACGGCATTCAATTGGGAAGTGCACTTTATACTTTTTCTTTTCAATAAGGTTTGAAATATCTTCTACAACAGCCCGCATATACTTTGAAGGAACACTATACTCCATTTCATAAAATGGAACCGCACGCGATGTAGCAAATACTTCATAACTCGGACCAATTATTTTTGTATTCGGTACAGCTTTAGCCGATAATCGACTTACACCTTTACTTATAGAAGGAAACCATTTACATCCTTTAGATAACAAAGAGAACATCTTATTTTCAAGCAACTCTACCTTTAGTTTATGCCATTTCAAGTCACTTTTTTTACCCGTTGTTTCATTTGTAAATTTCACTTGTACTTCATCTGAATAAGGAAAAACAAAAAATTCAAAATGGCGATTCTTCTTATATTCTTCTAGCTTGTTCATTACAGTAGATAATGACTGTTTTTCACTTTTATAAACGAGTGAATAGGCTGGAATAACCTTCAATTTTATTTTTACAATGATACCTAACATTCCTAGCGACAACTGAAAGGCTCTCCAATATTCCACATTCTCAGTTTCCGAACAAACTATACTCTCGCCTGTAGATAAAACTGCGGTAATCTCTATAACTTGTGTTGATAAACTTCCAAAGGTAATACCCGTTCCATGAGTCCCTGTACTAATCGCTCCTGCAATCGATTGCGAATCAATATCCCCTAAATTTTCTTGTGCATAACCTTTTTCTTCAAGTAACTTCCCTAAATCATGTAGCTTTGTTCCTGCCCATACTTCGGCAACCATCTTCTCTGCATCCATATCCAAAATACCTTTCAATTCATCTAAAGAAACTAAAATTTCTTCCGTTTGCACAAGAGGTGTAAACGAGTGTCCTGAACCGACAACACGAATTTTCTTCCCTTTTTTTCGAGCAAGCCCTACAACTTCTACTACATCTTGTATACTTTCTGGATACATCGTATAATGCGGCGTTCCTTCTACATTCCCTGTCCAATTTCTCCATTTTTGTCCCTTTATAGAAAGCATTGGCCATCCCCCCGATATGTTGAATACTCCCCAACAATCTCTCCTTCTTTCACACGATATAAAAAAGGAAAACGCTCACATAACTCTCCAGCTTTACTATGGCGAAACAAGATAGAATCTCCTATCTCTACTCGTTCCTTACCGTTATAAAAAATCGGTGTTTGCACTTCGCCAGCGCCTTCTAAAGCTAATAGTTTGGCACCATTTGGTCTCCAAATCTCAGGTTCTTTATCTTTCCCGATTGCACCTGAGGCAATATATCCACCACCTAAACAAGTGTAAATAAACGGGGCTGGTTTACGCACAACTGGTAAAGCAAATCCGACAGCTGGATGAAATTGCACCTCTTTATAATAATCGAACAGCTTCGGGGCATAAAAAGCAGAACCTATTGTAATCTCTGAAATTGAATTATCTTGCTCAGTTGTTTTTATACTTCCTGTGCCTCCCCCATTTACAAACCTTAGTTCAATACCTAGGTTTTGTATTTCTTTTACGATATGTCCTCTTCTTTCTTTAACTTCTAACACTGACTTCTTCTTTAAATACGAAATTACTTTACTTTTCACTCTTTGATTCGGTATGTGATCTCCTACCCCAGCAATTTGAGCTTCATATCCCATTACACCATCTAGTATTAAAAATGATGATTCTTTTACCCTTTTTATTATTTTCAAAGCACCTTGCACATCTTTTACCGGTGATCTGTTTACCCCAAAATGAAATTGAAAAAAACGACTACTCATATCAATATCCAAACAAACACGAAAACACCCTTTAGACTCCTCAGCAATTTTTTCTAAATAAACAATGTGGTCTTCACAATCCACCATACAAGTTATAATGAGGCCTTGCTTTGTTAGCAAACTTATTTCATGTAAAGCCCTTTTATCATAAGCAGGATATCCGAGCAATAAATCATTGAATCCTTGTTCAATTAAAAACAAAGCCTCTCTAGGTGAAAAACACATAATACCTTGAAATCGATCATTTGTAGCTAAAATCTTTTGCATAACCGGAACAGAACGTAGCGATTTACTCGCTATACGAATCTTCTTGTTTCCACTTAATTCCATAACCGATTGAATATTTTTATCTAAAGCTACTTCATCCAAAAATGCACACGGTAATGGAACTTCTTTAAAAATTCCTCGATCCACATTTTTCTCTCCTCTTTTCAATATGTCTTATACATATTGGAAAGAAAGTTGAAATTTCCTCTACAAAATAAAAAAGTTTCTTCCTATTAAGAAGAAACTTTTTTAGGACTATTTCATAGAAATAGTTGCCTCTACTGGATAATGATCAGAGTAATCATTATATGTATATTTTTTAAGCCATGATGTAACAGTCCACTGTGGAGATTTCGGTTGTAATACTTTATTCTCTATAAATGACGGATTCGCATGGTCCTTACTTGCAATAATATAATCTAAATACTCGGCAGGACTATCAGGGAAATTATATTTTGCTATACTGTTTGTCGTCGCATCCCAAGTTGCTGTATGTCCCGTATAAGATGGAATAGAAGCGTGTAATGTTTTAAACATGGATGCGTACTCTGAGTCACTATTGTTCTCTGCATTTATTTTATTCACGTTCATATCACCACCAAATAGGACGTACTCGTCATTTGGTATATTCTTATTTTTAATAAAGTCTTGAATTTCTTTTAACTGATTTGTACGTACAGATGCAGGTGAAGTTTTTCCGCACATACTATCTTCAGCCTGCAAATGCGTCCCGATTACATGAACGAAACGATCATTCTTCTTAATTTTTGTGTATACAAATCCTTTATTCGATAAATTATCTGGCCCGCATCCTTTTGCAAATACATATTGAATCTTTTCAACAATCGGCCATTTACTCACGATTGCAACGCCCCCATCTTCAGGAGTTGAAGATGAATAGCTACCTAACGTTTTATCCCATTCATTTCCGTTACTACGACCTAATACCGCTGTTTGATTTGGATATTCTTTCTTCAAATTCCCTAACAAACGATCTGATGCGCTATTATCAAACACTTCATTTAATATAACAACGTCTTGATTCTTTATATAATCTGCCGCCCCAATTAAATCAGCACGCTCACTTTGTCCCCAGTTCGGATATAAATTTGTTGATAGCATATACACGTTATGCGTCATCACTTTCAAAGTATTATTTTGATTTGTAGACGTTTCTGCTTGAGCTGAAGATCCTCCGTATAAAACTCCTAAACCAATCCCAAAGCTAAGTACACCTTTTAGTAATTTTCCTTTCACGCTTCATACCTCCATGTATTAGTTATAAAAAGGCCAAATACTCTATTGTGAGATTTGACCTTTTTTTTAATACTTAACGATCTCCGTACGTATCAAACCAAAGCTGAATGTATCCGGCAGTAACACGTTGTGCATCCATTAATCGCTTACCTGTCATTGGTGTAACTTCAGCGCGCCATTTATCTGCATATTCTTGTGATACAGCTGCTTTTACGAACCAATCTTTCGTATTATCATTTACAATGCCAGCGTAATCTTGTTTCGCTGCTACTGCCGCTCCGTGAATCCACTCTTCTGGATTTGTACCTTTCCAGTTCCAATATCCATTTCCATCCGTTACTTTATAATTATCTTTTATCGTATCTACAAAGTTTTCATATTTAGAATGGAATCCTTGTGGGTACGAAAGATTTGTAAAGTTTGCCGCATGCATCGGTTGGTTTACATCTCCTAAATAATGAAGAGATAATCCTAAATAGAAGAATGCTTGTTTCATATCTTTATTTTTATATGATTCACCAGCTAATTTAAAATATTTAGCGCCAGTTTCTTTTGCCTGCTTTGCAAATGGAATATATGTTTTTCCATTGTCTGGATCATAGAAATGTGAAGCAAATGTGCTATTATCATAATAAGGATTTTCATAGTCAGCAGCATAAATACCATTTTCTAATTCCGTACGCCATTCATTTAATTGTGCAACTCGATCTTGTTTTACAAGTGTTGTATTGCGAGACATAATATCAATAGCGCGGTTTACAATCCATAAATGAGAGTTTACGCCTTCTTTATGTTTATCTTCAGCAGACCAGCGATGAACTATTTTTATTTTACTTCCCCCATCGTTTTCATGAGCAAATGCAACACTTTGTAACGGCGCTACTAATGTAATAGCTGCTGCTAAAGCAAGTACTTTCTTTTTCATCTGAAATCCTCCATTTTATAATTGAATTATTGTAAACTTTTTGTTAGGATCCTATGATATCGTCCGGTTAACCTATGACTAGAATATCCCACCTTTCATGAAATTTCTATCAATAAATTAAAATATGCAAATGTTCATATCATTATAACTTTATACATAGTGAATATAATGAATGAATGCACTTATATTGTAGTAAAGTATTGTTAAGCTACTACGAATGATTGTCTAAACTAATGTAAAAAAAGAGTAAAGCATCCACATGCTTTACTCTTTTTTTCTATTCGATAATATACTTGGTAGTTGTACATTAACTGCCAACTTATGAATAAATCCAAACACTAATCCAATCCCAATAAATATGTATAAGATTGTAAATATCTTTCCGAAATCAGTTTGCGGACTAAAATTCCCATCACCGACAGTCGTCAACGTGACCACACTAAAATATAAAGCGTCAAGAGGACGTAATCCTTCAACTGTACTATAAAAAATCGTACCAGATGTTAATGTTAAAAATGTTAATACGAATAACACTTGAAATTCTTTATCTTTCCACGCTCGTAAACAAGCTTTTAGCATTCGTTTCAATGTCAACATAAATGAAAGCATTAGACTTTCCCTTCCAAACAAAATACCTGTAGTTAAAGGAAAGTCTATCACCTTTCTGTATAGAAAAAAAGTAGCCCTCTTCTATTTCTAGAAAAGAGCTACTTTTTACTATTCTCTATTATTTAGGTGAAACAAGAATTTTCACTTGTGTTTTATCTTTTACAAGTGCTTCAAATCCTTCTTCAACAACTTGATCCACTGTGATTTTTTTCGTAATTAATTTCTCTGCTTGAATTTGGCCAGAGCTAATTAATTTAATAACAGCTGGGAAGATATGACGGTATCCAAGAATACCGATAACTTCTTTTTCTTTTAGTACAAGGTTGTTTGGCGTAATTGTCGCATCTTTTTCCCACACACTAACAATTACAGTTTGTCCTTCAAAGCTTGTACTTTCAATCGCTTGACGAAGTACTACTTCGACACCTGTTACTTCAAAGCTCACATTTACACCTAAACCATTTGTTAAGTTACGAATTTCTGCTAGTACATCTTGAGTAGCTGGATTTAATACATAATCCGCACCTGCTAATTTTGCTAACTCTTGACGTTCTTTAGAAAGTTCTACTGCAATAACAGGAGTTGCTCCTGCTGCTTTAGCTGCTTGAATGACAAGAAGTCCAATTGGACCACAACCAAATACTGCTACAGCTTCCCCTTCTTTTAATTTACTTTGACGTACTGCATGAACTGCTACCGCTGCTGGTTCTACAAGTGCACCTTGTTCATACGTCATTTCATCAGGAATATGGTGGACCATATCTTCTGGTACTACTGTATATTCAGAGAAACCGCCGCCGTCTCCGCCAAGACCGTGGAAAACAAGTTGTTCACAAACATTGTAATGTCCATGTTTACAAGCTTCACATTTACCACAAGAATAAATTGGTTCTACAACGACGCGATCTCCCACTTTATGAGAAGTAACGCCTTCACCGATTTCAACTACCTCACCACTAAACTCATGACCTAAAATAACCGGTGCTTTTACGTGTGTTAATGGGTGCTCTTCTGTTGGAATAAAAATAGGTCCTGCTAAATATTCATGCAAGTCTGTTCCGCAGATACCACACCATTTCACTTTAATCTTAACTGCTCCTGGTCTTACAGTTGGTTCTGGTACTTCTTCTACTCGTACATCACGTTGATTATGCCAAAGTAATGCTTTCATTTTATACATCCCTCTCTACGTATATACTTAACCTGGTGAAGTTTACAAATCTATTATAATACTTCTATCCATATATTTCAAAAAAACAATCTCATTCCCACTAAATTTTAACAAATAACGTTCAATATTTTGTCACTTTGTACTTTTTTCCACATCTGTTAATGCTAATTTCATTGCGGTTGAAATTAGCATTATGCCATAATAGCATAGGAGAGGTGAATATCGCTTGAAATATTTTATTTACTTTATTGTTATCGTAGCGTTTCTAGATACATTTTCACAATTACCTATTATGAGTACGTTCGCTCAAAGTCTTGGAGGATCTCCTCTTATTATTGGGCTAGTTGTCGGTATGTACTCATTCGCTAATATGATCGGTAATATTATTGCTGGCGCTGCTGTCGATAAATTTGGTGCAAAAAAAATACTTTATATAAGCATGGGACTTACGAGTTTCATAGTCTTGTTATACACCGTTGTTCAAAGTGGTGAACAACTATTAGTTGTGCGCTTTATGCACGGCTTTAGTGACGGATTTTTAATTCCTGCTGCCTTTACGTTTTTATCAAAACAAACAAATTCAGCAAGACAAGGTAAGGCAATGGCCCTATCTGGTGCTGCTGTTGGAACAGCGGCAATTGTAGGACCGGCTTTCAGTGGAATTATGAAAGCAACTGCTGGTATAGAGTGGGTGTTCATTACCATTTCTATTTTAATGGTCCTTGGTACAATCGTATCTCTATTCTTCTTACCAAATAACGTATCAAGAAAAGATACTTCAAGAACACAAATGATGAACAAAGAAGATATGATTGAACTATTGAAATCAGAACCGTTATTGCAAGCATATATTGGTGCTTTTACGCTAATGTTTTCACAAGGCATTGTCACTTATATGCTACCAGTGAAAGTTGAGGCATTAGCACTTAAAGCATCTACAACAGGCATGATGTTAAGTGTATTCGGCATTACCGCTATCCTCTTCTTCTTGCTGCCAACAAACCGTATTTATGATCGATTTAATCGTTCAAAACTCATGCTAATTGGTATTGCAGTAATGGCATTTGCGTTATCTTTACTCGGATTATTCGCAACAAAAGGTATGCTCTTTATCGTTATGATGATTTATGGCATTGGATTCGCTATCCTTTTCCCATCGATAAATGCATTACTTGTTGAAAATACGACAGATGATAAGCGCGGAAAAGCATTCGGATTGTTTTATGCTTTCTTCTCATTAGGAGTTGTTGCTGGATCCTTTACAGTTGGTGCAATCGGGGCATCCCCTAGCGTCAGCTTCGTTATCGGAACTGCATTCTTATTAACATTCGCTGGAATGATTTATGTAAGAAGCAAAATAAAAAGTAAAGCAAACAGCAAAATAAAAAAGACAATGATGGGTTAATTCCATCATTGTCTTTTTTTTGCCGAATATATTACTTTTGTGTATAGCCAAGTAACAATGTAAATAAATTAAACTGTAAAGGCAACACTACGTTTCTTCTTTGACAAAAAAAGTGTATAAATACCAACGATACTTCGACAATTTCCTCGGAAATATTTCCTTTCCCCACATAATTTGATACACTACATATGAACAGACACTTGTATTACACAAGCTAAAATAATAACTTACTGTACAAATTGAAAAGCACACTCTTCATATGAAGAATGTGCTTTTATGTTATTAACGTTTAATCCAAACAGCGCCTGCCGATTTATCCTCTGCCTGTCCAACAACTTGGAATTTAAGTCCAAGATTTGGAACTTTTCTTCCTGCATCTGCAATTTGTTTGTTACTATATACTTTTGAATCATCAAATGTTGTAACACCTTGTAATCCAGAATAGTTAAACTGTCCACGTGTTAATGAATTTGCACTCCATGCTGGTGTTTGATCAAATGAAAATGCAGCATCTGCAATTTGCATACCTGTATTACCGTAAGTTGGCCTTCCGTTTAAATTCCCAACAAATGCCTCTGGATGCGAATCCACAACACCAAGGAATCCTTCACCTGGATGCACCCCAACCCAGTTATCTTTGAAGCTATCATCTGCATACCAAACGACAAGACCTGTATTATACACTGGACCTTTTCCTGCTTTTAATCCATTATCTGATCCCGCATAGTTTCTCCACTCTAAGTAGTAATAATGAGCTTTCTTTTCTGTCCCATCAGAAACAACAAAACCATTTAAATTCATTTTAGCCTGTCCTTCTGTATCATCAGAAAATACAACTTGTCCATCAACAGTTACATTTACATTATCCATCGCGAAACCTTTATATGTTACAGCCGGATCTGTAATATAATCGAATTGCAGTTTCACTTTTTTCCCTTTAAATTGACTTAAATCATATGATTTATCCATCCATTTTCCATCTGTTGTATCTTTATCTTCTTGGACTACTTTTTCTCCAAGTCTATCAATTAACGTTTTCGTTCCATCTTCTGTTACTGCATGCACTTCGACAAAATCGCACTCTGCTTCTAACTCATAATTTGCTTTATAATCGAATTTTGCATTTGTTCCTTTTGTTAAATCAAAGAATGGTGTCTCTAGTGTTGTATGCATATCATCTCCTCTTGTACTATAATATGCATGCTTTCCAAACTCCGGTTTAATCGTTTCAACACTTTTACCTGGTAAGTTAACACGTACAACGCCTGGACGATTGGATTTTGTAACACTTTGATCAATATATGTAGGAACTCCTACTCCACGCTTAATTTTATCGTAATCTACTTCTAAAATTTTTGCCCAGTTGCCACCCATATTCTTTTGTAAGAAGTCTTTATTTTGTGGTGAGAAACTAGTTGGCTCTGTTCCTGCAATTTTCCCTGTCCAACTACCTCCACTCATTAATGACCACGCTTCGACAGGTGAACCAGTTCCAGTATATTTCGTGTCATATTCATCTGGTAAACCAAGATCATGTCCAAATTCATGCGCAAATACACCTACTGCTCCATCTTCTGGTTCAATTGTATAATCATGCGCCGCTACTTTTCCACCAAAGTAATCTACCTTTGATTTTGTACCTTCAACCGCTACTGGATCTATTGCTAATTTTGAACGATGTGACCAAATTGCATCATCACCTAATTTACCGCCACCAGCTTCTTGACCAACGCCAGCATGGATTACCATTAAATGATCAATTACACCATCAGGTTCATTTTGATTTCCATCACCATTTGTATCATATCTATCAAATTGATCAAATTGAGATAAATCTAGCCCTTTCTCAGCAGCTGCATGTAAAGCTTCTTTCACTAAATCACGTGCGCCTTTTGGTCCTTTATTATCGTGACCACTACTACCATCAGCACCGTAGTCAGACGCTTTTCCTGGAACAGTTAGCCATTCCGTTACATATCCATCTGTCGTATAACTTCCACCAGACTGCTCTTCATAATATTGTTTAAACGTTTTTACTTTTGAACCATCAAATAATGTGTACGGTTCATTACCAAATAACATTTTTTGATAATGCTCTCTACTAAAGTCATTCGAATACATATACCCTGGTGTTTGATCAATATTATTATGTTTATAATCACTAAATTCAACGAGTAATACTAATACTTTATCATTTCGAACTGACCCTTTATATGGCGCTTGCTTTGCTTTAGAAGTTGGGACTTGTCCATTCAATTGTTTTTTATTTGGTTCTGGTTTTTGCTCAGGACTAACATTTTTTTCAGGTTTCTTTACTTTCTCCTTTTCTTCCATTTTCTTCTCTTTTACTTTTTTCACGAAATCAGATGCCTCTTTAGCAGTATCCGCTGGAAGAATTTCTTTATTTGCCTGATCGCCTTGTTTCTTTTCAATATACTTTTCTACAGCTTTTTTCGTTTCTTCTTTAGAAGATGCTGGATTAATTGTTCCTCTTTCTTTCAACGCTTCCGCTAAACGATCCTCTTGAATTAAATTGTAATCAATTGGTGTTGTAGATACATTTTCTTTCTCTTTTGCTGGCGTTTCTGCGTATGCTAGCGGAGTACTCATTACAGATGTGCATCCGATAATTGCCGCAATTGCTAATGATGACAACACTTTAAATGGCGTTTTTCTTCTCATTCTATTTCTCTCCTTTTATAAAACTTAAAATTCAGATAAATGAGTGCATTTAAATCGAAATCCCTATTTTCTGCCCTCCCTATATAAAAAGGCATAATTCTATAAACGTTAAGCTTTCTGTTATAGAATCATGCCCCTCCAGTTTTCTGGTCAGAACCTCTACCTTTTTATGTCGAAATATGAAAAATAAAAAGTGATTTGATATATATTAAATAGCTTATATAACAAATTTAAAAGACAATATGCAAAATTGCATGAAAATTCTTTTAAATAAAAAAAGAACCCTAGTCAATTAAACTAGGATTCTCGATTTTCTATTATTTCTCTTGTGTTTTTTCCCAATCAGCTAAGAACTTCTCAATTCCTTGATCTGTTAATGGGTGCTTCACTAATGAAGCAATTACGTTTGCTGGGATTGTTGCAATATGTGAACCGTTTAATGCTGCTTCTGTTACGTGAACACTGTGACGTACAGATGCTGCAATGATTTCTGTTTCAATACCGTGAATTGCAAAGATTTCTGCGATTTGACGGATTAGGTCCATACCGTTATGACCGATATCGTCTAAGCGACCTAAGAATGGTGAAACGTATGTTGCACCAGCACGAGCTGCAAGTAATGCTTGAACTGCTGAGAATACTAATGTAACGTTTGTACGAATTCCTAAGTCAGAGAATGCTTTTACTGCTTTTAAACCTTCTGTTGTCATTGGAACTTTTACAACAACGTTTGGAGCAATTTTCGCTAACTCTTTTCCTTCTTCGATCATTTTATCAGCTTCTAAGCTAATTACTTCTGCACTTACAGGTCCTTCTACAACGTTGCAAATTTCACGAATACGCTCGTGGAAATCTACGCCTTCTTTTGCTACAAGTGATGGATTTGTCGTTACTCCAGCTAATACTCCTAATGCATTTGCCTCTTTAATTTCGTTAATGTTTGCTGTATCAATAAAAAATTTCATTTGTTATTCTTCCTTCCTGATTTTCATTTTATATTTATTTGTTTTTCTTAATAAGCTCTAATTCAATCGGAATAGATTTGTCCACTTTTTTACCTTGTGTTATCTCTTTTGCTGTTTGCATCGCCTTCTCCCCGATTAATTCCGGTTTTTGAGCAACTGTTGCAGCCATACGCCCATCGTTAACCGCTTTTACAGCATCTTCTGTTGCATCAAAACCAACAACGACTACATCTGTTTTTCCAGAAGACTTCAATGCTTCAAGTGCCCCTAATGCCATTTCATCGTTATGCGCAAACACGGCTTTAATATCACCATTCGCTTGTAAAATGTTTTCCATAACAGATAATCCTTTAGCTCTATCAAAATCAGCCGCTTGTTTTGCAACTACTTTTAAAGACTTATCAGCTACGTTATGGAATCCTTTCCCACGCTCACGAGCAGCAGAAGATCCAGGGATTCCTTCTAACTCAGCAACGTTTGCTCCCCCGCCAACTAATTCACGAATGTAATCACTAGCCATTTGACCACCTTCGATATTATTAGATGCAATGTGAGAAACAACCTTACCCGAATTTGCAACGCGGTCTACTGTAATAACAGGAACATTTGCAGCATTTGCCGCACTTACTGCTGAAGCAACAGCATCTGAATCGGTCGGATTAATAACAACTACATCGACACCTTTTTGAATTAAATCCTCAACATCGTTCGTTTGCTTTGCTGCATCATTTTGTGCATCAACAGCAATCAATTCAATGCCGCTTGCTTTCGCTTGCTTTTCTGCTCCTTTTTTCAAAGTCACAAAAAATGGATTGTTTAAAGTTGAAACAGAGAATCCAACTTTAATAGTTTTATTTCGACCTTTATCGCTAGAATCCTTTGCCCATTCTGGTGGTTCCATTGAACAACCAGCAGTAATGACCATAATACATGCAACGAGTATAAGTAACCATTTCTTCATGAACTATCCCTCCATTACGCTTCTTTTCGGCGATCAATTAATACAGCTAGTAAGATTACAAGTCCTTTTACAACTTGTTGGAAGAAAGAAGATACACCTAATAAATTTAAACCGTTATTTAGTACACCGATAATAAGTACACCGATGAATGTACCAATAATCCATCCTCTTCCCCCAGAAAGACTTGTTCCACCTAATACAACTGCTGCAATTGCATCTAATTCATAAGAAGTACCTGCAGTTGGCTGTGCAGAATCTAGTCGTGATGTTAAGACAATACCTGCAAGCGCTGCCAAAATTCCGGAAAGACCGTAAATCATTACTTTAATTCTCGTAACATTTATACCTGATAGTGCTGCTGCTTCTTCATTTCCACCAATTGCAAATGTACGGCGACCAAATGTCGTTTTCTTCAAAATGAAGTACAGTACTGCGAAAGCGATCATCATTGTAACAGCTGGTACCGGAATACCTAGAAAATAACCGCGACCAAACATTTGGAACATTAAATGATCACCAAGACCAGTGATCGGACGTCCGTCCATATAAACAAGCGTCAACCCACGAAAAATAGTCATTGTTGCTAAAGTTGCAATAAATGGAGCTACTTTTCCCTTCGCTATGATGATACCGTTTACAATTCCCATTACAAGACCAGCTAATAATCCAACTGCCATCGCAAGGAACGGGTCCATGCCACTTGCCATCATTCCAGCAACAAGTGCACTTGATAATGCTAAAATAGAACCTACCGATAAGTCAATACCCCCTGTTAAAATTACAAAGGTCATTCCGAATGCAATAAGCGCATTAATCGATACTTGACGCAGTATATTAAATAAATTTGGAATCTCAATAAATGCCGGATTTAAAGCTGTAATTACGACGATAATTAATACTAAACCGATTAAAGAACCGAGTTGTTGTAATACATTCCCCTTCTTAGCCATCCTTACTCTCCCCCTGTAGCTAGTGCCATAATAGACTCTTGTGATGCCTCATCTTTCTCTAAAATGCCGCCGACTTTTCCTTCATGAATAACAAGAACACGATCACTCATTCCTAAAACTTCTGGAAGCTCAGATGATACCATAATAACGGCATCGCCTTGCTCAGTAAGCTTATTCATAATAGAGTAAATTTCTTTTTTCGCTCCAACATCTACACCTCGTGTTGGCTCATCTAAAATGAGTAACTGCGGGTGGATACCTAGCCATTTTGCAATAACAACCTTTTGCTGATTTCCACCAGAAAGAGATTTCACCGCTTGCTCTCCACTAGCTGCTTTCACATTAAGAAGTTTCATCATATCCGCTGTAAACTGTTGTTCTAGTTCGTTACTTAAGACACTTCCCTTTGAAAGACTTTCTAAATTCGGTAAAGCTAAATTTTCTCGAATTGAGAAATCTAAAACTAACCCTTCAGATTTTCTATCCTCTGTAATAAAAGCTATTCTTTGTCTAATCGCATCTATCGGACTATCAATCTTTACTTCTTGTCCATTTATAAAAATTTGGCCAGAATCTAAAGGTTCGTATCCAAATATCGCTTTCATAATATCTGTACGGCCAGCTCCCATCAAACCAGCAACACCAAGGATTTCACCTTTTCTTACTTGAAACGAAACATTTTCAAACTTCCCTTTTTTCGTTCCGTTACGCATCTCAAAAATGACATCGCCAATTTGACTATTTCGCTCTGGGTAACGTTCACCAATGCTGCGCCCCACCATCATACTCACTACTTCATCAAATGATGTTTCCGGAATGAGTCTCTTTCCTACGTATTCCCCATCACGTAAAATCGTAATGGCATCACATATTGAAAAAATTTCTTCCATTCGGTGTGAGATATAAACGAACGAAACGCCTTCTTTACGTAATTTATTAATGACAGTAAACAACGTTTCAATTTCACGATCTGTTAATGCAGCTGTAGGTTCATCCATAATAATAACGCTCGCGTTTGTCATTAACGCTTTCGCAATTTCGATAATTTGCTGTTGTCCAACCGATAACTCTCCTGCCAACATAGCGCCTTTTACATGTAACCCTAACTCCGCTAGTTGCTGCTGCGCAATCGCGTTCATTTGACGCGTACGCAAAATACCTGTCTTCCCATACATTAACTCTTTACCGAGAAACATATTTTCAGCTACTGTTAAATTCGATAATATGTTCAATTCTTGATGTATAAATGCAATACCGTACTCTTCTGCTTCTTTCGCATTTTTAAAAGTTCGTTCTTGTCCATCAATCGTGATTGTTCCACCATCTTTTTTGTATACACCTGTTAAAATTTTCATGAGCGTTGATTTGCCCGCTCCATTTTCCCCCATCAATGCATGGACTTCCCCTGTTTCAATCATAAACTGTGCATTCTTCAAAACAGGATTGCCATTGAACGCCTTTGAAATATTTTTCATTTCAATACGCATTCCCATCACTTCCTTTTATTAAAAAATCACGCCTGCATGTAAAATTACATTGGCATAAGGAGTAGCCTCTCCTGTACGAATAATTGCTTTCGCTTTCTTCGTGTGCTCTTTAAATTGTTCATGCGATACATATTCAAATGCTGACTCTATTAATTTCAGCTCGATTTCTTTATTTACTTCCGCATTATTATTAATGACTTCTTCTGCTAACGTTACTTTTTCAATTGCCATATCATCAGCTACCACTTGCAATACGTCTAAAAAGCTAGGTTTTCCAATCTCAACAGCTAAATCAATTCGTTTTACTCCGGCAGGAATTGGTAACCCGCAGTCTGCAATTACAATCGTATCTGTATGTCCAAGTGAAGCAAGGACTGATGCAATCTCACTGTTTAATACACCGTGCTTTTTCAACCGACAATCACCTGCACTTCACGTACTCTATCTCTCGTTGGCATACCGCCCTGTGCTCCAAGTTTCGTTACAGAAAGGCCACCAGCAATATTCGCAAAACGAATTGCTTTTTGAAGTGTTTCTCCTTCAGAAAGCGCAACTGCTAATGCACCATTGAATGTATCACCAGCTCCAGTCGTATCTACTACATCAACAGCGATGCTAGGAACATGTACAATCTCCGTACCATTATGGAAACGAACACCTTTAGAACCTTCTGTTATCAATAGTTTATTTGGATATTTAGCCAGTAAACCTTCAATTGGTGACGTGAAATCATCTAATACGATGCGACACTCATGTTCATTTGGTGTAATATAAGTTGCCTTTTCTAAAATATCTTCTGATAACACTTGTGCTGGCGCTGGATTTAACATAACTGGAATATTATGCTCCTCACAAATAGCCAATACATATTTTACTGTTTCAAGTGGAATCTCTAGTTGAAGAACAACCATATCTGCTTTTATAAGAAGATCTTTTGAACGATCTACAACCGACTCATTTACAAGAGCATTTGCCCCTTGCACGACAACAATACTGTTATCCTCTTCTGCTAAAACGATATGAGCAATTCCTGTCGCTGTATCTGTAACCGGTACCACATAGTCGATAAAAACGCGTTCGTTCTCTAAATTGTTCCTAACTACAGTTCCATAATTATCGTTTCCAACCGCCCCAACCATCGCTACATTTGCGCCTAATCTAGCTGCAGCAACTGCTTGGTTGGCTCCTTTCCCTCCCGGGATTGTATGAAATGCTTCACCAATTACTGTTTCTCCTGCTTTCGGACGTTTTTTTGAAACAGCCACTAAGTCCATTGAAATACTACCTACCACTGCAATATTTGGCATCTGTTTCATCTCCTTACTTCGTTGTATTTCGTTCTATAATTTCAATCGGTAAACGATAGTGTTTCTCTTCTAATACGTTTCCTTCCATCTGCTCTAACAACAGCTCTGTTGCAATTTTCCCCATTTCATAAATTGGCTGTGCAACAGTTGTAATAGATGGATACATCATTTCTGTTAAAGAAATTCCATCGAATCCGATAATTTGTAAATCATCTGGAATAGAAATCCCCTTTTGGAGTGCAGCCTTTACAATACCTATTGCAATTAAATCATTTCCAGCAACAATTCCATCAATATGTGGGTATTCTTCTAATAATTCCACTGTTACACGCTCACTATTAGCTGGATCAAATGTACTCTCTGCAATCATATAAGAAAGATTATTTTGCGTAATAACGTCTACAAAACCTTCAAAACGTTCATTAGCAGTGCTTACATCACGCGGTCCGCGAATATGCGCAATATGTTTACAGCCTTTATCTATTAATAGCTTTGTCGCTGCCTGACTCCCTGCATAGTTATCTGCATATACAGTAGGGATACGCTCATTAAACATACGGTCAATTGCAACAACTGGAACAGACAACTTCATGTAATTAACACTATTTTGTGGATTCGTTGCTACAATAAATCCATCCACATTATTTTGCCTAAGTACATCAATATATTGCTTTTCTTTCTCTAAACTCTCATCAGAGTTACAAAGGACAACTGTGTATCCTTGTTTATGCGCTACATCTTCTACGGCACGTGCAACTTCTGGAAAGAATGGATTCACGATATTTGGAACAACTAAGCCAATTAAACGTGATTTTTTATTATACAATGAACGCGCTACTGTACTAGGTTTATAATCTAGCATCTCAATCGCTCGTTCTACTTTCTTTAATGTATCTTCATGAACATATCCATTTTTATTTAACACTCTGGAAACGGTCGCCACAGATACTCCCGCTAATTTCGCAACGTCTTTAATCGTACTCATTCTCTTTCCTCTCCATCCCATGTAACCGTTTACAGAAAACAATATAACGTATTTCTAGAAATACGTCAATCATTTCTCATGAAAAAGCTTTTAAGGTTATACTCAAAAAAAGCACCGCCATAAGGCGATGCTTTTTCATTACGAATAGGATACAGTTTGTTCTTTTTCCTCTGTAGCTGGCTCTTCAGCATCTTTTTTACGATCTGACAGTTTAATCTTCTGTAAGAAAATCGTAAAGATAGCGCCTACTACGATAAATACTAATCCTGTTAAGAATACAGTATGAAGTGAGTCTACTAAAGAGTTTTTCAAGATTGGTACAATGCTGTTAGCGAATGCTTCTGGCATTTGTTTTAATGCCTCTGGACTAAATAGCATCGAATATAAACCTTGTGGATCTGTGTGAATCATATCTTTAAATTTCGTTACCATTTGGCCCGCTTCTTTCGGGAACGTATCTAATACAGGTACTAATTTATTTGTTAATGTTGTACCTGAAGTGTTATTCATGATTGACCCTAAAATTGTAATACCAAATGTTCCACCGATTTGACGGAAGAACTGACTTGATGATGTTACGACTCCAAGATCTTTTTTCGGGAAACTTTCTTGTAACGCTAATGTTAATGTCGGCATAACAAGACCCATTCCTAAACCGATAATACTCATATAGAAAGTAGCAGTAAGTTTAGTCGTGTGCATATCCATCGTTGTTAATAACCAGAAACCACCAGCCATAATAAGCATCCCTGTAATAATTTGTGGTTTCACACCAACTTTTAATACAAGTTGACCACCGATAATACTCATCACTATCATTGTAATCATCATCGGTGTCATAATTGTTCCTGATTCAGCAGCACTTACTCCTACAATTCCTTGCATGAAGAATGGTACGAACATAATCGCACCGAACATTCCGATACTCATAAAGAAACCAATCGCATTCAGTATTGTAAACGTGCGATTTTTAAAGAAATGCATCGGTAAAATCGGTTCTTCTGCTTTCGTTTCAACGATAACAAAGCTAATAATACCAATTAGAGCTAATGCAAATAAACCGATAATTTGCCAAGAATCCCATGGATAATCTTTTCCGCCAAACGTTAATGCAAGTAATAAACTTACAACACCGAGAATCATCGTAAAGATTCCAGCAATATCAATCTTGATCGGTCCTGTTTGTTTATGTGACTTTAATCCCATTGCAATAAAGATTGTTGCTAAAATACCAACTGGTAAGTTAATGTAGAATACCCATCTCCAGTTCACTGCGTCTACAATCCAACCACCCACTTGTGGTCCAATTACAGAAGCAAGACCGTATAACGCACCAAAAATACCTTGCCATTTCGCACGTTCTTTTCCCGTAAACATATCTCCGATAATAATCATAGCCATTGGCATCATAATACCGCCACCAAGACCTTGAATACCACGGAAAATAATTAATTCTGTCATACCATTTGCCATACCACATAACGCCGAACCAACCATAAAGATAACTAGTCCTGTAATATATACGTTACGACGGCCAAGTAAATCCGCTAATTTACCTGCAATTGGTACAACTGTCGTTGATGTTAACATATAAGCTGTTGTTAACCACGTCATTAAACTTAATCCGCCTAGTTCACCGACGATACGCGGCATTGCTGTACCAACAATCGTTCCATCTAATGCAGCAAATAGCATCGCGATTATTAAACCAATTAACAGCAACTTTCTATTTATGTTTTCTTGTTGCTCCATGTAATCTCCTCAATTCCTCTTAGTTATTCTCTTTTTTCTCTTGTGTCCCGCAAATAATTGTTTCTAACTTCTCAAAGAGGCGTAACAAATCTTCTCTTTCTTGTAATTCTAAATGTGAGAAATATTTTGCAATATGCTCATTACGAGCGGTCATTGCCTCTTCTACTCTAGCTTTCCCCTTTTTTGTTAACTCAATGATGACAACACGACGGTCATCTTTGTCGTGATAGCGTTCTACAAGCTCTTGGTCAATTAGGCGATCAATCATCACTGTAATTGCACTAGGCTTTACATACATCTTTTTTGCTAATTTTGTCGCTCTTGAAGCACCGTAATGATCTAAAATCTTTAAAATATAAAACTGCGGTGGTGTAAGTCCTGTTGCTTGCATTTGTTCTAATAACTCCGTCTGCATTTTCTTTCCAATCGAAAAGGCAAGAGCTTGAATTTTATCGATATGCGTCATATCATTTGGCATGTTATCCACCTCTTATTTAAGCAATAAAATATTTAACGTATTTAAATATTAATCCCACAAACAAAATCCGTCAACACTTTTTATTTATAAAAACGTTTACATTTCTGTCACAAAGTTGTATAATTTTCGACGAAGTTAATATTGACAGTCACGGAGAATCGGAGTATACGGCTATGAATCATAAAAAAGGAAACTTTTTTATATTTCATGGCCTTTTTATATTCTCTCTGACTTACAACATTTCGAATTCATTAGGGGAGGATTTTCATTTTATGTTTTTCACACAATTATTTAAGCCTGCGCCCCACGCGGAACGCTTACCAGCTGATCGCGTTGATAGCGAATACCGTAAATTACGTTTACAAGTATTCTTAGGTATCTTCATCGGCTACGCAGGTTACTACTTTGTTCGAAAAAACTTTTCACTAGCGATGCCATACTTAATCGAACAAGGCTTTAGTAAAGGGGAACTTGGGGTTATCCTTTCAGCAGTATCTATCGCTTACGGATTAAGTAAATTTCTTATGGGTATCGTATCCGACCGTTGTAATCCTCGCTACTTTTTAGCAGCTGGGCTATTTTTATCAGGTATCATTAATATTATTTTCGGCTCATTTTCTTTCATTACAACGAGCATTATACTTATGTTTGTCCTTCAGTTTTTAAATGGATGGGTACAAGGTATGGGATGGCCTCCTTGTGGTCGTACGATGGTTCACTGGTTCTCTATTAGTGAACGTGGTACAAAAATGTCTATTTGGAACGTTGCTCATAATGTCGGTGGCGCTCTTATGCCTTCTCTTGTGACATTAGGCTTATACTTCTTCGCAAATGACTGGAAGAGTATTTTTTACTTCCCAGGTATTCTTTCAATTTTAGTTGGTATTTATGTATTAATTACGATGAGAGATACACCTCAATCTTGTGGATTACCTTCTATCGAAGAACATACTGGAGAATATCCATCAGATGAAAAAGTAAAAGATCGAGAACGCGAACTTTCAGTAAAAGAAATTTTATTTAAATACGTACTAAACAATAAATTTTTATGGTACATCGCTATCGCGAACGTTTTCGTTTATTTCGTACGTTACGGCGTTGTAGACTGGGCTCCTACCTATTTAGTAGAGGAAAAAAGTTTCACTCATAGTAGCTCCCGTACAGCTTACGCTCTATATGAATGGGCTGGTATTCCAGGTACACTTCTTTGCGGATGGATGAGTGATAAACTATTTAAAGGGCGCCGCGCACCTGCTGGTATTTTATTTATGGTTGGTGTATTTATCGCCGTTCTTGTTTACTGGCTAAACCCTCCTGGTAATCCAATGGTTGATAGTATCGCACTTGTCGCGATTGGATTTTTAATTTACGGACCTGTTATGTTAATCGGCCTACACGCACTAGACTTAGCACCAAAAAAAGCTGCTGGAACTGCCGCTGGTTTAACTGGGTTCTTCGGTTACCTAGGTGGAGCTACTTTTGCTAGCGCAGCTATGGGCTTTATCGTCGATGCATTCGGATGGGATGGCGGATTCATCTTATTACTTGTATCTTGTGTACTTGCAATGTTCTTCCTTGCTCTTACTTTAAAGACAGGATCTGCAAAACCAAAACAAGCTTAAGTACTAATATTATTCTTATCAAAAAAAGAGAGGCTGTTCTTTCCAGAACACCTCTCTTTTTTCTACATATAAATCTTTTTTCTTACAAAAGATTTATTCTCCTCTTTTTATATGTTAGCGTTTTCAACTAACTTCAATCCCTTATATAACAGCATTCAATCTCTGTATAAAAAGATTTTTGAATATTTTCTCAACTTATGCTTGTCAAACATTGTCAATTTATATTAAAATAACAACAACATACAAAATATTTAGTCTTTTCAGAAAAGATGGAGGGATAGCCATGAAGAATCCACTTCTTCGCATTGAAAACTTACAGACTTCCTTTCGCATACAAGATCACTATCATGCCGCAGTTGATGATGTTTCGTTAACTGTCCATGAAAATGAAATTGTCGCGATAGTTGGTGAATCAGGTTGCGGAAAAAGTGCACTTGCCCTTTCTATTATGCGACTGCATAATGAAGCAAATACAAAATTACAAGGGCAGCTTAACTATAGAGATAAGGATCTACTAACTATGTCAGCCGCAGAGATGAATAAAGTACGCGGATCAAACATCGGTATGATTTTCCAAGAACCTCTTACAGCACTCGATCCTCTTATGACAGTTGGAAAACAAATCGAAGAAAACTTAGACTACCACACAAGCCTTTCAAAAGTTGAAAAAAAAGAACGCACCTTAGAACTACTTCATCAAGTTGGTATTCCAAAACCAGAACTTACATATAAACAATACCCACACGAATTATCTGGCGGAATGAGACAAAGAATTGTTATCGCAATTGCAATTGCTTGTAACCCAGCACTCATTATTGCGGATGAGCCAACAACGGCTCTTGACGTAACCATCCAAGCACAAATTTTAGACTTACTAAAATCTATTCAAGAACAAACGAAAATGGGCATCATTTTAATTACTCATGATTTAAGTGTTGTCGCAGAAACAGCAGATCGTATCGTCGTTATGTACGCTGGACAAGTTGTAGAGACAGGAAAAGTTGAAGAGATTTTTAACAACCCTCTTCACCCATATACTCGTTCTCTATTAAACTCCATTCCATCTGCGTATGGTGAAAAAGAAAAATTGCATGTAATTCAAGGGGTCGTTCCTTCGTTAGCGAAGCTTCCTCGCACAGGTTGTCGCTTCCAAGCTCGAATTCCATGGATTAGACCTGATCAACACGAGGAAAATCCAATTTTACATGAAGTAAAACCAGACCATTGGGTACGTTGTACTTGCTACAAGCATTTCAACTTCCAAGATAAGAAAGGAGATGACGTAGCTCATGGCACTGCTTAAAGTAGAAGATTTAAAAGTACATTTTCCAATTAAAGGTGGTTTCTTCGGCCGCACATTAGATTACGTGCGTGCTGTCGATGGTGTAAGTTTTGAATTACAACCGGGTGAAACATACGGGATCGTTGGTGAATCTGGAAGTGGCAAATCAACAACGGGTAAAGCAATTATGCATTTAACGAAAGCAACAGAGGGTAGCATTCATTTTAATAATAGAGATTTAACAAAATTAAGTCGCTCCGAGCTACGTGAACAACGAAAAGATATTCAAATGATTTTCCAAGATCCTTATTCATCATTAAATCCGAAGAAACGTGTTCTCGACATTATTGCTGAGCCTCTTCGAAATTTTGAGAAGCTCTCACCTGATGAAGAACGTAGAGCGGTTCAAGAATATCTTGATAAAGTTGGTCTAAATCCAGAGTCAATTTATAAATATCCACATGAATTTTCCGGCGGGCAAAGGCAGCGGATTGGTATTGCACGTGCTCTTACATTAAAACCGAAGCTTATTATTGCTGATGAGCCAGTATCTGCGCTTGACGTCTCTGTACAAGCACAAGTATTAAACTTCTTGCAAGATTTACAAGCTGAGCTCGGACTAACATACTTATTCATTAGTCATGATTTAGGTGTAATTCGTCATATGTGTGATCGTATCGGTGTTATGTATCGCGGACGCATTGTCGAAGAAGCAACTAGTGCAGAAATTTATAGTAATCCGCAACATATTTATACGAAGCGCCTAATATCAGCAATTCCTGATATTCGTCCTGAAAACAGAGAGAGACAGCGTGAGCTCCGTCAACAAGTAAGCTCTGAATACGAGAAATCATACGAAAATTATTTCAATGAAAACGGTCGTGCTTATGACTTAAAAGCAATCTCGCCAACGCACCGGGTGGCATTACCATAAGGGAGTGATAAAACATGTGGAAGTTTATATTACGGAGATTTTTAGTGATGATCCCGCAATTATTCGTGTTAAGTGTACTTGTCTTTCTATTAGCTAAGGCAATGCCAGGCGATGCCTTAACCGGCAGAGCAATGAATCCAAAAGCGGATCCAAAAGTGATTGAAGAACAACGTGAAAAGCTTGGATTAAATGACCCAGTTGCAACACAATATGTTCGCTGGATTAAAAATGCAGCCCAAGGTGACTTCGGTATTTCCTATGCACATAAAATGAAAGTAACCGATTTAATTGGAGAACGACTTGGAAATACAGTATCTTTAGCACTTGTTATTCTTATCCTTACCTATTTAATTGCCATACCACTAGGAGTTATAAGTGGGCGGTGGAATGATACATGGGCTGATCGACTCATTACCATTTACAACTATCTAGGTTTTGCTACACCACTATTTATATTTGCATTAATTATGCTCTTCCTATTCGGATTTAAGTTTGCAATATTCCCAACCGGCGGTAGCGTGGATCCTCAAGTTGCAACAGGTACATTTGCTTACTATTTAAGCAAATTGAATCACATGCTATTACCAGCTTTATCTGGTGCATTAATTGCGACAGTTGGTACGGTTCAATATTTACGAAGCGAAATTATTGATACGAAACATAAAGATTTTGTGCGTACAGTAAGAGCAAAGGGTGTTCCAGAATCAAAAATCTATTCTAGACATATTTTACGAAATTCATTCTTACCAATTGCAGCCTTCTTAGGCTATGAAATTACAGGATTAGTTGGCGGTGCCATCTTTTTAGAAAGTATTTTTAGCTATCCAGGAATTGGACAACTATTTATACAATCTATCTCTCAGCGTGATTTTAGTGTAATAACTGCACTCGTTATGTTTACTGGATTTGCAACGTTACTTGGAACTCTCCTTTCAGATATTATTCTAAGCATCGTCGATCCACGTATTCGTATTGATTAAAGAAAGGAGATGACGTTATGTTAGCAAACCCTGAAAAACAAACTGAAGTTATTCATTACGAAAAAAGCCCTTCTGGTTTCTCTATTATGTGGCGAGAACTTCGTAAAGATAAATTAGCAATGTTTTCACTTATTTTCCTAGCAATCTTATTACTAGCAGTCTACGCAACATCTTTTATTATGAAACAAGAAGATATTGTACGAGTTGATTTATTCGCTATTTATGCTCCTCCCTCTGCTGAACATTGGTTAGGAACAGATTACGGAGGACGCGACATTTTCGGCCAACTTATTATTGGTACACGTAACTCCTTTACAATTGGATTAGCAATTACTATTCTTTCTTGTGTAATTGGCCTTTCAATTGGATTAATTGCCGGTTATTTTGGAGGAGCAATTGATAATATCATTATGCGCATTATCGACTTTGTTATGGTTTTACCATTTTTAATGCTTGTAATTGTATTTATTACACTTGTTCCTACATTCAATATCTTCACTTTCATTTTAATTATGAGCGTGTTCTTATGGACAGGAAAGGCAAGATTAATTCGCTCAAAAGTATTAACTGAAAAAGAACTCGATTATGTCTCTGCATCAAAAACTTTAGGAACACCAAACTGGAAGATCATTCTTTTCCAAGTACTACCTAACTTAAGTTCCATTATCATTGTTAGCGTTACATTAAACCTTGCTGGAAACATCGGTATTGAATCTGGTCTAACCTTCTTAGGATTTGGTCTACCAGAAAGTACACCAAGCCTTGGTACACTTGTTAGTTATGCTAGAAATCCAGATGTATTACAAGAGAAATGGTGGATTTGGTTACCCGCATCAATCATGATTTTAACATTGATGCTGTGTATAAATTTTATTGGTCAAGCGCTACGCCGTTCGGCCGACGCAAGACAAAGAAAAGGATAAGGGGTGGAAGAAATGACAAATAAGCCAAAGTTTTTCAAAGTATTAAGTACACTTGCAGTTTCAACATTACTACTTTCAGCATGTGGGGGCAGTGGTGGTAGTGAAAAAACGAGCAGCACAAAAAAAGTAGATACAAATAAATTTAGTGCATCTGTTAAAAATGATAAAAAGGAAATTAAAGATGGTTCATTAACATATGGTCTTGTTTCTAACACACCATTTGAAGGACTTTTGAACTTCGCTGTATATGAAGGAGATCCTGATAACCAGGTCATTACAATTTTTGATGAATCTTTATTATCAAATGACGAAAACTGGGAATACACGAATGATGGTGCTGCTACATATGAAATTTCTAAAGATAAAAAGACAATTACACTAAAAATTAAAGATAATGTAAAATGGCATGATGGAAACCCTGTTACTGCTGAGGATTTAGAATACTCTTATCTAGTAATTGGTAGCAAACAATATGCTGGTTCTCGCTATGACACTCAAATGCAAATGATTGAAGGTATGGAAGATTACCACAATGGAAAAGCTGAAAAAATTTCAGGTATCAAGGTAACGGACCCAAAAACAATTTCGATTACGTTTAAAGAACCGAATCCTTCAGTGAAAACTGGACTTTGGGCATATCCTCTTCATAAGAAATACTTAGGAGATGTACCAATCGATAAATTAGCAGAGTCTGATAAAATCCGTAAAAACCCAATTGGTTTCGGACCTTTTAAAGTGAAGAAAATTACTCCTGGAGAATCCGTTGAATTTGAACGTTTTGATGACTATTATGGCGGAAAACCAAAGCTGAAAAGCATGGTTTTAAAAGTTGTTAACCCTTCCGTTGTTAACGCGTCCTTAAAAAATGGTGATATTGACATTGCTGAAGTAAGTGCAGATCAGTATCCAAATGTAAGTAAATTAAAAAATGCACAATTAGTCGGTAAAACCGATTTATACTATAGCTATATCGGCTTTAAGTTAGGCCATATGGATAAAGAAAAAGAAGAAGTAGTGATGGATAAGGAGAAATTTAAAGATGTTCGTGTACGTCAAGCAATGGCTTATGCTATTGATAGAAAAGAAATTGGTGAAAAATTATATCATGGCCTACGTTATCCAGCTAACTCACCAATCCCACCATCTCTACCAAAATATCATAACAATAAAGTTGGTGCCTATGATAAAGATGTAGAAAAAGCTAAAAAGTTATTAGATGAAGCTGGCTATAAAGATACGAACGGAGATGGATTCCGTGAAGATCCGAATGGTAAAGAATTTAAAGCTAATTTCTTATCAATGAGTGGTAGCGATGTAAGTGAACCACTTGCAAAATTCTTTATTCAATCTTGGAAAGACATCGGCCTAAAAGTAGAACTTCTTGATGGTCGCTTACACGAATTCAACTCCTTCTACGATATGATTAAAAAAGATGATCCAAAAGTTGATCTTTTCGCTGCCGCTTGGGGAACTGCATCTGATCCAGATCCTTCTGGTATTTGGGCTAAAGATGCAGCGTTCAATTACCCACGTTGGGCTACTGAAAAAAACACAGAATTATTAAAACAAGGTATTTCTCCAGAAGCTGCTGATGAAAAGTACCGTAAAGATGTATACGATAAATGGCAAAAATTAGTTCATGATGAAGTACCATTAATTCCACTTCATTATAAATTTGATTTAAAAGGTGTAAATAATCGCGTAAAAGATTATAAATATACACCAGAAGATCAATACAAATGGGGTAAAGTTAGCGTAACAAGCGATAAAGCAGAAACAGAGAAATAAGAAAATAGCTCCTAGCACTGAGGTACATGCTAGGAGCTATTTTTTATTTATAACCCTTCTCTCGCTATTAATAACAACCAATTCCTTTCCTACTGTAAGATTAAAAGATTTGATGAATCATCTTTATTACAACAGCTAACGTAACAGATGCAGCAAATCCTCCTAAACAAATTAAGCTTACCCCTTGACTGTATGATAAATTTTGAAATGATTTCATTGCTTCCATCCTCCCTATCTCCCCTTTGATACTCTTATTTTACCAATGGGAAAATTTTCATAACATCGATTTTACTAACAACTAACTTACAAATTTGTAAGTTAATAATTTCCCTTTAAACTTATATATCTAGTATGTCCAAGCTCTCTCCCTTTATACGTCAAAAAAGACCTCGAATTATATCAAGGTCTTGCTTACACTACAAAATATCTCATTCAATTTACTTTATAATCATCACCGGGCATTTTACACGCTTTGCTATTTTATGACTGACACTACCAAGTACCATCTCTTGCAATGTATTTAACCCTCTACTGCCAGCGATAACGAGATCTATATCCCCTGTATTTACATATTGAACAATCGTATCTCCTGGATCGCCATGTAATATCGTAATTTTATAAGAAATGTTCTCTTTCTTTAATAAACCTTCAATCTCTTTTAATTTATCTTTTCGACTAGCCGATATTGTTTCTAAATCTGTTTGACCTTGTATAATATCTGATTTTGCCGTTCTATTATCTACTACGTACACAACTTCAACATTTGTTTCTTCGCTACATTTCGCAATATATGTTGCATGTTCCGCTGCTCGAAGTGCATGTTCAGAACCGTCACATGCTAATATAATTTGTTTGTACATATGCTGAATCCCCTTTTCGTTATCCTACCCGTATTATATAATAAAGCCCCCTAAAAAGGAGGCTTCTAACTTGCGATTCTTTTATTATAAGTAGCTAAATTTGAAATAATTTTCGAGCTTCGTTCATTTAATCCCGTTATACTTACTTTCACGTCACTTTGTTCATACTTCATGATAACTTTATCAATTGCGGCTACTGCTGAATCATCCCATACGTGTGCGTGAGTAAAATTCAACTCAATTTCTTTTACATCTTCCTCAAATGTAAAATTATTTATAAAGTCTGCTGTAGATGCAAAGAAAAGTTGACCATGAATTTCGTATATTTTCTTATTTTCAATATATAAATGTTTCACGTGAATCTTTGCCATATTGAATGCAAATAAAACCGCACTAATTACTGTTCCGATAATTACACCTAATGCTAAATTATGTGTAATTAAGACAATCACAACTGTTACGATCATAACAAATGCGTTTCCTTTTGGTACTTTATGAATCGTTGTTACAGAGTTCCAATCAAATGTTCCAATTGAAACCATAATCATAACTGCAACTAAAGCTGCCATCGGAATATGAACGACATAATCACCTAAAACGAACAGTAATACGATTAGAAATCCACCCGCTACAAATGTTGATAAACGACCTCGTCCACCTGATTTAATATTAATAACAGATTGTCCAATCATTGCACATCCTGCCATTCCTCCGAAGAAACCAGCGACAATGTTTGCGATACCTTGACCACGTGCCTCTTTATGTTTATTACTTTCCGTATGCGTCATATCATCTAAAACTGAAGCTGTTAATAAAGACTCTAGTAAACCGATAATTGCAAGCATAACTGCGTACGGTAAAATAATCCCTAATGTCTCAAGTGTAAAAGGCACGTCAGGCATGCTAAAGAACGGTAATTCTTTCGGCAAGCTTCCCATATCCCCTACTGTTTTTAACTGTAATCCGCTCATAAGTGCAATACTTGTCACAATAATAATGGAAATAAGTGTAGACGGTACAGCTTTCGTAATACGTGGAAATACATATATAATTACAAGTCCTAATGCGACAAGTGCATACATTTGCCAAGTTGCATTTTTAAAATGTGGCAATTGCGCTGTAAAAACTAAAATTCCAAGTGAATTTAAAAAACCACTCATAACAGATTTAGGAACAAACTTCATAAATGAGCTCAGTTTGAACACGCCAAAAATAATTTGGACAATACCGGTTAATATTGTTGTAGCAAATAAGTATTGCAAACCATGATCCTTAACGAGCGTGACCATTAATAATGCCATTGCACCTGTTGCAGCTGAAATCATCCCAGTTCGTCCGCCAACAAATGAAATGGTAACTGCAATACAAAAGGCTGCGTATAACCCAACGGTCGGGTCCACGCCTGCAATAACTGAGAAAGCAATCGCTTCAGGAATTAACGCTAAAGCAACGACAATTCCCGATAGCACGTCTCCTCTCACATTGGAGAACCAGTCATTTTTTATCGTTTGAAACAAAATACCACTCCTCTACTCTTTTATCATTTGATTTTCTCCATAAGAAAATCTCGGCCGACTGCACGAAGGATATTATATAACGAGTAGAGAGATTTTTGCTATGTAAAAGTTTCCTAAAGAAAAAGACGCTACCTTAGCAGCGCCTTTACTCACTTTATTAATGTCCACCGTGCCCTTGACCACTTTCTTGAACAATCTCTAGCCTCTCATCCAATATACCTTGTATTTCAAATGAAATATCACTCGTACTTCCTAATAAGAAGCCGTGGTTATATGGTCCAAGCGTTGGGTCATCTTTAAACTTCGGCTGAATACTAGCAAGGAAGTCATACACTGGTTGTGAAGCTTTCCCTTCTTCTAACAATACAATAGGTGCGTGTTTACCCATATGTGAAAATGGTGCTCCTGCAACTGCTAAATCTGGTGTTTTGCTTGAAACAAATGATAAACCGTGACCTGGTTTTGTGAACCCCCAGCCAAATTTCGTTTTTTCATCTTTAAACTTCGCAAATGCAACCGAATTTTCTGTTGGAGTCTCTCCACTAATACGCGTTACTTTTCCGTATTTACTTAACTCTTTTGCTACTGCTTTTGAAATGATTTTTTCTGGTCCTAATACATATATATTCGCTTTATCTTTTCTCATTTTTAATGCCTCTATCGTCGCTTCTGGCACCTTATCTTTTTCTGTATATAAAAGCGGTTCCGGCATATGAGAAATCCAATTTACAGCTGGTGTTGTGTATAAACGCCCTTCTTCTTCAGACGAACCGATAATAACACTATTTGGATAACTTCCTGTTATATCGGCATATTCTTTATCCACATCTTTAGCAAATATAGCTGGATCCGTTTCTTTTATTTGCTTTACTTTATATGCTTTTAATTGCTCAAGGATAGATGGACCTACATCCCCCATCACCATAATTTGTGTTCCATCTTTCGTTCCGAGCGGATTTAATCGTTTTATTTCTTTTAACGTCATTTCGGGTACCTTTTCTTTTTCTATAAATAAAATTGGACCGTTATTCGGATGGTGAATAAGATCCGCACTCGCAATACCTAATTGCCACTCGTTTACTGGCACTAAAATAACAGCGCCTGGCTGATTCTCTTTATGCGTTGCTGGCCATATCGTTTGCGAAGTTACTACTGCCATTTGCAAAGGATCGTTTGTGTTTAATCTCGTTACATTTTTTAAACTTGTCGTTAATAAATCATTCGATGCACCTTCGTTCATTTCTTTCGGCGCAGTTACCTCCTGATTCATTTTCATTTCCGTTTGCTCTGTTTTTTTCTCTTCTTTAGATTCATGGTTTTTATGATCCGTGTTCGTTTGTCCACATGCAGCAAGACCAACTGCTGTAATTATTGTTATCCCAAAGATTCGGGTCATCTTTTTCACTATACCGCCTCCATATGAATCGTTTTCGAGCCAATATGATTACCTAAAATGGAATTTCAACTTTACAATAACAAGCAATTCTGAAGAAATTATGCAGATGCATGATAATCTGCACCATTTCTTCATGATTTTGACTTACAATTTAAGTAATAACTACAAATGCGGAGGTACTCTATGGTCGATATACTACTCGTAGATGATGAGCCGAGAATGCTTGAATTATTAACGCTTTATCTTACTCCAATCGGATATAACTGCGTATGTGCAGTGTCCGGGGAAGAAGCTATTTCACATATAGAAAATCGAAATTTCAAATTTGTTTTACTCGATATTATGATGCCAAAGATGGATGGATGGGAAACGTGCAAAAGAATTCGATCCTTTAGTAACGTTCCTATCATTATGGTAACGGCTCGTGATCAAACGGTAGATGTCATCCAAGGGTTAAAACTTGGAGCGGATGATTACGTAACGAAACCTTTCCATGAAGAAGAGCTTTTCGCAAGAATTGAAGCTGTTTTAAGGCGAACGAATCAACACGCGCAAATCCAATATCACGGCATTTTATGGGATGAGGCAAAGCATTTCGTTTCTGTCTATAATGAAGAACTTCTTCTCACTCCAATCGAATTCTCTTTACTCGGGTTATTTTTACGTCATGTGAACTACGTATTAAGCCGCGATCAGCTCATTGAACGAATTTGGGGACTAAATACAAATACAGAAGATAGAACAGTCGATTCACATATTCGTAATTTGCGTGATAAATTACGAAAAGTAAATTTCCCTATTGATCATCATTTAAAAACTGTTTACGGAGTCGGGTATCGATGGGTTGATACTCTAGATTAAGGAGCAAAACGATGAAGCGAATATCTATTCAACTCGGATTTTATTTTTTAATTGTTACACTTTTAATTGAAAGTGTTCTATTTGTCTTGCTTTATTATAGCCTTGTCAACAATAGAGTAAATGAAGAAATGACAGCTTTATTAAAGCGTGGAAATAGTCACCGAGATGTCCTTGAAAAGTATTTTGATAAGCAAACAATCTCCCATGTTGCCCTAATGGAATCTGAAGCCGAAACCACTGTCGTTATTACAAATGCCAATAAGGATGTGCTAGCTAAATCCAACGAAATAACTACTACTATAAAAAAGCATATTGAAAAGATGCAAACACGGACAGATCATGACGGAGCAATTATAGAGAATCATTGGAAAACATCTAATTATATATGTACAGTTAGCCCCATTATAGTGGCAGGAAAAACGGAAGGCTACGTATATATGTTTCTCGGAACGGAATCAATCGAGGAAATGGTTAACGGACTAACAAGACAATTCATTATTGCCGGAGTCATTACGTTTCTATTAACAGCCATCACCATCTTTCTCTTATCACGGTTGTTAACAAAACCATTGTTACACATGAAACATGCCACTGAAAAAATGAGTAAAGGCGATTTATCTGTTTCATTAACGACTACTCGAAATGATGAAATTGGTGAACTAACCTCATCTATTCAAACGCTTGCTAATGATTTACATTATATGAAAACAGAGCGAAGTGAATTTCTAGCAAGTGTTGCTCATGAATTACGAACACCGCTAACATACGTAAGAGGTTATGCTGACATTGCTTTAAAGGAAAACACATCTTCTGAGCAACGTTTGCGATATTTATCTATTATAAAAGATGAGTCTGATTATATTACGAACTTAGTTCAAGATTTATTTTCACTTGCACAAATGGAACAACATAACTTTTCTATTCAAGTAAAGGAAGTATATTTACACACCTTCCTTACTCGCATAGCCGAAAAAGTAAATGCCATGTATAAAGAAAGATACATTAAAGTTTCTTTCTCTTGTCCTCCTACCCTGCTAATAAACTTAGATGAACAGCGATTTGAACAAGTTGTGGTAAACATTTTAAATAACGCTTATAGACATTCACAAGAGCATTCTCATATAAATATTTCTGTTACAGAAGAACATAAACGTATTTCCATTACAATTGAAGATGAAGGCGAAGGTATTCCGCCTGAAGACCTCCCTCACATTTTCGACCGTTTTTATCGAGTTGATAAAGCAAGATCACGAGCTACAGGCGGAACTGGTTTAGGACTATCTATCGTGAAAGAAATTGTAGAACTACACGGCGGGAATATTACTGTAACGAGCGAAGTCGATCATGGGTCTTGCTTTATCATTTCATTGCCATCTATACAAAAACACGACTACTGATAGTAGTCGTGTTTCTTTATCATTTTACTTTATAATATAAATTTACAAATTGCCCAAAACGTTTCGTATCCGTTAAAGTTAAATTAATTTCTGGATTCTTGTCTTGAAATAACGGAACTCCAGAACCTAATATATGCGGTGTAATCGTAACAACATATTCATCAATTAAATTATTCTTAAAGAATTCTCTTAGTAGACTCCCTCCACCGACCATCCATATTTTAGATCCTTCTTGCTCTTTCAACCTTTTCGTAAACTCCACTACATCTTCATTTACAAACTCTACATGTCCGTTTGTACCTTTTTCTGAGTTAGAAAAAACATAACATGCTTTATCTAAGTACGGGAATGTTTCCGTATGCTCTACTACATAATCGTACGTTCTTTTTCCCATAATTATTGTATCAATCGTTTCATACATTTCCGTATAACCGTTATCTCCCTCTCCTTCGGTTTCCATTAACCACTCTAAATCATCATTTTCTTTCGCAATATATCCATCCAAACTAGCGGCTATAAATAAAACAATTTCACGTGACATCTCTTTTCCTCCTTGCATCTCATCTTGATAACATTATGATGTAAACAATATACTAACAATAAAACATGACAATTCATGTCATGTTAAAAAAAGAAACGAGTGAGATAGTTGTCAAAAGCAAAACGTTTACTAGACATTCTTATATTCGCTTCTGCGAAAAGAACATTTACAGCTCAGGAAATAGCTGATGAATTTAACATTTCTGTTCGTACTGTCCATAGATATATTTTAGATTTAAGTGATATGGGATTACCCCTTTACGCAGAACAAGGTCGTAACGGAGGATATAAAGTATTAACGAATAGAGTCATTCCGCCTATTTTATTTACCGAAGAAGAAGCAGTATCCATCTTTTTTGCTTTTCAGTCTTTAAGTTACTATCAAGACTTACCTTTTAACACAGAAATCAATTCCGTTACACATAAACTGTATAGCTCCCTACAGCATGATGCGAAAGCGAAAGTTGATAAAATACGTTCTTATATCGCGTTTTGGAATCCGAAGAGAACAATTAATACACCTCTTTTAAACGAAGTACTAACTGCGGCTATTGAAAATAAAAATTTACACTTTCAATACGAATCTAAATCGGGGATAAAAATAAAACATGTTCATCCTATCGGTGTATACGCTCATGATGGGCTATGGTACCTACCATCTTATGACTTCAGCAGAAAAAAAGTATTACTGTATCGCGTTGATCGTATTCTTTCTATATTATCAACAGAAGAAAATAAAAATACGTTCATGAATTTAGAAAAATGGTTCGACTCTAGCTCTAACGTAGTACACACTCCTACCCAGTTACATGTCTCATTAACAGCAGAAGGTGTGCGCCAATGTAAAAGCGTTCCTTACCTTGAAGAATTCGTAGTAGTAAACGAAGACCGGACAGGATATATACATTCAACAATTGATAAAGGAGAAATCAATTTTATTACCCCTTTGTTTTATAGACTTGGGAAAGATGCACGAGTTTTAGAGCCAAAAGAATTGATAGATGGTTTACGTATGCGTGCGAAAGAAGTTTTACATATGTATGGAGACTGAAAAAGCTGCTATATATAAGCAGCTTTTTAGTCTAATTATTCCTATTATGTTTACGATTGACGAATGTCAAACCACCAACGATTTTTCGAATTCATATTCTCAGTTCCACTAAAACCACTGTAATGGAAAGCATCCAGGAAGATTGAATCTAGTTTATCCTCATCTACAAAATAACCTAATTTAACTTTTACCGTTTTTCCTGGTCGGATACTGCCAATATTATAAAAGCTTTTCCCATCTCCGTGAGGCTCTAAATAATCAACTTCTCCCGTCATAATACGCGTTGCGTCCATTCCCTCTTCTTTCGCGTATTTCCATGCATTCCCTTCAAATTTAAGCTGCTTTATGGATGGATGCATATAGATTTCTTCTGTCGCCTGTTTACCTATATTTTTCACTGTTGTTGTCAGGTAGACAAATTTAACATTAACTAATTTTGAATCTACTAATGTATCAATTGAATCTTTACCATTCCCTAATTTATATACATCCCGTCTGTACGATAGCAATTTTCCCGTGTGATCTAAAGCCTTCTTCTTGCTTAATATCCCTAAGCCAAATTCATTAAAGTTCTCTTGTTTAAAATCTTTAATTGAATCAAAGACTTCAACTTTTTCTATCATATATTCAATTTGGCTGTTATCCATAGATATCGTTACTGGAACCTTTTGTCCTATGTGAAATAGTCGTTTACTATCTTTTTTCAAAGGAATCACCTTATTTTTTTTAGGTTCATCCGCTTCGCTAAAATACTTTTTATCATAATCTGTTATATGTGCTGCCTTTTCTTTTGACGTAGGCTCAAGTGAAATGTTCCCTAACACATCCATCATTTGTTCTTCATTTACATCTGATCCAATAAAACTTTCTAACATAATCCCTTCTTTCTCAAAAAAGAGAAAGACCTTCCTATCAAACATTACATTGTTGTTTCCAGT
Organism: Bacillus sp. MMSF_3353; assembly: GCF_030733445.1. NCBI lineage: Bacteria > Bacillati > Bacillota > Bacilli > Caryophanales > Bacillaceae > Bacillus > Bacillus sp. MMSF_3353. The sequence continues at coordinate 78,897 of NZ_JASHJA010000013.1, forward strand.
TTCTTTATGAACAATTACTGCTTTCTTGCCACTTATCTCTTTTTCTTCGTAGCTTTTTGAATATAAAGTTTGAAAGTCCGCATTTTCCCCTACTCTCCAAAGAGCAAATGAAAAGCCTCCATTTGCGTCGTTATCTTTAAATGAATATTTCATTGCAGAGTCATCAATTGCTTCCATATTTTCTGGTAATTTATCGATTTTCAGCTTATACCACTTATCATCCTTTTTCGAGTCCTTATTTGTTACTGAAACATTTACTTCATAATTTTGTTTTTGAACGATCATATTATAGACTTTTACTGCACCAAAAACTGTTGTCGGCATACCAATCAATAAACAAGCAGCAGCGATTAACATGCGATGTTTTTTACGCTTTTTCTGTGGTTTCTCGTCTTTCAGCTTCATTTCCTCCATAAACAATTTCTTTTTGCGCGTATATGTATGTGAAAATTCATGTTGTTCTTCGAGTTTATCAAAATCATCTAAAGCAATTTTTTCAGCAAGTTCATATATTTCTTTGGAGTTCTTTGAATTCGTCATGTTGTATACCTCCTATCATATTTTGGACTCGTTTTCGAGCGCGTTCAAACTGCTTGCGGGCATTACCCTCGGTTATTCCCATAACACTTGAAATCTCTTGATACGTTAAGTTATAGAAGACTTTATACTTAAACACCTGTCTGTTAGATTCACTTAATTCTGTTAGCAATGTATCAATTTGAACCTCAGACATTTTACGTTTTTCCCACTCTTCAATATTTTCGTCTACTGCTTCGATTGATTCTCTTTCATATTCTTCTAAAAATGTTTCATGTCGTTTATTTTTCCGGTAACTATCAATCGCCTTGTTTTTCGCGATCCTCAAAATGTAGCGTTTAAGCTCTTGAGTAGCCAAGCTATGGAGCTTTTCCAAGTTTTTATAAAGAGTAATAAACGTCTCTTGAACCGCATCTTCAGCCTGCTGAATATTATTTAAAATAGAATACGCTACATAATAAATTTTTTGTTCGTACAACTCGTATAGCTCTTCCATCTTTTCATAATCGTTGTTTGTGACTTTCATATAATTCCTCCTCTCACTCTATATAACGAATGAGCGATATACTTTGTGACACTACAAAATTCCTTTATAGATAAAATTTAATAATAGAATAAACAAAAGCCCAATTTCTCTATTTTAACTGAGAAATTGGGCTTTTGTTTATTAGAATTTTACTGACTGTTCCCTTAAGAACACCACTCTTACACCTTTTCAGTAAGCAGTATTTTCTCTATCACTTCTTGTAACAAATGCTTTGTCTCTTCCAAGTTATAATCCTTCTTCTCCCCGGTTGTACGGTATAAAACTCAGCAAATGAGCGCTCTTTATATCTTGGTACGACATGCATATGGTAATGCGTTAACTCATTAAAGATTCCACCATTTTGGCAAACTGTAATTCCGTCTGGTTTATATAATGCCTTAATCGCTTTTGCAATCAGCTTAGAAGCATCCATAATGGATTTTGCTACGACATCATCTAATTCATCCACTTCTACAACATGCTGCTTCGGCACAATTAAAGTATGTCCTGGATAGAAAGGTTCATGATCTAAAAAGCAAGTTACATAATCATCTTCATACACTTTATATATGTTTTCCTCTTCGCTTGCTAATTTACACCCTAAACACTCCATTACACTTTCCTCTCTTTCTAAAACATAAAAACGTGAGAATACGGCTCTCACGTTTTTATGTTTCACTTTATTAGTTCAATTGTTTCCGTAACTTTTATACTATCTTTTACCGATTGAACAATCGTGCAATTTTTTACTGCAAGTTGCAGCGCCTTGTCCAATTGCTCTTCTGTAATGTTTTGCGCTTTAATTTTATAGTGCAAATGAACACTTTCAACTGGTTTTGATAAAGCTTCACTTCTACCAATTTCAGTCTCAATTGTAAACGTATCGTATGTAATACGTTTCTTTTCTAAAATTGTTCGAAAGACAATTGCACTACATCCTGCGATAGAAGAAACGAGTAATTGTAACGGTGAATACCCATTTTCTTTTCCAATCGCTAATGGACCATACGATAAATCTGCCTGTATATCATCATGCTTAATTTTTATTTTCATACTTCGCTTCCATCTCCACTTTCATCGGTTTCTTCCGTTTCTTACTCATATAATAATATATATAGCAGAAAATGATAAATGGAATACCACAGTATAACGCCATTCTTTGCTCTGGAATAAACGCTAAACTAATAACAACGATACTATTTGTAAGTAAAGCTAAAATAGGAACAATTGGATATAACGGTGTTCTATACTTTAAGTCCTCTAACTTGCCTCCGCCTTTTATATACTGACTTCTAAAGCGAAGTTGAGATAGAGCAATAATGATCCAACTTGAAACAGCCGATAAACCAGCTATAGATAATAAGTACATGTATACTGTATCTTCTGCAAGGAAACTTGTGAATAAAGAAAGGCCAGCTACTGCAATCGTTACAACTAATGCTGTAATTGGAATACCACGCTTATTTACTTTCTGGAACGATGTTGGTGCCATTCCTTCATTTGCAAGTGACCATAATATACGAGTTGCCGCATATAATCCTGAATTCGCTACAGATAGTAACGCTGTAATAATAACGAAGTTCATAATATCAGCTGCGTATGGAATACCAATTTTATCAAATACGACTACGAATGGACTTTCAATTACGCCAGCTTCTTTCCAAGAAATTAACCCTACTAAAATCGTCATTGTTAAAATGAAGAATAACATAATGCGCCATACTGTATTACGAATCGCACGTGGAATTGTTTTTTCTGGGTTTTCACTTTCTCCTGCTGCAATCCCGATTAACTCTGTTCCTTGGAACGAGAAGTTAACTGTAATCATCGTAAGTAATACGGCAGCTAGTCCATTCGGGAATAATCCACCATCACTTACAAAGTTAGAGAAAAGAGGTGCCGCTTCTTTTCCGTCATATGATATAAACCCTAGTAATGCACTACCACCAAGAACAACAAAGGCAAGAATTGTAACTACTTTAATACTAGAGAACCAAAACTCTAATTCAGCATAACTTTTCGCCGAAATTGCGTTTGACGCATATAGAATAACGCCGAATACGAGACACCATACCCAAACATCAACATTCGGAAACCATCTTTTCATCATTAAACCGATTGACGTTAATTCTAGTCCTACTGTCACTGCCCAGCCAAGCCAATATAGCCAGCCAATCATAAAGCCTGTTCCTGGTCCAATAAACTTCGTCGCATACTTTTGGAAAGAACCTGAAACTGGCATCGCTACCGTTAACTCTCCAAGACAAAGCATTGTTAAATACATAATAAATCCGCCCACTAAATAGGAAAGGATGGCTCCCCCTGGTCCAGCCTGATTAATGGTGTAACCTGAACCTAAGAAAAAACCAGTCCCGATTACACCACCTAGTGCGATCATAAATAAATGTCTACTCTTCATCGTACGATGTAATTTCTCATTCGTTGGTTGCTGCATCTAAATCCTCCCCCTACCGATACCCCTATATCTTGTTAAAATTTTCTGATAATAAAAATATACACGAAAGCGATTACAATTTCTATATAAAATTAAAACTTTTCTGATAAAACAATACAAAAAATCGAATTATCGCGAGATTTAGATTCTAATTAGAGGAAAATAAGGATAAACAAGGGAAAACCTTTACATATATTGTAAAGGTTAACGGAGTTCTAATCTTCTCGATAAAATTGATAAACTATAATTTACGATAAAGTACATACAAGCTACTACTATAAACGTTGGGATCATATAATTTACATTCTGTCCGCTAATAATTTGAGCATTATGCATAAGCTCTGGCAATGATATAACAACTGCTAATGATGTATCTTTGAGCAAAGATATAAACTGACTGACAAGCGGCGGGACCATCCTTCTTAATGCTTGTGGCAAAATAATATGCCACAGCGCCTGAACATACGTTAATCCTGAAGATCTTGCGGCCTCAATCTGTCCTTTTTCAATAGATAATAGACCACTTCGAACAATTTCAGATATCATTGCTGCTTCAAATATTGTTAAAGCAACAATTGCTGCTGTTATAATTTCTAATTTCAAGCCTGCTTCTGGAAGTGCAAAATACGTGAAAAATATAATTAAAAGTAGCGGTAAATTTCGAATTACTTCAACAACAATTCCTAATATTTGTGAGACGACAGGTATTTTCATGTAGCGTAATATCCCTATTACACTACCAATAATAAAACTAAGTACAATTGCAACGAGCGCTACCTCTAACGTTATAAGTAATCCTTTTAATAAAAACAGAATATGATCTCCTGTAATTGCTCCCTTAAAATCCATTTACACCGCCTCCTTTGCTAAGCGTTTTTCTAAATAACGCACTAGCATACTGAGCGGAATTGTTAATATTAAATAAAACATCCCGACAAATATATAGACGTCGAACGTAACAAACGTCTTCGTTGAAATTAAATCTCCTTGATACATCAAATCGGTACCAGCGATAATTCCGAGTATGGAAGAGTTTTTTACTAAATTGAGAAATTGATTTCCTAAAGGAGGAATTACGATTTTCATCGCTTGAGGTAAAACAACATGGTACATTGCTTGCGTATAAGTCAATCCTGAGGAACGTGCTGCTTCCATCTGACCTTTCGCGACTGATAGAATACCAGCGCGAATAACTTCCGCAATAAACGCTGCCGTATATACGGTAAGCGTAACTGTTCCTGCTACAAAACCATTTAAAGTAATTCCTATTACAGGTAAAGCGAAATAGAATATAAATGCAATTAATACGAGTGGAATATTTCTTACAAATTCCACCAAAGTAGCTCCCAACCAATTTAAAATACGAATAGGTGCAATACGCATTACAGCCAAAATTACTCCCAAAATAAAGCTTCCTATTAATGCAATTACACTAGACATCACTGTATATTTGAAGCCTTCTACATACATATCAATGTTATTCGTTAATATAGAAAAATCAGGCACATATTCTCCCCTCTTTCTTTACAAGAAGAGGATGAGTATCCCTCATCCTCTTACTATTTATCAATGAGAATAAAGCTCCATTCATTAAACTATCACTTTACTTCTCTTGCTTTTGCCCAATCCATTTCTCATACAATTTGTCGTACTCTCCACTCGCCTTCATATCTTTTAGCAAGCTATTAATCTCTTTCGTTAAATCATCTGCACCTTTTTGCACTGCAATTCCGTATGGTTCATCTGTGAAAATTTTCCCTACAACTTCATAATTTGAATCTTGTTTTGCCATGCCGTAAAGAATTGCGTTATCTGTCGTTAAGACATCGCCTTTACCTGCTTTTAACGCCGTAAATGCCTCACTATAATTTTCAAATTCTAATACGGTCGCTTCCGGTGACTTTTGACGAATATTATTTGTAGACGTTGAACCTTTTACAGCTAACACTTTCACACCCTTTTTCACATCATCGATACTTTTAATATCGACTCCTTTTTTCACAAGTAACGATTGCCCTGCTTTAAAATATACATCTGAAAAATCTACTTCTTTTTTACGCTCCTCCGTAATTGTCATTGTCGCGATAATCGCATCAATATCACCATTTTTCAGTAGTGGAATACGCGTTTTAGACGTTACTTCTTTTAATTCTAATTTCTTTTCATCTCCAAGAATTTTTTTCGCAAGCGCCTTTGCGATATCAACATCAAACCCTTCTACCTGTCCTGTCGAAGGATTTTTCAAGCCAAATAAGTTCGTATCATTCTTCACCCCAACTACTAGCTTCCCGCGCTTTTTAATTTGCTCAATGGCCCCACCTTGCTTCGTATTCGTTTCTTTCGCCTCATCTTTTTTACTTCCGCACCCGGCAACGACAAGTACGAATAAACATGAAAATACGATTAACGTAAACAACTTTTTCATTTTAAGCATAAAACTCCTCCTTTAATGGTTTAACACTCGGCTTAAAAATAGACGCGCTCTTTCTCGTTCAGGACTTGCAAAAAATTGCGCTGGTGTTGTATCTTCAATAATTTGACCCTCATCCATAAACAAAATCCGATCTGCTACTTCTCGCGCGAATCCCATTTCATGCGTGACAACGACCATTGTCATCCCTTCTTTAGCTAGCGTCTTCATAACATCAAGCACTTCCCCGATCATCTCTGGATCAAGAGCAGACGTAGGCTCATCGAATAGCATAATTTCCGGCTGCATTGCGAGCCCCCTAGCAATTGCTACCCTTTGCTGTTGTCCTCCGGATAATTGATGCGGGTATACACTAGCCTTCTCAGGAATTCCTACTTTCTCTAAATAAAACATCGCTGTTTGCTCAGCTTCCTCTTTTGAAACTTTATTTACTTTAATCGGTGCTAGTGTAATATTTTGAAGAACCGTTTTATGTGGATATAAATAAAAATGTTGAAAGACCATCCCAATATTTCGGCGTAATTCATTCATATCTGTTTTGACATTGTGTACCTCCGTATTTTGTACAATTAACTCTCCGTCTGTAATTGTCTCTAGCTGATTTATACACCGAAGCAACGTACTTTTTCCTGATCCGGACGGCCCAACAACTACTACCACTTCACCTTTTTTCACTTGTACATTAATATCTTTTAAAACTTGAAAGGTACCATAATATTTATTTACATTACGAAACTCTATCAACATACTCCCCCCTTCCCTTAACAAAGCATGTACATTCTTTTTATATTCAAAAATAGGCAAAAAAATAACTTCCAGCCTCATTTTGCCCATAAAAAAAGCAAAGGGATTTTCCCTTTGCTCCTTCATTTCTATCATGCCTTTCGAGAGAACTCCCACCTCTAAACGTAAGTGAAGGTGGTGAGGTGAATCGAAAGAAATATTTTATTTTCAAAAAAAAAAAAAAAAACAGAAACATACGTTCTATTTTTGCTATAATATCCTTAACAAGGAGGTGAATAAAATGACAAAGGAAAATCCATCAAACTATAAAACTCTTCAAATTTGGATTAAAAAAGGGCATCGTATGTATTCTTATTTTCAAGAATGTTGTCATAACGCTAAGAACATGTACAACACCACAAACTTTTATATACGCCAGGTGTACACTGGATTAACACAAGAAAAAGAGTTGCAGCCTTTGCAAAAAGAAGTTCTGGATAATATTCATAAAAATATTGGTAAGATGAATGACACACAACGTCTTGCCTATGAGAAGAAATTGGAAAAAGAGAAATTAAAGCCTAAAGAAGAACAGAAAGAGATTAAATGTAATTTGTTTTCAGAACCTAATTTTGAAAAACCTTATGTAGATTACAACTTTCTAGATGCACTATTTAAGGTTATGATTCAAAATGATTATCGAGCTTTGCCTACGCAATGTAGCCAGTCAATCATGAAAGGTCTGTTCCAAAATTGGAAATCTTTTTTTGCTAGTTTAAAAGACTATAAAAAGAATCCAAACAAATATGCTGGAATGCCTAGGATTCCAAAGTATATTCGTTCTTCTGAAAAAGAGATTCTGTATACAAACCAAGATTGCATTATTAAAAACGGTAGATTTTTAAAGTTTCCAAAGACAAAATTACAATTAAATATTGGGAAACTAGGTTTCACTGAAGGTAAACTGAAACAAGTTCGTGTGATTCCAAAATACAATGAATATGTAGTGGAATTGGTAATTGATGTTCCTTCTGAACAACAAATTATTGAAGAGAATGCTCGTTATATGAGTATTGATTTAGGGATTGATAACCTTGCAACCATCGTAACAAACACAGGTATGAAACCTGTCCTTGTTAAGGGCAAACATGTCAAAAGCATAAATCAATATTACAACAAAATGAAGAGTCATTTTACAAGCATTCTTAGAAATGGAAAACAAACTAATGAAGGACCTTTTACTTCTAAAAGGATAGAAAAACTTCATCAAAAACGTTACTTGAAAATAAAAGACGTCTTCCATAAAGTTAGTCACCATATCGTAAAACTAGCTCAAGAAGAAGTTTGTAAAATCGTTATTGGTCAAAACAAAAGTTGGAAACAAGAAACGAATATGGGAAAAAGAAATAACCAATCGTTTTGTCATATCCCACATAATTTACTGATTCAAATGATTACATACAAAGCAAATGCTGTAGGCATTCAAGTTGTTGTAACTGAAGAATCATATACATCGAAAGCAAGTTTTCTGGATAACGACTTCATTCCAACGTATGGAGAAAATGACCAAAATACAACTTTTTCAGGAAAACGAATAGAGCGCGGCATATATCGTTCAGCAAATAAAACTTTAATTAATGCAGATGTAAATGCTGCGGCTAACATTTTACGAAAAGTAGTCCCAAATGCATGGACAAATGGGATAGAGGGGTTAGGCGTCAAACAGCTCGCTAATGTGTTAACTCCCCTGACGTTAATCGTCCGTTAGGTCGAAACGTTAGAAACCCCCACTTCAAGCTTTGCTAAGTGGGGGAGTGTTCATTAAGATACTTCTTCTTTCTTATCTTTCCCGTATTCATGCTCCCAGAAATCAGCATTTTTAATGCCTAATGGCCCTGGATCGAATACTGGATCTTTTCCTTCTTTTTTCTGCTTTTCATAATCTTTTAATGCGACTAATGCAGGTTTTTGTAATAGTAAAATCGCAATGATATTTACCCATGCCATAATTCCTACACCGATGTCACCTAAAGCCCAAGCCGTTGCTGCTGTTTTTATACAGCCGTAGAATACAGCTCCTAAAAATACAAACTTTAGTACCATAGACATCCAAGGGCGGTCTTTATCACGATTTAAGTACGCGATATTCGTTTCTGCAATGTAGTAATACGCCATAATTGTTGTAAATGCAAAGAATAGCAGTGAGATGGCAACGAAACCGTTTCCAAATCCAGGGAAAACAGATTCTACCGCTGCCTGTGTATATCCTGGTCCTGGCTGAGCACCATTTAATTTATTTACGATAAAGTTTTTTCCGCTTGCATCAAATACGTTATACATGCCTGTAATAATCATCATAAATGCTGTTGCTGAACAAACAAATAATGTATCAATGTAAACGGAAAATGCTTGCACTAAACCTTGTTTAGCTGGATGTGATACTTCCGCAGCAGCTGCTGCATGTGGTCCAGTCCCTTGTCCTGCTTCGTTGGAATAAATACCACGTTTTACTCCCCAAGAAATTGCTAAACCGATAATACCACCGAAAGCCGCTTCTAATGCAAAAGCACTTCTTATAATTAACATAAATGCTTCTGGCAATTTTTCAATATTCATAGCAACAATAACGCAAGCTACTAAAATATAACCAACTGCCATAAACGGTACGACAACCTGTGCAACGTTAACGATTCGCTTTACGCCACCGAAGATGATAATAGCTAATACAACTACTAATAAAGCCCCTGATACGGTAGTGTTAATTCCAAAAGCTGTTTCTAAACTTACGGCAATACTATTTGCTTGCACACCTGGCAATAAGAGCCCCGTTGCAATAATTGTCGCTGCAACGAATACTAATGCATACCATTTCACACCTAAACCTTTTTCAATGTAATAAGCAGGGCCACCGCGAAACTGTCCTTGGTGTTTCGTCTTATATATTTGCGCGAGTGTTGATTCTACATAAGCTGATCCTGCTCCTAAAAAAGCCACTGCCCACATCCAAAATACAGCTCCTGGGCCACCGAAGGCAACTGCTGTTGCTACTCCAGCGATATTTCCTGTCCCAACGCGTCCTGATAACGAAAGTGCTAACGCTTGGAATGAAGAAACACCAGCCTCTGATTTTTCTCCTTGAAATGTCAGCTTCACCATTTCTCCTACATGCCTTACTTGTAAAAACCTCGTTCGAATGGAAAAATATAACCCTACTCCTAAACATAAATAAACAAGTGCGGGACTCCAAACAATATTATTTATCCAATTTACAATAGCTTCCAATATTCCCCCTCCTTTTTTTATAAAGAATATTCAGAATATATATAAAATTATAAGTGTATACCGAATCTATAACAATATTATTTTAATAAAACAAACATATTTTTGTATAAAAAAACAAAGCATACATTTATTCTGTATACTTTGTTTTCACAAAAATGTATTATATATTCACAATTGCTTCTCTTTTTATAATTCTTTCATATAGCTCTTCTGATAATTCTCGGAAGTTATCTGGCATATCTTTCCCCTTAAACTTCTTTTGAAGTGTACCGTATAAACCAACATCACGTAGACGTAAAAACAACGGTAACGATTCGTACCAACTATCCGCTAGTCTGTGCTCATACTCATAGCCTTTTCGTAACACTTGTAGCTGTTTACGAGCAAAGTCTGTCTTCTCTTCCGCTGTCCACGGTGTAAATAGAACAGAGTAATAGAGAACCATCGCTAAATCATGTATAAAGTAATTATAAGCCGCATCATCAAAATCAAAGATTGTTAGCTCTTTACCATCATAATGAAAATTACCGGGATGGATATCACCGTGCATAAGGCCGAACGTTTCTCTTTCAATTGGAAGAGCCTTTATTTCATCCATTAATACCGCTGCAATCTTTTTCACTTGATCATCTTCTAATTCATTAACAATCCCACTTTCGTCTTCTTCCCACGTATCACGATAGTCTGTTTTAGGATAGTTCATTGTTAGGCGATGCAGTTGGCCAATCGCTTTTCCCCATGCTTCAAAGTAAGTCTCTCCCCAATAAGGAGATTCTTCTCCTTTTACTTGCTCACCTTTTGCATATGTAAATAAGGAAGCGAAAAAGAAAGTTTCATCCTCTGCTCTAATTTCTTCTACAAGATTTTGAGACGTTGAATAAAGAGGTCCTGCTACCTTTGCCCCATTCTCCGCGACATATCGTAAAAAATCTAGTTCAGCTTCGACTCCCTTTTTAGAACGATGAGAAGAGTGAGTTAAACGTAATACGTAATCTTCACCACAATCGCCCTTCGCCTTAAAAATATAATTTTCAAAATCTCCAAGTGGCTTCTCTTCCACTGTTACATGAAACAAACTCGCTGCTCTTTTTAAAACCTCTTTTGTAAAAACACGTTCTACAGCTATTTCCATATGTATCCCTCCTATATATCTTCTTAATTCGACACAAATGTTAAAAGTACTGCTATGAAATTAAATAGTGCGTGGGCAATTATAGCTGATAAAATAGAATTTGTTTTCTCATATAACCACGCAAATACTACTCCACTTAAAAAATTCACTGGTAATGTGTTATATGTTGGAATATGAACAACGGTAAATATTATAGAACTTATAAGCACTCCACCCCATATACCATATCTATCACGAAAAAATGTATAAAAAACACCTCGATATAAAATCTCTTCATAAATTGGTGATATAACTGCTGCTCCAATTACCGCGATACAGAACGAATATATTGATTTATTATTTTGGACCGTCTCCGTTTTACTATTTTCAAAAGAAATACCCATTTTCTCCATTATCATTAATACAGCAACACTAACTACAATTAAGGTAATCAATGCTATAACCGTCCATAAAAAATCTTTCCATGAAAGCTTTCGGATTCCAATATCTTTCCAAGATAGTTGATATCTTTTTATACAAAAAAGATAAACTACAGTAGTAAATATCACTGCCATTATAAATCCCATTAATACTCCGGCATATAATGAGTTCCCTATTATTTTTAAAGCATAGTTATAAAAAAGAGATTCAACTGTTACTGGGACAATTAGAAATACGAAAACTAATAAATATAAAATTTCTTTCCATCCCCACATATTTTTCAAAATCATATACACCATCCCTCTACTCCGTATTTCCTTAAGTATAAAAGATGACGTAACGTAACTTTCAAGATTTTTTTCCAAATAATCCAAGCATAAATTTCTCACAAAAAGCAAAAATTAACAGGAGTGACTTTATTCTAATAGAGGTGGAAATTATGACTGAACAGGAAAATTCACAACAAAATAATAGCAAAAAGCATATGTTTCCATCACTTCCGGAAAATATTAATTACATTGAAAATAAGCTCTGTCACTCAGATGATATAAAAAAATTAGATATTCCTTTTCAAAACGGAAAAGGAACGATCATATATATTGAATCTTTAGCAGATCCAAATTTAATTCATCAATTAGCTCTTGAGCCATTATTAACGCGGTCTGATTTGTCTTTAGATAAAGCTTTTTCCACATTAAATATGAAAAAAGAAACGAATTTAAATTATGGTGTGCAGCTTCTATTACAAGGTAAATCATTATATTTTCATGAACAGGTCGACAGTTTTTGTATTTTCGAAACGGCCTTATCTTTAAAGAGAGATATAACAGAACCTGATAATGAAGGCATTGTGCGCGGTCCACATACTGGTTTTGTAGAAGATTTAGCAACCAATTTAGCTTCGATTCGTAAGCTCATAAAAAGTCCAAATGTCGTCGTCAAATATTTCACACTTGGTGAAGAAATGCACACGAGAGTGGCAATTGCTTATATGCAAAATATAGCGAATGACGATTTAGTTGCAGAAGTGAAAAGAAGATTAGAAACAATTAAAACGGACGCACTTATGCCTCCAGGATACATACAAGAATTTATAGAGGATACGTCTTTCTCACCCTTCCCGCAGCAATTAAATACAGAGCGTCCAGATAGAGTCGCAGCAAATTTAATGGAAGGACGAGTTGCTATTTTATCTGACGGAGATCCAACAGTGCTCATCGTACCTGTTACGTTATTCGCTTTTTATCAATCACCAGATGATTATAATAACCGCTGGATTGTCGGTTCTTTTATCCGAATGATTCGCTTAGTAAGTTTTTTAATTGCCTTTCTCTTGCCAGCTTTTTATATTGCAACTGTCGCTTTTCATCCCGATGTGTTGCCGCTCGAACTTGTGTATACAATTAAAGCTTCATTAGAGAAAGTACCGCTTCCTCCTATTTTTGAAGCTCTCTTAATGGAATTAATCTTTGAATTGTTACGAGAAGCTGGTATTCGTCTACCAAGCCGCGTTGGACAAACAATCGGTATTGTAGGTGGTTTAGTAATTGGTGATGCAATTGTAAAAGCTGGACTTGTTTCTTACACAATGATTATCGTTGTAGCTTTAACTGCAATTTCATCTTTTCTCGTTCCATCAAACGATATGAGTTCAGCAGTTCGAATTCTTCGTTTTCCATTAATGCTCCTTGCTGCTATATTCGGATATATTGGAATATCATTCGGTCTAATTATAACTTTCGTTCACTTATGTCAGCTTCATTCTTTTCATACACCATATCTTTCTCCTGTTGCCCCGATGCGGATTAAAGATATGAAAGATTCTTTCGTAAGACTACCAATTTGGTCATTTTGGGAACGACCACATGATCCAAAACCGAAAAAAATGCAACGACAACATGTAACGAGAGAGGATGAGGACGGTGACAAACACGCAAAGTAAAATCTCGTTAGTTCAATTTACCTTTTTCGTTATTCAATGCCAAATCGGAGTTGGTATACTTTCTCTCCCTAACCGTCTTCACCCAATTGCTAAAGGTGGTGGATGGATTTCTGCACTCATCGCTGGACTTGCAATTCAACTTATCATTTTACTTATGTGGCTTTTCTTAAAACGATTTCCTGATGCAGATATGTATGAAAGTGTTTGTATGCTATTTGGTAATAAGTTTGGAAAACTATTAGGTTTTGCTTATGTTTTTTATTTTACCCTTATCGGTATGACGGTTATGTTGAATGTTTGTAATGTCGTTAAAGTTTGGATATTACAAGCAACTCCGTGGTATGCCATTCTTATGTTATTTACAATAGCTTGTTGTTATGTAGCTTATAATACGTTTAAAGTCATGGTACGATTTTATGTCATGGCCTCTATTCTCATTTTACCTATGGCGCTTTTAATTGCCCTAGGGCTTTCCCGAGCTGATTTTTCTTATATTTTTCCCATTACAGAGGCTGGATGGTGGAATATTATTCAAGCATCGAAAGAAACAATTACAGCCATGTATGGTTTTGAAATTATTCTTATCGCTTTCCCAAAAGTAAATGGGAATTCTGTGGCAAAACTGAAGGCCATTTCTATCGCTAATGGATTTGTAACTCTTTTTTATACTTTTACTGTTTGGATTTGCTTTATCGTATTTAGTCCAAAACAAATTGAACTTATCCCAGAGCCAGTTGCTTACTTATTACGCTCCTTGCATATCGGGATTATAGACCGGACTGATTTACTATTCATTCCAATATGGATGATAACGGTTGTGGCTTCTATTGCGAGTTATTATTGCGCTGCTTCAATCGGAATTAGACATATCTTCAATCTTGCTAATCATAAAAAGGCTGTTCCAATCGTTGGTATTATTGCTTTTAGTGTAGCCCTATTTATAGATACACCTGAAGAATTAAAAGTAATTGCAACTTTCACTGATAAGTTCACCTATATTTTCATCGTTGTCCTCCCTCTTTTATTTCTACTCTATTCAGTAATAAGAAAGAAGAAAGGAGAACAGTATGTTCAAAAAAAGATTTAAATTACTTTTTATATTATGTACTAGTTCCCTCCTTTCTGGCTGTTGGGATCAAGAACCATTAAGGGAAGCAAGGTTAGCTTATAGTATTGGATCTGATATTACGGAAGAGAATAAACTCCAGCAAACAATCGAGCTCGTAAAAAGTTCGAGCGGAGAGCAATCTTCATTCGAAAATGAAATACATTCAGCAACCGGGCATAACATAAGGGATACAAGCGATGCCCTAAAAAAAAATGTGACTGGGAATATTCGCTATTTCAAATATGGTGTTCAATTACTAGGAACCAAAATTCTAAAAAAAGGTATACTACCCTATTTAGATGTCAGCTTTCGTGACCCAACAAACCCAACTGCTTTAGTAAAACTTATTGCAGTAGATGGTGAAACGTCCGAGATACTCGAAAAAAAGAAAGTAGGAAATTTACTAATTGGAGATTTTCTAAAGAAAAAAGTGAAAAGCTTAGAAGATATGAGTGTATTTCCAAAAGAAACTTTAGAAACAGCTGCTACAAAAATGTTAGATCCCGGTAAAGATTTCACCCTCCCGTCTATAAAAATAAAAGGAAAAGAAGTAATTACAAACGGGTTAGCTTTATTTAATAATGATAAATTAACTGGGCATTTACCTTTGAAACATTCTGTTTTATTCGTGTTATTAACCGGAAAAATGGGAACAAGTGCCCGTATAACCCAAAAACTTACTAGCGATGAATCAGAGAAGACATCTGATTATTTAACAATGGAAATTAGCAATCGAAAGTTAAAACGAGACTTAAAAATAACAACGGATAAAAAAGGAAATGTTTATGCTCACATTAAGCTTCAATTAAAAGTTATAGCGCTTGAAGCTCCGAGAGATAATCTTTACAAAATGGATGAAAGAGCCAAACTAAACAAAGAATTGTCTAAACAGCTTACGAAAGAAGCTAAAAAGATAACGAAAAAGTTACAAAAAGCAAATTGTGATGCTTTCGGTATTGGAAGACATCTTATCGCTTATCACCCTGACTTATGGAAGAAAAAAAATTGGAATAAAGATTATGCAAAAGTAAAATTTAAGCCTGAGGTAGAGGTAAGCATTTTGTATAGCGGTGTCTTAAAATAAAAGGTTGTATGCCGCGCGGGCATACAACCTTTTATTTCGTATATCGATAGACAATTGACTCATATGGTCTTAAGTTAAGTTTTGTAATATCCTTGCTGAAATCTTTATAATTCGACAGTAGTACTTCTTGCTTCATCCCATCTAATTGAACATGAGCTGGTACAGAGTACGTTATTTCTTCTCCATAGAAGTTATTAATAACAAGTAGCACTTCACTCTCTGTAGTACGAGTATATGCCCAAATCTTAGCATGATTTTCATCTAAAATAGCATATTCTCCTTCTGTAATTACATCATACGTTTTTCTAAGTTCTATTAACTTTTTATAATGATAAAATACAGACTCTTTATCTTCTAATGCTTTTTCTACATTAATCTCTTTATAATTCTCAGCAACTGAAATCCAAGGTGTACTTGTTGTAAAACCACTGTTCACCTTTTCATTCCACTGCATCGGAGTACGAGAGTTGTCACGAGATTTTTGTTTTAAAATCCCGATAATCTCTTCTTTTGATAATCCTTCTTCTAGCTTTATATCGTGTATATTTAACGATTCCACATCGCGATATTGCTCGATGGACTCGAATTTAGGATTCGTCATACCGATTTCTTCGCCTTGATAAATGTAAGGTGTTCCTTGCAACATATGCATAGCTGTCGCTAACATTTTCGCAGATTCATTTCGGTACTTTCTATCATCACCGAAGCGTGACACAATACGAGGCTGGTCATGATTACACCAGAACAACGCATTCCATCCTCCGCCCTTTTGCATTTCAATTTGCCAATTAGACATAATCTCTTTTAATTTAATGAAATCAAAATCAGCTTGCGTCCACTTATCTCCATTCGGATAATCTACTTTTAAATGATGGAAACTAAACGTCATACTTAATTCATTACGCTCAGGGTTTGAATATTTAATACAATTATCAATTGTCGTAGATGACATTTCTCCAACTGTAATTACATCTTTCCCTTCAAAAACCTTTCGGTTCATCTCTTGTAAATATTCATGAACGCGCGGGCCATCTGTATAATATTTACGCCCATCGCTTGTCGCCGTACTTCCGTCATCATTTAAGAACTGTTGATCTTTTGAAATTAAATTAATAACATCTAATCGGAATCCAGTTACCCCTTTATCAAGCCAAAAACGCATCATATCATATACTTCTTCACGAAGTTTTTTATTTTCCCAATTTAAGTCAGCTTGTGTCTCATCAAATAGATGTAAAAAATATTGCTCTGTCTTCTCATCATATTTCCAAGCAGACCCACCAAACTTAGATTGCCAATTATTTTTTTCATCACGCCAAATATAGTAATTACGATATGGACTATTTTTATCTTCCTTTGCTTCCTTAAACCACTTATGCTCCGTAGAACTATGATTTACAACAATGTCGAGCATAATTTCAATGTTACGTGCCTTTGCTTCTTCTAAAAGCTCTTCAAACTCTTCCATCGTTCCGTAAGATGGATCAATACTGTAGTAATCACTTACATCGTATCCATTATCATTTTGTGGTGATTGGTATATCGGTGTTAACCAAATATAATCTACTCCGAGTTCTTTTAAATAATCTAGTTTCTCTGTAACTCCTTTTATATCACCGGTTTCTTTATTGTAATAGCTATTAAAGCTCTTCGGATAAATTTGATAAACTACACTTTTATGCCAATCCTTCATGTTTAACTTCCTCCTACTTCTGTTTTACTCGTTTTGCAAATAACCATGTTAACGTAAATGGGATTACAATCGCGATAATCATTCCTACAATAAACATTGGAATCGATTTCGGAATGATAGAAATAAATGCTGGTAATCCGCCAATTCCAATAGCAGGTGCTAATACACCATTTAACGTAATAAATATAGCTGCAATAGCCGATCCTATAATCGCTGCATAGAACGGGAATTTATTTCGTAAGTTTACACCAAACATAGCTGGCTCTGTAATACCGAAATATGCTGAGATTGCTGATGTAGATGCCATGCTTTTATCATTTTGATTTTTAGAAATCCAGAACATCGCAAGTGCCGCACTACCTTGCGCAATGTTAGAAAGAGCAATCATTGGCCAAATGAATGTACCACCGTGCTGTGCAATTAATTGTAAGTCGATAGCAATAAACATATGATGCATACCTGTAATTACAAGCGGTGCATATAATGCTCCAAACAATATTGCTCCAACTACTGGTACTGTTTCATATACACCTACTAACCCAGCTGTTAATAAATCTCCAATATGACGTGTAACTGGACCAATAATTCCTAATGCTAACACACCTGTTACGACAATCGTTGTAATTGGTACAACTAATAATTGAATTGCATTTGGTACATGTTTCTTTAAGAAGATTTCCACTTTACTTAATACAAATGCTGCTACTAAAACCGGTAAGATTTGACCTTGATACCCTACCTTTTCAATTTGAAATAATCCTAAAATATCGAAGTACTCAATCTTTTGTCCATCTAAACCAGTCGCTGCTTTTCCATAATCCCACGCGTTTAATAAGGCTGGATGCACAAGCATTAATCCCATAACAATCCCTAATATCGGACTACCACCAAAACGCTTCGTTGCTGACCAACCGACAAGCGCTGGTAAGAATACGAATGCTGTATTCGCCATCATATTAATTAAATCCCAAAGCCCACTTAAGTTTGGATACACATCTAATAAATTTTTACCTTCAAAAAATAAGTCCTTTGCCCCTAATAGATTGTTAATTCCCATTAGTAAACCAGCTGTTACGATGGCTGGTAATATCGGCATAAATACATCTGAAAATACCTTCACAAACTTTTGAGCTGGATTTAACTTTTGGTTTCCAGAATCTTTTACATCAGCTACTGTCGCTTCCTTCATACCTGCAAGCGTTATCAATTCGGCATAAACTCGATCAACATCTCCTGGACCGATTACAATTTGAAATACTCCAGCGTTATGAAACGCTCCCTTCACTAATGAAACAGACTGTAATTTATCGTTATCTATTTTACTTTCATCTTTTAAAGCGATACGGAGCCTCGTTACACAATGCGCAGCTTGTTCAATATTGTCTTTTCCACCAATATACTGCAACACTTCCTCTGCTGTTTGACGATAGTCTTTCCCCATATTCCCGTCCCTCTTTTCTTTTTTTGATACCGTTTACAATTACATATTAACTCGTATATATAAGTTAGTCAACACTCGTATATACGAGTTTGTGATTTTTTTATAAAAAAAGAGATGAAACGTTATTTCGTTCCATCTCCTTATTTTCTCCGCGCCACATCCGAAAAATGAAAAATATCTAAACGATGGCGTGATTCTGTATATTCGAACTGACTTCCATCATAAAAATGCGTAAAGTTTTTCACAACGACAACATAGTCTGTTCCATTTAAATCTAAATACTCTCTATCGTCCTCTGTACATGGCTGCACTTCAATTACCCTCTGTGAGTAACTAATATGAAGACCTAATTCTTTCTCAATGTATTTATAAATGGATTCCGCTGCAATTTCACTCGTTAATCCAGGAATATATTCCGATACAAAATGATTGATATCCAAAATTACTTTTTCTCCATCAATATTCCGTACTCGTTTAATATGATCTATTTCTGTTTTCTCTTTCACATTTAATAGCTTTGCAACTTCTTTTGTCACTTTTACTTTCTCCATTTCCACGACTTCTGTAATACAATGGCGTCCTAAACGTTCATTTTCTTCTTGGAAACTTACAATACCACCAAAGTTGAATTCAATGTTTTTTCGCTTTAAAACAAAAACACCTTTTCCATGTATTTTTTGAACATACCCACGCTCTTGTAATAAATCTACAGCTTTTCTTACCGTACCGCGGCTTGCTTCATACTGCTTCATTAATTCAGTTTCGGATGGGATTTTGCATCCCTCTTTTAATCGCTTATTATCAATAGACTTACTGATTTCTGTATAAATTTGTTCATACTTACTCATCATCTACAATAGCCCCTTGTCACCTTCTAATTCTATATGTATTATACCATGCTACACTCTTCTGCCAATCTCTCACTTATTTTCCAGTATAGGAAAAATACAGGTAAATATTTAATCTCTAAAACGTATTTTTATAAAAATTTTTATATTTTTCTTTTCATTCAAAAAAACATGTAGTATACTAACTTCAAAATCAGAGGAGAAAGGGAGCAAAGAACTATGCTTACTTATACAACAATTGTAGTTACATTTGCACAAAAACATCATCATCATACGTAACCCTTGAAACCTAGCGGAAAAATTACGCGTAGGTACAAGGGTTATTCCCGTTGTACCTACGTTAGGCGAAGAGCCATGTAGGTATTTTTTATCTACATGGCTCTTTTTTTATTGCCAAAAAGCTAGTAAAAAATGATGTTTAAGCAAAACTTACTACAAAGGAGTTAACAAAAATGGAAACGAAAAAATGGGGATTATGGATTTTAACAGCTTTTGTAATCGGAAATATGGTTGGCGGTGGCGTATTTATGCTCCCAGCAAATTTAGCACACGTATCAGGTCCAATGGGTTCTACACTTGCATGGAGTATTACAGGTCTTGGCGTATTTATGATTGCACTCGTATTTGGAAATTTAGCAATCCGCAAACCAGAATTAAAGGCAGGACCACAAAGTTACGCTCAAGCAATGTTCCCTTCAAAAAAAGCGGGCAAAGTTGCAGGATATAGTATGGCATGGGGCTATTGGGCTGCGAACTGGGCTGCAACAGCATCTGTTATTATTTCCTTTGCTGGATATTTATCAACATTCTTTCCAGTTTTACAAAGTAAGCAAA
The DNA here is from genome assembly GCF_030733445.1 of Bacillus sp. MMSF_3353. Classification (NCBI taxonomy): domain Bacteria; kingdom Bacillati; phylum Bacillota; class Bacilli; order Caryophanales; family Bacillaceae; genus Bacillus; species Bacillus sp. MMSF_3353. The sequence continues at coordinate 99,353 of NZ_JASHJA010000013.1, forward strand.
TTCTCTTTTCTACGAACGGATTTTCACTAGAACTCGGAAAAGGACTAACTTTCCTCGTATGTAGCCTTATGCTATGGGGAATTCAATATATTCTTTCTCAAAATATTGACCGAGCTGGAAATATGAATCTTCTTGCTACCATTGCAAAAATTATTGGATTTACAATGTTTATTGTAATCACATTATTCATTTTCAATGCCTCTAATTTCGGAGACGGTCAAACATTTATGAATGAAGCAGGACAATCAATTTCGTTAGGTGGACAAATCAATTCAGCTGCTATCGCAACACTTTGGGCATTTATCGGTATTGAATCTGCTGTAATGCTTTCTAACCGTGCAAAATCTCAGCGCGATGTAAAAAAAGCTACCATTTTCGGGTTGATTATCGCTCTTCTTATTTACATGTCAATTACTTTACTTACAATGGGAGCTCTCTCGCAAGATGCTTTAAAAGAATCTCAAAAACCATTAGTAGACGCATTAAATTTAGCAATTGGCAATAAAGGTGCCTATATCATGGCTTTACTTGCACTTGTATCTTTATTTGGATCTACAGTTGGCTGGATCGTTGTTAGTTCAGAAGTACCTTACCAGGCAGCCAAGAATGGACTTTTCCCTAAGTTTTTCGCGAAAACAAATAAAAAAGGTAGTCCTTCAAAATCATTATTTATTACAAATGTGATGACGCAAATTTTCTTATTCTCAACGATTTCTGGTACCGTATCAGAAGCTTATAATTTCGCTATCGTTGTAGCAACATTAGCTTATTTAATTCCATACCTTGTTTCTACGCTGTACCAATTCAAATTGGTTATTACAGGAGAAACGTATGATATAATGCCTGGCTCTCGAATAAAGGATGGGATGATTACCACATTAGCATTTGTATACTCTATTTGGGTTATCAAAACCGGAACTGCTGATTTAAAAACGTTCTTCTTAGGAATTGGATTGTTCGTATTAGGTCTTATTCTTTATCCAGTACTAATGAAAAACTCACAAAAAACGAATTAAAAAAAGAGAAGCTACCAGCTTCTCTTTTTTATTAAAAATCTGTAATTAACTTTTCTTTTAACTCTCCTACAGATAAAGGTTTCGCATAATAAAATCCTTGGACGTAATCACAGCCCATAGATTGTAATAAACTTTCTTGCTCTACTGTTTCTACTCCTTCAGCAACTACTGCTAAATTTAAGCTATGGGCAATTTCAATAACAGATTTTACAATCGTTCGCTCTGGCTGTGCGTGATCATAATGAAATTCACGAATAAAGTTACGATCAATTTTCACTATATCCAGTGGCAGTTGCTTTAAATAATATAAGGAAGAATAACCTGTTCCAAAGTCATCTAAAGCAATTAAAATACCCATATTTCTTAATTCTTGTAATGTAGCAATAATATAATCAAAATGGCGAACAGCGATACTTTCCGTTACTTCCAAAATTAAACGATTCGGTGGAAAGCCAGTTCTCCTTAAAATGCTACGTACAGATATAATAAAACGCTTTTGCATTAATTGTTGTATGGATAAATTAACAGATAACTTTAGTCCTTCTTCGTAATCTGGCAATGTTTTAAACAAGCGACATGACTTTTCTAATACCCAGTCTCCTAATTTTATAATAAGTCCAGATTCTTCAGCTACTGGAATAAATTCGCCTGGCGAAATAGGCCCTTCTTCTGTCGAACAACGTGCTAAAGCCTCAATACCGGTATATTTCTTCGTTTTCAAATCAATAATAGGCTGCAGTACCACATCTAATTCTTCATCACGGATTGCCTTTTGCAAAGCGAATTCAATTTTCATTCTACGATTTATTTTCGCACGTAACTCATCTGTAAAGAAACACGCGGCATTTCTGCCTTGTTCTTTCGCACTATACATGGCTAAATCCGAATTTTTCAATAGAGTTTCTACATCTTGTCCGTCTTGCGGATATGCGCACAGTCCTAGACTAGCTGAAATGTATACTTCATGACCTTCAAGCATAAATGGGGCCTGAAAACATGACAACACAGATGTTGCTAACTGCCTCATTTCATCTTGTTTATGATTTTTTGTTAACAGCACAAATTCGTCGCCACCCAGCCTAGCCAGAACGTCTTTCTCTCCTAGCACATAATGCAACCGTGAAGCAACTTCGCTTAAAAGTAAATCCCCTATCATATGACCTAGCGTATCGTTTACTAATTTAAAACGATCCAAATCAAAGTAAATCATACCAAATTCTTTTTTTCCTGCAATCATCTCGTTTACAGTCGTTATTAGCTGCAATCGGTTCGGTAAACTCGTTAAAGCATCATGATACGCAAGCTCCCTATAACGACTTTCACTTAACCGCAACCTCTGTTCTGCTTCTTTCCTACTACTAATATCATTTCGGATCGCGATAAATTGATACGGCTCTCCTTTTTCATTTAAAAACGGAACAATTGTTGTTTTAACCCAATAATACGTCCCATCTTTTGCTTGATTTCGAATCTCACCTCTCCATACTTTTCCGTTCAAAATACGCTTCCATAGAATTTGAAAAAATGTTTTCGGGTGATATCCTGAATTTAAAATACGATGATCTTTCCCTATTAACTCTTCTCGTGTATATTTGGAGATTTCACAAAACTTATCATTTACATATGTAATAAGACCATTTCGGTCTGTAATCGCAACAATTGAAGACTCATCTAATGCTAACTTTAAATCTCGCAATGAAGAGTCATATAATGCATGACCTCTTTGTTCTAGCATGCGCATCTCTCCTTGCTTCCTATCTGACTAAAACACAACTTGTTTCTCTTCATAGAAATAGAGATATTTCATTTCTTAATAATAGCTATTTGCATTCATCACATTTTGAAATATGCCGATTAAAATAACATAATATTATTTGTAATAAAAAGCAATATAATACCGTTTCAATTATAAATAGTAGTTTCTTATCGCTATAATTAGCTTACTTTATTATAATTCATTCTCTTACATTCCTTTATAGCTAGCTCTATACAATGCCTATTCCCTATTAATCCCGCTCATATCTAACCTCTTTACTTTACTAGCGAAATAGAATTTCGAGCACACTATACAACTATTCACGGATAATAATATAAAAGTTAAAATTAGTATATATGTTTTTGAATTACAATAACAAAATATTAACATATTTTCACCTTTATTTTGGAAATATTTTATAAATACTTTATTAAACTAAAAAAAGAGGAAAGCCTCTTTTTTAGTTTAATACGGATATGGTATTTGCTGATACCCCGGATATGGAGTTGGATATGGTGCTGGGTATGGCGCTGGATAAGTTACTGGGTACGGTGCTGGATAGTAGTCTCCACTTGCTGCACCCGTTAATGCGCCAGCTGTAAGTCCAC
>NZ_JASHJA010000014.1:0-100338 GCF_030733445.1 Bacillus sp. MMSF_3353
TATAATTATAATATATAACAATAATATTGTTAATAATAGAGAATATAGTCTGGAATTAATTTTAATTATATTTTTTATATACACAAATAATCAAGATTAGTAAAATAATGAAAGTAATATGTGAGAAAAGAGGGTTTTTAGTGAAAATGAATAGAAGAAAACTAGTTTCAAATATTTCAACGGTTGTGTTATTAGTTAGTTTATTTACACTTATATATTTAGACAAAGAATCTAAAATTGAAGATTTTCCAGTACCAATGTCAGCAATTCATATTAACAATGATAAGGAAGAGGAGTATAAATATATAAGTGTAATGCCTATTACAAAGGCTAGTGGATGGGAGAACTTAGGGGAAAACGGACATACTGTTAGTTTTAAAAAAGGGGAGCGGAAGGTAACTGTATTACATTATCCAGGAGAACTTACGTATTATTTATTTGAACAAAAGGTGAATAAGAAAGGGAGATAAGATAAAGTTGTAATTCGTTAAGGGTTACATCTTTTCTTTTGATTCTGAATTATTTGAAATAAAATCAGATAGATGGTTTGATAGATGTAGTGATAAATATGATTAGTTCTATATGCACATAAAGAGTAATGAGGAGATTATAAAAATATTATGTAAACTGAAAATTATAAGTGGAAGGTAAATTATATCCTAAGGGGGAGTTAAAAATGTTACTAAAAACAATCTACTGTAAGGTGGAAGAAGAGAAAAAAGAGTTATTTTCAAAAGCACAAGAAAAATGGCAAGCTATACAGCATCTAGATGGATTTCACGGACAATTTGGTGGATGGAATGAAGATGAGGCATGTGTGTTCACTTTATGGGAAGATAGAAGGGCTTATCAATCATTTATGAATAGTGCACACGATACCATTTATTTAAATAGTAATCAAGAGGATACGTTTCTTTCATGTGAAATTGAATTATTTCAACCGTTGTATGATATAACTGATACGCATTTGAACGATGTAATTACAGCAGGATCTTTTGTACGAGTTGCAATTTGTGATGTAAAACAACAAAGAAAAAAGCAGTTTTTACATAAACAAGAAACAATTTGGAATAAAGGGATGGAAAATGCAAAAGGGATGTTAGGTGGAGTTGTTGGAAAGTCTTTAAAAAATGAAAATTGTTACATAGTGTTAACTTATTGGAAAGATGAAATGGCGCATCAAAATTATGTAGAAGAGATTTTCCCAGAGTTGTATAAACTAGCTAATATTCATGATGATTTAAAAGATATAAGAAGTAAACAAGCTGTATGTAAGGAAGAGTGGCTTGTATATTAAGTGTACAAAACGTGCATAAATGAATGTATAATAAAGATATTTTCTTATAAACGAGTAATTAATAGAAGACGTTATATACCCTTTCATGTTAATATATTTAAGTTATAATAGAAGGCTTACCCTTTTGTATTGTACGGTAGAAGCAGTGTGAGCTTGAATTTTTTTGAAAAGGATGTGCCTAATTTGCGTATCAATAAATTTATTAGTGAAGCTGGAAAAGCGTCTCGACGTGGAGCAGATAAACTAATTAATGAGAGAAGAGTAATTATTAACGGTAAGGTTGCAAAAATTGGTGACCAAGTAAATCCAGGTGATGATGTACGTGTAAATGGAGAGCAACTTCGTATTGCTCGAGATCACGTATATATCGCTTTAAATAAACCAGTAGGTATTACATGTACGAGTGAAAAAGCTGTAAAAGGTAATATTATCGATTTAGTGAATCATCCATTACGAATTAGTCACATTGGACGTCTTGATAAAGACTCAGACGGTTTAATTTTATTAACGAATGATGGTGATATTGTAAATGAAATTTTACGTGCTGAAAACAAACATGAAAAAGAATATATCGTTTCAGTAGATAAGCCAATTACACCTGATTTTCTAGAGAAAATGGCAGCTGGTGTGAAAATTTTAGGAACGAAAACGCTTCCTTGTGAGGTAACACAGTTATCAAAATATGAATTCCAAATTATTTTAACTCAAGGGTTGAATCGTCAAATTCGTCGTATGTGTGAAGCTTTAGGTTATCAAGTATACACTTTAAAGCGTACAAGAATTATGAATATAGAATTAAATAATTTACCTGTTGGACAGTGGAGAGATTTATCGAAGAAAGAGAAACGACGTCTATTTTCAGACTTAAATTACGAACCACAAGATTGGTAAAATTGAAAAGAGGAAACCAAAAATCTATTTTTGGTTTCTTTTTTTATTAAATAAAAAATCATTTTTAAACACTTGCAAAAATAAAATGAATAAGATATAGTAAATAACAATTAATGGATGTACTTTTAAAAGCAAAGAAAAGGACACGAGTTATTTTATCCGGTTATACAGAGAAGGAAGGAAAGCTGAGAACTTCCTAACGCAGAAAAATAACTTACCACCTTAGAGCTGCACTGGGGAAACTAAGTATCTAGTGCCGTGTAAGCGACGTTATCGCAAAAGAAGCCATTATGTTTTTTGTGATGGGAATCTGGGTGGAACCACGGATATAAGCATATTCGTCCCTATTTTAGGGATGAATATGCTTTTTTGTATTCAATTTCATAATAAGCGAAGAAAAGGACACGAGTTATTTTATCCGGTTATACAGAGAAGGAAGGAAAGCTGAGAACTTCCTAACGCAGAAAAATAACTTACCACCTTAGAGCTGTACTGGGGAAATTAAGTATCTAGTGCCGTGTAAACGACGTTACCGTAAAAGAAGCCATTATGTTTTTTGTGATGGGAATCTGGGTGGAACCACGGGTAAAAGCACGCTCGTCCCTATTTTAGGGATGAGTGTGCTTTTTATTATGAAATGGAGAGATGAAAAATGAAAGAACAGATGATTGAAATGAAATTTCCGGATGGAAGCGTTAAAGAATTTGTAAAAGGAATTACTTTAGAAGAAATTGCGGGACCCATTAGCAGTAGTTTAAAAAAGAAAGCAGTCGCAGGGAAAGTAAATGATCAGTTATATGATTTACGCCGAAATATTGAAGAAAATGCGGAAGTAGAAATCGTTACTATAGATTCAAATGAAGGGGTAGAAATTGCAAGACACTCTGCGGCACATATTTTAGCGCAAGCTGTAAAGAGAATGCATGGTAATGTAAACCTTGGTGTAGGACCTGTTATTGAAAATGGATTTTATTATGATATGGATCTTCCGAGTAGTGTAAACGTAGAAGATTTGCCGGAAATCGAAAAAGAAATGAAAAAAATTATAAATGAAAATATAAAAATAGAGCGAGTTGAGGTTTCACGAGAAGAGGCAAAAAAACTGTTTCAAGAAATGAATGATCACCTGAAATTAGAATTGTTAGAAGCAATTCCTAGTGGGGAAAGTGTAACACTCTATAAACAAGGTGAATTTGTAGACTTATGTAGAGGACCTCATTTACCGTCAACAGGCTATTTGAAAGCCTTCCAATTAACTCACGTTTCTGGTGCATATTGGCGAGGTGATAGTAACAATCAAGTGCTTCAGCGTATATATGGTGTTGCGTTCTCTTCTCAAAAAGAATTAGAAGGTTATTTACATTTCGTTGAAGAAGCAGCAAAAAGAAATCATCGTAAATTAGGTAGTGAGCTGGAGTTATTTATGTTTTCTGAAGAGGCTCCGGGAATGCCATTTTATTTACCGAAAGGACAAATTATTCGTAATGAATTAGAAGCATTTTTAAGAGAAATTCAAAAAGAGTATAAGTATCAAGAAGTACGTACTCCGTTTATGATGAACCAAGAATTATGGGAGAAATCAGGACACTGGGGACATTACAAAGACAACATGTATTTCTCTGAAGTAGACAATAAAAGTTTCGCATTAAAACCAATGAACTGCCCAGGACATATGTTAATGTTCAAAAATAAATTACACTCTTATCGCGAATTGCCAATTCGTATGTGTGAGTTCGGTCAAGTACACCGACACGAATTTAGCGGGGCATTAAATGGATTATTAAGAGTACGTACATTCTGCCAAGATGATGCTCATTTATTTGTAACTCCAGAACAAATTGAAGATGAAATTAAATCTGTAATGGCGCAAATTGATTACGTTTATAAAACTTTTGGATTCGAATATGAAGTAGAGCTTTCTACTCGTCCAGAAGATTCAATGGGTGATGATAAGTTGTGGGAGCAAGCAGAAGAGGCATTAGAAAATGTATTACATTCATTGAATTATAAATATAGACTAAATGAAGGTGACGGTGCATTTTATGGACCGAAAATCGACTTCCATATTAAAGACGCTTTAAATAGAAGTCATCAGTGCGGGACAATCCAACTAGATTTCCAAATGCCAGAGAAGTTTGATTTAAATTATATAGATGAGAAGAATGAAAAGAGAAGACCAGTTGTCATTCACAGAGCAGTTTTAGGATCTTTAGACCGTTTCTTAGCGATATTAATTGAGCACTTTGGAGGCGCGTTCCCGGCATGGGTGGCACCGGTTCAAGTGAAGGTCATTCCAGTTTCGAATGCAGTCCATGTACAATACGCAGATGAGATTGCGGATAAATTAGCACAAGCTGGCATTCGTGTTGAAAGAGATGTACGAGATGAAAAGTTAGGATATAAAATAAGAGAAGCACAAATGCAAAAAGTTCCTTATGTTCTTGTTATTGGGGATAAGGAAATGGAGAACGGATCTGTAAATGTACGTAAATACGGTGAAGACCAGTCAGAAGTTATTGAACTAAATGGGTTTGTGGAGAGTATAAAAGAGGAAATAAAAAATAAGAAATAGAGATTGATAATAAAATACACCATTAACATGTATTACTGAATTTAAACTCATTAAAGAACCATAATAAATGATGAAGGGATAGCTTAATCGCTATCCCTTCATCATTTATTGCCATATACTTCACTTCATACCGTTAAATCATTTTCTGATTTTATATTAATGGCTTCTTGTAAGAGCTTTTGGAGAACTGCAGCAAAAACAGCAATCACGATAGAGGAGAAAATAATGATCAATCCAATTGGTATAAAACTTGGAGGATCAATTTTTTTTGCCATAAGATAGTAAAGTGGCATACCTAGTATGTATATGGTACCGATAGTGAGGGCACAGTATTTTATATTTTTTAAAGCCTTTACTGATAATACCGAGAACGCTTTGTTCTTATCAATATAACTTAAAAGTTTAAAAACTTGATACAGAGCGAAGTAAAAAGGTATCGTCGCTACGTACATATCGATTAAAACGAGAGATTTCATATAAGCAATAGCTGGATACAATTCTCCAGCGAAATTCCCGATTTTAGGAACTAAAAATATGCACAATGCAAGTACTACTATACCTATAAAAACAATAGCTAGTTTTAAAAAGAGTGTTGTAACTTGTTTCATAAAAAGCACCTCGTTTATTTAATGACAACATGATTTTATCATATAATTTATCGTTTTAAAATAAAATTATATTGTTTTTTAACTTATTATTATTGTTATTTATGTATCCTATTAATTTTGATAAAAATAAAAAACTTGCTCATTACAAATGAATCCACCTTATGAAATGGTCTGTAATATTTTTTACCTTACAAAAATGTAAGGTAAATGTAAGCGAAATCGAAGGAACGAGTTTTAGAAAAGTGAGAATATGGAATAGGAAAAAGGTTTACGTAACTCGTGTAATCCTTTCTGATTGAAAAGTTTAAAAATTATTAAGGATTTACATGAGAAAAAGATAAGAAATATGTGAGAAATTAATTTTATACAAAAGGGATGGAGTGAAAGAGATGTCAACAAATGTAGTTACTGTAGAACGTGTAGAAAAAACGTATGGGAAAAGAAATGAGAATCAGTCAAAAGCGTTAAGGGGTGTGTCATTAAGTATTAAAGAAGGGGAATTCGTCGGGATTATGGGTCCTTCTGGATCTGGAAAAACGACTTTACTTAATGTGATTAGTACATTGGATCAAGCAACGGGTGGCAGTGTGACAATAGCTGGTACAAATATTACTTCTATGAAGGGGAATGCATTATCTGATTTTCGATCTCAAAAATTAGGATTCATTTTTCAAGATTTTAACTTACTAGAAAACTTATCAATTTATGAAAATATCGCTTTACCACTTTCTCTGCAAGGCGTACCTTCAAGTGAGATTACGGGGAAGGTAAATGAGGTTGCAAAGAAATTAGGGATTACTGAAATTTTAACGAAATATCCAACTGCTGTTTCTGGTGGACAAAAGCAAAGAACGGCGGCAGCACGAGCTTTAGTACATAATCCAGCAATCGTATTAGCAGATGAACCGACAGGTGCGCTTGATAGTAAAAATGCAAAAAGCTTATTAGAAGCGATGCAAGATTTACATGAAAATCACAATGTAAGTATTTTGATGGTTACACACGATGCATTTAGCGCGAGTTATTGTGAACGTATTTTATTTATTCAAGACGGTCTTCTTTATAAAGAGTTAAAACGTCAAGGAACGCGAGAAAATTTCTATCAAGACATTTTAGGCGTGCTCGCTCATATGGGCTCAGCTGCTGAGTCTAAGTAGGGGGCGAGACTATGTTATTCAAATTATCACGTCATAGTATGAAAAAGATGTTAAAAGATTATATGGTTTTACTTATTGGTCTCGTTATTAGTATTAGTATTTTCTACATGTTCCAAACGATGGCGATGAATAGTGAATTTACGAAGGATAATAGTCTTATTGGTAGTATTAGACTCGTATTTTGGGTAGGTGCCATACTATTATCTTTCATTACTGTATTTTATATTATATATGCCAATTCTTTCTTACTCACATTAAGAAGAAAAGAACTCGGTATGTACATGATGCTCGGTGCGAAAAAGAAAAAAGTAGCACAGTTATTATTTATTGAAACATTCGGTATGGGTATTGTCAGTATTATTATCGGGATCTTAGTAGGGATGTTACTTGCAAGTGTAGCAGGAAACTTTTTAATGAATGGTATGGAAATTTCAACAAAAGGTAGTTATTCATCTGTATATACACCAGCAATCTTAGTTACAGCTATTTTCTTCTTAATACTATTTTTTATTACTGGTTTAATGAATAGCATCCGTTTATTACGTAAAACAGAATTAGAATTAATACGTGAAGATGAAACACTAGATGAAGTGAAGAAAAGTAAAACTCGCATTATTATAATGACTGTACTTGGTGTATTACTAGTAAGTACAGGATATTATTTTATGGTAAATATAAAAATGTTTGCTGAACTTGGTTTTATAATAGCGACAATCGTTACAACACTCGGAACATATTTTATCTTTAGTTCATTGCTTCCATTTTTTGTGATGAAAATTAAAGGGAATAAAAAACGAAATGAAACGGGCTTAAATAGTTTTACATATGCACAGCTACGCTTTCGAGTAAATAGTTTATCGAGAGTATTAGGTACCGTAGCGATGTTAATTGCATTAGGTGCAGGTGCGATGACGGCAGGGATGGCGTTCCAAAAAAATGTAGGTATTATGACAGACTTCTCTCGTGTATATGATGTCGTAATTCATGATCCAAATAATCAAGATAAAGCAGCCTTAAAAGAAATGGAAATTGTGGAAGAAAGCAAGTATAAGTATAAAGTAGATGGAGAAGCGGTTTATTATTTACGTAACGACTTAACTGAGAAACCACCACTTGTTTCAGACCACTTTGATACAAAAACTTTAAAAGAACCTGCTCGTAAACGTGTGGCTGAACCTTTAACTGAACCTGTTTATTCTGCTTTGGAAGCTCCTGAAGCAGCCAATAAACTTCCTCGTATGCCAAGGGATTGGGAAGATGCGGTTGTAAGAGAAATACAAATTACACATAATCAATTTAACGGAAAACCTGTAAGGATTGCAGATGAAGAACACTACAAAGCAGTTCAAGGAACGGAACATAGTGTAACATTAGCAAAAGTAGATGATATGAAAAAATATAAACCGTTGTTAATTGAAATAGACAAGAGACAAAAAGAACAAATTGAAAAAACAACAGGTGCAAAAGTAGACTTATTTACGAAAATGACAATTTATCAGTTTATGAACAGTTTCATGAGTGGAACAATGTTTATGGGATTTTTCCTCGGAATTGCCTTTTTAGCAATGATGGCAAGTTCTTTTATGTTCAAAATATTAACAGGTGCTTCTCGTGACGTACGACGTTATGAAATGTTACGAAAAATTGGTGTGAGACGTAGTATGTTAACGAAAAGTATATATAAAGAAATTTCATATTTATTTATCTTCCCGGCAATCATTGGGATTTCCCACGTGTTAGTAGGGCTAAACTTATTTAGCTTCATATTAGTTGACCCGTTTGTAAAAGTGTGGGTGCCGATAGGGATTTTCTTAGTCATTTATTTCATCTATTACTGGATAACTGTTCAACTTTACAAAGGTATGGTAATGCCGAAAGAAGAGGTAGCGAAATAGTTAAAGGAAAAAAGTCTTTGTTTTGAAAACAAGGGCTTTTTTCTTTATTTTTAATACATTGTGACCGAGTCTTTCTATAAAATTTATATTGAAAATTAAGAAAATATTAAGAGTTTATATAGGGGAAAGTTAAGAAGTGTATGGGATATTAAAAATGTGCAAACGAGCAAGATGAAATTAGAGAGAGAAATTGTTATATATTCATATTATTTTGAGGGAGTTTTACAGAATTAAATTGATGTTTTTATAAATTTAAAAGAAAGGAGACTACTTATGAAGAAGATAAAAAAATTAATAAAACTTATTGGTGCCATCACTACACTATTATTAATCGTAGCACTAATATTTCCTACATGGACTTCGCAAATAAAGGGGAAGAACAGTATAAACATATTAGAGCAAGTAGAGATAAATGGCAGTGGTCATGAAATTATGATACGCGGCAAAGATAGGAACAATCCAGTTATTATTTTTGTACATGGTGGACCAGGAACTTCAGAAATACCATATGCTCAAAAATACCAAAACTTATTGGAAGAGAAATTCACAGTTGTTAATTACGATCAAAGAGCGAGCGGGAAGTCGTATCATTTCTTTGAAGACTATTCGAACCTTATATCAGATCTTCTTGTAGAAGACTTATTAGCTATGACAGATTATATTTCAAACCGTCTTGGTCGAGAAAAAATAATATTGGTTGGTCATTCTTACGGTACATATATCGGAATGCAAGCTGCCAATAAAGCCCCGGAAAAATTTGAAGCATATGTTGGCATCGGGCAAATGAGTGATACAGTAGAAAGTGAAATCGATAGTTTAAAATATGTGGTTGAACAGGCACAAAAAGCTGGGAATACAGATGAGGTGTCCTATTTAAATGGGTTGACTGAAAAAATTAAAAATGGCGATACATACACTCCGAGAAATTATGTTGCGAAATATGGTGGAACATCAAGACTCATTGAAAATCCAGATGGTGATAACATCGGAATGTTACTCAGTAATGAATATAACTTGTTAGACGTAATTCGTTATAACGTTGGATTATCACATTCTCAAACTGTCTTATTAGAAAAGGATTTAAAGAATCCATTGCCTACTAAGGTGACTAAAATGAAGCTACCGCTTTATTTCCTTATGGGGAAATATGACTATAACACTTCATATCATGCAGCAAAAACATATTTTGATACGATTGAAGCAGGTCAAAAAGAATTTATTACTTTTGAGAAGTCAGCTCATTATCCACAATTTGAGGAGGAAGAAAAATTTTATAATTGGATGTGCGATACATTCGTAAAATAAATAAAGTGTATCCGAACTTTAGAAAATTATAATAGTTAGCGAGACGTATAAAGATATTTAGATGCATAGTATTAACTGAAGCGAAGTTAAATAAAAAGACTCTTGATAAAAAACAAGAGTCTTTTTTATATTGTTCTCTATACAGAAGGAAAAGATTGGATAATGGTCGAAAAATATAATATAACTTCCAAGAAATGACTGAAAAAATAAAATTTTGTCGAGAGAAAGGGTTAGAAGTATGAAAGAAATGCTACAGTTATTTCGCAACAAAGTGTATGCCCGTTTTTTTCTAGCAAATATTTTAGAGCGACTCGGTTCTATGATTGCTGGAATTTCTTTAATGTTTTATTTGTTAGACCAGTACGGAAAACAACCAGTTTACGCAACGATGACACAAATTATGATGGCATTACCCGCATTAATCTTTTTTCTATTAGTAGGGACAGTAGTGGATCGTTTTGATAGACAACGTATTTGTACGGTAAGCAACATATGTTGTTCGCTCTGTAATATCGGAATTCTAATTTCGCTTTATTACGGAATGATTATACTCGTCTTTATATTTTTATTTTTGGAAAATGCATGTATACAATTTTTCTCTCCATCAGAACAGTCGATGATACAAGGAGTAGTTGAATCAGACCAATACGGTGCAGCAGCAGGTATGAATCAAATGGTAAATAGTTTGTATGCTTTGTTTGGGGTAGGAATTGCAACGATGGTGTACTGGACTTTTGGAATTTACGGGAGCATTTTAGTAAATACGCTCACATTTATTATGAGTGGTATTTTGATTCAAACGATCTCCATTCCAGAAAAAGTTCGTTTGCCAAATGGTAGAACAAAGTGGAAAGAAGTTAATTTGAAGATGTTAATAACAGAGTTTCAAGAAGGGATCAAGTATATATATCAAAATGACACTTTAAAAAAATTACTTTTAGGATTTATCGTATTTGGACTATTAAATGGTATTTTAAGCGTATCCACTACTTACATATTAAAATATAAATTAGCACCAGCAACGTATGAAAGTTTAGCGATGGTGGGCGGTGTAGTTGGAGGGATTTCATTATTAATTGGAAGTATAGTAGCAACAAGTATAGGTAAGAAATATGCACCTAAGCCTATTATTGTATTTGGTATGGCGGGCTCAGGAGTCTTTTTCGGTATGTGTTACTTTGTAAATCACGTATGGTCTTTTTATGTATGTATCGCTTTTGCGACTTTCTTTTTACCATTTATTAATGTTGCAATAATGGGCTGGATGTATGAAATTGTAGAAGAGTCATTCATGGGACGCGTTCAAAGTTTACTTAGTCCATTAACGACAGGATTCCAGCTGTTATCTCTCGGTGCGATAGCGATGTTGTTCCCGAAATGGATTCGTGCAGATACGTTGTTTATTATTTTATTTGGTTTATTATTTTTTGTTACGTGTTTATATCGAGCCATTTTACCTAGTGGAAAGAAACGAGTGCAAGGTATAGCTGAAGAGATGTAATATATCTGGTTTTGATTTCTGAATATTCTATCGGATAGTAAGGAGAAATCGTTATGTTGATGCGAATTGTTAAATGGTGTGGGATTACTTGTTTACAACTAGTAGCTGCTATTTTATGTATAATCTGCTTAGGTGCGCTGCCACGTTTATTTAAGGGATTGCAAATGGATTTAATCGGTTTTTGGAACACGATTGTATTTCTTGGAGGAAAGTTACTTCAACCAGGTGAAATTACATATGGATTTCGGGACTCAAGAAAATTATTTCCACAAATATGGATTCATTATATTGAAACGATGATTGTATTTCTATCAGCGTTTTTACTATCTTTGCTTATAGCGTATGTACTTGTCGTTTGGGTATTGCAACGTTCTCATATGAAACAGAAAATGTGGAACGGGATTTTTCTTACGCTTGAGAGTATACCAGATATATTACTTATTTTATTATCACAACTTCTTGTCGTAATTCTTTTTCAAAAAACAGGATTTATGCCGGTCAAACTAGCTGGATTAGGGGAAGAAAGGATACGTTTGTTACCGATTATATGTCTTACAATACCAACAACATTATTATTTATTAAACTGTTGTTATTACGATTTAAAGAAGAGTTAGAGAAAGATTATAGTTTGTTTGCCAAGAGTAAAGGATTAAGCTTACAGCATATTTTGACACATCATATTTCAAGAAATGTTTTATTGACGACAATTTATTATGCGAAAACAAATATATTATTTATGCTTTCCAATTTATATATTATTGAATGGATATTTAATACATATGGTATGTTTGTTTTTGTAAAAGAAAATTCTAAATTAGAAATATTTACAGTGAGTCTAGTAATATTATACGTACCGCTTTTTATACTATTTCGTATATTACATACACTCTTGCAAAATGTGATAAAGGAGCGTGTGTAATATGTGGCAAGTTGTAAAAAGAGATGTGAGATTTTGGATAGGTATTACTTTTTTAAGTGTACTAATGATTGTTAGTATTGGATATACGGTGTTTTTTGATGGGAATATTCGCGAACTTACGATGATGTATAACGAAAAAGGAGAACTAGAGGCAGCTCCATTTTCGCCATCAAGTAAATTTTGGTTTGGAAGTGATGTGAAAGGCCGCGACATTGTTCAATTAATAATAGAAGGCGCGAAATGGACAGTTGGAGCGAGTATAATTATAGCGATTTTACGAGTTATAGTTGGAGGGGGAGTTGGTTTACTTCTTGGTATGTATGGTAAACGTTCTTTTCCAGTTATTTCATCATTTTTTGATCCTTTTAGTATTGTACCAATGGTCATGATTTCTTATTTTATGTTAAATGAAGTTTTAACGTTTGACAGTGGAGCGGAAGTTGTGCCGTTGTATTTGCGGGTGGCATTTCAAATTATAGTTCTTGTATTTCTTGCTGTACCAACAGTTATGCTATATGTAGCGCAAGAAGTAAAACGTATTAAGAAAGAGGAATTTATGTTGGCAGCTACTGTTCTCGGCGGGAGTAAATGGCAGAGGTTGAAGCGCCATATATGGCCGCATATGTTACCACCATTTCTTTTATTAGTAGCCCAACAATTTGTGAGTACTTTATTGCTTCTTTTACACCTTGGTTTGTTGCAATTATTTTTTGGTGGAACAATAACCTTCAGTGGAATGGATCCAGATAGTGTAACAAAAGAATGGACTGGCCTAATTGGTCAAAACTTCCGCCATTTAACTACACATACATGGATTGTACTTATACCAATTGCTTTTTATAGTATGACGATTTTAGCGGGAAATCTAGTTAGTAATAGTATGCAAGATGCGATTAAACTAGGAAATATAAAAATACTTAAGAGCAAGGATAAAGAAGTAAAGGAAGAGAAACGAATACAAACTAATGTGAATGATTTTTCTTTCTATAGAGAGGTACAAAAATAAAAAAGATAGCTGAAGTTAAAAAACAGTAAAGTTTTAAAAGAAATAATAATCGAATTATTATGGAAATATCGATAGTGTAAATCCTATAATTGAACTGGGTGATTAAAAGTAACTATACAAAATAAAAAGATAATTGATATATGTGATAACCACAGACTATTAAATAAATATTCACGTAACAGTATTCCAAGCGTAATCTTCATAGCAGGGTTAGGCGATAGTTATGAGACATGGAAAAAAGTCCAAGACCGAATATCGCAAGAAACATCAACCTTTTCCTATAACAGGTCGGGTATTGGCAGGAGTCAAGTCGCATCCGTCCCGACGACTTGCTATAATCTAGTCGAGGAGCTAAACGAATTGTTGCTAGCGCTTGAAGTGGAGAAGCCCTATATATTGGTAGGACATTCTTTTGGTGGTTTGGTCGCTAGATTATATGCCAGCCTTTATCCACTGAACATCTGCGGTATGATTTTGGTTGACGCTGCACCGGAATATAAAGAACTTGCCTATGAAAAGGTTCTACCCGAAAATCTGCTTGCAAGAAATAGGGAATATTACGAGAATCCTATGTTGAATAGTGAGAAGATTGATAAAATACAAAGTTATAAGCAAATCGTTGATCATTCAAAGCAAAGTAACCTCCCTCTTGTAATTATTACAAGAGGTTTACCTGACAATGTTGAAGAGGGATGGCCATCTCAAGAAATATTGGAAATTGAGCAAAGACTCCAAGCAGAATTCCAATGGCTATCAACGTCAAGCAAGTACCGGATTGCTAGTCGAAGTGGACATTATATTCATCATGATGAGCCAGAAGTTGTTATAGAGGAGATTATGTTAATGTTGAAGGAGATGGGGAAATGAGCGATACAAGGACTAAATTGATGCTGGATTTGCAAAGAATTGAGAAGGATGAGTATCAGTTACGCGAAGGTGAGCAGCATCAAGGTTTCTTACCTTTGTTACTTCAATATATTGGCGATCCTCAGCCAGAATTACGGGATAACCTGATTTATTCGATGTTTTATATGTGGATTAGAGAAGAGAATAGATTCAGTGAAGAGGAGTTACGAAGCCTCTTAACTGTTCTGACTGATGAGAACCATTTGTTCTATAGTATTGGTAGCGAGGATGATCAGTCAGTTTTTACAAGGACGTTCTCTGCTTTACCTATCGCTTTGATTGTGCAACGTCACAGACAGAATCCATTTTTTAATCAAGCGGAAATTGAGCAATTAATACATGCGATGCTCCGTTATTATAAAGAGGAGAAGGATCTGCGAGGTTACATTTCAGTAGGAGGCTGGGCTCACAGCGCGTCTCATGGTGCGGATGTTTTTGTCGAGCTGGTGCAGTGCGAGGAGAGCAGCGTCGCAATGCTGCGTGAGGTTCTTGTCGCTATTTCTGGCATGCTTCATAATGGTAGACACATTTTTAGCGATGAGGATGATGAGCGGTTGGTAAACATCGTGGATACGATGATTGACAAAGAGTTACTTCCACATCAAGAAATCGCTGATTGGATTAGCGGCTTAGCGCAATGCTGCAATTTGCCGAGAAGTCGCAGTCAGGTGATTGCTCGCGTGAACAGCAAAAATTTTTTACGCAGTCTCTATTTCAGAAGGGGAAAAGATAGCCGAGGGAATGAGCTTAACACTGTCATACTTAGTACTGAGGCAATTTTGAACAGGTTTTCTTTCAGTTAAAGGGTTAGAGGGGCGGTCCCAAAAGCCATCGGAAATTGGCTTTTGGGACGGCCCCTTTTTATGTCAAGAAAAACAAGAAGAAACCATCCATTGGTAAAATGGAAGTACCACCCACCACGCACAAAAGGAGAGGCAAGGGCTGCAATTAAGGCAGTTTTTCCTCATTGAACTAAAGGATAGCATTTCTGTAAAGATTGTGAAAAAATGCTTATTGAACTAACGCATGCGTTAGTTCAATAAGGTCTAAAAATGTTGTTTTAGTAAATGAGGTCATATGTAGTACAAAAAGGATAGATAATGCATATACTTTCTGCTTTATCTATCCTCTTCTTTTTCGTCTATACAATGTGCAACATTATATAACTATTATTGATATACATATGCTAAATACCTATTTCTTGGTTCTAAATAAAACAAATCGTTTTCAGCTATCTTTTTTTGTTTAAAGTGGTGGTAAATCAATCTTACCTTCTTCAAATAATTCTTTTATCATATGCTTCGTATAACCAGCGGCTTGACCAAAGGTGATTTTTGCTGGCATTGGTGCTTCATTTACATCTACAACTACATCAATAATACACGGACTATTTTGTTTTACCGCACTTTCGAAAGCAGGAAGTAGTTCATCTAAATTCTCAACACGGTATCCAATACCTCCGCACGCCTCTGCGTATTTTGCAAAATCAGGGTTTGTTAAGTCTGTACCAAATTCGATATTCCCCATAACTTCTTGTTCGAATTTAATCATGGCGATTTTATTATTGTTTAAAACGACGACAACGATTGGTAGTTTATATTTAACAGCTGTTACGAAATCGTTCATTGTCATTCCAAAACCACCGTCACCACAAACCGCAAATACTTGTTTATCCGGGAAAGCAATTTTTCCAGCAAGTGCACCAGGTAAACCGCAGCCAAGTGTTGCGAGCCAGCTAGAAATAATAAATTGCTGATTTGTCATACGAAAGTGCCTTGCTGTCCATACTGTTACATTTCCGACATCGACTGATAATATTGCATCATCATGAGCTACTTGTTGCAGTGCATGCATAACGCGTTGTGGTTTAATTGGAGTAGAAGAATCTTCTTCTTGATTGTGTAATTTTTCTTCCCACTTTTTCATCATTTCTTGATGATGCTCTAAGAAGGAATGGTCCTCGTGTTTTTCTACATTTTCAATTAACCATTTTAATGTTTTATCAGCATCACCAGCTAAGCCAATATCTGTTACGTAACGTTTTCCGATTTGGGCAGGATCAGTATCGATATGAATTGTTTTTGCTTTTTCGGGCAAGAAACCTGTGAACGGATAGGATGTACCAATCATAATTAAAGTATCCGCATGTTTCATTGCTTCATAAGATGGTTTCGTTCCAATTAATCCTAATCCACCGATACAAAGTGGATGTTCATCAGGAATAATTCCTTTAGCTGGTAATGTAAGTACGATTGGAGCACCGATGTGTTCTGCGAAAGTAAGTAAAGAGTCTCTCGCATGTTTCGCACCTTTTCCAGCTAAAATTACAGGCTTTTTCGCTTCATTTATTGCGAGTTTTGCAGCATGTAAATCTTCTTCTTGCGGAAATAATTCAGGTAATGTAAAAGAAGTATTTGTAACACGAGCACCACTTTTTACTTCGAATTTCGGAACATCATCTGGAATCGTAAGAACAGATACACCTTTTTTCGTATAAGCCATTCGAATCGCTTGATTCACGACAGCAGGCAACTGTTCTGCTGACATAATGCGCTGGTTATATACCGCAACATCATCGAATAATCTTTCTAAGTTTACTTCTTGGAAAAAATCCGTCCCGAGTAAATCTGTTTCTACTTGACCTGAAATTGCTAGAACAGGGGCTTTATCGAGTTTAGCATCATATAAACCATTTAATAAATGAATAGCACCGGGCCCTGCGATTGCCATACAAACGCCGAGTTTCCCTGTTAATTTCGCATAGGCAGCTGCTGCAAGTGCACCAGCTTCTTCATGGCGCACTTGAATAAATTTGATTTTATCTTGTTTTTTTCGTAAAGCTTCAATTATAGAATTGATGGAATCTCCAGGCATTCCGTATATATGTTCTACTCCCCAGTCAATTAAAAGGTCAACTAGAGCTTCACCCGCTGTTTTCCCAAACATAATTTTTCCTCCTTATAATTAGGTAGATACTATTATGTTTTGGAGAAAAAGGAAAAATATACAAATGATTATATTATTATCTTTAATGATGACCAGCGAATAGTGTAAATACTGTTATTAGTAAAAATCCACTAGTTGCCCATGTTAAAAATGTCAGGAAAGAGAGCTGTCTCTTTGCTTTCCAAAGCATTTCATGAATTGTAACATAGCCAAGGGAACCGATAGCACTTCCCATAATGAGCCCTTGTAGATGAAGAGCTTTTCCTTCCATCAAAATACCAAAAACAGTACCGGTACCGAGAATAAGTGAAAGTAATAAAGTTGTTAGTAAAAATGAAATATATTTATGCTTTGTAAAGAGAAAGGGGATAATTAAAGCTAATCCTTCAGGAATATGGTGAACAACGATTGCTATTAAAAAAGGAACTGCAGATTCAGCATGATTAATAAAAGCTGTACCTAAAGCAAATCCACTTGGCAAATTATGAATAAATATAGCAAAAGAAAGAAAAAGGAAAGTTTGCCACGCTTGTTGATCTTTTTTATGTATCATTGGATGGTGACAATAGTTATCTAATAAGCTCATAACTAAAATACCGATAGCTATACCAAGTATAGGCCCAATTATTTCATAGCTTGCAAATGTTTCAGGAATAATTTCAAGGGATAAAAGGCCAAGCAAAATTCCGCCACATAATGCATATAAACGATGCATTTTTTCTTCAATTAGTTGGCGCGTAGCAATGCCGACAGCACCGCCTAATAGTAATCCACCAAATGAAAAAAACGTAACAATCATTGGAATCCATAATCGTTCCATCGTATCACACTCCGATTCTTCCACTTATTTTTAGCTTACGAAAAGGAAAGTTAGATTAGTCCAAGTAATTATGTTTGATTATAGAGAAAAAACTAATAATTCGTTATAATTTATATATTAAACTTAAGTGGAAATATGAGATGGGGAATACGTTTGCAAACAAAATGGAGTCTATCTGAATACGAAAATCCAAAACGATATGATATAGAAAATAAAAGTCTGTCAGATTTTCCGTTCTTACTATCATGGGCACAAAAACTAAATATACAAAATGAATGGATTCTAGATATTGCCTGCGGAACAGGAAGGGTTACAATTCCATTTATAGAAAACGGATATCAAATGATTGGTGTAGATATACATGAAGGTATGCTTGCTGAAGCAAAGAGAAAATCTATGGATTGTAAAAAAGTAAAATGGTTACAACAAGACTGTTTACAATTAAAGATTGAAGAAACAATTCTGTTAGCATTTATGGTTGGTCATGGATTTCAACACTTTCTTACGAATACAGATCAAAATAAGTTATTAACATCTATTCATCATGTGTTAGCTGATAATGGTATATTTATATTCGATACACGTTTTCCTTCAAAAGAAGAATTAATACAACCATCTACAGAAGAATATTGGACAACTATTAGTGATGAAAAGGAAAGAAAATGCGATCTATATACTGAAATGACATACGATTCAATTCAGCAAATACAGCATTACATAACAACAAGAAGATTTTATGAGGGTGATATGCAAGTAGAAGAACTGAAAACAACGATTGATCTTCGCTATACGTATCCACAGGAGTTAGAAAGATTATTAGTAGTGAATGGTTTTGAATTATTACATATATATAATGATTGGGAAGGAAATGAGTTAGGGGAAGACTGCTATTCTATGGTAGTAGTTTGCCGGAAGAAAAAATAGTGTTATTTTTAAAATATGAGTGTGAAAAGCTTTTAAGGAGAGAAAAAGATGACTTGGTACTTAGATAATGTTTATGAAATAAATAAAGAAGCGCCCTATACATTCTATCTTCCTAGCTCAGAAGTTTTGGAGAAATTAAAGGTTGGAGATTTGGTAAAGTTAATTTTTGTAACTAAAATCGAAGACGAAGATGGGTTTCATGGTGAACGAATGTGGGTGGAAATCACTGAAAGAAATGAGAAAAAGTTTGTAGGGGAACTGATCAATGAGCCATATCGTTTAGATTTAAAAATAGGTGATAAAATTTCATTTGGAATTGAAAATATATGTGATACGGAATATAATGATCCAGCTTCAAAAGATTGGGATTTTTATTTTGATACGAAGGTAATTGTTAGTGATGATGTACTTGAAAAAAGAGAATTTAACTTTATGCTTAAAGAGGGTTCAAGAGAAGAAGGTGACTCTGGTTGGTCAATATTAAGTGGCTATGAAAGTGATGACTATGTCAATAATCCTAAAAACTTTCAAATTATTCCAATTGGAGTCGTTTTGAATATGGATGATTCTATTTTAAACTTTCTTGAGGAACCACCTTTATGTGCATATGAAAGAAATGATGAAGGTAGATTCTATAAAATTGAAGACTATGATTGGGATGTATATTTAAATGGAAAGGAGAAGGTACTACGTGTTAAAGAAAATCAGTAATTATTATTTTTGAGTGGGTGAATTATACATGATTGTCTCATTAGGTAAAATAGATATTTTTCTTCCAGATGCTACAACCTCATATTTTTTTATTACGGAGGACTTGGCAGAGATATTAAAAGTTGAAACAAACTATGATGCATTAAAACAGTTTCGTAAAATACTTAGAAATGAAATAGAAAAAGATTTATACAAGCGTATTGATTTTAGTCAAGATTCTAGTAAGGTAGTAATTCGTACAACGAATGCATTTACTATACTTAAGATTGCTGTAATTATTAATGGATTAATAAATGAAACGATTTCAGAAGTAGAAATTACAGAAGCAGGACACAAACTCCTTTCTCACAAACGTCCTAAAAAGCAAAAGTGGAAAGCGGGAGACATATTTTTACTAAATCTTAGAGATGATACATATGTATTTGGGCAGGTATTACGGAAGTCATATGGTAGTCCGGTTTGTGGATTATTTAATTTGAATACTGAGACTATCCCAGCTGTAGAAAAGATTTCAAATCATCCTTTTATCTCTATACTAACATTGCTTTCAAGTTCATTAGACAAGGGTGATTGGAAGGTAGTAGGGAATATAGATATTAGGATTAATATAGACGAAATTCCTTGGCAACATAGCGGACTTGGTGTTGCTGGCTCGATGAGTTATAGTGATGGTACTCTTCTTGAGTTAGCAAATGCATATTATGGACTTATACCTTGGAATGTATATTATAAAGAAGATTATTTTGATGAAATTTTATTATCTCCATTCAAACGTCCTAACATTGCAAAAATGTTATCACCAATAGAAAGAGAACATTATAGAAACGAAAAAAATTGGAACTAAAACGATAATCTATTCTGTCCTTTGATAATTATCCCGTTTTTCGCTGGATAAAGATTTCAATAACACTAGCTATAATCTATCAAGTGGCATACATATATTTGTTTAAACTGATTATTAATAAATGGAGGAGCTAATTATGCAGCAAATTAAAAAAATAGGAAACTCATTTTGGTATATGACACCTGTTTCTGAAACAGATAGACCTATATTAGGAATGGTCGTTGGACAAGAAAAAACTTTAATGATTGATGCAGGGAATTCAGAAGAACATGCACAATTATTTTTAGAAATGCTAAAAGAACAGAATGTATCAAGTCCTGATTTCGTAGCATTAACGCATTGGCACTGGGATCATATTTTTGGGTTGCCTGTACTACAAGATGCATTAACTATTGCGCATGCAGAAACGAAGAAAGAAATGCAGCCACTAGTATCTTATGAATGGACAGATGAAGCGTTGGACGCACGCGTAAAAGATGGTACTGAAATTGCATTTTGTGCAGATTGTATTAAAAAAGAGTTTGAAGAAAAAGCGAGAAATATTAAAATTATTCCTCCGACCTTAACGTTCCAGGATCAAATTGAATTAGACCTTGGTGAAGTGACATGCGTGTTAAAACATGTCGGCGGAGATCATGCACATGATTCAGTTGTTATTTACGTGAAAGAAGAAAAGATTTTATTTTTAGGAGACTGTATATATGCAGATATCTTCTCTTCAAAGTGGAACTATTCGATGAAACGAACGTTTAAATTAATAGAAGAGTTGGAGGCATTTGATGCTGAAACTTATATTCTTTCTCATGGGACAGCTATAAGTCAGGATGAGTTTTTACAAGAAATGCATTTGTTAAAAACAGTAGGAACTTATACAGAAATTCATAAAGGCGATGAAGAAAACATAAAGACAGCGTATAAACGAGACGTAAATAGAGAATTAAATGAAGATGAATTAGAAACAATTACGTTTTTTGTAAATGGTTATGAAATGAATAATCAGTAAGACACTACACTAATCAAATATAATTAAACTGCATAAAAAGAGTATTGAAAGTTAATTCAATACTCTTTTCAATAGTTAAATATGTAGTTTCAAACAAATTCTAAATATGGGGTTTATCGTCTAAAATAATGCCATTCTATTTATTTTTCATATAGATAGTGGTTCAAGTGGAAGCTTTCTTCGCTAATTCAGTTATATAGTTAAAAAATCCATTGTGGTTTACATCATATACTACATTTACAGGTCGTCCGTCAACAGTTTCCACTGTACGCCCCTGGCTAGGTCCATATGTATGAATAATACTATTAATTGTTTGTAATTTTGCAAGGTCAGATTTCCCGATAAAGGCAGCAGTCAATACATCCCACAAATAGTAAGTAGAGTTAGTTGAGAAATGAACGAGGGGAGGAACCATTGCATAGCATTGACCAAGAAAATCAACACCAATATATTTACGCTCTTTTGCCCAACTTTCACGTATGTCTATAGTTAATGGAACTTGGTTTGTACTTTCTAGCGTTACTAAGTCGATTTTAATTTTTGATTCCCACACACGAGCTACTGCTTCAGGATCCCAAAACGAATTCCACTCAGCTGTTCCATCATGTTCTGGTTCATGTACATTGCCGGCAGTACGAAATGTTCCTCCCATCCAAACAAGGCGCTCAATTTTCCCCTCGATTACAGGTGCTTCATATAGTGCACGCGCTAAATCGGTAAGAGGCCCTGTAAATAATAAAGTTGTTTTCTCTTCAGTTTGTAGTAGGGTTTCAATTAAATGATGATGTGCAGGTTTTTCTGCTACGGGTGTTACAACTTTTCCAGACTCATTTAAAATGGGTAAAGCATCTACATAAAATGCATGCATCCGCCACTCTTTTGGAAATGGATTTTTTGCACGGGAATTTGATGCGGCTACTTCAATATTTCCTTTGCCGAAGCGATCAATAATTTTGCTACTCGCAGACATTGCTGGTTCTAAATAGCAATCTGCAGGGATAACTGAAACACCTGTAAGTTTGACATTATCCATCTGGAGTAATAAAAATAATGAAATTAAATCATCTACACCACCATCATGATTGAAGTACACTTTTTTCATCATTATAATCTCCATCCTATATGATTTAGTTAGGAATTAAATATGAATTGCGGAAAAATCATCAATAATTTCCACCACTTCAATTTTTCCATTGATCAGTAACTCAGGAAGTTCATTACTAACGTTTCCTTTCCAATACTCTCTTGCTTGTTCAATTTTTTGAGAGAAAGGAATACCATCTTCTTTCGGTAAAAGATTTCCGTCACCTTCAAAACAATTTCCAATTACTCGTAGTTTAACAATCTGCAAAACTTCTCGATTGTAAGAATCAAATAATGCTTTCCATTTTAAAGTATCTTCATAGCTCTTTGCAGCATATAAACAAGATAATCTTGAAGGGTATTCAGGGAATTCTTGTAGTCTTACCATTTCTACAATCGTTTCTCTAACGGCTCTAATTGTTTGATTCATATAATTCATAACTACTTTAGCATTTTCATTATTTATATGTAATTCTTCATTTGTATAATGTTCTTTTAAAATTTGCATGGGATCTTCACCGTTAGAATTCAAATGTTCCCTTTCAAAAAAGAAATGAAAGAGGGTATTCGTTTGATTTTTATCGAAATGAATGATTTGTCCAATATTCATTTTTTCCCTTGTAACGATGTGGTATACGTAAAATTCTATGTCATTCATGGTTATCCTCCTAGTAGTAATGTATTTCAATGTTAAATTTAGTAATTCAACATTGAAATATATAAAACCTTTATAAGTAAGAGTGAGAATTTGATCAGAAAGTATAGTGAATATATGATAACGCTTTAAATTTGTTCACAAAATGTTCACTTACGAAGAGGTTTCCATAATCGATATAATGACAAAGACTTAAACAGAAAGGATGATAGAAATTGCCAACAACAAGAAAGGAAAACCTCCAATTTGGTATGATGATGTGCCTTGGGATGGTTATTGTAATGACGTTTTATAATTTATTACTGAATGGAGCAGGAGGGCCAATTCATATTAAGGAGATCGCATTAGAACTAATAATTGGATTCATTATTGCATTATTAATTGAAATATGTATCGTTGGACCTTGTACGAAAAAACTTGTATTCATGTTACCGTTTGATAAATCGAAGAAAATAAATATTATAGTTGCGATGGCGACAGCTATGGTAATTGGAATGGTTTTCTTTATGTCTTTTTACGGAATGGCTATGATGTATTTACATGGTGGACTACAAGGAGACTCATTTGTATCGATGTATTTTTCAATTTTCATTAAAAATTTCATTTTGGCGTATCCATTACAATTAATTATTATGGGGCCACTTGTGCGTTTCTTATTTGGAAAGTTTGTTATGAAGAATAAACCTGTTAATATAGCGTAGTTATAAATATTAAAATATTATATAACGATAAAACAATAAAAAACACATCTCAAATATTTTGAGTTGTGTTTTTTATTGTTCATTTGTAGCTATTTTCATATTGATGTGACATTTGTCCTTTTGCCTTTATAGGATTATAGCTTTTAATTAAGTCAGAAATAGAAGATTAGGAGATGATTTTTTGAAAGGCGTTGTATTTGCTATTTTAGCTGGCGTATTTATTACACTTCAAGGTACATTTAATGCAAAACTTAGTTCACATATCGGTATATGGTCGACAAGTATTATTACGCATTTAATTGGATTCATTATTGCAACAACAATATTTTTGTTAAAGAAAGAAGAGAAAATAGCGGATTTAAAGGATGTGAAAAAAATATATTTAGTAGCTGGTGCACTTGGCGGATTAATTATTTGTGCAGAAACAGTAGCGATACATGCAATGGGAGTTACATTAACAGCTGGAACACTTATGGTTGCTCAATTATTAACAGCAACTCTAATTGAAATGAAGGGATTATTTCAAATAAAAAAGATACAGATGGAGAGATATCATATTGTGGGAACAATAGTAATGATTATAGGTATTGTTGTATTTAATATGTAAATGAAAGGAGGAAATGAAAATGGAGAATAGATCAGATTTAATTATCCATTATTTGAAAACTAATAAAATGCTTGAAATTTTTTCAGAGATAGATACAGCTTATTTTCAAGTAAATCATTTTGAAAAAGGCGAGCTTATTTGCAATATAGATGACGCAATGGATCGTTTATATTTTGTTGTTAAAGGTAAAGTAAAAGTTTATACGATTACACCAGAGGGAAAGAAACTGATCCTTCGTTTTATCAATCCATTGGCGGTTGTTGGCGATATTGAATTAATACAAAATAGCAAAGCGCATAATGTCGTTGAAGCTTGTTCAGATGTTATAGCCATCTCTATTTCTCATGCTGTAATTAGAAATAAGTTATTACATGATCCTATATTTATGAACTTCTTGCTTGAAAACATTGCAAACACATTAAAAATATCGACTCGTTTTACAGCACTTAATTTACTTTATCCAGTAGAAGTACGTGTAGCTAGTTATTTACTTTCTATTTCTACTGATAGTAACGGGAATATGTATAAAAAAGATTTGGATGCAACTTCGATATCAAGTATTGCGGATTTTATAGGAGTAAGTAATCGGCACGTAATTCGGGTGTTACAAAAATTTTATAAAGAAAAATTAATTGAAAAGAGAAATGGAGTTATTGTAATTAAAGACTTTTTTAAAATGAAGGAAGTTGCTAAAGATAATATTTATGAGTAATGAAAGGGAGAGGAAGATTTTGATTGGATTTACTTTAGCTATATTAGCAGGAATATTAATTAGCTTACAATCTGTTTTTAATACGAAAGTGAATGAAAATGTAGGGCAGTGGTTAACAACTACATGTGTTCTTGGAATAGGTCTTATAAGTTCAGTGCTATTTTATATCATTACAGAGAAAAGTATAAGCGTTAATTTTTACACTACAAATTATTTGTTTTATGTAAGTGGGTTGTTTGGTATCGGATTAATTATTTGTATAATGGGTGCAATAAAGAGTTTAGGTCCAGCGTATACGGTGCTCATTAGTCTCATAACTCAATTAGTAGTTGCGTTATGCATTGATACATTTGGATTATTTGGAATGGAGAGCATTCCATTACAAATAAATAAATTAGTTGGTATAGGTCTATTAATTATAGGGATAGGAATTTTTAAAAATCTTTTTTCAAATAAGAAATCTATTAAAATAACTGAGGGTGAGATTTAAAGAATATAAAGGAAAGGTGTTAATGATCTGATTAAATATTTATGTAGTAGAGAATGCCTTACTTATATGCCCTGTTTGTAAAGGTTTTATATCTATTCAATAAAAAACATGAGTTAGCAATTAGCATAGTTGAAAAGAAGACATCGATATGTCGAGGTCTTCTTTATTTATATTGTTTTGAGGTTATATGAACTTAAGTATTGGAGTATAAGAAGTGGCTTTAGGCAAGAAGAATATGACCAAAAATAAAATATTACTAAACATATATAACTAACGCATGCAATGTCTTTTTCAGTTATTATGTTGTAAATAATTTTATGTTAAAATCTTTTACATAATGAAATAAAGGGGTAGTATTCTATGGGTTATTTCTCAAATAGTTTATTAGTTTTGTTTGTTCTTATCGTCTGCAGTTGTATGATTTTTGGTTGATAAAATAATGATAGATTTATATAAAAGAAGTTAACTGATGTGAGGTTAACTTCTTTTTATTTTATGTTGAGAAGGAGTTATTTTGTTCTTATGGAAGTTTGTTAAAGGTAATTTTATGAAATACAAACAAACGATAGGATAAGGAGTATTTACATGAATAATAGTATAAATTACACAATTGAACACCCAACAGATTTCAATGGATTATTAGCGTTATATGAATCTTTAGGATGGAATTCTCTTAAATTAACGCTCAATGAATTGGAACAAATGTGTAAACAAAGTTGGTATGCAATTTATGCTTTTGATGATAAGAAATTAGTAGGGATGGGGCGTATTATATCAGATGGTGTAATAACAGGCGTTATTTGTGGTATATGTGTATTGCAAGATTATCAGTCCATTGGTATTGGAAAAGAAATCGTAGAACGATTAATCCAGCACTGTGAACTAAATAAGGTTATTCCTCAACTTATGTGTGTGGAAAAATTGCAATCTTATTATGAATCTAAAGGGTTTGAGGTATTCTCTATTGGGATGACAAAACCTAATAAAAGATAGTGTGGCTTTATATTTCCGATGTACTTGTGCATATTTTCAAACTTCATCATAAAGGAGACTGACTATATGGAGATTGCTAAAGGGGTAGAAATGTTACAACTTGAGTTTCAAGAATTTATCCCGCTTTAATGGGCAGTAAGACCCCCACCTCAAAATTCAACGAAAGCAAAGAATTTAGGTGGGGGATCAACTGCCCATAAAAGTCCGATTGGTTCAACTAATAATCAGTTGGGGATGAAGAAAACCCCCACTGATTAAAGTTTCACTTTATTATTCACCCAATTCTTTTATGGGATGATGAAATGGCAGTGTTAATAGATACTGGTTTACCTGGACAATTTGAAGATATACAAATAGAGATGGAGAGAGTTGGAGTATCTTTTGATAAGCTAAAAGTTGTGATTTTGACACATCAGGATATAGATCATATAGGTAGCCTTCCTGATTTATTGGAGAATGGTGTAAGTGATATTAAAGTTTATGCGCACGAGCTAGATAAACCTTATATTGAAGGAGAGTTTCCTTTACTGAAGGATGAACAAGTAAAGAATCCACCAAAAGGAAAAGTGAGTGATATTGTGATTGATGGGCAAGAACTTCCGTATTGCGGTGGGATACTAATTCTACATACCCCAGGACACACTCCAGGTCATATTAGTTTATATTTGAAACAAAGTAAAACCCTTATTGCAGGAGACTCGATGTATAGTGTGAATGGACAGTTAGGAGGAATTCACGTCCCAACAACTTTAAATGTTAAGGAAGCACAGCAGTCTTTGAAGAGGTATTCAAATCTTGATATTGAATCGGTAGTTTGTTACCATGGGGGATTAAGTAAGGAGAATATAAAGATTCAAATTCAAAATTTGTAAAAGTTGAAGAGGAATTTTTTGTTAAACTGAGCTGAAGTATAATCTAATTAATAGTAAATAAATAAAAGAGCATGTTTGAAAAAAATTCGAACATGCTCTTTTATTCAAGAAAATCTATTTAATATTAATGACCTAACCCGTTCCAATAAAAAGAAACGATTTCTTTTGCTAAGTTATCTATATTTGAAGGAATATCATTATGGCTCTCATCCTTAAAATTTCCCATTGATAATAAAGAAACGAAAGCGTAAGCAGCAAATGTAGCATTTCCTTTTGGGATTTCTCCAATTTGCATTGCGTTATCGAGTGCTTTTTCTAATACTTCATACATGTTGTCTTCAGCGTCTTTTAATTCTTTCAATTGTTCTTCAGATAATGATAGTTTTGCATCTTTCATAAAATTCTTCATATCAATATCCAT
Source organism: Bacillus sp. MMSF_3353 (assembly GCF_030733445.1). Classification (NCBI taxonomy): domain Bacteria; kingdom Bacillati; phylum Bacillota; class Bacilli; order Caryophanales; family Bacillaceae; genus Bacillus; species Bacillus sp. MMSF_3353. The sequence goes on from NZ_JASHJA010000014.1 coordinate 27,841, forward strand.
CGTTGCGTGTAAGTAGACTTTAGCGAAGTCCAATAATCTTTCTTTTAAAGTCTTATTTGTAGAAAGGATTTGAGACATATTCTCGCGTATACGTATCATCATTTGAATCATAGTAGCGGTAAATAAATCTGCTTTTGTTGAATAGTAATAGTAGACGGTTGCTTTCGTAACACCACAAACTTTTGCAACTTCATCCATGGAAACGACTTGATAATTTTGAGTAAGAAATAGCCGAGTTGCAACTTCCAAAATGGTTTCTTTTGTAGACTTTGTATTTTTATTTTGACGAGGCCTTCCGAGAGGACGTTGTTTTTGTTCCAAATCCATTCGCTCCTGACATGTATTGTTGAGATAATTATAACACAAAGTTTTATTCATTCTTGATTAATTAACCGACCAGTATATATAATTAATGTTAGAGGAAAAAAGGAAGGTGGGGTTTTTATGAAAAAGCACCCGTTACATATGTTAGGGAGGCTTGTAGCAGGGAAGCATACGCAGTGGATAACTTTATCGGTTTGGATTCTTATTACATTATTACTTTCATTTACATTGCCACAAGTAAACAGTACGAAAGAACCGAATCCGAAAAATTTACCTGAAACAGCTATGTCGCAGCAAGCGGAAGCACTAATGAAAAACGAGTTTCCGAATAATGCAGGGAATCCTTTGTTAGTAGTATGGTATAAAGATGATGGATTACAGTCACAGGATTATAAACTCATACAAGACGTTTATAAAGAATTAAAGGCCAGTCCTTTAAAAGAACAATCAACGTTACCACCATTTGATACAATACCAGAACAAGTATTATCAAAAAGCGCATCAAAAGATGGTACATCATTTGTCACACCGGTATTCTTTAATAAATCTGCCGGAACAGATATATTAAAAGGAAATCTTGAAGATTTAAGAAAGATAGTAAATAGTAAGGTGAAGGAAGATCCATTTAAACAAAAAATAAGTGAATCTGGTTTACATGTTCGATTATCTGGACCTGTAGGTATTCAAACTGATGCGGTTAGCTTATTTAGTCAAGCTGATGTGAAGCTGTTAGTTGCTACTGTACTACTCGTATTAGTCTTATTAATTTTACTGTATCGTTCACCAATTTTAGCAATTTTACCTTTACTTGTTGTGGGCTTTGCATACGGTATTATTAGTCCTACACTTGGTTTTTTAGCTGATCACGGATGGATTAAAGTAGATGCCCAAGCGATATCAATTATGACAGTATTATTGTTTGGTGCTGGAACGGACTATTGTCTATTTTTAATTTCGAGATATAGGGAGTACTTGCTAGAGGAAGAAAGTAAATATAAAGCATTGCAACTTGCAATTAAAGCTTCTGGCGGAGCAATTATAATGAGTGCGTTAACTGTTGTACTTGGATTAGGAACATTATTACTCGCTCATTACGGTGCCTTTCATCGATTTGCGGTACCATTTAGTGTTGCTGTATTCATAATGGGAATTGCTGCTTTAACAATTTTACCAGCGTTATTATTAATTTTCGGTAGAACTGCATTCTTCCCATTTATACCGAGAACAACTTCAATGAATGAGGAATGGGTAAGAAAGAAAAAGAAAGTTGTAAAAGTTAAAAAATCAAAAGGTGCTTTTAGTAAAAAACTTGGAGATGTCGTAGTACGAAGACCGTGGACAATAATTATGCTCACTGTATTTGTTTTAGGTGGATTGGCTTCATTTGTACCACGTATTCAATACACATATGACTTATTAGAATCGTTTCCAAAAGATATGCCTTCACGTGAAGGGTTTACGTTAATTAGTGATCATTTTTCAGCTGGAGAACTAGCACCAGTAAAAGTTGTTGTTGATACGAAAGGAAAAGAGCTTCCTATTAAAGAAGAACTAGAGGGATTTTCTTTTGTAAATACAGTAAAAGACCCAAAAGAGGGTAAAGAAAATAAGCAAATACAAATGTATGAGGTTTCTTTAGCTGAAAATCCATACTCAATTGAAGCGTTAGATCAAATCCCTAAATTGAAAAGTAGTGTAGAAAAAGTATTAAAAGATGCTGGGATTAGTAATGCAGAAGATCAACTATGGATTGGCGGAGAAACAGCATCATTATATGATACAAAGCAAATTACGGAACGTGATGAAGCAGTTATCATTCCAGTAATGATTAGTATTATAGCTTTATTATTACTTGTTTACTTACGATCAATTGTCGCGATGATTTATTTAATTGTAACTGTTGTATTATCGTTCTTCTCGGCACTAGGAGCAGGGTGGCTATTGCTTCATTATGGTATGGGAGCGCCGGCCATTCAAGGTGCGATACCGTTGTATGCATTCGTATTTCTGGTTGCTTTAGGTGAAGATTATAATATCTTTATGGTTTCAGAAATATGGAAAAACAGAAAGACACAAAATCACTTGGATGCTATAAAAAATGGCGTTATACAAACAGGTAGTGTCATTACATCCGCAGGTTTAATTTTAGCAGGAACTTTTGCAGTGTTAGGTACACTTCCAATTCAAGTTCTTGTTCAATTTGGTATTGTAACTGCAATTGGTGTACTACTAGATACATTTATTGTTAGACCATTACTTGTACCAGCAATTACAGTTGTTCTAGGTCGCTTTGCTTTTTGGCCAGGAAAGCTTTCAAGAAAGAGTGAAGAAGTACAAAAGGTGGATGCATAGTTAAGAAAGCCAAGGATATTTTCCTTGGCTTTCTTCTATGTATTTTATTAATTTTTTGAAGTCAAATCATCAGTTACAGCATGATCAGCATCTTCAATAGCAGTTTCTGGCATTCCATATAAGCCGTTCATTGCTTGTTCTTCTACATTAAGGTTTACAGTATTATTATTTTGAATAGGTGTATTGTTTGCGATAGCATTATCTTTTTTATTTACATTTTTGTCATTCATGTTTGAATCCTCCAAACGTCAGTTGATTTATTAATAGTATGTGGTTGGATTTCAATAAATATGTGAATGAATTTTTGTAGATGTTATATAATTAAATAAAAACTTTAACTATTAGGAGTGAACAGGTTTGGTGAAAACAAGAAAGTTAGCCTTCTAAAATAAAAAATTTTTAGGAGGCTATTACAATGAAGTTTTATATAATTGACAGAGAAAATTGGAATAGAGAGCAGTATTTTGAACATTATTTAAAGTTGAAATGTACGTTTAGTATGACTGTGAATGTTGATATTACGAGGTTATTAAAGGAATTACATCAAAAAGGAATAAAATTTTATCCCGTTTTTATATATTTAATTTCTAGAGTAATAAATAATCATAAAGAATTTCGAACATGTTTTAACGATGAAGGAGTTTTAGGATATTGGGAGGAAATGATACCAAGTTATACAATCTTCCATAAAGATGATAAATCTTTTTCAAGTATATGGACGGATTATTCTAATGATTTTCACATTTTCTATAAAAACTATGAAGAGGATATGAGGTGCTATGCTGGTGTTCATGGTCTCTTCACAAAAGAAAATGTTCCGCCAAATGTTTTTCCTATTTCTAGCATACCTTGGGCTAGTTTTACTGGATTTAATCTTAATATTAATAATGATGGTGATTTTCTATTACCAATTATAACTTGTGGGAAATATTTTAATGAAGAAAATAAGGTTATGCTACCAGTTTCATTACAAATTCATCATTCGGTTTGTGATGGATATCATGCGAGTCGATTTATAGAGGATTTACAGGAGTTAAGTAATAGTTGCAACGAGTGGCTAAAGTAATATCTAATTTTTAATTATACACAATTGAAAATGAATAAAAGAGGAGAACATGTTTATATAGCATGGTCTCTTTTTTATTCATTAATGCTAAGTAACAGTGGAAAATATAGGTTGATTTGTAGTTTAATAGTAAATGAAGTTATTAATTTTAATTTTCTTTATTTTATAACTATACGGTTCGCAAAACTTATTATCTTGTAACAATGAAGGAGAAAACAAAAATGATAATAATATCTATAGAAAAAGCTACAATTTTAGATGCTGAAAAGTTAACAGAAATAATGACAAGAACATTTGATGAAGAAGCAAAACGATGGCTATGCGGTCAAGGTGATGTCATTGACTATAACATCCAACCACCAGGCTATTCTTCAGTTGAAATGATGAGATATTCAATCGAAGAACTGGATTCTTTTAAGGTAATAGTGGATGACAAAATAATCGGAGGAATTATAGTTACGATTTCTGGTAAGTCATACGGTCGAATTGATCGTATTTTTGTAGATCCTGATTATCAAGGAAAAGGAATTGGATCACATGTTATTAAATCAATTGAAGTGGAATATCCAAGCATAAGGGTTTGGGATCTCGAAACATCCAGTAGACAACTTAATAATCATCATTTTTATGAAAAAATGGGCTATGAAATAATTTTTAAATCTGAAGATGAGTATTGTTATGTAAAAAGAATAACTGTAGAGTCAGCTAAAGAGAACCTGATTAAAAATAATGATATGAAAAATAGCCAATATGAAAACTGTAATCTAGCAAATACAGAGTATTATCAAGTGAATTTAAAAAACAGTTCCTTTGTTGGTAGCAATATGATGAATATGAAGATGAGTAATTGTAATGTGAGTCAATCAAAGTTTAGAAATATAAATTTTAAAAGTTCTTTATATGCCGATTTAAATCTTTCCGGTAGTAAATTTTCTTTTGTGACTTTAGGTGGAGTTCATTTTAAAGATACAAACCTTGGAGAAGGTAAACATCCTATTTCATTTAATAGATGTGATTTGGAAGGTAGTGCGATAAGTAATAGTAATCTGAAAAATATGGAAATAGAAAATTGTGATATAACTGGTATGAAAATAAATGGTATTCCAATTGAAAATCTGCTGGAGTTATATAATAGAGTAAAAAGTTAACTAAATTGTAGATAAGGATAAGCTGTTCAAAAATTGGATGTTATACTGAAATGATTATGTAAAAATAACATAAAGAAATATAGAAGAGAAGGGGTTTCACCCGGGGGTCTAGAATAATAATGTATTGTTATGAATATGGAGGGGAGAAAATATGGAGATCAAACTAAGAGCGGTAGAAATACAAGATGCTAGAGCAATTCATCGTATATGCATACAAGATGATGTATTACCTTATATGGTTTTCTTACCTAGTATGCGTGTAGATGCGATGGAAAATAGAATTCGTAATTTAGCGCCAAATCAATTTGAATTTGTTGCAGAGTATGATGGAAAAGTTGTTGGATTTGTTGGATTAACCCAAAGCCCAGGACGTAGATCTCATTCGGGGGATTTGTTTATGGGGGTAGATAGTGAATATCATAATAAAGGCATTGGGAAAACACTTCTTACAAAAATGCTTGATTTAGCTGATAATTGGTTAATGTTAGAGCGAGTAGAGCTTGGTGTTTTAGAAACGAATCCGAAAGCGAAATCGCTATATGAAAAATTTGGATTTGTAGAAGAGGGAATAAAAGTAGGGAATTTGAAGGCTCACGGAAAGTTTATTAATGAAATTATGATGAGTCGTTTTAGACCTGATGGTTTAATTGTACATAATGAATAGTGAAAAGCATGACAAATTAATGTCATGCTTTTTTATTTGTTAGTTGTGATTCGGTAGTTTTGGTTGTAATAAGAATAATGCTAAACCAATAAAAATAAATGTAATGCCTAGCCCTTGTTGTAAAGAAATAGTCTCATTTAATATAAAGTACGCTAGTATACAAGTTCCAATCGTTTCTCCTAAAATACTCATAGAGATTACAGTAGCACTCATCCATTTTAATAACCAATTAAAAACTGTTTGCCCTAAAATTGTAGCAATAAATGCTAAGCCGATAAAGCACAACCAAGTTTGTGTAGAGTAATGGATGAAAGATTCTTGCTGCATGTAGGAAAAAATACCGAGAAAACAGGCGCTACTTCCATAACTAATTACCGAATACGGTATAAGTGATAAATCTTTACGAACATGTTGGCTAATGAAAAAGTAAGTGGTAATAATTCCGGCCGCAATAAAGGCTAAAATGTCCCCGTATAAAGCTTCTCCACTAATTTGGAAGTCTTGCCATCCGATGACGATACTTCCTGAAATAGCGATGAGGCAACCAATGACCGCTCCTTTCGTAAATCTCTCTTTAAATAGAAAGTAACCACCAATCATTGAAAATAAAGGTTGTAACGTTACGATAACTGTAGAACTCGCTACAGAAGTATATTGTAATGATTCAAACCATAGTACATAATGTGCAGCTAAAAATAGCCCGGATATGAATCCGAATCCCCATTGTCTGTTTGTTACTGTTTTTAGCTCGTTTCGATTATTTTTATTAAATAGTAATAACGGTAATAGAATCAGTGCAGCAAAAAATAAACGGTAAAAAGCAATGATAGCCGCAGGAGCATCTGCCAATTTTACGAAAATTGCTGAAGTTGATAGGGCGAATACGCCGAAAAATAAGATGCAATATGAAAGAATAGGTGATTTCACAGTTTGTCCCTCCGATAGATTGTTTATTATAATGAACTAAATACGATATAATGTACAGAGGTAAGTATATAAGTCCTTAAGGCGATAGGAAAGGATTATTTGCCTTTGTTTACTATGTCAGCACAAAGACAACGAAACATGCAATATGATGAACGAAAGGAAGGTTTTACTATGATACATGATAGACTCGGACAAACTGTATTAAGTTATCGTAAGAAAAATAATATGACAATTCGTGAATTTGCTGATTATGCAGGAATTAGTACTTCACTAATTAGTCAAATTGAACGAGGATATGCGAATCCTTCTTTAAGTGTATTGGAATTAATTGCGAAAGCATTAAATGTACCGCTATTTACACTTTTTATTAATGAGATTGATACAGATTCACTCATTTCTAAGAAAAAAGATCGAAAAAAAGTGTATCGGGAGAACAATGATCACATTGTATATGATGTATTAACACCGGATTTTATGAAAGCACGAATTGAAATGTTAATAATGGATTTAAATAAACAAGCAAACACAACGGAAAGTCACTATTCACATGAAGATAAAGAAGAGATTGCTGTTGTTATGAAAGGAGAAGTGTATGTGGAGTTAGAAGGAAAAGAATATTTTTTAGAAGAAGGCGATGTTGTACGTATTCCGCCAAATGTGAAACATCGCTTTTTGAATAAAAGTGATGAATCCAATCATATTTTATTTGTATTGACACCATCTTTAGGATGAGTATTAAGTGATTTTTATTACGGGGGAAAAATAGATGGAAAATAAAACTGTTTTAAGAGAGGGTCTTTCAATTATTTCTCAGTGTAAAAAACAAACAAATGATATTTGGCATGCGCATTTCGGAGCAGCTGCAATTGCTAGTTATTTTTTTATGAAAGATAACAATATGGAAGAAGAGATAAATCGTAGTATGTATTCTCAAACAAAAATGATGTTGAACAATCAAAACTTAGGTGAAATCATCGATAGTAAAAAAGAAATTGATTTTCAAAGTGCTGAAAAACTGATTATAAAATCAATGGAGCATACAATTGATGAACTTCATTGGGTGGGGCATAATGTCATTTATGCTGCATTAAGTTTATTAGCTATGAAAGAGTTACAAAAATGGGGGAATAATCAAGCAATTGAAGGGATTACTAACCTTATATTATCGTTTCGAAAAACAATTCCTGGTAGATCGTGGATTGGTTTTACGACGAAGGAAGTAAAACAATTAAGTATAAACGATGAGATAGAAAGTGAATTCAAAAATCCGAAACAATTATCTAAGTTTATTTTAAAGGAGCTCTCGCAATTTAATATTATTTATAGAGCGGAAGGGCATCATGATTTAATTGGTCATTTACTTACTTTTTCTCATGCAATTAATATTATGTATGATTTAGGGCATAGAGATATATTCCAACGAGGGATACGTCCACTGTTAAAACTAGTATACGTGTTACGTGCTAGTCAATATCTTATGCCGAATACTGAAATTAACTTGCACTCACCTATAGATCGTTTACCTTTAATCGAATCAAAACGTGCTTATGTATTACCAACAGAAAATCAATTTTGGCTAAAAGACTATAGTGCGTTTGATTGGGATTTCGGGCATGTTTTTAAATTCTCATATAGTTATTTTGATCATATAAAGAGAGCTCCAGAATATAAAGATATTACATTAGAGAAATTCCGATTTGTTATTAATACATAATGAAGTCTAATGATCTGTATAAAGGGTTAAATTTAAAATTTTTTGTTGATAGGTATATTATTTTTTTATTTGTAAGATTTTACATGCTTATTTTACTTTTACTAATTATGTAAATAGGCTATACTAAAATACATATATTTTAGTATTGGAGAGAGAAGTAAAACGACATGGAATTAGTGAAATTGGAAAAAGTCATTGAAATAAAGAAAGAAGAACTTTTATATTTAGTATCGGATTACGGAATTCAACATGAAAAAGTATTGGCATTAAGTCAAGAAATAGACAAATTGATTAATTACTTTATGTTTTTAAAATAAAAAGAACTATGGCATGATTTGAAAATGTTATAGTTCTTTTTTATTTGGAAATTCAGATGTATATTCTATATACTGATAATAGATAGAATATTCTGTTTTGAAGGAGGGAGATATATGATATTACATACGCACATTTCAGGCGAAGGGGAACCAATTATGCTTTTACACTCTGGTGGTATGACAGGTTTAGTAGAGTATGAAGAGCAGGTAGCATTTTTTCGAGAAAAAAACTATCAAATCATTCGTCCTGATTTAAGAGGACATGGAAGATCAGGGGGGACGTTGGAGAATTATTTCCTACGATCTGTAAAGGATTTACATGATACATTAGTACATTTACAAATTGATAGATGTCATATAGCTGGTGTTTCACTAGGAGGATTAGTCGCTTTATTATTTGCAAAAAAATATCCAGATAAAGTGAGAACATTAACTTTTTCAGGTATTTTTCCGGTTAAGAGAGAAAATTGGGAAGAGTCTCAGGAGTATGAAGCAAAGTGTCATCAGGAATTGATGGAAAATAAAGAAGTTATAACGTATATGAATGAAATTCATGAGAAAAGTGACTGGAAAGCATTACTTGAATCGTGGCAAGTTAAAGATTGGTACCCATTTGATGAAACAGGTGATGTAGCTAATCTTCAAATACCTACACTTTGTATTGCTGGGGGAGATGCAGAAGATGAAGTTACAGCTACTACAATGTTCAAACAATTAAACGATAATATTTATATTGCTGTTATTCCGTTTGCTGGTCATTTAGTGCATAACGATCAACCAGAAATATATTCGAATATATTGTCTAATTTCTTACAGAATGCACAAGCTGCTAGTCGAATATAAGGACTTTTGGGTATAATAATAAAGGAATTATTAATTGTATCGGTTAGGAGCGCAGCACATATGAAAACAGTTGTTGTTATCGGTGGAGGTATAACGGGACTTTCTACTATGTTTTATTTAGAAAAATTAAAAAAGGATAATAATATCGATTTAAATTTAATCCTTGTAGAAAAAGAAGAGTACTTAGGTGGTAAAATCCATAGTGTAGAAGAAAAGGATTTTATTATGGAATCAGGAGCGGATTCTATCGTTGCTCGTAATGAACATGTTATGCCGCTTGTAAAAGATTTGAATTTAGAAGAAGAAATGGTATATAACGAAACGGGTATTTCTTACATACATTCTGATAATACTTTACACCCAATTCCATCGGACACTATATTTGGGATACCGATGAGTGTGGAGTCATTGTTTAGCAGTACGCTAGTATCAACGAAAGGGAAAATTGTTGCTTTAAAAGATTTTATAACGAAAAATAAAGAGTTTACAAAAGATACTTCACTTGCTGTATTTTTAGAAAGCTTTTTAGGGAAAGAGTTAGTGGAAAGACAAATTGCTCCGGTGCTTTCAGGAGTATATTCCGGTAAATTGAATGAACTTACTATGGCATCGACATTACCGTATTTACTGGATTATAAAAATAAATATGGAAGTATTATTAAAGGTTTTGAAGAGAATAAAAAACAGTTTCAATCAGCAGGAAACAAAAAGTTCGTATCATTTAAAGGTGGACTATCTACGATTATTGATCGTTTAGAAGAAATGCTGACTGAGACAGTCGTTAAGAAAGGCGCTGTAACGACTGCTGTAAGGAAACAAGGTGATCGCTATGAAATCTCCTTTGCAAATCATGAATCAATCCAAGCTGATTATGTTGTTTTAGCAGCTCCGCATGATATCGCAGAAACTTTATTACGGTCTAATGAGTTAAACGAGCAGTTTCATACATTTAAAAACTCATCTCTTATAAGTATTTACTTAGGATTTGATATACTTGATGAACAATTACCGGCGGACGGCACAGGATTTATCGTAACGGAAAACAGTGATTTACATTGTGATGCGTGTACATGGACAAGCCGGAAGTGGAAGCATACATCGGGAAAACAAAAGCTATTAGTAAGAATGTTTTATAAGAGTACAAATCCAGTATATGCAACGATTAAAAATTATAGTGAAGAAGAATTGGTACAAGTCGCTTTATATGATATTGAAAAGAGCCTGGGGATTAAAGGGAAACCAGAAGTAGTTGAAGTTACAAATTGGAAAGATTTAATGCCGAAATATCATTTAGAACATAATCAAGCTGTTCAAATATTACAAGAAAAAATGACGGATCTTTATCCTAATGTATACTTAGCTGGAGCTTCATATTACGGTGTCGGAATTGGTGCGTGTATTGGAAATGGGAAGAACACTGCAAATGAAATAATTGCAACATTAAATGAATCGTCAAACTAACATAGAATACATAAATAAATAAATAAAACGTCCCTCCAGTATATTGGAGGGACGTTTTATTTATTTCACTTGAATTGAAATTTTTTTATTAGTTGTATTATTCTCAGTAATCGTTAATGCTATGTTCCCAGATTCTTTAAATGAATATGATGAGAGTTGATAAAGCTCTTTTATGCCATGTTTCTCTTTTAATTTATTGGCTGGAAGTGATGTTATGTTCGGTTTCCATGATTCTTGTTTACCTGAAGGGTATTTTACTATTATTTCTGGATTATTTAATTGAATTGTTTCCCAAGAGGCAAAATGTAATTCAACTGCTGTATCTTTTTTTAGTAACTCTTCTGAGAAATATCCAAGCTCCCCAACATTACCGAAAACAGTAAAGTTTTGATTTTGTAACGTGATATCTAAATGTTTAGGTTGATAGGTTGCTGCGTGATAGATTCCATATGAAAGCGAAAGAGTGGAAGCGATTAACATGCCGATTGAAAATGTCATAAAGCTATTACCTTTAAAACTAGTCATCATGAATGAATTTGGGGCGAACTTTTTTGCAAATAAAAATATGAGTAATATGAGTAAGAGGGATAAGCCGATGAATATATACATAGAACATTTACACCTCCACAGAAAAACATAACGTTAACTACATTTTACCATAAATGTATGGATCAGGGGTGTGTTTTAGAAGGGAAAAGTGAGCACGGAATCGAAATTATAAGACGGAGTGGTGAAAATGAAAATAATACAATTAATTTTTATAAATAAAGGTAAGAGTAGGGAATGTGATTGTATCCTTTTGTTAATGAGTAAGATACACTACTTAGAGAAACTGGTTTTTTAAGTGTAAACTGGAGACCAACAGCTCTTTGGCATTAGTTGCAAATAAATAGAGCATAAAGAGGTGATCATAGTATTTTGATCACCTCTTTATTTTTTCTAATCATGCAAAAGCAAGAAGGGTTATTTTTAGTTCGTATTGAATTAAGAGGATAAGCTTCTCTAGAAATATTTGATAAATGGGACATTGAGGACTTTCCTAATTATAAATACTTTTTCTGCTATAATGAATGAGTAGAAAGAAAGGAGTGATCCTGTGGCGTTTCCTATATTAGAAACAGAACGTTTGCGTTTAGTTGAAATAGAACAATCTTATTGTCAAAAAATATATGAAATCTTTTCATTGGATGAAGTAACGTGTTATTACGGTATGAATTCTTTTACGGAGTTTGGACAAGCTTCACGTATGATTGAATCTTTTTCAAAAAATTACTTTGAGAAAAAGGCAATACGATGGGGGATTGTATTAAAAGAAACAAATACTTTAGTGGGTACAATTGGATTAAATAATTTACAACTATGGAGTAAACGATCTGAAATTGGATATGACTTACATCCTCGTTATTGGGGGAATGGTTATGCGTCAGAAGCGGCTCGAGAAATTATTCATTATGGATTTCGAGATTTAGGCTTATTTAGAATTGGAGCTATTACATACCCTGAAAATGTTACTTCTTGTAAAATGTTATCTAAAATAGGCTTTCATAAGGAAGGGTTATTACGTGGCTATATTCATCAAGGAAATAAGCAACATGATGCACTATTGTATTCTATAGTTCGAACGGATGTAGAGGATATAAATTTATAATAAAAACCCCCTCTTATAAAAGAGGGGGGTAAGTAAAAATTAACCTATTTTAGGTAATAAACGTTCTCCGCTTTTCATGCTACTTTTACATAAAGGGCATTTAGGCTCTTCTTCAAATGAAAAATTCTTTCTCATCCATCCTAAACAATCCTCTGATTCACATTCCCAGACAGGGGTTTGTTCTGGTGGTACTTCAGCTACATCGTTCTTTCGATTGCGATACATATAACCACTCCTTTTATGTAAAAAATTTTAGTTATATATTAAAAAGGTTGTTAACCGAGCTGGTAACAACCTTTTTATTGTTTGAATTATAGCTTTACAACGTTTTTAGCTTGAGGTCCACGGTTACCGTCTTCAACTTCGAAGCTAACTTCTTGACCTTCGTCAAGAGACTTGAAGCCGTCGCCAGTGATAGCTGAGAAGTGAACGAATACGTCGTTACCGTCTGCAACTTCGATGAAACCGAAACCTTTTTCGCTGTTAAACCATTTTACTTTACCTGTTAATGTCATGGTAATGCCTCCTAAAATTTAAAAAGATTACAATATGATCGGCCTTATTTGAATGAAAAATAAAAGTTCACATATTATCAAACACCCATAAGGAGTACAAAATAATCCTGATTGATACTTGATAATATGCAAAGGAAATATAGTGTTAAATTGACCTTAATTACTATCTTACAACAAATGGTGGGAAATAGCAAGTGCTGGTAATACCAGTGAATAATCTTGGTGATAATAGTAAAACGCACAAAGTTATCTCTTTTATTTATATATTATTCCAAATTTAGGTTTATGCTAAACGGAGAGCTTTTTTATTGGAAGTTTGTATTAGAGAAACGATATATAGTATTAATATATTTGTTATGGAGGCGAGAATATTGCAATTTTCTCAATTTAAAATAATTGATGCAGCTAAAGAAGGAAGAAAAAAAGTTCATCCAATATTCGCTGTTATACTTGCAATTGTATTTTTAACTTTAGGTGAATTGTTCATGTTATTTATGTTGTTTTTACCGAAAGCAGAAACACTTTTAATGAAGGCAATTTATAGTGATATTGAGATGATATTGACGTTTGGGGGAGCTGTATTTTTTGTTTTTTTATGGGTTAGATTTGTAGAGAAAAGATCAATTTCATCCATTGGTTTTTGGAGAAATCAGTGGATAAGAAAATATTTGAGAGGTGCATTAATAGGTTTTGTTTTCATTTCAATACCAGTAATGATACTTTTATTAACAGGAATTGTACAACTACAAATACAACAAATTACGCCAACCGCTATAATTGGAATTGTGGGATCTTTAGTTGCTTTTTTAATACAAGGTGCAACAGAAGAAATTGTTGTTCGAGGTTGGTTATTTCCAGTCCTTTCTGTTAGAAGCCGTATATGGATTGGGATTGTTGTAACTTCTTTTTTATTTGGTTTTCTTCATTTACTAAATCCAGGTATTACAATTCTTTCAATATCGAATATAATATTAGTTGGTGTATTTGCAGCTTTTTACGCTTTAAAGGACAGTAGTCTTTGGGGGATATGCGCGTGGCATTCGTTGTGGAATTGGGCACAGTTTAATATTTATGGTTTTGCAGTAAGTGGAATGGCAATGTATTCTACACCACTTTTTAAACCTGTAACAAAAGGATCGGAAGTCCTTCATGGGGGCTCGTTCGGTATTGAGGGGAGTATCATTACAACAATCATGCTTTCTATCGCTTCAATTGTTTTATGGAGACAGTTATGGGGAAAAAATGCAAAGCAAAGAGATTTAAGTTAATGAAAGTGGGAGAAACTATGGGGATTATAGCGTTTGAGGGAGCAAGTGCGGTGTATAATTAAGGCATAAAATAAAAACCGAGAGGACAAGTAGCCCTCTCGGTTTCTAGGTTGTAATAGAAAACATGACTGTTGAATATGAAAATGGTTTCTACTACAATCGACTCATAACAACTCTTTTTTCTCATTTAGAAATTGCGTGTAGAAAAGAAGTTGTTTACAGAATTGTTCTCGTTGAGATTCATCCAGGCCTGCGAAAACCGTTTGGATCTCTTCGAGAATAATTTTTAATTGTTCTTCAGATTCCGGAATATTTCTTCCTAAAAGTGCATCGATCGATGTGTTAAAGAAACTGGCGATACGGTCTAAAGATTTTAAGTCGGGTTCATTAAAGTTGGTCTCTAAGTTACTAACCTGGCTACGACTTAATTGGACCATCTCTCCAAATTCCGCTTGTGTTAAAGAACGATTTGACCTAAATTTTTTTAAATTTTCTCCAAAAGTGTTCATGCCTATTATTATAAATAAGGCATTATTTTTAAACTATAAATGCCAAGAAATTTGGCGTAAATACAAAACATGATAAGTTTTATGGATGAAGTTAGAATAACAACCAGAACGATTGTTCGATTAATGGTAGAATATTTTTGTGGGGAAATTGGTATATTTTGAAAAAAACTTTCTCAATATGATTTGAGAAACAGTAAAATGAATGTTCTAAATTTTATGATAAGATGATGTTAATAAAATAAAAGAACAAAAAGACCCACGGCGTTACAGTGGTGCGGCAACACTACTATAACGTTTTACCCTAGTGCGCGTAGGGAAAACTTTCCATGAGTCAGCATTAAGTATAACATACTTCTCAGGCATACATAATTGTTGTGATTGTTTTCCTATTGAGAAAAAGGGAGGAGTCTTGTGTTCTAGTCCTGAGGAGGAGGAACATGCGAGATTTGATGAAAGAGTTGAATAACATGATCCAGTCGATGAATATGAGCGTACGAAAAATAGCAAAAGAAATTAATGTAAGCAGAACAACGATTTCGAATGGCTTAGATTTTAAAACTGGAGAAATGAAATTCGATGTGTATGAAAAATTAGTGCATCATGTGTACAAAGACCCTTTAAAGCAAATAAAGATGATACGAAGTTTTATAGAAAATTGTTCTACTAGCATGAATGTAAGAAAGGCTTTAAGTTATAGCCAAGTAGCTGGGGAATATAAAGTAATGGAATCATTAATTAAAAGATACAGTGAGGAAACCGATGACGAGGACTTAAAAAAGGTACAAAATGACGTACGTAAATATCTAAGTGTCTATAACTTATACAATCACAGGAATATGAATCGGAAAAGGGGTCAGGCACTATTAGATATAATTTATGAGATACGTGTTTCATCAGATTCGGAGTGCCAGGCATTATTAAATACGTTACTAATGGCAGCCGAGTATGATAAACAAAGGTATAGTGCTATGTCATCGTATGCCGAAGCTGCTGAAGCATACATCGCTAAGATGGATAACGGCTATGTTAAAGATTGTTTACGCATGCAGTATTTGGAACGAATTGCGTACACCCAGTTGCATGCTAATGAGGTAGATAACTGTAGAGTTACGTGCCACGAGATTATAAATTCTGACTTGAATTTTACAGTTGTAAAAGCTACGGCA
This sequence comes from Bacillus sp. MMSF_3353, assembly GCF_030733445.1. Taxonomy (NCBI): domain Bacteria; kingdom Bacillati; phylum Bacillota; class Bacilli; order Caryophanales; family Bacillaceae; genus Bacillus; species Bacillus sp. MMSF_3353. Next base: position 43,763 of record NZ_JASHJA010000014.1, read on the forward strand.
TACTGTTGTTTGGGTGAGAGTTACATTTTTGAGAATCCGTTAATGGCAGAAAAATATATTTTGAAAGCTATTCAATGTTTAGAAGGAATTAGTTCACCGAAAGGGACACAAAAATATAACTCTTTTAAAACGACTCTTGCTTTTTTGTATATTGAGTTCGGATTTAATTTAAATAATATAGATTTTGATTTTATTAGTGATGGTGATCTTGCTTATTATGAGTGTTTGTATGGTGATAAGCAGAATGGTTATAGAATTTTCGAAATATTAAAAGAAAAAGGTCTATCTGCTTTTCAAATGTACTACCTTTCTAGAATTGAAAATGATACAATGATAGCAAGGAAATCTTTAGAAGAATTTGAAAAAACGGGAAGCCTAATATATGCGCAACTTCCGAAGCGCATTTTAATAACTGAAGGAGTGTTGTAACATGAAAAAGTTTTTAATCACTACATTATGCGCACTTGCATTATCGGTTGGGGTTATTGGTGCTGGTGCAGATCAAACTAAAGATTTAGGTAAAGAAAAATTGGATGTACATACTGAAAAAGTACAACTAATGAAAGTTGACCCTGGTGGCATGTAATATAAATTAATAGTTAAAAAGACGCTACTCACAGTAGCGTCTTTCGTCTTTTTAAGGGGTGTCACGTTTTTAGATGTTTTGAGAAAATTGTACCGTTTGATACATATTTCACAAACTATTAAGGATGAAGGGCGGAACTATGGTGGGAAAAGAGACTGTAAAGCAAGAAACAAAGCGTTTAATAGGGGAATTATTTGATGCTGAGAATGTAAGTTGTGATATGGATTATCTAATGGAAGTACTATACAAACGAGGGCGAATTACATATGAGCAGTACAATCAAATTACAGCTGTATTGCAACAAAAAAAGGAATAGCATCTGGCTAATCCTTTTTTATTTATTGCGACGTTTTTGGTACTATTAGTTGTCTTAATAACGCGTTAATAACCTCAGCTTGATCATCTGTAATTTCAACGCCGTTAGAATGTAACTTCCCTTTGTCTAGAAAATCTGTAACGTCAAAGTTTAAACTATTTGGATTTTCTGTTCTCCCTAATATAAAGTCTGTAGTGGAATCCATAAGATCTGCTATCTGTACAAGAACTTCGTATTTAGGTCTACGGTAGTTAGTTTCGTAGCCGCCGTATGCTGATTTAGACATGTTTAGTCGTTCTGCAGTTTCTTCTATGGTCCAACCTCTTCGGTCGCGTAAGAATTTTAAACGTGCTCCAACATCCATTTTGCATCCCCCGAATTCTTTTTTTATATTTCAATACTTTTGTTTTATATAAAATAACAAGAAAATATATAGCTTTTTATATATTTTAATGGTTTTGTTTTAGGTAAAATTCAAAGGAAATATAAAACTTTTTATTATTTTTTACGTTTGTATTACTTATAAGATACCATTAACTATAGTAAATACGCAATGCGCGGATAAAAAAAGTATAAAAAGTTATCAGAAAGTTATTTACTTTTCCGCGAAGTGCGGATATAATTGGAATCAATTACTAGATTGTGGGGGTGCAACATGAAAAGGTACTGGCTTGTGGAAATACGAGAAGATCTTGGTTTGATACAGGATAAAGCCGCTAAATTGGCTAACATAAGCCGAACACATTATGCTGATATTGAGACTGGTAGACGGACACCTAGCCCACGTTTAGCACTGCGTATTGCGATGGTATTAAACTTTCCCTTTGAATGGTTTTTTATGCCCTCGTATCTGCATAACGCGGAAAAAGAAGTGATAGAAGCTGCATTACAATTAGATTTTCCTGAAAAGAATATTTTTTTAACTAAATTTCCGCACTTCGCGGAAAAGATAAAAGAGTAAGTTTTTCGTTCTAAAGGGGTGTTAAACATTGGGGAATAAGAAATCCAGCTTATACATTCGTAATGAGTTTTATGGGACAGAGAAAAAAGAAGTTCTGTTTCAAGAAGTATACGAAAAATATCTAGGTGTCAAAGTAACTGTTACACGAAAAAAGAAAGCGAAAGTAAAAGCAAGTTAAATCATTGAAAGGAGGTGATACACATGCAACGGTACGTGACTTATGTGACTCGATTAGTAAAAGCAAAGGACGTAAAAGCTGTATGTTGCGAAAGTAAAAATTACTTCAAGAATGGATCAGAAGAACAAGCGGTAAACACCATGTTAAAGCTAACAGAAAGGAGTGAACGTGTTGGCCATTAATGAGATTTTTGTAGAAGGTTTCCAGTCACATACGAATAGTCATTTCAATTTAGGAAATGGGCTGAACGTAATTACTGGACCATCTGATAGTGGTAAAACAGCTATCTTACGAGCAGTTCGCTGGATAGCATTTAACGAACCTCAAGGAGAGGCTTTCGTCAACGAATCAGTCGGACAGGCTACGGTAGCGATTCACTTGGATAACGGAATTATTATTTCAAAGCACCGTAGGAAAGGAAAAACATCGTACAGAATCCAATCGGATCCCGGGGATGAAGGAAGTGTATTTGAAAAATCAGAGGTACCGGAAGAAGTAAAACAATTACTCGGTATTACAAAACAAACCTTTGGGGATTTTGTTACAGCTTTAAACTTCGCATTTCAGCTTGAGGCTCCGTTCTTAATAAGCGAAACACCATCATCAGGTGCGAAAGTACTTGGTAAATTAGCAGGAACAGAAGCTGTAGATCTCGCTGTAAAAAGTGTTTCAAAAGATACATACGCAGCAAGGCAAGAGAGATTACTAGCTGAAAAAGAAATTGAGAGATTAGCAGGTAGCTTACTCGAGTACTTGGATGTGGATGATAAAGTACAGCAGTTAAAAACAGCTGAAAGCCTAATGGAGCACGTAGAGGAATTGCATAAAAAGAAAGAGGTATTAAAAGAAATATCTCACATGTACACAAGTCGTAAACAAAAGTACATAGCAGCTTGGGAATTTGAAAAACGGCTTGAGGAAGTACCAGTTCTAATACTAATAATTGAACAAACAGAAAAAGACCAGCAGCGTCTCCAAACACTACTGGACTTACAAAAAAGATACGAGTCACTGTCCACCGCCAAGAAGACATTGACTGAAACATTAAAACAATTTGATGAATTAGTAGAAGTAAGTAACTTGTTACAAGATTTTACTAAATTTCAAGAAAGATATTCTTTGCTTTCTATCTTATCACAAAACTATGAAAAGTATAGTCAAGCATTACAAGATGTTCGTTTACAGCTAGATAGACTAACTGTAATAGAGACCATCGATGTTGCTGTGGTTGAGGAGGAAGTGAAGAAAACGGATGAGTTAAAGAAGCTCTTTGTACAACATAGCGTGGTTAAGCAGTGTTATGAAAAAGTAAGTAGTGATGTAGAACGATTGTCAGTACCTGCTGCTATGTCGGATCAACTACAAGAATATGAAACAAGTATTACACGTCTAAATCAAATGAGTATGTTGCTTCAAAAATATGAAATTACGCATACACAATATACGAAGTATGTGAGTCGTCTGGATCGTTTACATGTTCCGGAGGAAGCAGAAATAAAGGTAGCAGAAGCTGAGAACAACGTATCTCGTTTAGCTGAATTAAAAGAGCTACTACGAAAATATATGATCTGGCATCAAAGAGTTCGTCAAAGTATAAGCACATTGGAACTATATGAAAAGCACATTGAAAATTACACAAAGGAATTGGAAGAGACATGGAACGAGGCTGGTGGAGTTTGTCCGCTATGCGAATCGCCGATGTCTTTTGAACATTCTCATTGAGGGGTGATTCGTGGTGATTGATACAGATAAAGTTAGTGACTTTTTACAAACAGCTGAGTGGCTGAATAATTCGTTAATGGAAATTAATGAAATTATTGAAGCTTTTGAAGATACATCTAATGTTTTAAAAGTCTCACTATTTCATAAAAAATTTAGTGAGAATTTACCAGTAAGTGAATCAGAAAGTATAGGAGAAAAGAGTATTGATTTTGCTATCCGACCAACTGTGTTGGCCTGTTTAAGAGATCAAAAGAAGTTTCTTGAATCAGAACTACAAAATTTACTATCAAAACAACTTGAAGGGGGAAATGAGTAATGGAATTAAAACAACGTATTGAAATTGCAAAAGCAAATTTAAAGAAAGCAGAAACAGCAAAAATCCAAGCAGAGGCGGAAAAGTCTTCAGCTGAAAAGCAATTAACGGAAATCGCTGAACAAATGGCGCAGTATGGGGTAACGCCTGAAACGATCCAGGAAGAAATCAATAAGCTTGATACATCAGTTAAAGAAAACCTGGAGCATGTAGAACGACTCATCCCGCAGGTTTAAGGAGGCTACTTTTATGTACGAGCTTCTAAAAGCAAGAGCGGATATCCGTCAGGCAAGCGATAAACTGAAAATGAAAATCGGTCAACGTGATTTGTTAGTTAAGCAACAAAAAAGCGCAGAAGCAAGAAAAACAAAAGCTGAGGAGCAACTTGGAGCGTTTGATTTAGTACAAATTCTTCTTCAAAAGACGAGTGATTATGCAAGGCAGCAAGCAAAACGTCGTATAGAAGAAATTGTTACGTCAGCTCTTACAGTTGTATTCGATAAAGACTACAGATTCGAAATTGAAATTGCCGTAAAAGGTAATCAACCGGTAGCAGAGTATTGGCTACAGTCTGAGGATGTACGGACACAATTAAAGCCACCTGATTATGATCGCGGTGGTGGTGTAGCAGACGTAGTTAGTTTAGCGCTCAGATTGGCTGTTGGAGAAATTAGTGGTGTAAGAGGACCGTTATTCTTAGATGAGGTTGGAAAGCACGTGAGTCAAGAATACGCACCAAATGTGGCGTATTTCTTGAAGGAGTATAGTACGAAATTTAAACGTCAAATCATTTTAATTACGCACAGTACTCATTTAGCTGAGATAGGTGACGTAGCACTTGGTGTGACTCAAAAACAAGGAAAAAGCATAGTAACTGCTTTATAGAAAGGGAGATTTGGATATGTGTATTAAGTGCTTAGTAAAAGAATTAGCTGCAACGGTTGCAGGTGTAGAAGTGGCAGAGGAAGTTGTAGGTAAAGCAACTGAAGAACAAGTACGCGAGTTACGTAGAATTCGTAAAGAAACGGAAGCTATTAAGGAAGTTGTAGCTAAGGAATTAAAGGCTGAACTTGAACCAATTAAAGAAAAATATAAAAAGAAATTAGAAAATGCAACAAAAGGATTAGAGGAATGGCACGATGCAGTATGGGCTGACATTCATTCTGAATTGGGTGTTAACGGTGAAGATGATTTGACGTTAGATGCTGAGACAGGTGAAATCACAAAACAAGTTATCAAGAAAAAAGAATCAAGTAACCTTCACTGATGCACCACATTGTTGAAGGTGGAATTACTTTAGATACAACGTTGCGCGAAGCACGAAAAAGCAGAGGTGAGAGTATGAAGTTTCTATATTTCGGTGATCCACATATACGAGGTACAAACCCTCGTAATCGTAAGGATAACTACAAAGAGGCATTAATTGCGAAGTTCCGTGAGATTTTCGCACTAGCTAAATACAAAGGTGTGACAGCAATTATCCAACCTGGAGATACGTTTGATAGACCTGAGGTTACGACAAGCGTGTTACTAGAGTTCGCAAAGGTATTGAAAGAAAGTCCAGTATCAATCTATACGACAGCTGGTAACCACGATATTTACGGATATAACTTAGCAACGTATGAACGGACAAGCCTTAGAGTACTGGAGTTAATCGTCCCGCAGCTTACAGTCATTAATGATCCTGGGCAAGCTCATATGTTTCACCAAGACGGTAATCACGTCCAGTTAACATTTACACCGTACAGTGATCAAATTGATAAAGCTGGTTATGGTTATTCACCAGAAGTTACTGAAGATTATGAGTCAACTAAAATACATGTAGCTCACGGTATGTTACTTGACCATGATCCGCCTTTTGACCGGTATACAAAAGTGCAAGATGTAAAAACAGATGCGGATTTGGTTTTGTGTGGACATGACCATACAGGTTTCGGTATTTATAATCGTTCGGATGGAAAAGTGTTTGCGAATATCGGTAGTATCACACGTTTATCGGCTTCGGAAGCTGAAATTAATAGACCGATACAAGTACTTCTTATTGATGTAAAATCACCAGGAGTTTTTGACTTAGAACGGATCCCACTTCAAAGTGCAAAACCTGGTGAAGAAGTACTTGACCGAAGTCGTATTGAGGCTGAAAAGAAACGTGCATATGCAATGGAGGAGTTTGCTTCATTGATTCAAACGGAAACAGGAGAAGATGTTCTGGTTGATATTAATACGATAGTTGAGAGTATCGCCCAGACGGATTGCATTAATCCTGACGTGGTAGAAATAGCGTTAACGAAAATCGCAGAAGCAAAGGAGGGGTTACGAGCATGATTGTAAACAAACCGCAGTTTGATGAGAACGAATTAAGCGAAGGTACAGCGGTACAGGTTACTGCAGGTAAGAAATATGGATATAACAGCAGTAATAAAAATAATTGGAACGCTATAGTGGTAGAGTTTTCACCTCTATTGATAAGCGTAGCGGGTTACAACAAAGAGGAGCATGACCGCGTAGAAACGATGAATATCACAATCGAACAGGTAGTGAAAAAGTCGGTAACGATTGAGAAATTAGTTGTGACAATACAAAAAGATGGGGGACTTAATCTATGACTGAATTAAATAAACAAATTCGTAGTTTACAAGAAGTTCATGGTACAGAAAAATTACTTGCAGCCGCAACAGAACTTTTAGGCAAGAAGGTACCAACTGATTATGTTCGTGTATTAGATCCACTGGAATTACAAGCATCGCTACAACAAATCGATGCTGCAGTACAGGATGTTCTTGAAAAAGGTAAAGCACGTGAAGAAGCTTACGGGAAGAAAGCCGAACTAATTAAACAAAAAGTGAAACTTAAAACAGCTGTAGAGTTAAAAGAAGCTGAAGCATTTATGCAGATTCAAGGTGAAGGTCGTAACCAATACGCATATGTGAATGATCAAAAAGTGGCTCTCACGAACGATACATTACGTGATGCGTATCGCCTGCATTACAGCAAAGAAGAACGCCAACAACTTACGGATGTAGAGCAAGAATTAGCGTCCATTGATATCAAAATTTATCAAACAAAAGATGCTTGGGAAACAGCGAAAGAATCAGCTGATCTTGTAAAGGCAAAAGCTTACGTACAAGCAAATCTATTGAAGTTTTTGGCGTAGGAGGTTGCTATGGATCCAAAACAAACAGCACTGAGAAATAAACAACGTGAACGTCAGCAACGTGGTGATGATTTTCAGACAGAAATCAGAAGAAGCTGGCGACATGTTCCTAAGGTATGGCGTATGAGAATAGCAGATGGTGCAGGTGCAACTCGTCCAGGTGATGAGATTGTACTAACACCTGAAGTAAATATATTAGCGGAAATGAAACGTACTGAGAGTCGTAGATTTTCGCTAGATTATATGAGACCAAATCAGATTCTCGGATTACGAGATTTTGATCAAATTATTGATAGAAATTTAGGTTTAGTGTTTATCAGTTTTCTAAACGATAGCAAGGAGCTTGACGAGGCTTATGCATTCAGACTTATTACAGCTCTTATTCATATGAAAAAAAGAAATGTGAACCATATAAAACTTGAAGAATTTCAAAAACAGACGGTTCCTTGCGTACCACTTCCAAGACTTACATACCATGAACCTTCTTACGATCTATCGGGGGTGCTCACTTGCTACAAATCCTTGTGAAACACAACATCCGGATAAGAGGTGCTAGTACACCTCTTAAGGCGGCAATTACTAAGGCACTAACATTTGATAATCCAGCGTATGTGAAAGCGAAAAAACAACGTAGACCTACATGGGGCGTACAAGCAAAACTTGAATTATTTGTATATGACGGAGGCGATATTGTTACGCCGCGAGGTTTCTTGTCAAAGCTGGAAGAGGTACTGAAAAACTTAGGCTACGATCCAAGTAAAGTTATTACTTCACAGATTTCATATGGCCGAGATGTTAGTTTCGGGGAATGGAATGACGAGTTTGTATTAAAAGAAGACCAGACACCGATGGTACAAGCACTTATGCAAGAAAATGGAATAGGTGTTGCGCCAGCGGGATCCGGTAAAACAGTTATGGGCATGCGCTACATTTACGAAAAAGGTAAAGCGGCCCTATGGCTCACGCACACAAAAGATTTAATGTATCAATCCGCAAAGCGAGCAAAGGCTACAATGCCTGATATCGGTCGTATCGGTTTTTTTGGTGACGGGGTTCATGATTGGGGAGACGGTAAATTAATCGTTGCTACAGTGCAAACTTTGCAGCGAAATCCACATTTAATTGATGCGCTGAACGACTTTATCGGGACAGTAGTAGTAGATGAAGCACATCATTTTCCCGCGGTACAGTTCATCGAAACGGCTGGGAAATTAACTGCTGAAAATATGATTGGTCTCACGGCAACACCTTCTCGAAAAGACGGATTAGAAATCTATATGTACAACGGTGTAGGACCAAAGGTGTATGAGATTAGTAGGGACGGAATGTATGAAGCTGGAAGGCTAATAAAACCGAAAGTGAAATTTGTTTATACCGAATTCAATTACGAAACGGCAAGTAACCGTAACGAGATTGATAGTGTGGATGCTGGTGGAGAAGATCTTGATTACACAGATCTAATAAGACACCTCATTTCTGATAAAAAGCGTGCGAAGTTAGTTGCTGAGAATATTGTTGAGTCTGTAAGTTTAGGGCCATCCATCGTTATAACAGAATCAGTTCGCTACTGTTTCGTACTTGAAGAACTCGTAAAACGAATGGCAAAAGCAAGATTCGGTATCGATGTTAGAACAGCTGTAGTGCATGGAGGTATTAGTCGCTACACCTGGAGAAAAGCGAAAAATGAAAAACATGCACAGCAGCTTATCGATAACGGACATGCAGTAGATAAAAAGCAAGGTAAGCACGATTGGCAAGTAAAGGTTGCGCAGTATTCAGAAAAAGAAAATCGTGAATGGCAAGTAACAAAGCAACAACGTAAGGACATTTTAGAAGCGTGTGACCGAAAAGAAGTAGACATTTTATTTGCTACTCAGCTAGCGCGTGAAGGACTGGACATGCAGCATTTAGCAGTCGGTCACATGGTAATGCCGAAACGTGGTGACTCCCGTGAGAGTAATAGCGGTTCATCGGTAGAGCAAGAAATTGGACGTATCATGCGTCCTGATCGGAAAAATCCAGATAAAGAAGCGCACTGGTTCGACTACGTTGACTACAACGTTGGAGTGTTTAAGGACCAATATCACAGCCGCAGGAAAGTATACAGCAGAATTGGATTAACAGTACCAAGAAAGCCGAAAACAGAACGCGATACAGTAGCTAGTTTTTTAAATGACATGCCTTGGTGAAAGGGGTGATAACGATGGAAAAGTACGAACATGTAGGTGCGCTGTATGAAATTACGGAACTCATTTCTTTAGCAAAAGAGGTGAGGTAAGTGGGTTTGAAAGAAACCGGTCAAAAAATCGTTAAAAAAGTGATAAGGGTGTTTGCAAGAGGATCCGGTAAAAGTTTATCTCTTCAACGAGGAATCCCGATAATGGTTGAGGTTCCGGAATACGATTCGAAAGATTACGAGATTTCTTATAACAGAAAAGTAACCTATCGAAAAAAGAAAAGCCAAGCAAAACGAAAAGCATGGAAAAAACATGGCCTACAGGGGCGCGGGAGGAAAAAATAATGACACAAGAAACAAATCAAAATGAAGTAGTGGTACAAAATAACGCGGTGGCGAAAAGAAACGATGGTAGCAATTATATTACAGCTATTTTAGAAGAAACAAAGCAGGGGTTTGTTGAAGCGAATAACGGTCTCGATATGGATTTTGTCCGTATGGGTGAATGGTTAACAGTTAACAAGAAAGGTAATTTTGTAGAAAAAGATGATGAAAATGTAATGTACGGTGACAACATCGATGTAGTAATCGGATACGGTGAACAACGCTGGTCGGTATGGGGTAAACAAGATTCTCCTGAAGATGGTCAGTTGATTGTGGCAGAAAAAACAAAAGAAGATGCGGAAGTTGTATTCAATCAATGGTTAGCTGAAAATCCACAAGCAGAGGAACGATATGAACTAGATGATATTCAGCTTCGTTATATGGCGTCAGTTGTTCCGGTATCAACTTTAAGCCCTGACGACTTCCCACGTATCTACTTAATGAGCTTTAGCCCAACAGATACAATCATTTTTGGTCGTTTTGCAATGAGTGTATATACAGGGAAATTTAAAGCTCTTGGTGTCCCATCTAAATTAGGCGTCAACAAAATAGTTACGCGCTTAGTAACGACAGAACGTAAGAGTCGTACAAATGCGAGTCAACAATGGATCGGTATTGACTTCCAGCCTGTAGGTATATTCAAACCAGAAGACTACGGAATTAATGTAGAAGAAACAGAACAAGCAGAAAAAGCTTCAGAATAATTAAGGAGGGCGTCTACAAATGGCAAAAAAGAAAGATAAAACAAGTGAATATCAATATGTAGACGCATGGTACAGCAATCAGAACGGTAGAAGCATTCCGTGGAAACGAATCCCTTCTTCTGAAGTGAAGCAATTCCAAACGGGAGAGGCATTCAATTTCAATTGCTTTGCTACAGTTCAACGATTTGCGAACGACACAAAAGTAAAGGGGGAGGCATTTATTGCTCCCCTATATTTTGACCTTGACCATGCGGAAGACCCATCAGTCAGCCAAAAGGATGCAATAAAGCTGGTGGAATTTTTTACAAAAGAGATGGACATTCGTGAATCGGATATGTGGATTTACTTTTCTGGATCAAAAGGATTCCACATCTTAATAAGCTCCGATGCGCTCGGTATTGAACCGAGAAACGACCTTCATAAAATCTTCAAACATATGGCTGGGTACTTAGTTCATCGACTAGGACTCACGTCCCTAGACTTAGTGGTGTATACAGAGAAGCGTATGATTCGTTTACCGAACAGTATGCATCAAAAAACAAGCCTGTTTAAAACAGAGGTTAGTGTAAATGAACTAAACAAATTAACGCTAGAAGAAATTAAAGATTTAGCAAAAGCACCAAGACACGCTGACGATCTACCTTATACGGCAGAAGAACGTAAAAAGGCAATGAAATACAGACCTCGTACGGGGTATTTACTAATAAATAAGACAGAAGAATATGAACAAGCTGCGGCAACAAGTGCTCGTAAGTATACGAAAGAAGAATTCCAATTTAAGAAAGACAAACCACCGGCATGTGTCGTCGATATTTTAAATGGCGGCTGGAAAAAAGACGGTGACCGAAACCAAGCAACAGTACAGCTGGCATGTTACTTCAAAGACGCTGGCTACACGAGAGAAGAAACGTTAAAAGAACTAGAGGAGTGGGTACTTAAGTTCACTTCTGAGGATAATGAGTATGGTAAGCAACAACGTGTAGCAAATACGAGAAGTGTGGTTGACGCGGTATACAGCGGTGATAATACATACAAATTTGGTTGTGCGTTTATTCGTTCACTACATGGCGAAAAGAAACCAGGCAGCAAAGAATATGAACGTGTAGCGTGTGCCGGTGATATGTGTCACTGCATTAAGAAAAATGCTGAAGAAGAGGAAAATGCAAAGCTACTCCATTTAGCAGAGACAGGTAATGCGGACCTTACTGGAAAGCTTGTAAAAACTCGCGTCATGGTTGCAGGTAAAAAGCATACACCTTATATCATTCCGAAAAACATTGAGTATCATTGCTGGGGCAGAGAAAGTTGTAAAAAAGTACATTGCCCACTATATGACATCCATACGCATACAGGATACAAAGACCTGGGCGTCAGTGATCGGGAAGTTATTCAAATGACAGGTGTAGGTGACGATAATATAAAAGGCATTTTACGAGAAATATCTGGCATTCCGAATTGTCCAAAATACAATACAGATATTTTAGAAAACATGAACGTGGAAGAGTTACTTGTAATCCCGATGGCTGAAGAGGATGACGAAAAACAAGAGCAGCATAAAGGGAATTATGTACTACGAAAAGTGTACGCCGTAAATGGACTAAACGTAAGCGAGAACAAGTACTACGAATTAACTGGTTATGTATACCCGCATCCAAAGAATCAGGAGTCCACACTACTTGTAAAAAGTGCGACACCACTTCAGGATGTGGTTGAAAGTTTTGAGTTAAATGAGCAAGTAAAAGAAGATTTAGCGACGTTTCAGCCGGCAGATTATACAGCAGAATCGATTGAACAGAAGCTAGGAGCAATTTGTAACGATTTAACGTACAACGTAACTCACATTGTAGAACGTGATGAGACATTACTTGCAGTATTGCTAACACTTCATAGTGTTCTGCGTTTTAAAGTACCGTGGGATTTAAATCCGTTACGCGGATGGGTGGAACTAAAAATAGTTGGTGATACAGGTACAGGTAAGTCAGCGCTCATTGAAAAGGTAATGAAATATGCAGGTCTTGGTACTCGAGTAAATGCGGAAAGTACGTCTCGTACAGGTCTAACGTACAAGATGGAACAGTCAGGTGCACAAGGTGCGTGGTACATCGTTTGGGGTGCATGGCCATTAGCTGATAAAGAAATGATTTGGATCGATGAAGATACAGGTATTACGAAAGATGATTATGGTGAAATGACACTTGCGCGTTCTGATGGAAAGCTAGAGGTAAAACGAGCTGTAACAGCTGAAACACCTTGCCGTGTACGTGCCATCATGTCAGGGAACGTACCGAAAGGAAAACGGCTTGCTGATTACTCTCAAGGAGCCGAAAGTTTAAAAGATATTTTCAATAACGAAGATATACGCCGTTTTGATTTTGCGGTCTTTATGAGAGCGAGTGATGTGGATCCTGAATTGTATAACCAAACACTTGCTACGTATCCATCAATCATACAGAAGGATACTTTGAAAAATAACATCTTATACGCTTGGTCACGTAAACCAGAGGACGTGTTATTTACAGACGGTACGATTGATAAAGTGCTGGAGGTTGCGACAGACCTTGCAAAAGTATATGGAAATGCGAATGATATACCACTTGTTTCTCCTTCAGATCAGCGGAATAAAGTAGCACGGTTAGCGGTTGCGCTTGCAGCTCTTACACATTCAGTTGATGAATCAGGAGAACGGATTCAAGTTTGGCCAGGACATGTTGAGTTCATCGGGGAGTACTTAAAAGCGTTATATAATGCTCCGGGTTGTGGCTTAAATTACTATGCTCGTTTGGCTATAAAAGAAGAAGAAATGACAGAAGAAAGATATCAGAAGTTTACGGCGGACTTGAAGAAAATCGATACGTTAACAGGTGAAATGAAATTCTATGAGTTTATCAAACTATTTGCTCAGCAGAAGTACTTGCGACTTGGTGATGTGGAGGCAATGCTGTCAATCGATAAAGAAGAAGCGAAAGCAATTGTAAATCAATTAGCGAAAATGAGGATGATTCTTTTAACGAGCGGTGGTTATCGAAAAACGCCACGCTTTAATGCATACATTGCGTATTGCATGAAGAAAGGTCTCTTTGATCATATACAAGATGAGTACTACTAATTATATGGACAAGCACTATAAATATGACTGGAAGTGAAAATATGAAACTCGGAAGCTTATTTGGAAGACCCAAAACATTAGCGAGTAGTAAAAAACAGGTACAGGTAAAAGAATCAAAGTTAGCGGTAGAAATGGAAAAAAAGAAGGAGCCAGGGCAATTCGATATTGTTTGGCCAAAAGTGGAACCGCAGCAAGTGAAAGACTATAAAGCGATTCTTACAGTCTCAGAGTTAAAGACATACTTAGAACGTTGTATACAAACAGGTAAAGCAGGATTCGACTGGGAGACTGCGGCAAGTGAAGAAATTAGAGCGCATTATAAAAAGGCGTTTGAAGATATAGAAGAAGCATATGCTGCAGGGGTTATTGATGAAAAAGAAGCGGAAAGCAGAAGAGAGAGTCTAGAAAAAGCATATCTAAAAACTCCATTGGATCCGTGGAAAGGTGAAATTTGTACGGTGTCCTTATCAGCAGCACCACACGAGTCAAGAGTTGTTCCAATCTCACATAAGATTGGCCAAGTATTTGAACCAAGTATGGATAGAGATGAAGCTAGAAAACTTGTACTAGATTTACTTGATGAGTACCTATTTAAAAATGAAAAGGTATTAAAGATTGCAGTTAACTTATCTTTTGAAACGAAATACGCGGCAAAGTACGGTAAGTACATTTTAGGAAAAGTAGCTGATCCATTGATTATGTGGGTGCGATGTTTACAAATTGCAGCACCTCAAAAGATTAATAACCCAAAAAAACCTACAAGCGGATGGGGACTCAAACCAGCTACAAAACACATTTTTGGTGTAACGATGAACGACTTCTCAGCACTTTTAAAGAAACACAAAGTTGATTTCTTTGATGAGATTGATGCGAGTAAGGGGGAAGGATTACTTTATTCAGTTGAAGATGCTGATTATGCACTGCAGCATTACGAATATTGGTCTCAAATTGCATCTCAAATTCCGCGATATGAGGAATGGCTCCATAAGATAGAAATGCCCTTCACACGTGTTATTGGGCTTATGGAGTACTGGGGAATGACTTGGGACCCAAACCTTGCAACGCAAAAGAAACAAGAAGCGGAAATTATGCAGGAACAAGCTGCTGAACGTATTAAGCAAATTGCAAAAGAAACATTCAATGTTGATATAAACACTGGCAAATCAGGTAAGACAAATGAAGTGAAAAGTTTAATGTTTGATTACTTAAAAATACCGGTTGCCAAGTATGGAAAAACAGGTGCGAGTCTTGACCAAGAGGCGCTTATCGATATGGCATTTATGCTCGAGAACAAGCTGAATGACATCGATGAGGAAAAGTACCTCAGCTTTTCATTACCTGAAAATTGGGAAAGTATTGATCCGGAAAAGGATCCTACATTAGATAAACTAGAACGCGGGGCAATTCGTATCGCGAAACGTGAGCCACACCCTTATAAAGAACAAGCACTGGAAGTTATCGATCAGCTGAAGAAAATACAAAAATACACGACACTACTTTCTTCACATATTGTAGGACGGGAAAAGTACCTGAACTTTATGAGTGGACGGATTCATGCAGGGTACAGTCCGTTTACGGAAACAGGACGTTTGAATAGCTTTAATCCAAACGGACAAAACGTACCGAGACCTGATAATGATGAATTTAAGATAAGAAACTTCTTTGTACCAAAACCAGGAAAGGTATTATTCTTTATTGACTTTGCAGGTTTCGAGCTTCGCTTAATGGCATGGAAGTCAGGCGATGAAGTCATGACGGAATTGTTTAATACAGGCGGGGACATGCACCGTAGAACCGCGTCTGTAATGACTGGAAAGCCTGAGGATGAAATTGTAAAGAAAGAACGTACAGATGCAAAGGCGGGCAACTTCGGTATCTCTTATGGCGGAACTGAGCACGCTTTACAGTTCACATTTAAAACAAAATACATGATTCGTAAAACATTAGATGAATGTGCGCAGATTGTGAATGCTGTTAAAACAGCGTACAAACGCATACCTGAGTATCAACGCAAGATTGTTTTAGAAGCACGGGAGCAAGGCTATGTACAAACGATTTATGGATATATGAGATTACTACCTGGCATTAACAGCGCGAATAGAAGGGATCGTGGCTCAGCTGAGAGACAAGCGGCAAATACACCGGTGCAAGGTAGTGCCGCTGACATTATGAAGAAAGTACAAAATGAAATTTATGAATCTATCGGTAAACAAGAAGGCGTACTTTCTCATGGAAGTGCCGATATGATTGCACAAATTCACGATGAAATCATTTTTGAAATAGATGATGATCCGGAAATTGTAGTTGCAGTAGAAAAACAAATTAAACAAGTTATGGAGCAACCTCCAGTACCAGGATTTCCAGTTCCGATTGAGGCAGAAGGAAGTGTAGGTTATCGATGGGGCGAGAAAATGAGTGTTGAGTCCTGGCTTAAACAAAGGGAGGAATAGCATGTGGGAAGAGGAGAGGGACCACGTAAATCATTATTTACAAAGCGTCATGCAACAGCATTACCACGTGTAAAACCAGCAAGAATTGTGGGAAGCATTGCCGGAGAACCGTACAACATGGTTTGGGTAGTAAGTTCATTAAGAAAAGATAAAAAGACTGGTGTTTTAGACCCGGTACCACAGGATCCATACGCAGAATTGTTATTCAAGAGTTGTTTTAAGAAATGGGGGAAAGACGATGAACGAGAAATTAAATCGTCAACAACGCCGAGCGAGTGAACGTGAACGAAAGAAGACAAGGGAACGTCAAAGTTTTCACCGAGGTGAAGTGCAACAAGTATCCCTTTTATCGTATAAAGATGGACGGACATTAGCACTAAGAGCGGTAAAAGAAGTATTAGGGCTGGGTCCCGTACGTTTAGAGCGTGTGCAGAAGCGACTGGAAGAATTAGAAAACGAGAATTTCAATGAACTATTTTTAGAGCATTTAAGAAAATAAAAAGCTGTAGAAAGGAAGTGTAGTTGTGGGTGGGAGACAGCAAGGAAAGGGGTACGAAAATCGGAAAAGTGATCGGAAGATGGAGAGATTAAAACGTGAAATGGTTAAGCAAAAAAGAAAAGTAGCAAAAGGTGAGCCACGAAGGGCGGTAGTGTACTTGAACAATTCGGAGCAACAGTTAAAGGATGTAATGCAAGAAAATCGAGATTTGCAGTTGAAAGTGGATTTATACAAATCTCAGGTGAAAGTGAAAGACAATTACGCAAAACGTGTATTAAAAGAAAATAACGAATTACGGGAACAGATTAAAAATTTACGTAAAAAGTTTTTAGCAGTAGTTGTTTCTTATATGGTGGTAGCGGTCATTGTTAGCTTTGTGATTGCTAGATAAGAAGGGAGCGGTTGAGATGTCTATAGTGAAAGACAACGAGTTCTGGAGAGAAGTTTATTACTACATGGAAGAGCATAATTGCTATAAGGATGAGGCTGTGACGGTGATAAGTCAGCGTCATAAAAAAGATAGAGAGAATCAAGATCCAATTTATAAGGCCTTTTGTCAGCTCGTTAATCAAGGGATGTCAACAGCCAGCGCGGGTTACTTAGTAAATTTAGCAAAAAAGAGAGCTGCAAGTTCCCGAGGAGGGATTTCGGCTCAACTTAAATCACTACTAGCAATGCATAAGTTCACTGGGATGTATCTTACACCTATGAAATCAAACTATCATGTGTGTCCTCAATGCCACAAAGATAGTGGTGAAGTGATAGAGGTAACAAAAAGTCATTCTTTACAGCAACTAGAACGTGTCCGTTGTAAATGTGGATGGAACGGATTTTGGAAAGATTTACAGAAAAGGAGTGTCTAAACATATGAACATCATTCATTTATTCCAGCTTCAAAAAGAGCTTGATAACAAGATTGTAGAAAAACAAGGTTTGCAAAATGTGCCGTTGTTTCAGGAAAAGAAGTTATCATTTCGTGATGAGTTAAGTGAGTTACTTCATGTATGGCGCGGTCATAAGTACTGGAGTGAAAATAACAAACCGATTACGAAAGCTGTACGTAATGAAGGTCAAATGATGGAAGAGGATAAGGAGTACTACAATCCGTTGTTAGAGGAATTTGTAGATGCGCTTCACTTTGCATTATCGATTGGGTTAGAACGTGAATGGAACAAATATATCGATGCTTTTGTAGTACGTACAAACAAAGGTCATTCAAAAACAGAAATTATCGATGTATTTAACGATTTATATGAAAACAAATTGTGGAACGCAGCACACTACATGACGCTGATGAATGACTTGGCGTACTTAGGAGCAGCACTTGGATTTTCGGCTATTGAGATTTATAACGCGTATATCGAAAAAAATAAAATCAATCATGATCGTCAGGCATCCGGGTACTAAAAGGAGGCGGAACGGTGGGGAAAGTTATTCTTTGGACAAAAGAGGAAATAGCGTATCTGGAGGATTCCTGGGGGACATACAGCATTAAAAGTATTGCGAAGAAGTTAGATCGCACTGTAAATGCCATAAAACTAAAAGCAAATCGTATAGGGTTAAGTGATCCACGGTTACATTTCAGTGGGCTTACAGTGCTCCAATTAGCAGATGTATTACAAGTAAGTTATAAAACAATCGAATCGTGGTATGAAAGATTCGCATTTCCTATAAGACTAAAGCTATTTGCAAAAACTCAAAAAATAAAGGTTGTTTACTATAAGGATTTTTGGGGTTGGTTAAAACGGCATAAGCAGGTAGTTGATTTTTCAAAGGTTGAATATGGAATTTTAGGACCTGAACCAGAATGGATGAAAGAGAAACGTGATGCGGATGTGTATAGAAGGAAAAAAGAGAGAGAGCCTTGGACCAAACAAGATGAATTATTACTAAAAAGTATGGTCAAAGCGAATTGCTATACGTATTTGGATATCGCGAAACGTCTCCAGCGAACAGAAAGTGCAATAAAGAAAAAACTGGAGGAGCTTGGGATCTTCGAGAGACCTGTAGAAAGTCAGGCATCTTATACAGAAGATGAAATACGAATTAGTTTAGACCTATTTGAAAAAGGTTACACGGTAGATGCAATTGCAGAAAGGTTTGGGAAAAGTGCATTAACACTTGTTGGATACTTAGAAAGTAAGGGGTATCGGTTTAAGGCGAAAACGGTGATAAAACCGGAGAACGTCGTATTTTAGATTTCAAATAAAAAAGGCTAGGATTTCTCCTAGCAAAAGGGTTATGTCGTACAGAAAGGTACTTGTTCGCAAACCAGGTGTTTGCAAATTCATTATATAACGTTTCTGGTGTGGACAGGCTGAGTCGTAGCAATCTTTAAGTAAATTTTACATGGTATTGAAGATTTTGAGGAAAATCAAATTTAAATTTTGTTTAGAAGCGAGGTGATTAATATGAAACACTGTGATTTTTGCGGGTTTGCAGAAGCTACTACAACTATTGAACTTGAAGATATTAGTTGGGACGTTTGTGAAATGTGTGCAGCGTTAGAAGAAAACTAAACAGAAGCGTTATTTGAATAGAAAATGGCAGGTAATTGACTAAGTTACCTGCCGTGTGCCTAAACAGTCCGGAGGGGTAAAGCTCCGTTTTTAAAGAGTGTAGTCATGGGAAGTTGACTTGAGGATAGTGTGTGTAATGTAAAAAAGATTATTCGTAAAGGGGCATGAAAAAAAGAGTACATATCAAATATGTACTCTTGAAAAAAGGAGAACCCTATGAGTGATAGTACTTCATATGCTTGTCCAGCTAAAAGGTGAAAAGTTTTTAATGAAATAGTTGTTTTAACTTAAAGAGTATCCAATCTTTAGTTAAATACTCCTTGGTTTAGTATTAACTTTCAGATGTGTCTCTAATTGAATAGTTATCACTAAAATTTACAATAGCAGAAATTTTATGTTGTTTATTGTTAATGGCATGCCCATATAGATAAATTTCATTAGTTCTATATTCTTTTGAAGGGTCAATTCTTTCAATTACAATATCAAGATTTTTATCTTTTTTAAAATATCCGACAGTTACTAGTTCAGCAGTTTCTTGTACTTTTGGCCATTCTTCATTATATTCTTTTGGAATGTAATGAGACGACACAAAAATTATAAATAGAATAGGAATAGTAAGAAAAGCTATACTGACAATTCCGTAGCGCAATAAGTTTCTCCCCATCACTTTTCACCTACCAATGTTGTTTTATTTAATGAAGTCAATAGTCTGTATAATAAAACAACATTAACCAATTTACTATCAATTTAGGTGACATTAGCATTACAGATTTGTAAGGTTTATAAGAAAAATGGATCGATGAAAATGTAACAAAATAGTTATTTTATAACCCAAAATAAAAGAATCCGTTTGTTATAAACGGATTCTTCACACAAGGTCTGCAAGAAATTCAAGGTGACTGGACGAGAGTACTCTATGGAATTCCTTGCAATAATAATGTATTCAAAGGAATCAAAAAGGTTAATGGAAATTAAACGAAATTCTTATTTAAATAAAAAAGAGCGCATTTTAAGGCGCTCTATGACCAAGATTTATATTGAAAAAAAGGTGCACATGGTATTGTATGGATGTTTTTTACGGCGGTGCAACTTTTAAACAAAATCGTTATTTGAGAATAAGAGGTGGAATTGTTGGACAAATATCGGAAATTATATGTATCGCTAAAAAATGAAGATGAGCTGATAACGCTATTTAGCAAAGAAAGTTTTAGCGACATTATAGATATGTTGAATGAGGAAAAATTTATAATGCTTTTTGATTTAAGAAACGGATTGTACTTACCTTGTGCGCTAAATACAGATCATATAACTGTTGTTTTCAAAGGAGAAGATTAAAACAAAAACGCTATTTGGTATGTAAACGCAAAAATAAAGAGCACCTGACCAGGGTGCTCCGCCCATTACAATCCATAACAATATATGTGATTTTTACCTAGTGGTGATAAATTCAGATGAAAATTTATTGCACACAACAAAGCAGCCAGCTTAATTAGCTAACCACTTGTTGTACAAAAGAAAATTAGGCCCTACAAGTAAATGATATGTAACTTTAAGTTACAGCTATAGTATGAGCAGAATTAAAAATATTATGTGGGAGTGAAAATAAGCTAAATAAAAACTTCATTTTAAACAACAAAGCAGCTAGCCGAAATAGCTAACTGCTCCGTTGTACAATTTTAGAAGTTTCAATCGATACGGATATATGTTGTAACAAAAAGTTACAACTATAGTATAAACAAATATCAAAATATTATGCAGGTAAGAAAACTAAACAAAAATTTCATTTTGTAGAAAAGTGAGGTGTTGAAATGAAAGGCTCTACAAAGTACCAATTATTAAAAGATGATTTCGATCATGCTGTAAAACAAATTGAACTGAGGAATAAAGAAATTGAACTTCTTAGAGCAGGTCGTGATTCATCTATACACGAATATCGCCAATTGTTTAACGAACGGATGAAACTTAAAGAGGAAATTGAGTTTTTAAAAGATGATGTTCAAGTAAGGGATGAACATATTGAAAGACTCGAGAAGGAATTACAGGAATATAAAAGAGCAGCTAACAAAAGTTAGCCGCCAAGCCCTCGGGTATGAAGGGAAATCAGAAACTGTATATACATTATTAACAGAATACTGGGCTTTATTCAGGGGGAGAGGAATGAGTAATTTTAGTTTGCTACTACTTGATCTTGGTCTGCAACATCAGCATCGAATGTGTTTGTTGCACTAACGCCGCTAAAGTTATTGGTAATAAAAGCATTATTTGATGAACCTGAACCATTATAAGATTTTGTATTTTCTTTTGGAGAGACGTTATAAAAATCACCTAAGTTGAAAGAACCGCTACTGTTTTGTACGACAAGATTTCCAAGAATAGCTGGCATAGCTTTCACCTACTTTTTTAGGAAGTATTTTAATTAGTATATGGTGTATGTGTCTAGAGGTTCATTTGAGTTTGAACATTTAAAGTTATAGCTTATGAAAAACTTAATAAAATAATAATTTTGGACGAAAGAAGAGGGAAAAAAATGAAACCCGTAAAAGCGAAATGTGAAGTATGTGAGCACGTGTTTAGTGTCCAGATGCTCACAGCACGATTATTGAACCGTGTGGACAAGCACTATTTCATTTGTCCCAGTTGTAAAACGGATTTTGTAAGTTATTATTCGAACCGTGAAATGAGACAGCTGCAGAAAGAAATTTCGAAATTATACAACGGTTTCCGTAAATGTTATACAAAGGACCAGGCAAAAGTGATTCAGGCAAAAATCGATAAAAAAGATTTAAAGTTTAAGTGGCTACGAGATAAATTACGAACGGAAATTGAAAATAATTTACCAAATTAAAGGGGGATGAAGTTATATGAATATACCTAAACAACTGATGATTGGTAGCGTTCCGTACGAGGTGGAAGTAGTAAAAGGATGGATTGATGAAAAAGAAAACGGAGAAGTAAGAATTGCTGAAGTAACGTATCACGAACAACATATCAAGATTTCGGATAACGTAACAAAGCATGAAGGGCAAATGAAAAACGTACTTCATGAGGCGATTCACGCAATGCTTTATGAATATGGATTTGATCGTTTAAATAAAGAAGCAAATGTAAATGCATTAACTACAGTCTTTTTCGACTTTATTAAAAATAATATTCGTGGTGGTGTTTCCAGCTTTGTAGGCGCTAGTAATTACATCGAGATTAAGCCGGTACTGAAAACAAATTTAGAATTTTACGACTCTGATGCGGAGCCTGCTAATCTAAGATTAAAAAAAGAAACAGAAATGTATAGACGAAACCAACAATTCTGAAAAGGAGCTGAAGAGAAATGAAATCAACAGGTATCATTCGTAACATTGATTCATTAGGACGTATTGTGGTACCAATGGAATTGCGTCGCACATTAGGCATTCGAGTAAAAGATCCGGTGGAGATTTTCGTAGATGGTGAATCTATTATTCTACAAAAACATAATCTAAATGGTTCTTGCCAAATTACAGGTGAAATTTCTGACGAAAATATCGAATTAGCTGGCGGAAAACTCGTATTGAGTCCTGAAGGGATCGACCAAGTTTTAGCGGAAATTGACGCGTATTTTAAGGGGCGATAAGATGAGCGAACCGAATAAACAATATACAAATATCGAACTGGAAATGATTCTGGATAACTTTGTAAAGGCATTACCGATGCAAATGCGTATGCAGCGTGAAATGTCAAAAGTATATAAAGCACGTTTCGATGCACTTGTTTCGGAAGGTTTTACGGAACAACAAGCACTGGAAATCGTAAAATCACGAGGTATAGAGTGAAAGGTTCGGAAGCGATCTTACGAGCGATACACCAGGTAGGAGGAGAAATCCCGGCTACGCAGTTCGATACGTTGTTGGGACAACTCTCTCAGTTAGGACTACTGGAGCAAGTCACGAAAGATGATAATCATGTTTACTATTATCGGCTTACTGATAGCGCGAAACAGTTTTTAGCGAAGAAGGGCGTAAAAAAAACTATTGTTTACTAAAGTACCGGACAGTAGAAACGAGTTGACTAAAGGATTCACGCATTTCTTGCACACTTTTGTACCGTTCTTCAATATTGCGATTAATTCCTTTAGCGACAAAGTCTTGGAAATGTGTGTTTGGGTAAGTACTTATTTGCATTTTTGCAGTAATAATAAAATAAATCAGCCTGGTTAAAGCGTAGATTTCGTGGTGTTTTTTATAATTTGAAAATCCAACTTCCGCTAGTAGAGGGTCATTGAATACACCTTTTAGTTCAGTATATTGGTTTGTAAGTTGACTGTCTTCTAATTTTACTAAACCAAAATCGGAAACTTTAATGATTTCAGTATCCTCATAAGTTTTAACTAAAATGTTTGTTGGACTAATATCTCTGTGCAAAATATCCTTTCCGTGAAGATATATGAAAGCTTTGAAAATTTGTTGGATTAAACTGTTTCTTTGTGAAAAAGTCATGGAATTGTTATTTTTTAATATGTAGGAATACAATGAGTCATTTGCGTATTCCATTATGTACTGACGATTCTCATCATCAAATTTGTAAACTTCTAAAATATAAGGCGACTTTAATTTACGCATTTCTAAAAATTCAGTTCGAAATCTATCATATTCGGTTTCATTTAAATTTTTACGAGCCTTTTTTACAGCAAAAAACTGGTTGTAAAATGTATCTTTATATTTATGAACTGTTGCGTATGATCCTTCGCCAATTGTTTTTAAAAGGAATGGAATTGATGCGCCGGATCTAGTAACGGATACACCAGTTTGCAGTTCGAATATTGGACCCATTTCTATTATGTTTACTGGCTTGAAATTTGCGGGGATGGTGCTACCATCACTGGATTTAAGAAATTCTTGGCATTCATTAATTG
Organism: Bacillus sp. MMSF_3353; assembly: GCF_030733445.1. NCBI lineage: Bacteria > Bacillati > Bacillota > Bacilli > Caryophanales > Bacillaceae > Bacillus > Bacillus sp. MMSF_3353. The sequence goes on from NZ_JASHJA010000014.1 coordinate 67,716, forward strand.
TGCGTTTGTAATAAGTGCATAGATTAAATGCTACTTCGGTAGTAGACAAATCTACTTGAAACTTGTTAATCGCATTGATATATCCAATAAGATTTCTACTTTCTTGGGCAGTATAATGTCCAGTCGGTAACCTGACGTTCAAATGACTGAATAGTTGATTTAATTCGGAATGAAAAAAAGAAAAAATCTCCTTTAACGGGGATGGAACGGTACCGTAAAAGCCTGTATACCGATTGAAGGTATCTTTTCCGTGTAAATAAACTATACTGTTTAACTTGTTATTTAAGAAAACCGAAACATGCTCTGTGATTTTAACCATAATTATTGCTCCTTAAAATGTAAAATAAATACCAGTATTCTAATAATACCAGAAAATTATAAGGGCTAGTCATTATTTGCTTTGAATAATTGGATAATTTGTTTTTAGGCGAGACGTAAGTGAATTATATAGGTTGTATCAAGGAATTAGCCCCACAAGTACCGACTGTCGTTTTAGAAGATGTGATGAACGAGATTAAGGATTGGATTGTGATGATCCGTATATTGAACAACAACTGAGATTCGTGGAATGTGTGGCTGCAAGGAGTAAGGAATATGACATCTGAAGAAATAAGGAATTTAGAAATCGATGGTTTAGAGGTTCCGTTTTACGACGGGTATGTGACGGTACAAGAAGGAGTCGTTACGGGTAAGCTTACCTGGAGTCTCCATGTTGTGGATTATGGGGTAAGTGAATTTTTTGCCACGAACCAGTTACGTGATGTGGATATCGAAACTGAGCAGGGCAATGTATATGCGGGAGAAGGACTGATTATGAAGGTGACTGAAAAACGGTTTCTCTTAGCTGGAAAGTCAGTGCTACGAGGTTATGAGACAACAGCGGCGTGGCACGTGTTTCTGATGCTAGATAAATTCAAAAAAAGATAACATTTGGTGGGCTCTTGTATCATAATTAAGCCTCTTTTAATATAGGTTAAGCACTTTGATAGTGATAATTAATATCATGAAAATTGTAAATAAAATATAGGAGTGGATAATTATGTATAACAATTACTGGAATCCAAATCAAGACATGATGTATCAAAATTCTGTTCCAAATGTAGATCCTAATAATAGCTTTTATCTTAATACAGGTAGAAATAATATGTTTGATTCAAGTAATTTCCACGGTGTAGGTTTTAATAATAATAATCAAATTCAATATCAAACATATCCTACTAATAATGAATTGAAAAGGGAATATAGAATGGACTTAGACGTACCAGTAGGTATGGTACCGCCGGAGAATGATCTTGGAAACGGTTTTTTTCGATTTACATGGGAAAATAGAACCATAGACCGCAAACAAATCTTACCTGTAACCATTCATGCTGGATCATTGAATGTTATAAATGCAGGGTACGGAATACAGGGTTTAGGTGATGCTATGTTAGTTGAGAGTCTTCCTAAAGATAAGAATACTTGGTACATGACTGTGCAAAATTTATCAGATGCTCAAAGAAAAATAGGATTTTATTTAATAGCTAAGCGTTAATCTTTAATCAGATATAATCTATTATCTATAGAATAAAGTGCAATCTGTTTCATTTGAAAAGAAATTCAACATCAATAAAAGAAGAAATCGCTATAGGTATATAGGAGATTGTTACTGAAGGTTATTATATTAAAGACAATTTAATTGCCAACCATAAAAGAAAAAGAATAGACAGTGAGATGAGCGTAGTTAAAGTGCTTGTGGCTTGGTTATAATGTGTGGCACGTGTTTCGAGATTCGGAGATTCACAGCTGTTTACACGAAAACAAAAATATATAAAAGAAAAGTTTTTAGGAGGGGGTCTAATACACTACAGTACTTAAAAAAAGAAAAACAAAATAAAAAAGAACCCCCCCTTAAAAAAATATACCTTATATATATAATATAAATATAAAACTAATAATTATATATTATATATATAGTATTATTTATTAATAGTTATATAGTATGTAATACTATATAACTATTAATGGTTTAAGGTGTTTGTTTTAGGGGTTTGATTTTCTGAGTCAGGAGGTTCGGAGATGACCAGAATTGATGGCTATGTTTCAAAGAAGACAATACAACTATGGCTGGAGAATTACGAATCACTAGCTGTAGGTGATCGGTTCCCTGATGCACCGCCTAGTTTTACTGGACCTGGTGCACTGGATGGGAAAGGCGATGGACGGTTGAATAAGATTGTGCTGGATCAGGCGATTAAACAATTACCGAAGAACATGAAATATATAGTGCTTGCTCGGTATGTGTACAAGATTCCTAGAAGGAACACATTACGGACTATGAATATCACTGCAAAATTGTATTACGCACGTTGTAAACAAGCCGTGGACATATTACACATGACCATTAACGGTGATATGGCAGGTATGGGAATTTTAATAAAAAAGTTGTACGAGGCTTGACAAGGTGGGTTCATAGTAGGTACAATTTATGTTAGGATGGTGAAATTGTGTCCTACTCCAGTACTAAATAATACGCATAGCCATGAGGCCCGTCATTAGGGTATCATGGCTATTTTTATGCCCGTTGGATTTGGCTGACTGTGGCATATATAGTAGGTAGAAACTAAGGTGACTACTGTAGTGGTTATCTAACTGTCGGCAACACGAAAAGTGAAACCGATAGGTGTTTTTATCAGCCGAGCTCGCTGGGAGGAGAATGTCTTTGAAACTCAGGGGGTCATAATCATTCATATCGGTTTCATAACTTAAAGGTTTTGACACCTTGTTATGGGTGTGATAATATCAAGGTATCAAATGGTGTCATAACTTAGTGTCATTAGTTAGAGCCGAAATGGAGCTGATATGAATGAAGTACGGATATGCGAGGGTAAGTACGATTCACCAGGACTTAGAGGCACAGATTCAAACACTGGAGAAGGAAAGCTGCACTATAATTTATTCAGAGAAGTTCACTGGTACTAAAGCTGATCGTCCTAAGTTTAAGGAGTTGCTTTCGATACTGGAGTCAGGTGATACGCTGGTAGTTACTAAGCTAGATCGCTTTGCTCGTTCAACTGTCGATGCAATACAGACAGTAAGAGAGCTGTTTGAAAAAGGTGTAAAGGTACATGTATTGAACATGGGACTGATAGAGGATACACCGACAGGGCGTTTAGTATTCAATGTTATGAGCGCGTTCGCAGAGTTTGAACGTGACATGATTGTTGAGCGAACACAAGAGGGCAAAGCAATTGCCAAACAGCGTGAAGACTTCAGAGAAGGTAGACCAAATAAGTACAGTAAGAAACAAATTGAACACGCACTAGGCTTATTAGCTAATAAGCATTCATATAAGCAAGTAGAAGAAAAGACTGGAATAAGTAAAAGTACTTTAATACGAGCGAAAAAGAAAAAAGAGTCGGAACAGTAATTCCGGCTTTTTCTTTTTTGAAAAAATATATAACCCCCGGGGGAGGGCAAATTTGATTAAGGGCTGGCAGGCACTCGTAACGTTCCGCCAGAATTTTTAAACTCAAGGGGTTAAACAGAATGAGCTTTTGTAAATAAAAACACCTACTGTGTAACTAGTGGGTGTTTTTATTTATAATAATGCTATTCAATAGATTAGTTGGTTTGCATTTCGCACCATGCATTAAGCGAAGCTTTTCCGATCGTCATGAAAATAAGAACAATAGCTGGTGCTATGAAAGAAGCTGCTAGTCCAACCTTTGCACCAATTAAAGCTGATACCATGGAAACAATAGCTGTTTTATTTTGAGGTAATTGAGTTAATTGAGTAAACTCATTTCGCTCAGCGGCATAGTCGGGACTTCCACAAAGTAATTTTTGTACCTCTTTTTTTAGTAAATCGAAAAATTTCTTTTCTGATTTTGGTTGTGCACTGAAGGGAGATGTATAATCAACAGAGGCTTCAAGCCATGCTGATGCCGCTTCTTCATAAGAATTGGAGACAAGTAATTCAGATACTATACTTTTTTGGTAATCTGGTAACGCATCAAGCCATTCTGAATCTTTTTGTTTTTCGAAAAACGAATTTGTAGTAGTCATTTATAACATCCTTTCTATGTATTCTGTAGAAACAGCATGTGTTGTTTGGTGCAATGTTTGAGGGTCAATTCCTCCAAGGTCAATACCGCCTCCAATTGTGGGAACGTAAGCACCAATTAGTATAGCAATAATTGTATTATCTGATTTTCTAATAACAGGTCCTCCAGATTGTCCTGGACGTGCTTGAATGTTCAGGACTAGGTGTTTGGATTTAATTTTTTTAGTGCTAAGTAGAATTTTGGCGCCAACTTCACAAGTTTGTTGGGTCAAGACAATTCTACCCAAGTCAGAGTGTGGGAAACCGAAAACAGTAACCTCTTCGCCCGGTAATATAGCATCAGAATTTCCTACTTTTAGAGGTGAGCGACCTTCAATCCCTTCTTTGAAGGATAGAATACAAACATCTTTTAAAGGGTCTATTTTCTCGATTTTAACTGGAAACACTCTAGACATATCTATTGTGGTATCTTGATAGTTTCCTTGAAAATTATCATTAAGCTTAATAACAAGATCTTTATCACTACCGTTAACAACGTGGGCTGCTGTTACCAGTAGATTTTGTTTATTTATTAGTGTACAAGTACCCAAAGCTTGGTAGGTGTCGTTTATGCGCCTACCTATAGAGAAAACCATGTCTTTTATCATTAAATCACCTTCTTAATATAATTTTAGATAAATTTTACCATAAAGATATAACAATATAAATCAAGAAATTAAATATACGAGTTTCAAGGCAATCGATACTAAATCGGTTGCCTTTTTCTATTTCACGAAGAAAGGGGAGCGAAAGAATGGCTAAGTTAGACGAATTAAAGCAGAAACTCACAGCTAAACAAATTCAAGCGGCGTATTTACTTGTGGAAAACGAGTTGATGGAATCGAACAACGAGGAAAAAAGGACGCAAGATGAAATGGCTAACGAGCTAGGCATAAACCGTACGACACTTTGGGAGTGGCGAACTAAGAATCAGGACTTTATTGCATTCAAGAGCGAAGTAGCAGACAGTTTCCTTGCAGAGAAGCGCGAGCAGGTCTACAGCAAGTTAATGCAGTTAATTTTAGGGCCACAACCAAGTGTAAAAGCTATGCAGTTGTACATGCAGCGATTCGGTTTACTGACTGATAAGAAAGTAATCGAGGGTGATTTAGGGAATGCGACCCGTACAAATGCAGAAATTGAAGAACAACTTCAGAAATTAAAAAAATTAACAGGCGAGTAAAAGGAGGACGGGCTACATGGCATATATAGACGGTAAATGGTTAGCCCGTCAAGAACGCCAGGAACGTATCAATCTTGTAGCAGAAAGAGCAAAGAAATTACAGGAGTTATACGAAACTGGCGAGGCTACAGAATATTACATGGATACACTACTTGCTGACATCGATGAGCTAGAAAAGTTAAAAAGGGTGCACCGTGGGGAACACGACATGCTGTATTTCATGTATGAGTATTTCTCGGAAGAAGGGAATCCAGGTAATCCGGATAACTTAATCCCTGCTGGAGTAACGATGGATGATGCGGCTGAATTTCACGAAACATTATGTGGATTGTTAGATGACATCACAACAGGTAGGGAGAAAAAGAAAAAAGTAGCCTGGAGTGTAGGACGTGGCCATGCGAAAACCGCTTATCTAAGTAACGGTTATTTGTGTCATCAAGTCGTGTATCGATTAAAGCAGTACATTGTTTTGATTTCTGAAACATCGGATGTGGCTGGTGACTTTATATCTTGGGCACGTGATCAGTTAAAGTACAACGAGAAATTACGTGAAGACTTCGGTATTTTGCTTCATGAACAAAAGAGCCGAAATGAAGTAGATAACGATAAAGAATTCGTGACTTTAACGAACACAAAAGTTGAAGCAAAAGGTATCGGGACACAGGTACGTGGTTTACGCCACGGGTCAAAAAGAGTTCAGCTTTACATTTTGGATGATTTGGAGAGTAAAGAAAATACCGCGACAGTTGATTTGATTGCAAAAAACAAACGCTGGTTCAAGGAAGAGTTGCTTCCAGGTTTGAGTCGTCAAGAAGGTGCTTGTATTTACATGGGTACCATCGTTTGTTACGACAGTTTATTGCATCATGTTATTAAAAACCGTCGTGACTTTGTATCAAGATCATTCCCAGCAATTCTGAAATGGTCAGAGCGCGAAGACTTATGGCAAGAATGGCGTGAAATTCGTCAGGTAGATGAAGAGAACGCTTCTGATAAAGCTCGTGAATTTTACGAACAAAACAAAGAAGAAATGCTCCGGGGTACAAAAACATTATGGCCTTCACATTTCCCTTACATCGATTTGATGGAAATTAGGGAAGACGACGGAACAAAAGCGTTTAATCAGGAGTACTTATGTAACCCGACTGACGAGGAAAGGCAGATATTTAAACCTAAATATTTCACGTACTGTACTGAAAGTGATCTAAAAGATAAACAGCTTTTGTATTACGGTGCGGTTGACTTTGCAATGGGGAAAGAAAAAGGTGACTACAGTGTAGTAGTTACACTTGCGAAAAACGTGGAAACAGGTACGTGCTACGTTATAGATATTTTTATGGAGCGTGTGCATCCAAATACATTGTTAGAAAAGGCTGTAGAATACACGCTGGCATATCAATATGAATCAATCGCAGTAGAGGCACAACAAGCGCAGGAGTGGTTTGCTGAGAAGGTTGCTGAAGCGTTGCAAAAGAAAGGGTATCCTTCATCGACTCGCTTAAAACAAATTAAGCAGCGTACACGAAAAGCGCTACGTATTGAGTCATTATTACCTGATATACAGAGTGGTAAATTACGTTTTATGAAACATTTACGTGCTTTATTGGAGCAATTTGAAATGTATCCGATGCATCCGCATGATGATGGTCCGGATGCAGTTCAAATGGCTTTTTCTATTGCATATAAACGTGCAAGACGTAAAGCGGGAACTACAGGAAATTCAAGATATTGAGAAAGGAGGGGCTTGAATGAGAGTACAAGGTGATCGTAATTTTATGAATCCAGTAGAAATTGTAATGCCAGTTCGTACCGCACTCGGCGATTCTGAGTGGACACGCATTATGTCCGAGGTTCGCTTGTATGAGCGTTATGAAGGAGACTTAAACGTATGGTCTGATTATAAAAAACCAGACAATCTCGACTACGAACCTACGAAAATACAACTTGATTATCCTCAAAAAATCGTAAACATGATTGCAGCGTGGCAATTTGAAAAAGAACCGAAAGTCACAGTTCCTCCTGATGTGATAGATGATCCGGCGCTGATGATTCAATCTGGATATGAGCCTAGTGAAGAGCAACAACGCGAAAACAGTAGAGCGAAGGCGAAGGAACGGTTATTAACATGGGTTTGGGATGACAACCGAATGCATGAAAAATTATTAGCAGCAGCGAAAGACAGGGCTATTTCCAAAACTGGTGTGTATGCCCGTCTTCACTACGATAAACGTCGTGGTGAATTTAAGGTTATTTGGCATCCATCGACGGAAGTCATTGCGAAGTATAGCGAATGGGATATAGATCAGCTGGAAGAAGTTCATTTTATTGCGTGGCTTGATGAGGAACAGACGAAAATGTGGAAGTTATCGTATTACTTAATTTGGCGTGAAGAGACTGGTGAGTACGACTGTGAAATTGAAGAGGCTGTATACAACGGTGATTTAGAACAACAAGAAGAACGGGTTAAACGTTCATCTATGGGAATTGATTTTATTCCTGTAGTACCAGTACCGACTGAAAAACTAAGTAAACGTACTACGGGTTATAGTGAACTTGAAAAAACAATAAAGTTGTCTGAGGAAATTGATAAAAAAATGTCTGATTACTCGGATGCGCTCCGCTTTGAAATGTTTGCTATTACGTTGTTAACGAATGTAGATGAGGATCCGAAAAATCCACTACAAGTTGCACCTGGTGCGAAATGGGATTTAGGTGACGGTGCGGAAGATACAGGTGAACCAAGTGCTAAGAAATTGGAAAGTGGATTCCGATTTAAAGAAACCATTGAAGCTTATCTGGATCGATTGCAGAAACGCCTACATGAAAAAGCTGAGGTACCAATGGTGAATACCGCGGATATGAATACAGGCGGTATAAATGACATGGCTGTACAGCTTTTATTCAGTAATATCATTTCCAAAACACAACGATCATGGGTTATATGGCAGTCCCGTCTACAAACCTTAAATGAGTATATTTTACGTTATATGAAAGCTAGGAAGGATGACTCAAAATTCAAATACGATAAAGAAATGTTAGCAAAAGTAGATAACTATTATGCTAGTAAGATTATTTTCGGTTTACCGTTACCGCAAGATCAAAAAGCACTTATCGAACAGTTAGGCGATGAAATTTCAAACGAAATCGAATCAATTAAAGGTGCGATTACGAGAAGTGGTAAAGAAAATGCGGAACAAAAGTTCATGGAGATTATGCAAGAGCGGATGTTGAAAAGACAGTCTCAGGATCCGTATAACGAAAAGTAATACTTGCCTTACGAAATGGCGCTATAAACTTTCGGAAATTATAGCCGACAGGCTCAAAATGGAGGATTTGCAAATGGAATACGTAAAACAAGCTACAGCATTAAAATTTTTTGTAGGACAAGTACAAAAAACACCTAAGTTCCCACTTCGATTAGACCTACAGTTTTTCTCCGATGGTGGCGGTTCTGGGGATGATCCAGACAAAAAGCCTGGGGGTACTGACGATCCGTCAAAAACTTTTACGCAAGAAGAACTAGATGAAATTGTTAAGAAGCGCTTAGAACGTGAACGTAGTAAATCCGCTGAGAAATACGGTGATTACGATAATGTGAAAGCGAAATTAGCAGAATACGAAAAAGCTGAAGAAGAGCGTAAAAAGCAAGAAATGACGGAAATTGAACGTTTGCAGGCTGAAAAAGAAGAAGCTGATAAAAAGGCATTAGAAGCTTCCGAAGCAGCACAAAAAGCGCAAGAAAAAGCAAATACACGTATTCTAAATACGGAAATTAAGAGTATGGCACGTGCTTTAGATGCGAATGATCCAGGTGATGTATTGGCGCTTTTAGATAAGTCGACCATTCAACTTGATGAGAATGGAAATTATCAAGGAGTTGAAGAGGCTGTTAATGCGCTAAAGGAAAGCAAACCTTGGATGTTTAAGAAAGTTGTGGGAGCAGATGCAGCTGGTGGCGCGAACCCGGGAACAAATCCAAGAGCTAATGAAATCCTCGCTTTAGAAAAAGAACTGGAAGAAGCAAAAACAAAAGCGTTAAAAGATTCAAAGTATGCAGGTGAAGTAACACGTATTTATAACAAGTTGTTAGAAGCAAAATCGAAGAAATAATGGATCCTTGACGAAAAGTCAGTGGTTTTTTAATTTAAAAAATTTGAGGGGGCTACAAATATGCCAGTACCAACTACGTACGAATTTCAACAACAAGTAAGACAAATGCAAGCGAATGTGGATTTAATTTTAACGAAAGCACCAGTTCTTTTTGGACTAATTGGGGTAGGAGATGGGTTAACACAAACGAAATTTGAATGGCAAAATGATTACTTAAATTCAGATACGGGTATTGTAAAATCTGCAGCAGCGGTTGGGGCTACAGATCTAGTTTTAGAAAAAGGCGAAGCTCGAAAATTCACTGAAAATGCACTTGTACAAAATGGTTTAGAAGTGCTACGTGTGGTTAGTGTTGATGAAAATGCGGATAAAATTACTGTGCAACGTGGTTACGATAGCACAACAGCAGAAGCAATTACAGCTGGCGGTGAGTTAAAAGTTATTGCAAGACCACGACCAGAGGGTGAAGATGCTTTCCGTAAGAATGAGATTAATGACCGTTTGGTGTCACATAATTTCTCACAAATCTTTTCAAGATATGCATCTGTTTCACGTACACAACAACAAGTGAACACATATGGCGTATCAAATGAATTAGATTACCAAGTAAACCTACGTTTACAAGAAATGATTCGTGAAGCGAACACTTCTTTAATTTATGGCCGTAGAAACGGCGGTTCTCCGACACAACCACGTACTACAGGTGGTTTATTTGCATTTACAGGTATTGAAGGTTCTCATAAGCAAGATTTTAAAGGAAACGAAATTGCGGCTAAACCACTGAATGACGCTGTAGAGCAAGTGTTTACGCGAGGTGGTTCAGCAAACACAATCTTATGTGGACCAAATATCGCACGACAAATTACAAAGCTTGGTGGTGATACAATTCGTACTACACGCCAAGATACTGCAGCAGGTTACCAAATCTTATCATTTGTTTCCGATTTACCTGGTGGAGCAATTTCTAGTGTAGTAGTCGATTTAAATATGCCTAAAGATCGTGCATTACTTCTTGATACGGAAAAAGTTAAGGCGCGCTACTTAACTCCAATTTACGATCAAGATGCTACACCAAATGGTGCAGATTACTTCTCGCGTGTAATTCGTGGGGAATTCGGATTTGAAATCAAGAATGCGAAAGAATCTATCGCTGTCCTTGAAAATATTTCTAAAACAATGGCTTAAAAGGTAGCATTATAGCTACCTTTTTTGCATTTTGAAAGGAGTTTTATATGTGGCTATTTCAGAGAATCAAGCTCAGCGGTTAAATAAATCGATGCCGATTGCTAAAGAAGTTAAGTTAGGGTCTGTTATTAAAGATTTACAAGAAAAAGCAGACAAAAAGGTTGATAAACAAGCGGACAGTACTGCAACTGACGTAACGGGTGTAGTCAGAGATCTTAACGCACTTATTGCAAAGTTAAAAGCTGCAGGAATCATGACACCTTAACAAAATACAGTGACGGAGGTGACGCCAAGTGAAGGTGTCAGAAAGGCTGGAGAGTCGATTATCGAAAGTTCCAAAAGTAACTCCGGAAGACATCGGAAGTTGGCTCGCTGAAGCCGAAGCTGAGTCAGAGTTAACCGAAGAAGTAAACGCAAATGCTGTTTTTTATCTTGCACTATCGTTTGCTTATGAGTCGATTGCAGCGGATGCGGCACGATATTTTTCTTATACGGATGGTGAGGAATCAGTTGATAAATCGATGATCTTTGCAAACTATAAGAAGTTATCAGCGGACGCGCTTAAAAAGTACAGGAAGTATCGACGGGGAAAAGGCACACACCAAACATTTGCTAAAAGAGCAGATGGGAGATGATTACGTGAGTGATTCTCAACAAGAGATGGATACGGCGCTCGATACCGTTTCCGAGGAATTTAAAGAAGAGCACGAAAAACAAGTTTCTGATACTGTAAAGGCCATTATCTTAATACGTTTGTTTTTAGTTGATTTATTGAATGACTATCAAAAGGATGGAATCGTGAAGCGTAGTAGGTTAAATGCGTTATTACGAGACCTTACTTTATACGAAAAAGAATTTCGTAAACAAGCAGAGCGGTCATTCCATACATTGATTGAAAATACGTCGAAATGGACCACATCAAAATTATCAGAAGTAGGTTTGGATGTAAAATCTATAACTACAGTAAACAAACAAATTATTCAAGGTGCTATAAAAAGACCTGGAAAAGACGGATTAATACTTTCTGATCGTGTATGGAATTTATCAGGAGATATGAGAGATCGATTAAGTAGCGTGATTCGTCCGGCGGTATTAAAAGGTGAAAGCATCACAATGATTTCTCAAAAGATTAAAGAAGTACATGATAATGAGAAATGGAAGATTGAGCGCGTAGCTATTTCCGAGAGTACTAGTACGTACCGAGCAGCTACTATACAGAATGGATTAGAAAGTGAAATTGTGGCAGGTTATCAAATTATAGATAATGGCCACCGTCACCGATACCATTCAAAGCACATGTGTTACAAGCTGGCGAGACGTGATGCGTATGGTTTAGGAGCTGGAAAGTACCCGAAAAATATTCCGGAAAGCCTTATGAATCAATTAGTAAGCCCACATCCACAATGTTCTTCTCGACTGACTTACTTAATAAGCGAGGAGGTGTAGCAAATGCTTACTGAGGATGATATTAAAGAAATTCACGAAAATCGTGAAATGATTGAGCAGGGACGTAGGGAACCGGTGATTTTACACATTAAAGGGATTTCTGAAAAGGATCCAATTACAGGTGAAGAGATACAGGGTGAACCACGAAAAGAAACTGTTCAATTAGTTTGGAAGAAATTCACTTCAGTAGAAAAGACGAAGTTTGCTGGTCTCGATGTTAGAAAAGGAGAGGCGCTTGTTACATTTCCTCTTAATATGGATTTGGAGAACATTGAAAAAATTGAACGAAGAGGTGTTTTTTACGTTATCGAACTTATCGATGAAAGAGGGCTCGGTGGTGTAAATCGTAGAGAGGTAATTGTAAAGAGGGTGATTTGATGAAGGTTAAAGTTGTGGTTAAAGGACAAGCTGCTGTGTTAAAAGCGCATAATCCTAATAGGTACAAAAAGCCAATTGAACAAACAGTAGAAAAACATACACGTCTACAGGCTAATCAAGCATCTAATCGTGCTCCGATATTATTTGGTCCTTTATCTGAAAGTATTCCTGCAAGTGTGAAGATGTTAGTAGGGGCAAAAATTATCGGAACATATGGATCTCCTCTTATTTACGCGGCAGTACAAGAATTTACGCACAAAACTAAAAAAGGTTTTATGCGTAAAACAGCTTTTGAAGGTGAGAAACCGTTTGTTGAAGATATAAACAAAACTGTTCAACTTGTAGCGAAGGGGCATTAGTTATGTTAAACGATGTAATGTATTCACTTAAAAAAACACTGGACGTGTTTGCGCCTACTACATGGATTTACGATGGTGTTTCTGTATCAGGAAAAGATAAACCTTTCATTACCATTGAGGATTTGTCAGGAACAATTAGGAGGTATTCAAAGGAGAATTTCTCACGTAATCATCTAATTCAAGTTGGTGTGTATGCAGATAAAGTTTTTGATAGGAACGATTTGCAAGATAGAATAATTAACCGATTCGAAAAGGATTCAATTGACTTGTATGACACAAGCAAAAAGAATCCGGTACGAATTGGTTTTTTTTATGCGGAAGTAAAGAATTTTGAACCACTATCTCAAAAAGACGTTGAGATTTTAACAGCGAAACATTTGAGTTTTATAACTATAACAATCAGAAATTAGAGGGGGAATAATAATGGCAGAAGTCAAAAAAAGCAATGCACCAGAGTTTAAAGGTGCGGAAACACTGTATTTGATTGATATCCCGCAAGCTGATGGAAAAACTACAAAAACAGTTCGATTCTTTAACCAAACATCGGGTTCACGATCAATCGAAGCTGGGGAGATTGAGCTGAAAACAAAAGATAAGAGCGGTTCTGATTACGGTGACGTAACACAGTCAGCAAGTATTGAAGGGATTTGTACTGAAGGTGATGAGGGGCTTGATTATGTAGAAGAAGCTATTCTTAATAAAATTTTGGTAAGAATTCATGAGGTGAACTTACGTAGTGCTACAGCTTCGGAATATAAAGTCAAGTCAGGAACCTACATGTTGAATAGTTTAGAACTTTCTCATGAAAATGAAGAGTACTCAAAGTATTCTATTGGATTGAAATTAAACGGGAAAATTTCTAAAGGAAAGATTAGTACAGTACCAAATGGTGCACCTACTGGTGATGTAGCTACACCAGGGGCTGAATAAGGATGTTTAGGGGGATGAAGGATGGATAATCAAAAAAACGAAATGAAATTAGGAATTGTTGAATTAAGAATGCAAGTTACTGGACTGGAACAAACGATTATAAATCTAGTCCGAAGAGTAACTATGTTAGAAGCAGGATTAGCAACGAAAGCTGATATAACTCATGTTCAAGAAATAGTCGAACAATCTATGGTAATTAAAAAGATTAACGACAGTAAATCGGTAGGGATGGATTGTAAAGTTGGGGTTTCATTAAACGGAAGAGTTGTAGCAGAATCTGTAGTTAAACAGACAACAGATGGTTTCAAAATATCAGCGACCGATATCAAGGGAGTGAGATAAATGAAGCTAACTAAACAAGAACAGGCGGTTGTAATTGGTACATTCATTACAATGTTAGGAACGGATCTAGTAAATGAGCGTATCGATAAACAAAAATTAGAAAATGCAATTCCTATCTTTGATGAGATGCACGATAATACAACGCCAAAGCAAAAGAGAGAAGCAATGATTAGTTTGCTCGATAAAACAATGGATGAATTTACGGGAGATAAATAACAGGAATTCGAATGAGTGCTTATTTAAACGCTTTTTTATTTTTAATAAAAACCTGGAGGGATTTAATAATGGCTGAAAAATCATATACACGTTTTGTAGTTAATGGAGAAGAATTTGAACTGAAATTTTGTCTAGAAGCAATTAGATTACTAGATGAAAATGGGGGACCAATGCAGTTTGTTTCTCAGACAATGCAAGGAGGTATTACAAACTTCGTTGATGTGATCTACTATGCGTTAATTCATACCGCGAAAGGTATTACATATGATGCGGTACAAAAAGAGGTTGAAAAATTATTTAATGATCAAAAGCTAGATCTTGATGAAATTCTAAAGTACAACAAAGCGGTTGTGCTAAATAGTTTTTTCTTCCAGAAGACAGTGAAGAAACTTCTAGCGACGATGACAGCAGAACAACAGAAGTCGTTCGAGAACCTGTACGCATAAATGTTGATGAATTGCAAGGTGAGTGTTTTCGCTTTTTTAATATGACCACCTTGCAATCTTGGCGTATCAGTCTCAAAGAATATCACATTATGTTGAATGGGTATAAGGAGCAATTACTTGATAAGTACGAGTTTGCAAGTGTACAAGCTTTGTTTAATCGAAATGCTCAAAGTGACAAAATCAAGTCTTTAGCGGATATATACACACGTCCAGAAAGTGTTCGTGATATTGAAAAACAAGCAAACGAACGAAAAGAAGTGGTTGAAAAGATTCAAAGAAACGAATCGTTCTTTGATCAAATAGAATCGATGATTAAGAATCAAATAAAAGAAGAGGAAGGGTAGGTGAGGTGAATGAGTCAGAACAAAGTAGAAACTCAGGTGGTTGCGGATATATCAAATTTAATTAGTAACCTTGGACAAGCTACGCAAGCTTGGAACAAATTTTTTCAGCAGATTAGTAGACCACCTCCTATTCCACCAGCTCCACAACCACCGGCACCTCCACCATTACCGCCAGCGCCGCCAGCACCACCGCCCCCTGATTACTCGGGATGGCGTGCTAGATTTCAAGAAGTAAGTAACCAAGCAATTGAAATGGGCCGACGTGTACAGCAAACAGGACAAACAATGCAAAACGCATTTGGGCCTGCGGCTGCAGCGTCGGCTTTTGCTTTAGGGAGTATGATTCAAAAATCACGTGAATTTGAATCGCAAACTCGTAAAGCAGCTGTATTAACGCAAGGTGATTATGGTCAAGTAAAAGGTGCGATTCTAGACATGGCCAAAAGCTCTGTGTATTCTACAGGGCAGGTTGCAGCCGCTTTTGCGGAAATGGGAGCAAAAGGTTTCGATTCTGCACAAGCAACTAAAGCTTTACCTGGTGTGTTGAGTGCGGCTGCAGCGTCAGGTGAAGACCTGGGAATGGTTGCCGATACGATTACGTCAGCTTTAAATTCTTTTGGTATGGAAGCAAGTCAAAGTACACATGTTGCTGACGTGTTAGCAACCGCCGCAAATGCAACCGCTGCTGGTGTAGGAGATATGCAATATGCATTTAAATATGCAGCGGGTCCGGCAGCACAGTTAGGAATCTCAATGGAAGAACTAGCGGCTTCTGTTGGTATTATGTCAAATAGTGGTATTAAAGGGGAGACCGCTGGTACCGCATTACGTGCATCTTTACTACGTTTAGTTAAACCCCCGAAAGCCGCGGCGAATGAGTTAAAACGACTTGGCGTATCTATTACGGATCAACAAGGTAATATGAAACCTCTTTCTCAAATTATTGGTCAATTAAAAACGGGAATGGAAGGTATGACAAGTGCACAAAAAGGTGCGGCTTTAGCAACAATATTCGGGACAGAAGCTGTATCAGGTATGATGGCGCTTGTAGCAGCAGGACCTGAAAAAATTGACGCGTTAACACAGTCATTAGTGAATTCAGATGGAGCTTCTAAAAAAGCTGCAGACTCAATGCTCGAAGGTTGGGCTGGAGCATTAACGAAGATGGAAGCATCTTTAGATGTTGCAGCACGTGCATTTACTGACGCGTTAACTCCTGCATTAATGGTGGTAGCTGGTGTAGTAGAAAAATTGGCAAATGCATTTACAAAATTACCGGCTCCAGTGCAGACGGTAATCGCCTCCGTAGTAGCATTTACTACGGCTTTTTTAGTTGTAGCAACGGTAGCAGGTATTGTTATTAACGCGATTGGTGGCGCGATTATCACCTTTGGACAACTTATGCTATGGATGTCGGGAACATCAAAAGCAGCAGTAATGCTTCGGTCGGCTTTTACAGCATTAAGAGCAGGATTCGCGTTAATGTTAGGACCGGTTGGTGCAGTTATTGCAATTCTTACTTTATTGGGGGTAGCATTAGTTCAACTTTATAAACATAACGAGACTTTCCGAAATGCCGTGAATAATGCATGGGAATCAATAAAAAGTGGAACCGTAGCAGCTGTTGAGGATATGAAGTCGGCACTAGATTCTTTAGGAACTTACCTTGGTACGGTACCTGCAAAATTTTCGGCGATGGGTAGCGCTATAGGTACAGCCTTTGACGTAGCAATTGCTGTTATACAGTCAAAATTTATGTCAATTGGTCAAAGTATTAGTGGAGCTTTTTCTTCCGTGGTTTCAGGCTTAAGCTCGGCTTTTTCTGGGATAGGTTCCGCTATTTCACCAGTGATTGAATTTATAAAAATGTCATTTTCTTCTATCGGAAACACGATAGCGACTTTGACACCGTTGATTGTACGATTAGGGTTAACATTTTTAGGGGTTTCGGGACCTGTCGGTTGGGTAATAGCGATTGTAGCATCGTTAGGGGCTACAATTTTTAAATTAATAAATACAAACGATCAAGTAAAATCAGCATTTATGTCAGCGTGGCAATCTATACAACAGATTTTTTCTACTGTGATTTCTGCTATTTTACCGGTTGTACAGTCAATGGCACAGGGAATTATGCAGGCATTTGCACCTCTAGCACCAGAGTTTCAAAAAACAGGTCAAGTTATAGCTGAAAGCTTTGCCACATTAGGTCCTGCGTTTGCTGAACTAGGTGCAGCCTTTGGTGAACTTGGTGCTACAATTGCAAGTCTTTTTGGTGAAATTTTACAAACTGTAGTACCGTTAGCCTCTGAATTGTTTACTGGGTTTGGTCAAGTCATACAACAAGTCATGCCTATGGTTACTGAGCTTATTCGTATGTTTGCTGATACAACTATAGAAATTATGCCGTTAATCAGTGAAGGGATTCAATTTTTATCTCAAATGTTTACAGAGTTTGCGACTACTGTCTTACCGATATTCCTTCAAGCTTTCCAAACTGCATTCCCTATTATCTTACAGGTAATTCAGGCGGCGTTTAGCATAGCAGGAATGCTGATTCAAGGATTTGGAGAGGTTCTATCAATCATAGCAACATCAGTGATTCCAGTGATTCTTCAGGCAATACAAGCGGTCTTCCCGGTAATAGCTGGGATTATTGCTGCAGCGATTTCCATTGCGATTCCGATAATTCAATTATTAGGTCAGGTAATTTCAATCCTAGCCACTACGGTTATTCCTTTAATTTTACAAATTGTCCAGGCAGTTTTCCCGGTAATAGTTTCGATAATTAAAGCAGCGATTCCCGTAGCCACTGCGATTCTTGAAGGATTAGCCACGATTATAAAAGGTGTAGTGATCCCGGCGATTCAATTTGTTTTGTCGATTGTCCAGGCAGTTTTTCCCGCTATTATGGGCATAATCACCTCTGCGATTGGGGTAATCACCAACATAATAAAGCTTTTCACTTCGGTTTTAAAAGGAGATTGGAGTGGAGCGTGGAACGCGGTGAAGGGCATTACGTCGAGTGTGATGTTATTGATTGGAAATATAATCCAAGGAGCGATAAATTTAATTTCTGCGGTCGTGACTGGTGGACTGAATTTAGTGAAATCTGTTTTTTCTAGTGTTCTATCAGTGATAGGTTCTCTAGTAAGTTCGATTTTTTCAGGCATAGGTTCGGTCATTTCTTCAACGATGTCTGCAGCAGGTAGCATTATTTCTTCAATGTGGAATGCAGCAAAATCAGCGACATCTAGTATCCTAAACTCGCTCTATAACACAGTGACTCAAATTTTCAACAATGTGAAGTCATTCTTAAGTGGAATTGATCTAGGAAGCATAGGACGTAATATGATGCAAGGGCTTTTAAATGGTATAAGCTCAATGGCTGGAGCAATTTGGAATAAAATTACTGATATCGGAAATGGAATCAAAGATAAAATTTCAGGTCTATTGTCGATTCACTCGCCAAGTCGTTGGTTCAGGGATTTCATTGGTGTCAATATGATGAAAGGCTGGATTAATGGTATAGATGCTATGAAGGGTGCTGTGCAAAGAACTACAGAACAAATGACTGAGTGGATGAAACCCGAAGCTATGCAAGTAGAGACGGTATATGGAATGCCAAGAGGGCTTGGTGTATATCAAACAGCAAAGGCGCAAAAAGGTTCTGTAAATACGGATACTGGAACTGTTTCGGATTCTACAGCTAGAAGTAGACAACCAGCGTATATTAATATACAACTTGGTAAACAAGAGTTCAATAGATTTGTTGACGATATTACTGGCGAACAAGAAGCGGTTAAAAACCGTAGAGGAGTATTTTAAAGGAGGGCGGTAGATTGTTAATTTTTAACGGAATAAATTTAGAAGAGTATTTTGATGAAACATACCAAAAAGGATTCTTTATGGTTAACGATATAAGAGGACGAGGAATTTTAAGCGATGAAATTAACCAGTTAAAGGTACCTCACCGTCCTGGTTCATATTATTTAAGTAAACGGACTCCCGAGAGAGTATTAGAAATAGACTTCTCTCTTAAGGGAGTCTCTCTTTTTGAATTAAGGAAACGTATCGATGAATTAAACGATTTATTAAATACCGACGTACCTGTAGAAATATCGTTTACAGACGAGCCAGGCTTAGTCTACTACGGAATTAAAGAATCCGTCGAAGAAAAACTTGAAAAATCTAATATTCATCAAGCTACTATTACAATAATATGCCCGATGCCTTATAAATCGGGAAAAGTACAAACTTATCCATTTGTACAAGAGTGGTCTACTGAAATTACTTCTTATTTCACGAATAAAGGAAGTGTAGAAGCTCTACCGATAATTGAAATGACGGTGAAAAAACCAAGTACTTTTTTAGATGTATGGTTTGGAGAGTATCCGCATAATCGTGATTATTTCAGAATAGGCTACCCTCTGACTGTGGAAGAAACCACGGTACAAGAACGAGAAAGAGTCATGTGGGATGAAATGGCTACTCCTATAGGTTGGACACCTGTTACTGGACAATTCGATGATATGAAAGGGACAGGTAGTTTTAAATCGCGGGGTGGTTATGCACTATATTGCGAAGATTACGGAAAAGAGGTAGGATTCTACGGTGCTATAGCCAAGAAAAACATTCCGGGCGGCCCATTACAAGATTTTGAAATGGAGGCATGGATGACTTTAAAGTCCAAAAATATTGGTGAAATGGGACGTGTTGAAGTTCTTCTTCTAGATGAGGCTAGTAATGTGGTAGCCCGCATCAATATGAATGATCTATATGCAACTGCTGAAATTACAAGGGCACATATGAAAATTGGAAATAGCGGAACACCCAATAGTTTTCGAAAATTAGTTGATACAAGTGGATATTATTCGACTACATTTAACCAATTCCGTGGGCGTTTGCGTATCGCTAGGCGGGGTAAGGTGTGGTCTGTATATGTGGCTAAGTTTATAGATGGTACAGAAAAAGATGGCGCTTCGCTTGTAGAACGTTGGATTGATGAAACGGGAAATCCAATGACAGAACGTAAAATTGCACAAGTTATGATTGCGATTTGCAAGTGGGATAATCACCAGCCTGTTAACGAAATACAAATTGATGATTTAAAGATTTGGAAAGTAAACAAAGTGCCATCTAATACAAAACCATATATTTTCGATACTGGAGATCGAATTGTTATCGATACCGAGAAAAGCCTTATCACAATCAACGGAGAGAACGCAATCAATATCAAAGAATTTTTCAGTAACTTCCCTATCATAATACGTGGTGAAAATCGTATCGATATAATGCCGCCTGATGTTAATGCAACAATCAGTTACAGGGAGAGATATAGATGAGAACACCAAGCGGGATTTTGCATGTTGTGGATTTTAAAACAGATCAAATTATTGCAGCCATCCAACCACATGACTATTGGGACGATAAGCGTCATTGGGAAATTAAAAATAATATAGATACATTAGAATTTAAAACATTCGATGGGACATCGCATGCAATTGCTTTGCAACAGCAAAATTTAATCGTTAAAGAAGTTCGTGATGGGCGACTAGTGCCCTATGTAATTAACAATGAGGTTGAAAGAGATTCTAATGTTAAGTCGATTACAGTGAACGCTTCCGGAGCTTGGGTACAAATAGCGAAAGATGGCTATATAATGCCGCAACGGATAGAAAGTAAAACTGTTAACGAATTTATTGATATGGCTCTTGTTGGTATGAAATGGAAGCGTGGTATAACTGAATACGCTGGGTTTCACACAATGACAATCGACGAAATCATAGATCCTCTCACATTCTTAAAGAAAATCGCTTCTTTATTTGATTTAGAAATTCAGTATCGTGTAGAAGTAGTAGGCTCTCAAATTACTGGTTGGTACGTTGACATGATAAAGAAACGTGGTAGGGAAACCGGTAAGGAAGTTGTTTTGGGTAAAGATTTAGTTGGTGTAAGGCGTATCGAACATTCAAGGGATATTTGTACAGCTCTAGTAGGTTTCGTAAAAGGTGAAGGCGATACCATTATTACAGTAGAAAAAATTAACAACGGTCTCCCTTATATTACAGATAGCGATGCATTCCAGCGCTGGAATGAGCATGGGAAACATAAATTTGGTTTTTATACACCAGAAACAGAAGATCAAAATATGTCTCCAGAGCGTCTTATGACACTTATGAAAACTGAATTTAAAAAACGTGTTGATACTTCCGTTTCTTATGTAGTTGAAGCACAATCAATCGGCCGTGTGTTTGGAATGTCCCATGAATTAATCAATGAGGGCGATACGATTCGAATTAAAGATACTGGATTTACACCAAAGTTGTATTTAGAAGCTCGTGTTATTGCTGGCGATGAATCTTTTACTGATCCTACACAAGATAAGTATATGTTTGGGGATTATAGAGAGATTACAGATCAAAACGAAGAATTACGAAAGATTTATAACCGTATCCGCAGTTCATTAGGCAATAAACAAGAAATGATTGATCAGCTAGATAAATTGGTTCAAGATGCTAATGAAACCGCTAGTAATGCAAAGAAAGAATCAGAAGCAGCGAAAGCACTTGCTGAAAAAGTACAAGAGAATATTAAAAATAATACCGTTGAAATTATAGAATCCAAGAATCCACCAACAATAAGTCTTAAACCTTTTAAAACGCTTTGGCGTGATATTAGTAACGGAAAGCCCGGTATTTTAAAAATATGGACAGGTACAGCGTGGGAATCGGTTGTTCCCGATGTTGAATCTGTAAAAAAAGAAACGTTAGATCAGGTTAATAAAGATATTGAAATCACAAAAACAGAGTTAAAACAAAAGGTTCAAGAAGCACAGAATCAAGCTACAGGACAATTCAATCAAGTACAGGAAGGTTTACAAGGTGTCAGCCGTACAATTTCTAACATTGAGAACAAACAAGGTGAAATCGATAAGAAAGTAACTAAGTTCGAACAGGATTCTAACGGATTTAAAACCTCTATTGAATCGTTAATGAAAAAAGATACTGAAATTAGTAGTAAATTAAATACAGTTGAATCAACTGTGGAAGGTACAAAAAAGACGATATCTGATGTACAGCAAACAACAAGTGAGCTAACTAAAACAACAACGGAAATTAAAGAAGAAGCCGGACGTACAAAAGAACGAATGGAACAAATTAATAGTAAAGTTGACGGTTTAGAAGTCGGTGTCACTAACTTAATTGATGGAACGGAATTCATTAACGCTAATGGCTGGAGTCGTTGGGGTAATTATGGTGCTGTTAATGTTACAAATGAGAGTACTTTAACTTCGTTGCCAACTCCTTATTCACTGCGAATGGAAACGGTAGTCGATGGTAAACAACAAGTTGTGCCCAATGGAACACAAGTTGGTATGCGGTCGCATGATCGTAAATTCAAAGTTAAAGCGGGCCAATCTTACACCGTATCGTTTAATGTCGCAACAAGTGAATTGGGGTGGTTACTAGACTATGTATATGTTATGTACACAACAGAAGGAGGAAATCAACGAATCCCAACTATTAATACATTAGATTTTCCGGTTGTGGCTAAGATTAATGAAAGACAGAATAATAACTACTACAAAGTTAGCTTTACATTTAAAGCTAGTCGGGACGACGACCAGGCTTATCTACTAATTGGTGGTAATACAAAACGTGCCTTAGATGGCGCTAACGGTTACGCATGGATTAGAGTTAACGCCCTTAAAGTAGAAAAAGGTACCATAGCTACTGACTGGAACACTTCAAACGCTGATAAAGTATCGTTAAATGAATTCACCAAGAAAACAACCGAGATTGAGAAAAGTGTGGATGGAGTAAAAACTACTGTAACAAATGTCCAAAATAGCCAATCCGGATTTGAAAAACGTATGAGTAATGCGGAGCAAACAGCAAGCGGGTTGTCTACCACGGTTAGTAATTTAAACAATGTAGTATCAGATCAAGGTAAAAAACTTACTGAAGCAAATACAAAAATTGAACAACAAGCAACAGCAATTAATGCAAAAGTCGAGCTAAAACAAGTAGAGGACTATGTTGCTGGATTTAAGATTCCTGATTTAAAACAAACAGTGAATCAAAATAAACAAGATTTATTGGATGAATTAGCTAACAAGCTTGCAACTGAGCAATTTAACCAGAAGATGACTATGATTGATAACCGTTTTACTATTAATGAACAGGGTATCAATGCAGCAGCAAAAAAGACAGAAGTATATACAAAGACGCAAGCAGATGGACAATTTGCTACAGATTCTTATGTAAGAGATATGGAAACTCGTCTTCAGCTAACAGAAAAGGGCGTTAGCATATCTGTAAAAGAAAATGATGTAATCGCAGCCATTAACATGAGTAAAGAAAACATTAAGTTAAATGCTGCACGAATAGATTTAGTTGGTAAAGTTAATGCTGAGTGGATTAAAGCGGGAATGCTAAGTGGTTGCCAAATTCGAACATCAAATACAGATAACTACGTAAGCTTAGATGACCAATTTATACGTCTCTATGAAAAAGGGGTTGCTAGAGCGTTTCTGGGGCATTACAGAAGAACAGATGGTTCAGTACAACCAACTTTTATTTTAGGATCAGATGAAAAGATTAGCGCTCCAGCAGGCGCTTTATTTATGTCTCAAGCAGGTGCTGGATGGTCTGGGGCTTATGCGAGCATTGGTATTGGCGATGGCATAGAAAATAATGAAATCAAAAAATCTGTGTATTGGGAATTACAAAGAAACGGACTAAGTGTTCTAAACGCTAATGATTACCATGTTTTTTATGCTGGGAATGGAAGTTGGTATTTCAGAAGAGGAAAAACTGGATTATATCAAACTTCGTTAGTCGTTGAAGATAATGGTACAGAGTCTGATTTAAGATTACCTAATGTAACTATACGTAATAGCCGTGCAGCAGGATATACAGGTATCATCCAAGTTAAGTCACCTGTTACTCAGAATGGATGGGGATCTGTTCAAGGTAATTTCATGAGCCCTTCACTACGAGAATATAAATCTAATATTCGTGATGTATCATTTTCCGCCTTAGAAAAAATCAGGAATGTACGAGTGAGACAATTTAACTATAAGAATGCGGTAAACGAGCTTTACAAAATGAGAGCAGAGAAAGATCCTAATGATCCGCCATTGACAACAGAAGATATTAAAACATACTACGGGGCAATTGTAGATGAATCTGATGAAGCGTTTATTGATGAAAGTGGTAAAGGAATTCACTTGTATTCATACGCATCCATTGCAATTAAAGCTTTACAGGAAGTTGATACAACAGTACAGGAACAGGAAGTAGAAATAGCAAATCTAAAATCACAAGTAGCTAGTCAAGAAGATCGGATAGCACGATTAGAAGAATTATCACTACAACAATCAATTGACAAGAAACCAGAGCAGCCATAAGCTGGTCTTTTTTATTTTGTCCAAAAAGGGGTGGAAGCGTTGGATCAAAGGGAGTATGAACGAATTGCAAAACTAGAAGTACAGCTACAATCCATGAATGCTGCAGTAATGCGAATAGAAGAAAAGTTAGACTATAATCAAAAAAATTATATGCAACGTACCGAAATAGACGAAATGTTTAAGTTTCGTGATCGAGAAATTCGTGATTTAAAACAAGCGCAAGAAAAGCTGGAAAGTAACAAAAAAGCAAATATATCGATGTGGATTTCAGGACTGTCATTGGCAGTCCTTTTATTATTTAACATTTTAAATTTTCTTAAATGAAAGGAGGTGGTTACATGAAAAATTTAGATAATGCGTCAATTACACGTTACATCATCTTGGTTATTGCCGTAATTAATAGTGTTTTGAACTTAGTCGGTTACCAGACAATCAGCAATGAATTAGCAAATAACATCGTAGCTGTAATTACTGGTGGTTATGCATTGTATATGGCTTGGAAAAACAACTATTTATCTAGTAAAGGTTTGCAGCAAAAAGATGTAATAGAAAAAAACAACTTACATTAAAAGGAGAGGTTAAATGATGGCTAAATATAGTTTACATGGTGGTCACAACAGTATTGTACAGGGCGCAAATTATGGGAATCGAAAAGAACATATTATGGATCGTCAGGTTAAGGATGCAGTTGCAGCTAAGTTAAGAGCTTTAGGACATACGGTTTATGACGATACGGATGAAACAGGTTCTACTCAAGCGCAAAATTTAAGTAACATCGTTCGTAACTGTAATTCTCATGATGTAGATCTTGTTGTTTCGTTCCATTTGAATGCATATAACGGAACGGCTAATGGTGTGGAAGTTTGTTATTATGACCAACAAGCTTTAGCAGCAAAAGTATCAGCGCAGCTTTCGAAAGATATTGGATGGTTCAATCGTGGTGCTAAGGTACGAAAAGAACTTTACGTATTAGCAAACACTAAAGCGCCAGCTATTCTAATCGAACTTGGATTTATTGATAATGATGCAGATATGGCGAGGTGGCATGTGGATAATATCGCTAGCTCAATTGTATATGCTCTAACTGGACAAACTTCCGGTGGTAGCGGGAACGTAACAACTCCACCGTCTAAACAAAATGTTATTCAATCAGGTGCATTCTCACCGTATGAAACTCCTGATGTTATGAGAGCTTTAACATCAGTAAAAATGACAGCTAAATTCATCTTACAATCAGATGGATTAACATATTTTATCTCTGAACCTACTTCAGCCGTGCAACTTAAAGGAATGACGGATTACCTTGATCGTAGAGGTTGGTGGTATGAAGTTAAATGAAAATTAAAACCCGTCTCCACATAGGAGGCGGGTTTTTTCTTTTTATACAATAGCGAAATTGATTTTAGTTTTTTCATTTACAATACGTCTAACACGGAAAGTAGATGATGAATCATATGGGAATATCTTAGTAATAACTTTGTTCTCTTTACTCATTAACTGCATATCATTAAGAGTTTCGTCTTCTTCAATTACTATTTCGAGTTTTTCCCCATTTTCATCAGTTAACTCAATTTCGATATACCTGAACTCAATAACCTGTGTTGTAACATTAATAAATCGTAAAGATAACTCTACCGCGTCTGTACCTTGATTTTTGACTCTTTCTAATTCTATACTAACATTTCGAGTTGATGCTTCTTGATCTGCAAGTGTAGAAACTGTAGAGAGATACTTAGCTTTATCTTCTTGCCAAATTTTATAATCTGTATCTTCTAACTCTAATGTTTGAATAATGCTGTCTCTAAATTTATCTAATCCAACTGGATCATTCATTTTAAATGAAATTTTAGTGGGGTCAATCGCTCCAACTATTTGCTTGAAATCAAAATTAGGAGTAAGAACCGTAGTGTATTCTTTTGATGTAACCCACGCTGCACCCATTTCGTTTAGACAAGGTGCGCTTTGATAATAATTATCTGAAAGAACAAATAATACCATAATGTTATTACTTTTTAATTCATTTTTAAGAAATTCGTAGATGCTCTTACCATGCGGAATATCATAACCAGGTAAAGAGCTACAGAAAATACTTTTTGAGCTCTTCTTGACACCAATATCATTAAGCAGGTCTACTAATTCTTTTACATACTTTATATCTCTTGAAGCATGACTAATAAAAATTTTCTCTATTTTATCTGAACGATTCGGTTCCTGATTTGTATCGGATAAGGAAAAGTCATAGTCTTTTAGGGATTGGAGCATTCCAATCAGGTACTCATATCGTTCGACTCCATCTCCGTGAGCTTTATTGGCCTCTAAAGCGAATTCCTTTTTGAAGTTTTCGTCATGAACATTTTCATTTACAAACCTTTTACATCTTTGAATCCATGATACATAATCAGGACCTGCAATGTAGTCATAGTATTCATTTGAAACAAAACACTTTTTTGCCACATCAGATCCTTCGCTAATTAAATCTAATCGTTGTTGATGTATATCCTTCATTATGTTCTCCCTTATAGATAATATTTAATTTATTAATTAACTTGTTAGGTTACAGCTTTCCACTCTACTAAAGTACGTTTCTTGCAACTTCCACAATCAAAATAACCGGTACCCTTAGAGATCCTTCTTTTGTGACCACAGTTAGGGCATTGTACTTCTTGTTTTTCAAATGATGCGTATATAAATGCTAACGAAAAAAGAAACAATGGGATAGCAAAAAATAATCCAACAATTGTGATGCCTAAAATAACCGAAAATATAATACCGAAGATTCCAAAAACTAATGACGTTTTACGACCGAATTTTTCTTTTAAGGAACTCTTTTTTTGATTCACTTCAATGATGTGAGTATTTCCATCAGCTGTTGTTTTTGTCTCCATATTTCTCCTCCTTTAATACTTTAAGTTGAGTAAGTCAGAGTATTGCGAAAAATATACATAAACAAAAACAGTACATTTATTTTATGTACTGTACAACATCTTCAATTTGGTATGTTTTATCGATACCTTTTTCTGAAGCTAATTCATTTAAAGCGTCTAGGATTGACTTTAATGTATCAAAACGTACAAGACCAACCTCACCATTCACTAGATTACTAATAGTGGCTGGGCGTACCTTGGATTCCACGGATAACTTGTTTTTCGTAATCCCGATTTCCTCCATCGTTTCTCCTAAAGTGAATACCATAGAACTCATGGTAATACCTCCGTTCATTCCGATCATTTATTACTTTACATTTTACACAATTTACATATTAAAGTAAAACTTTTTTCGAAAGACTATTGACGTATGACTCCTAGAGTTATATATTGTTACTAACAAAGTTTTACTTCTAGAGTCATACTTTTATATAAGTGAGAAGGGTGGAGCGGTATAAATGCCAAAAATTAGCTAGTACTTCGGTTTAGAAACGAAATCTGACTGTATTTGGTTTTATGGTTTCTACACTGTAGCTTCTGTTCTTTTACTTATCAACATGCTTATAGCTCACGTGCTATAAGCTCTTTCTTTAACTAAATACCGGACAACCTCCAGCCTCGTGAATATCCTTATTCGAAAAAATAGATATACACGAGGTCTAGTTTCCTATTGTCTTTTTTAGGTAACTAAGGAAGGAGATCCACACGAGGAATGACCTAACACTCGTTAAACTTGAACAGGTTAGCTAAGCCAACGTCAGAAAGTTAAGCGTCCTAACATATAACGTTTCCTTGTTTGCGTAGTTAGGAGTCTAGGCGAGTACGGCCATTAACGGTACGGCGGTTGCTTGGCGTGTTACGGCACGGGTAGCAGCTGATAATGAAAGAATTATAGGTTACGAGTAATAAAGGATACGCCAGTAGTGCATTTCCTTTCCTGATTCTTTCTGCAGATAGGACAAGCTTTATCTGTAAAAAGTCAGCTGTGTAAGAAATTACAGCGTTTAAACAGGGTGTTACTATACGGATTCCTTAACCCGATAGACCATGATTGACAGAACGTCTCCTTTACGACGCTTTTTATTTTTGAAGCGTTGTAAGGTAGTCATTCTCTGCCCTAGCCGTTGTCCTGTACCCTCATCCCATGATTGTTTGCCAAACGCTAAAGTCAAGTATAAAAAGAAAAATAGAGATAAAAAACTTATTTAGGCTGGAGGGGGAGGAATTACTCCTCGATGGTCCAGATCTCTTCGATTGGTTTACCGAGTTCTTGAGCTATTCGGTATGCTGTATCAAAGCGTGGAGTTGTACGATTCTTAACAAGTGAGCTTAAAGTGGAATCATCAATCCCAATACGTTTAGCAAAGTCTCCTTGTTTAATATCTAATTCAGCAAAAATGACTTTTAACCGGCATTTAAACTTCATAAATAATCACCTCAAAACAATAGTTTCTACAATGGAGGACTAACTCCTTTGAAAATAGTACAGGCATTTAGGCAAAAAAGTTTGTTTGGACACGCAAAAATTAGTATCTAAGTCATATACCTATACCAATACCACATCAAGACCAAGAGGAATACCAAGTGGAACTAAGGACATCTAGAGGGAAAGGTGAGGAACAATGAGACCTGGATATAAGTATTTAAATCGCATGCCACTGTATCCGTCACAAACTTTGTTTAACATGCACGCAGAGGCTGATGATCATGATGAAGTGCAATGTGTGTACGATCACATTGTAAATCACAACATGCTACAACATCCAAACTACATCGATATTGTTGACTTATTGGGAGAAGAAGAGCCTTATGGCCCGTATAACGAGATAGGGATTCAAAAAAGGATTGACGCGTACCTAACTGATTGTAAACAGTGGAGGGATGAGTAATGAGGTGGCAATATGATTACTTAAACGACACGCCGTATTTGTATCCTTCTAAAGAGCTGAGAAGCATGTATAAAGAATCCAGAGGGGAAGGTGAAGCGAATTCAATCGTAAAGCATATGGAAAGACATGAAGTGTTTGACAATAAAGAATATTGTGGTTATTACAGTTTATCTAATGAAATCATGGAGGATCTATACGGGGATGAGGAAGAGATCCTTGAGTGGGAGGAAGTTATTGATCAGTACCAGCCAATTCTAAAAGCGAAAGGATTACAACTAAAAAGAAAGAGGGATTCGTTATGACACTTGCAGGAGAGGCTGTAGTAATTTGGACGGCGACTGGCTTGTCTGTAGTGGCGATGAAGGCAGCTGAGAAAATGGGGATGAGTGTTCCACATTGGCTTCCACGTATGATGATGTATACAACTCTTACCGGCTCGGTTCTGTATCTTCTACGTTATGTGCTAATGGTGTTTCTTTGAAGGAAGGGAACCTGGAATCATAGGACAATTTGCTATATAAGAAAAATAACTCGTACGTAAGTCTTCCCGTAAAGAGCAACTATATCCTATAAGGATATATAAGGAGTGAACCCCTATGCTTGAGTTGTTATTAATACCTGCAGTTTCGCTGGGATACGCTTTGGTAAATGATAGATTAAAAGGTAAAGAGGATGATAGAAAGAAGATACAAGTTTTCTTTGAAGTAAGTGGAATTGCAATCAGGAAGGATGAAAAACTACATTATCCAGTCTTTCTTGAACGAAAAGAAGATGATCGAAGTACGACTTATGTATATAGGCTGCCGTTAGGGATGCCTTCAAAGTTAATACAAAAAGTTGAGGATGTTGTTTCAGAAGGGTTAAACAAACCTGTACGTATCAAATATGATAATTACAAATTAATGATTCGTGTTTTTCATAAGGATATACCAGAGAAGTGGGGATGGACAGAAGGATTGGTGGAAAGAGGTAGATGGCGTGTACCAATGGGGCAAAGTCTTGAAAGATTGATTTATCATGACTTCGATAAAACTCCTCATATGGTATTAGGTGGTCTTACACGGATGGGGAAAACCGTGTTTTTGAAAGTACTACTTACTACTTTGATTGAGGCGAATCCGGAGCATGCTCATGTGTATTTAATTGATTTAAAGGAAAAAGGACTGGAATTTAGCGAGTTTAGTAATTTGAAACAAGTGTTAGAAGTTGCTGATTCTGTAGAGAAAGCACACCATGTACTAAATAAAATTATGAAAAAAATTGAAGAGCGTGGAAAATTCATGAAGGATAATGGCTACAAAAATATAGTTGAAACAAAAGAAAGGGATCGATATTTCATTATTGTTGATGAAGGTGCTGTACTTGCCCCGGCAAAAGGGTTACCGCGTGATATTAACAAGATTCGGGAAGAATGCCAATATATGCTTAGTTATATAGCAACTGTATCGGGTGGCTTGGGTTTTCGTTTGATTTTGGCTACACAGTATCCTACAGTTACTTCAATACCATCAGTCGTAAAGCAAATGTCTGACGCTAAGTTAGGGTTCAGATTACCGACATACAAGGCGTCTGAGGTTGTCCTTGATGAATCAGGATTAGAAACATTACCGTCGTTACCTGGTAGAGCTATTTATAAAACAGATCGATTAACAGAACTGCAGGTACCTTTTATTAGTGATAAGCAGATGTGGGCACATCTAAAACAATACGAGGTGAAGAAAGATGAACATCCAGACACATATCAAAATCAACCGTCAGATGACGATTCTGACCTCGATTAGAAAGTTGAAATTCGCAACCCGCAGGCATTTAATGGCGGTGCACGATATGGGTGGTATACGTAACGCAAATCGTATTTTGAAGGACCTCAGTCCATACGTAAATAACACAGTGTACCAAAAAGAGTACGTGTATTACTTAAATAAAAAGGGCCGTGAACTGTTCGACGATACAGAAAAGATTGTACCAAATAGTCGATTAGCTCACAGCCTTATGCGTAATGAAGCGTGGCTCTACCTGTTTTGTCCCGACGACTGGCAGATAGAAACCCCTATACGTTATAAAGTAAATGATAAAAAGAAGACAATTATTCCTGATGTAAAGTTCAGGGATGAGGACGATACATTAAATGCTGTAGAGATAGATCGTACACAAACAATGAATGTAAACGCTGAAAAGATGAGTCGTTACAGGGAATTTTCGTTATACTACAAAAATAAATATAACGGAAAAGTACCGCTTGTTCATTTCTTTACGGTGACAGAATACAGACAAACAAAGCTGGAGCAACTTGCAGCTAAACATGACATATATGCAAAAGTTTATGTGATTCCAGGGGTCTAAAGATTAGGAGGTAATTAATTAAATAAGCCTATTGTTCACATATAATAAAGATGTTTAAAAAATGATGAAGTTATTTAAAAGATAATATAGTTGTTTAAAAATTGAGATGGTATTATGGATAATCATACCATCTTTTTATTTCATGTATAATAAGATGGTTGGATATTTTGATATTCAGCTAATTGAAATAAGGAAAGTATATCAGTAAAAGGAGGAGAAAGATGGATAAGTTATTACAAGAAATAATAAATTGGGTTAGTATGACAGATGAACAGATTGTTATTGGCGTTTCAGGACATGGTGCTGCGGGAAAAACAACCTTTGCCAATATGCTTGTAGGTCTACTAAATCCAAATGAAGTGAATTATATTAATACAGATCCATACATTGTTAGTTCGGACATACGAAAGCATGCGATTATTCACTATACATACCAAAACGAAAATCATCATTATAAAATGACGGCTTGTCATCCATCAGCGCATCATTTGTCTGCTTTAGAAAGAGATGTTCAGATGGTAAGAGCTGGCTTAGATTTTTATACGATAGATACGCATTATATGAAAAGCGAGTTGATTTCTTCCAAAAACAAAGTGACGATTGTAGAAGGAATGAGTGCCGCATTTATTAATCCCGATTTATTTGATTTAAAAATTTACTTCTATACAGATGATGACACGGAATTAATGAGAAGGTCTAGCCGCGATATTGCTGAAAGGGGAGCCGACATCAATTATTTAAGGCGGTCTCATGAAGAACGTCGGATTCAGTACAAAGTGTTTATGCATCCATACAGTCAACGTTTTGATATTATTATCAAAAATTCTGATGAAGCAATATATCTAGAAAAAAATACATTTGAGTTTCATGGAGTTTAAATGCAAATACCCTATTTGTTATGTTAATTATGAGGGTTCATATTTAGCGGCAAGATTAAATAACTTTTTTATTACTTTACAACTATAGCTAAAAACCTTAGAACCCTATAGTAATAATACTTATATATTACTACTAATAATATACTCTATATAT
>NZ_JASHJA010000015.1:0-99049 GCF_030733445.1 Bacillus sp. MMSF_3353
GCCCCATCCGCCTCCGTGATGGTGGTGATGATCATAGTGATTGTGCCCTCCATGATGGTGATGTCCGCCGTTATGGTTGTGCCCTCCATGAGGATGATGATTACGATAATACAATCCGTTATTTTCTATATAATTCATGTTTCCCCTCTCCTTTTCCATTTTCTCATCTTAATAGGTATTGTATGGATAGTACGGACCTTGTTAGTAACCTATATAATTAAGAAGAATCCGCGTAATAAAGATAACTATATCCTGGTCTTCATCATGCACCTGCTACAAATCCATGATATGGTTATCCCCTTTCCTATATAAAGGGCAAGGGTTTTGTCCCTCCTACACTGTTTATTAACCAGCAAATAGCTGGATAATAACGTCACAATATAATGTATGTAGGACAAATGCGGAAAGCATGGAGAAAATGTCTATATTTTGTAAAAAAAACAAAACACTTTATAATAAGAATGTCGGATTATACCTTTTTATATAAGAGGTCTATACTTAAGAAAGATTAGAGGAATTTTATAGAAATGAAGAAGCCTATCGTTCAATTACTATCAATATTTGTAATTATATCTATCGTTCTTTTCCTATTAAATACATCATTTATTTCGTTATATACATTTGTCGGCGCTCTCTGGTCCATCACAATCATAGGAATTTCATTCGTTATTTTCATCGAAAATAGGTCTCCTCAAAGCACCTTAGCGTGGTTTTTAGTATTAGCACTTCTTCCCGTTATAGGGGTGCTTTTATACTCTATTTTCGGTCGTAGCCGTTGGAGAAGAAAAAAACATCTCCATCGTTCAGAAGAACAAAGAAAATTATTCCGTGAAATATTAGAAGGAAGACGACTAGAATTAGCACTCACAGTCCCCTTACATGAACGTTCTGTACATTTAACAGAAGTCGTACAAAAATTTGGAGGCGGGCCTGCCGCAGATAGAACGACGACAAAACTTTTAACAAATGGAGATCAAACATTCTCAGAAATTTTGCAAGCTATCGAGCAAGCAAAACATCACATACATATTCAATACTATATTTATAAATCTGATGAGATTGGTACGAAAGTTCGAGATGCTTTAATAAAAAAAGCAAAATCTGGTGTTATTGTACGCTTTCTTTATGATGGACTCGGAAGTAACACTTTAAGAAGACGCTTTTTAAAACCTATGAAAGAAGCTGGGATCGAAATTGTAGAATTTGACCCTATTTTTTCAGCTTGGTTACTTGAAACAGTCAATTATCGTAACCACCGTAAAATCGTTATTGTAGATGGAGAAATCGGTTTTACTGGTGGACTCAACGTCGGTGATGAATATCTTGGTCGTTCAAAAAAATTCCCCATTTGGCGTGATAGCCATTTAAAAATAGAAGGGAAAGCGTTATATAAATTACAAGCAATCTTTCTAGAGGATTGGCTCTATGCATCTAGTGGGTTGAATACTTATTCTTGGGATCAATTTATGAATAGACAATACTTCCCAGGTAAAGAAATTTCAAATGCAGAAGGTGCTGTGCAAATTGTAGCGAGCGGACCAAGCTCAGATGATAAAAGCATTCGCAATACATTATTAGCTGTTATGGGATCTGCAAAAAAATCGATTTGGATCGCTACACCTTACTTTATTCCAGATCAAGAAACTTTAACATTATTACGTTTAAGTGCAATATCTGGCATAGATGTACGCATTTTATATCCTGGTAAAAGTGATAGTATTATTAGTGATCAAGCATCTCAGTCCTACTTCACTCCGCTTTTAAAAGCTGGTGCTTCCATTTATAGTTATAAAGATGGTTTTATGCATGCAAAAATTGTACTCGTTGATGATAAGATCGCGACAATTGGAACGGCAAATATGGACGTACGCAGCTTTGAATTAAATTATGAACTTATTAGCGTACTATATGAATCAGAAACCGTTCATGATATTAAACATGATTTTGAAGACGACTTTAAGCATTCCACTGAAATTAAATGGAACGCATTCCAAAAAAGAAGTATCAAAAAACGAATATTAGAGTCTTTCATGCGACTCATTTCTCCTTTACTGTAAGCAATCAATGTAACATTGATTGCTTTTTCTTTTCCATTTCCCCTCTCTCCTTTTCTTTGCATACCATATTAAAACAAGTTATCATAAGATGTATTACTTTATGAAAATAATGTTAGGTGGGAAATACATGTTAGAACAATTTCATATACATGCTGATTTAAAACAACAGCTCTCAACCATTCACGAAAAAAATAAACAAGAAGCTGGTGAAAATGCACATTTAATTGGAAAGAAAATATATAAAGCATCTGATAACAGCATTATTGAAGATGCTATTACAGCGCTTCTTCTTGGCAAAAACATTCTATTAAAAGGGCCGACTGGTAGTGGTAAAACAGTACTAGCTGAAACTCTTTCTTCTTTATTCCAAAAACCAATGCATAGCATTAACTGTTCTGTTGACCTAGATGTAGAAGGTATTTTAGGATACAACACACTACAAACGAAAGATGGCGCATCTGAAGTTACATTCGTTAACGGCCCTCTTATGAAAGCAATGAAGAACGGTCATTTCCTATATATTGATGAAATCAATATGGCAAAACCTGAAACGTTACCACTTCTTCACGGTGCATTAGATTACCGTAAAATGATTACAAATCCATTTACACAAGAGGTTGTATATGGCGATGACGAGTATCGTGTAATTGCAGCAATTAATGAAGGTTACGTTGGAACAAGTGAACTAAACGAAGCATTAAAAAACCGTTTCGTTATTATTGAAGTTCCATACATTCAAGGTGATACATTAAAAGAACTATTACTATCTGAATCAAAATTAAATGATGTTGCAACAATTGAAAAGTTCGTTGCATTTGCAAGCGACCTTATGCCTTTAGCTCGTGACGGACGTGTAAGTGAAGAAGCAGCAAGTATTCGTGGCATTATCGACGCATGTGATTTAGGTGTATATATTCCTGTTATGCGTGCAATTGAACGTAGTATTATCGCAAAATTAAACGATGAAACAGAACAAATGACTGTCCGTGAATTAGCAGAAAGTTATTTCTTTGAGGGATAATTCATGAGACAAATTTTTAGTGACAAAAAAATTGATGCGTCGCTGTTTCTACAAATGGAAAACTTAATGTATGCTCTTCTAAAAGAAGACGATGCCTACCTTGAGTATGGCTATAAAGCATACTACGATGAAATTGAAAAAAAGGTTGTCATTAGTCACTTTTGGGATGATCGAAAAGAAGAGGATACAGTAATCGGATTAAAAAGCGAAGTGTTTTTAAAGGCACTTGGTAATAAACATTACTCGGACATGACTTTAATTCGTTCTTATGCGATTGAATTACAAGAATCACCCTTAAAAAAGTTTTTAACACAATTATTTGTTCTATTAGAAGATTTACGTGTTGAGGAAATCGTAAAAAACTTACGCCCTGGCACAAAGCATGTTTTTAAAAGAAGAAAAGAAATGTATCGCAATTACTTTGGTTCACAAAATGAAATCAATCGTGTTCGTAACTATCACGGTGATCGTCTATTTTGTCTCTGCTATCTTTCATTAACGAGCGATAAATATGAAATGTTTAATAATGAATATTTCGAGCAAATTGAAGCAATTTTGCATGAAACATTCCAAGCTCGTAATACAGAAGATATTATGTATATCGTTGAAAAAATTCGCTATCGTTTAGAAGGACTTCTTGAAAGTGATATGCTTAATAATTATTTCGGACATGCTCCGCTTTATTTATCTGTCATTGCAGACGAAAAGAACTGTCGCGTCGAAGATTTAGCAAATGATGATACGCAGCTCATAGATGACGATGAAAATAAAAACAAAATGGATGAAAGTTTCTCCACATGGCATCGTGAAAATAAAAATAACGAAAACGAGAATTTTTTACGCTTTGAATTAGAAAGCGGAACAAAAACAAACATGATGGGCGATACTGCTCGTGAATCAGAAGATGGCGACCAAGCACTTGGTTCTGTACAAGGTACTTCTCAAAAAAGTACACAATCCAACTTTGATGGCGCTGATACAGAAGAAGCAAGAGCTTCACACGCTTCTAGCCAAAACGAGGGTGCATACGGTAAGTATAACGTTGGTGCTTCTCATATATTTAAAGAAGCTCGCAAATCAAATCCTGATGAAAAAAAGGATTACCAAGCTATCAAATCAGTCGTTAATAAAGATGTAAAAGAATTAAAGAAAATTATCGAAAAAACGATTGAAAATAAAACGAATGCAAATAGTGATAAATATTACGGAAGACTTCGTAAGAAATTCCTTCGTATTTATACTGAAAAGCAGCCGCGCATGTTTTATAAAAAAGGACAAGAATCACAAGAACTTGACGTTGCATTCCAACTACTAGTGGACTGCTCTGGTTCTATGTATAACAAAATGGAAGAAACGAAAAAGAGTGTGGTCCTATTCCATGAAGCATTGAAATCTTTAAAAATCCCGCACGCCATTAGTGGATTTTGGGAAGATGCTTCTAGTGCTAAGCCTGAGGATAAACCAAACGTTATCCATGAAGTTGTAACGTATAAAAACTCAACGTTACCAAACGTCGGTCCAGAAATTATGCAGCTTCGCGAAGAAGAAGATAACCGCGACGGATATATTATTCGTATCGTTTCTGAAAAGCTTGCAAAAAGACCAGAAAAACATAAATTCTTACTTGTCTTTACAGACGGTGAGCCTTCTGCGCTAGACTATCAACAAGACGGTATTTTAGATACACATGAAGCTGTCAAACTTGCTCGTAAAAGTGGTATGGAAGTAATCGGAATCTTCATCGAAGAAGGCGAAGCGAAAGAAGCCACTTATCAATTAATGAAGAACATTTATAACCATCACTTCTTAGTTGCAAATCATGCTGAAGATTTACGTCTGAAGATTAAACCACTATTGAAAAAGTTACTACTGAAGACGATTGAATAGAAAAACAGGAGCGTTGTCGCTCCTGTTTTTTCTTTCAATCACTTTGTTTCTGATTGAAACTTATATGGAATGGCTACTTCTAATAATGCCTCGAATCCGCCATCGTAGAATGGAAATCGTTCATTTGCGATCGTTCGATTCACCCACTCTATTGCAGAAATTTCTTCTTCATCTCCCGCAATCAGTTCACCTTTTACTACATTTGCTCGGAATGTAAAAAGTATCGCATGATTCCCTGATTCTTCAAAGAATTTTTCATTGATCGCAACAAGTCCACCTGCCACGGCAGTTAAACCTGTCTCTTCTTTCACTTCTCTTATTAGTGCTTCCTCTAATATTTCACCTTTTTCAACAGCCCCACCCGGCAGTGACCAAACGTTTTGTTCTATATTATGTACCATTAATATTTTATCTGTTTCTTCATCATGTATTAGTGCATATACGACGTCAACTCTTTGCATGTTGCTTTTCTCCTTCAATTAACTCATCCATTGTAAATAAAGAATGTAGTTGTAAGCCATCTTCTAATAAGTTGTCTTTTCCCTCTTTCGTTCGTTCAATTACACCTAGAACATGATGTACTTTCGCACCTAGTTCTCTTAAATCTTTCGTACTTAATAATATTTGACCACCTGTCGTAATAACATCCTCAACAACACAAACATTTTTCCCAGCAATATTAACGCCTTCTGCTAACTTACATGTACCGTACTTCTTCGCTTCTTTTCTTACAAATACAACTGGTATACCTGTTTGTAAAGATAATGCTGTTGCTACTGGAATTCCTCCCATTTCTAAACCTGCGAGTACTTCTGTATCAGGGGGAATGAGCTCTTTCAACTGTTTAGCAATTTCTAATAACAGTACTGGATTAGATTCAAATAAGTACTTATCAAAGTATTGATTTGATACTTGTCCTGATCGAAGTTTAAATGTTCCTGTTAAACGTGACGTATTATAAATTCCCTTTGCTAACTCCCATTTCTCCATTGTTTCTCTCCCCTTTATGCACAAATTAACTTATTCTATCACACTTGTAATTATTTGTATATTCCTAAAATACAAATAAAAGGGTCGATTCCTAAGAATCGACCCTTCCTATTAATTCATCACTAACTCAGCTGTGAGCTTTTTTTTTAACTTAGCCAACATGTCAGTTGTCATTTTGTCTAAATCGTATTCTGCTTTAAAGCCCCACTCTTTCATTGCTGCTGTTGCATCAATAGAGTTTGGCCAGCTATCAGCGATTGTTTGACGAGCAGGATCTACAGCGTAATCCATTGTAAACGTCGGGATGTGTTTACGAATTGATGCTGCGATTTGCTCTGGCTCAAAGCTCATTGCTGTAATATTGAACGCGTTTCTATGCACAAGTTTACTTGGATCAGCTTCCATTAATGAAATGATCGCTTGTAAAGCATCTGGCATATACATCATATCCATGTATGTTCCTTCTGCAATGTATGAGGTGTATGTGCCTTTTTTAATCGCCTCATAATAAATTTCAACCGCATAATCAGTTGTTCCGCCTCCTGGAGGAGCTACGTAAGAAATTAAACCAGGGAAACGTACACCGCGCGTATCAACGCCAAACTTTTGATGATAATAATCACATAGTAATTCTCCTGCTACTTTGTTTACCCCATACATCGTAGTAGGACGCTGAATTGTATCTTGTGGCGTATTATCTTTCGGTGTTGATGGACCGAATGCACCGATAGAACTTGGCGTGAAAAACTTACAGTTTAATTCACGAGCTGCTTCTAATGCATTTACAAGTCCACCCATATTTAAATTCCAAGCAAATAACGGATTTTTTTCTGCTGTTGCTGAAAGTAAAGCTGCTAAATGAATAATTGTATCTACTTCATTACGCTTTGCGATATCATGTAGTTTTTGTCCATCTGTTACATCTAACGTTTCAAATGGACCAGACGTTACTACTTCACTATCTGTTTCACGAATATCTGTTGCAATAACATTTGATGCACCGTATACATCACGAAGTTTCATTACTAATTCAGAACCAATTTGCCCTAAAGAACCGGTTACTAGAATTTTTTTCATTTTCCCCACTCCTCATTTGCAAGCTATTCAAAAGATGTCGTTACTTAAATGATGCCCATTTCTTTTCCTACTTTTTCATACTTACGAATTGCTTCATCTAACATTTCTTTCGTATGAGCTGCTGTAGGCATATTACGAACGCGTCCTGTTCCTTTAGCTACAGTTGGGAACACGATAGATTTTGCATATACGCCTTCTTCATTTAGACGTTTACTAAATTCTTGTGTTAATACTTCGTCACCAATAATACAAGGTGTAATTGGCGTTTCACTTTCTCCAATGTTAAAGCCAAGTTCTTTTAACCCTTGTTTTAAATAGCGGCCATTTTCCCAGAGACGATCATGTAACTCTGTGCTTTCCATTAAAATTTCAATTGATCGCATACATGCAGCTGCATCAGCTGGTGTTAATGCTGTGGAGAATAAGAATGGACGTGAACGAACTTTTAACCAGTCAATTAAGTTTTGTTTCCCTGCTACATATCCACCAATTACCCCAATTGCTTTTGATAATGTACCAATTTGGAAATCAACTTTATCAGATAGACCGAAATGCTTTACAGTTCCTGCACCTTTTCCAAGTACACCTGAACCGTGTGCATCGTCTACATATGTCATTAAATCTAATTCTTCTGCAATCTCAACAATCTCTGGTAATTTTGCAACATCTCCATCCATTGAGAAGACACCGTCTGTAATTACCATTAATTTATTGTAAAGACCTGATTCTTTCGCTGCGATTGCTTTTTGGCGTAAATCTTCCATATCAGAATGTTTATAAACGATGATTTTCGCTCTTGATAAACGACTACCATCAATAATAGAAGCATGGTTTAATTCGTCTGAAAGAATCGCATCATTTTTATCCATAACGGCTGAAATCGCTGCCATATTACAGTTAAATCCTGATTGGTAAGCAATTGCTGCTTCTGTATGTTTAAACTTTGCAATTGTCTCTTCTAATTTAATATGCAAATCTAAAGTACCGTTAATTGTACGAACAGCTCCTGCTCCAACGCCGTACTTATGAATTGCACCAATTGCTGCTTCTTGCAAACGGCTATCTGTTGCTAATCCAAGATAGTTGTTTGAAGATAAGTTAATATATTCTTTTCCGCCAATTGTAATGATCGGTCCATTTGAACTCTCAAGCGGATCAATTACGTTATAAAGCCCCTTTGATTTTAAATCCTCTAAATTTTCTTCTAAAAATTTTGCAAGTGTTTTACTAGACATTGTGAAGCCTCCCATCGTTCATGTAAGCGGATTATTGTCTTAATAGT
This sequence comes from Bacillus sp. MMSF_3353, assembly GCF_030733445.1. Lineage (NCBI taxonomy): Bacteria > Bacillati > Bacillota > Bacilli > Caryophanales > Bacillaceae > Bacillus > Bacillus sp. MMSF_3353. The sequence goes on from NZ_JASHJA010000015.1 coordinate 8,315, forward strand.
TCTAATAATCCCTCTACTAGCTTAACACGTTTTTAGAATTTATTATAGAAAAATAGTTTAAAGTAACCGCTTACAATTCTAGATTATATATGATTCATTACAAGAAATCTATCATTTACTTTTCATATTTGGTAGAATAAAAAAAATATTTAAGGGGGCTTCAATCATGGCATTTACTGAATCTGATGTATATAATAACGAAGCATTTTTTGAACAATATATGAAACGAAGATACCGAGAAAATAGCCCAAATGAATCACTTGAAAAGCCAGCCTTCTTTCAACTCATTGGTGATGTGAAAGGAAAGAAAATCCTCGATTTAGGCTGCGGTGACGCCAAGTTTGGCGAGGAATTATTAGAGAATGGCTGCCACTCTTACACTGGTATTGAAGGCTCCGAACTTATGTATGAAAAAGCTAAAAAACAACTAGAAAATAAAAATGGAACCGTCCATTGTTTAAACCTCAAAGACTACACATACCCTCCTTCTACTTTTGATTTAGTAACGTCTAGACTCGCCTTACATTATATTGAACATCTTCCTATCATTTTTCAAAATGTGTACGAAGCTTTAAAAACAAATGGAACCTTTACTTTTAGTGTTCAACACCCTGTTATTACTTCTTCATTTGAAAGCTTGCAAACGAGCGGAAAAAGAACAAGCTGGCTCGTCGATGATTATTTTAAAATGGGAAAACGCGTTGAACCTTGGATTGATCAAGAAGTTATTAAATATCATCGTACAACGGAAGAATATTTTACATTATTACAACAAGCTGGATTTACGATTACAAATATAAAAGAAGCTACACCAAATCAAACTTATTTTCAGAGCGAAGAAGAATATGAACGACGTTTACGAATTCCCCTCTTCCTACTATTCTCTTGCGAAAAATAAAAAAGACGATGAATCATCATCGACTTTTTTATTATCTCATTGCCTGAGCAACCTCTTTACGTACACGTCTTCCTTTTCCATGCGGAATACAAAGTGGCGTCCCAAATAACGGATCCGTACTAATTTGACATTCCATTCGGAACACATCACGTACTAGCTTCTCATCCACTACTTCTTCCGGCTTACCTTGTGCATATATTTGTTTATCTTGAATGGCAACAATATTGTCTGCATAACGGCATGCTAAATTTAAATCGTGTAATACCATAACAATTGTTCTTTGTTCTGTTTCATTTAATTCGAATAATAAATCTAGCACTTCAATTTGGTGAGTCATATCTAAATATGTAGTAGGCTCATCCAGTAAAATAATATCTGTATCTTGTGCAAGCGTCATTGCAATCCAAGCACGTTGACGTTGTCCACCTGAAAGAGCATGCACATCACGCTCAGCAAATTCTGTCATACCTGTTGCTGCAAGTGCTCTTTGTACCATTTCTTCATCTTTTTCTGACCATTGCTTCAGCCATGTTTGATATGGATAACGTCCTTGCTTTACAAGCTGCAATACTGTAAGTCCTTCTGGCGCTTGCGGTCCTTGTGGTAAAATTGCCATTTGACGAGCGATTTGCTTCGTTTGCATACTTTGAATGGCTTGATTATCTAACAAAATGTCACCCGTTGTTGGCTTTAACAATCTAGCTAGTGAACGTAATAAAGTTGATTTCCCGCAACCGTTAGAACCGATAAAGATTGTAATTTCGCCTTTTGGAATTTCTAAATTCAACTCATCAATAATAATTGTTTCACCATAAGACAACGTCAAACGTTTCGTCTCCAATGCTTTTTGCATATTCATCTCCCTTTATGAATTCCGACTTTTATAAAGTAAATAAATAAAATAAGGTGCACCAATTGCTGACGTAAATACCCCTGCTGGAATTTCAAGTGGTGTGAAAACTGTACGCCCAATTAAATCTGCTGCGAGCACTAAAATTGCACCAACAATTGCTGCAACTGGGAGTAATGCACCGTATAAAGAACCAACTAGTCTTCGTGAAATGTGAGGTGCCATTAAACCGACAAATCCAATTCCTCCGGCAAAGGCAACTGCTCCACCAATTAAAGCTGTACTAAGTAATAACATGAATACGCGTGACTTCGTTAAAGGAACACCAAGCCCTACCGCAATATCATCCCCTAGCTCTTGCGCATTTAAATGTCTAGCAGCTATAAATGATATTACCGTTAAAACGAGAACCCACGGCGCAAGCACCATAACGTTTTGCCATGAAGAACCGTAAACAGTACCTGTAATCCATACATTCGCTTGACTCGCTTGATAAATAGGCGCTAACAACATAAACAAAGTCGTTGCCGCTTTCGTTAATGCCCAAAAACCAACACCAATTAAAACAAGACTAATCGGTGATAATCCGTCATTTCTCCATGCAAATAAATATACAAAAAGCGCTACAATCGTTGCCCCAGCGAAGGCTGCTAACGGCATATAATGAATGCTTACGGTTAGCGCATTATTTTTATCACTGAATATAGCTAAAAATAATACAACTGCAACACTTGCACCACCTGTAATCCCGATGATATCAGGAGAAGCCAGTGGATTTCGAACGAGACCCTGTAAAATACATCCTGCTACAGCAAGTGCAATTCCTACAAGGATGGCAATCAAAATACGCGGCATACGAAACTTGTTTACAACCATATTTGACATCGCATCGCCATTTCCAGTAATCGCTTGCCATACATCATAAGGGGCAATTTTCATGTCTCCCATACCTGCACTTGCAAAAAATAATCCTATTAAAACAACTAGTAAACTGAATAAGACGAGACAAGCTCGTTTATACATTAAAAACGAGAGCCCGCCTTTTCCTATACGAAACGGAATATACTTCTTCATTTGCTAAGCCCTCTCTTACGTGCAATATAAATAAAGAATGGTGCCCCGATAAACGCTGTCATAACCCCTACTGGTACTTCTTGTGGCATAATGACATATCTTGCTGCTATATCAGCTAAGATTAATAGTATTGCACCTAACAATCCGCTATACGGTACTCTCCACCTGTGATCTACTCCAACAAGAAATCTGGCAAAATGCGGAGTAACAATACCAATAAATCCAATCGGACCAGCGACTGCAACTGAACCACCAGACAACAGGACAATAATAAATAGTACGAATGATTTCATTAAAATCGTTCTTTGTCCAAGGCCTTTTGCAACGTCTTCCCCCATCATTAATGTATTTACTTTCCCTGCCATCATAAGAGATGCGATCCAGCCTACTAATAAATATGGGAATACAGATTGTAAAATTTCTAACTTTCTTCCTTGCACAGATCCGGCAAGCCAAAACAGTACTTCTTCAAGCGCTTTTTCATTTAACACAAGTAATCCTTGCGTTAATGATGAAAATAACGCACTAATTGCGACCCCTGCTAACGTTAACTTAAGAGGCGTCGTCCCTTCTTTTCCTAAAGAACTAGAAGCAAATACAAGCACAGCTGCAATTGCTGCCCCTAAAAAGGCAATCCACGTGAAAGCTGATAATGATGTCACGGAAAAAATAACAATTGCTACCACTATGAAGAAAGCAGCACCTGAATTTAATCCAATAAAATCTGGAGAAGCAAGTGGATTCTTCGTTAAAGTTTGCATAAGACAACCGGCAATGGCTAAACTAGCACCAACACTAGCTGCAATTAATGCCCTTGGTAAACGCACATTTTGAATAATAATATGTTCATTGGAACCATTAAAATGAAAAAAAGCATCTAACGCTAATTTCCAGCTCGTATTTGTATATCCGAAAATAATACTTCCCCAAATACAAATAATGACTGCAATGATTCCAACAAATAATCCAATCCATTTTGCTTGATTTGTTTTTAATAACATGCAGCGTTTCCCCTTCAATGTATAATGATACGTTGTAAGTGTATTTCAACTTAATTCTCATTGTCAACGATAATGAGAACTATTTTCATTGATATGTATTGACAATCAAAAGATAAAAGCTTAATATCATGCTTGCTATTGAAAAAACTTCTCAGTATGTAGGGGGTACATAATGAATTTAACACGAAAGAAATCGTTTACAGTATTTGTATTTTTACTAGCCTTTTCATTACTTTTAAGTGCTTGTGGAAAATCAAATACGAAAGAGGAAACAAAAGAAGATACAAAAAAAGAAATGATTACGGTGGAACACGCAATGGGTAAAACAGAAGTTCCTGCTAATCCAAAACGTGTAGTCATTTTAACAAATGAAGGAACTGAAGCTTTACTTGAACTAGGTGTGAAACCAGTTGGGGCTGTAAAATCTTGGACTGGGGATCCATGGTATCCACATATTAAAGATAAAATGAAAGATGTAAAAGTTGTTGGTGATGAAGGACAAGTGAACGTGGAAACAATCGCTTCTTTAAAACCAGACTTAATTATCGGTAACAAAATGCGTCACGAAAAAGTGTACGAGCAACTAACAGCAATTGCACCTACTGTGTTCTCTGAGACGCTACGTGGTGAATGGAAAGATAACTTCAAATTTTATGCAAAAGCATTAAATAAAGAAAAAGAAGGTCAAAAGGTTTTAGCTGATTACGATAAAAGTATGAAAGATTTAAAAGCTAAACTAGGCGATAAAGTAAATCAAGAAATCTCTATGGTTCGCTTCATGCCTGGTGATGTTCGTATTTATCATGGTGATACATTCTCTGGTGTTATTTTAAAAGAGCTTGGATTTAAACGCCCTGGTGACCAAAATAAAGACGACTTTGCAGAGCGTAACGTGTCTAAAGAACGTATTTCAGCAATGGATGGTGATGTATTATTCTACTTCACATTCGACAAAGGAAACGAGAAAAAAGGCTCTGAATTAGAAAAAGAATATATCAATGATCCTCTATTTAAAAATTTAAATGCAGTAAAAAATGGTACAGCATACAAAGTTGACGACGTTATTTGGAATACAGCTGGTGGTGTAATGGCTGCTAACCTACTATTAGATGATATCGAAAAACGCTTTGTTAAATAATATTTCCTTAACCAGCTCCCCTTCTATGGAGCTGGTTATTTTTCAATTCACTTAAATGTCACATTATTTCATTTTGTATTTTTATTCTCAATATGTTATATTGTAAAAGTAAATAGAATATATTTTCTCTATATCAGAATAAATATTTTAATCTAAATTTTCTGATTAATCACTATTTTATTTTCTTTTAGAATTCAATTATTACATTTGAAAACGCTTATCATCTCGTTTTCAGGGCAAAATACAGTAACGGTCGAAGAAAAATAGAACATTTTTAGAAATTTTCTTTCTATTTCCATATAATTCTATTGACTTCTAAATATTTTGTAAATTAAAATGATTACATAAATATCCGTTATACAGGATTAGGGGGAAACAAAAATGGATGCAGCTTTAAAATTAGACAAAGCTGGAGAGCAACAATCACCAAAAAAACATCCACCAGGGTTGTACTTGTTGTTCTTAACAGAAATGTGGGAAAGATTTAGTTATTATGGAATGCGTGGCCTTTTAGTTCTTTATTTAACAACTGCTGCTGTTAGTGGTGGGTTAGGATTTGATAAGGCAGTCGCAGTGCAATTATATGGTACTTTTACAGCGGCAGTATATTTCATGCCAATTATAGGCGGATGGCTAACGGATCACTATATCACAAGACGTCATGCCATTACTCTCGGCGGAATTATTATGGCAATCGGTAACTTTGTACTATTCTCAATGAATACAAAAACAGGTCTATTCCTTGGATTAATACTATTAGTTATTGGTAATGGATTCTTCAAACCAAATATTTCTACACTGTTAGGTGAATTGTATGGTGAAAATGATTCACGTCGTGACAGTGCATTTACTATCTTCTATATGGGTATTAACGTAGGTGCTTTCTTTGCTCCACTTATTTGTGGATTTTTAGCAGAAGATTTCTTTAAAACAAGCGCTAATGGCGTTATTGTAATGGGATATAAATACGGATTCTTAGCAGCTTGTATCGGTATGATTATTGGACAAATTGTTTTCAACTTATTAGCTCCTCGTTACCTTGGTAAAGCAGGAACAACAATTGTCGGTAAAAAGTCAAAAAATCAACCTGCAGTTGAAAAGAAACCTTTAACAAAACAAGAGAAAAATCGTACTTGGGCAATTGTAATTTTAACTTGTTTCGTAGTGTTCTTCTGGGCAGGATTTGAACAAGCTGGTAGTTCTCTAACACTTTATACAAATAAATTTGTTGATCGTACAATTTTCGGTTGGGAAGTTCCAACATCTTGGTTCCAATCAGTTAACCCAGCATTCATCGTACTACTTGCACCATTCGTATCTATGCTATGGTTAAAACTTTCTAAAACAAAACGCGGTGATTTAAAAGTACCAACAAAAATGGCATTAGGTATGATTTTACTAGGTATAGGTTACCTTGTTTTAACATTAGCAGTTCTAAAAACTGGAAGTAGTGAAGCAGATATAACTGTAAAAGCGAACTTATTATTCATCGTTATCACTTATCTCTTCCATACAATTGGTGAGTTATTCTTATCACCAATCGGTCTATCAATGGTAAGTGCAATCGCTCCTGTAAAATTAGCATCATTACTAATGGGGGTATGGTTAGCTGGTACGGGTATGGCTAACTGGTTAGCAGGTAAACTTGCTTCCTTTACACAATCATTAGGCTACCTTGAAGTATTTGCAAGTATCGGTATTATCGTTATCGTCTTAGGACTTGTACTCCTTCTCTTCTCTAAAAAAGTTGCGAGTATGATGGAATAACACTCGAAAAGACGCTTCTAAAATTAGAAGCGTCTTTTTTATCATTTCTCCTCTAAAGCCGTCACGTTCACGTGAACGCTTTCTCCAGGATTAGATACATCATACACTTGAGCAACCCCACTCTGCTCGTCACAGCTCTCAATCCATACTGGGACGCCCTCATATGTAACGTCAATGCTACTTGAAGAAGATAAAATTTGTTTCACACGTTTTACATCCATACTACTATTCCTCCTTTTACTTACTACACTCCTTTCTATCTTTTCTTTCCTCTTTAGAATATATTCCATATAGCAGCATTTTAATGGATAGCCTTTTCTTCCTTTCCTGCTAACATTTTCTCTCCTATTACCTTTCTGACAAATAAAAAAAGACGTATATCCCACACGTCTTTTTCCATAATATTCAAATTTTAAGAAAATAATGTTTTTACAACTTCACTTACTTTATCATTATGAATTTGATAATACACTTCTAATCCTCGTCTTTCAAAGCGCACTACTTTATTTTGTTTTAATTTCGTTAAATGTTGCGAAACTGTTGATTGTGGAATTTCTAATACTTCCTGTAATTGTGTTACATTACAAGTCCCACGTTGCATTAGTTCCATTACTAGACGTAGACGCAACGGATGCGCTAACGCTCTTAACATTTGTACATCTTCTTCTGAAATACGACATTCGAATTGATTTTGGCTCATAAAGTTCCCCTCATTTTCGTTTTTATTTTCTTTTTATTTATTTATATATCTGTTCTTATATTTCCTGTTACGACATAACTTTATCAACCTATAAAGCTGAAAATTTTTTCCACCTTAACCAGCAAAGAGCTCAGGAAAAATTCCTTGCTGATTTTGAATATTATACTATATGATATAACGAAAAAGCAAAACAACGAGCTGCAAATACTTTGCTTGCAAACGTTGTTTTATCAGGCTTTTTGTTATATTTTCACCTCATTGCAACGTGCAGTAATGATATTGTAAAATACCGTCTATAATTGATAACCTATCGTAACGTATTTGGGTTATATTTAACCTCTTTGTTACGCTAAAAGGAATTTTCAGTAAAAAAATAATATAATATTAAAAATTAACTTATTGTTGTTTTAATTCGTATTGTACTTGCTCAGACTGTTATTCAAAACTTCCTATTAAATGCATTTGCTTTCTCTTTCTTACTAAATCAACTCGGACCAGAATGTGACACCTATCAAATTTCAACTATTCCAACATCCTATATACTTAATGCAAAGACTTCATCTAACATATGGAATCAATGATATATGAACAGACAAAACAATATGGAAATAACTTCAAAAAGCGCACTCAAATCCATTTGAGTGCGCTTTTTTGTCCACTTTATGAACAAAGCATTTCTTTTAACACTATTATGGAATAATTATACTTTTTTACGTTGACAATAGTGTTGAAGGAGAATATACTAAGCATGTAAGTTGATTGTGAATAGTTTCACAAATAATGTGAATTTCTTCACATAAAATAGATAGGAGTTGTCATTATTATGAGTACTTGGACACAAATTTATGACCCATTAAACAATATTTGGTTATCTGCACTAATCGCAGCACTTCCAATTTTCTGCTTCATTATTTGTTTAGTGGGATTCAAAATGAAAGGTTACATGGCTGGTCTTTACAGTGTAATTGTTGCTATTATTCTTGCTATATTTGTTTATAAAATGCCTACAACTGCAGCAGTAGCATCTGCCGGATTTGGTGTTTTATCTGGATTTTATCCAATTTGTACTATCGTTATCGCAGCTATCTTCCTTTACAAATTAACTGTTAAAACAGAACAATTCAATGTCATTCGTGATAGTATTTCAAGTATTACAAATGATCAACGTTTACAAGTATTATTAATCGCTTATTCTTTCGGCGCTTTCTTAGAAGGCGCAGCTGGTTTCGGTGTTCCGGTTGCTATTACAGCTGCATTACTTGTAGGTATGGGCTTTAATCCATTAAAAGCAGCGGGTATTTGCTTAGTAGCTAATATCGCTGGTGGTGCTATGGGGGCTATGGGTATTCCAGTTACAGTACCTGCCCAATTAACTGGAATAGATGCATTAACTGTCGGTCGTCAAACTGTTCTTATTTTACCATTCATTAGTATTGTTTTACCGTTCTTACTTGTTTCAATGGTAGATGGATTTAAAGGCATTAAAGAAACTTGGCAAGGTATTCTTGTAAGTGGTGTTTCTTTCGCAATTACTCAGTTTGTTGTAACTTACTTCTTAGGCGCTGAACTTACTAATATTTTCGCAGCAGTCGTAAGTATGGTCGCTCTTGCATTATTCTTACGTGTTTGGCAACCAAAATCTTCTGCTAAAGAAGAAAAACAAGAAGAAAAAGAATCTCATACATTCAATCAAATTTTATATGCTTGGTCTCCATTCATATTCTTAACTGCATTTGTAACAATCTTTAATTTAAAACCAATTAAAGCTTTATTTGCTCCGGATGGTCCATTAGCAAACTTAGTATTTAACATTCAATTCCCTGGTCTTCATAATCAAGTTATTAAAACTGCACCAATCACAAAAGCTGATACACCTTTCGCAGCGATTTTCAAACTAGATGTATTCTCTTCTACAACTACTGCGATTGTATTAGCAATTATCGTTTCACTTATCGTCTACCGTGTAAACGGCAAAATGATTAAAGAATTAATGATTGAAACAATAAAAGAATTAAAGGTTCCAGTATATACAATTTGTAGCGTTATCGCTTTAGCTTACGTAGAGAACTACTCTGGTATGTCATCTACACTTGGACTTGCATTCTCTTCTACTGGAAATGCATTCCCTATTCTTTCTCCAATCTTAGGATGGATTGGCGTATTCATTACTGGTTCAGTAGTATCTAGTGGTTCACTATTCGCACCACTTCAAGCAGTAACTGCCGATCAATTAAACATCGTACCATCTACTCTCGTTTCATTAAACGTAGTTGGTGGCACAATAGCAAAAATGGTTTCACCACAATCCATAGCAGTTGCTTGTGCGGCAGTTGGACTAGTTGGTAAAGAATCTGCTCTATTTAAAACAGTGATGAAATATAGTTTAATCTTCTTAGCTATTATTAGCTTACTTCAATTAAATGCTGTATTTAATATCTTTTAAACAAAAAACACCGATCCAAATGGATCGGTGTTTTTTCACATTACATCTTCTTATTCTTTAGTAAAGAAGCTCCAGCAATTTCAGGATGCGTCATTTCGAATGGATCTAAAATAATATCCAATTCTTCTTCTGTCAGTACACCATGTTCTAAACATAGCTCCCTAACAGATTTTCCTGTTTCAATTGCTTCACGTGCAATACGAGATGCTGCTTCATAACCAATATGAGGGTTCACCGCTGTAATAATTCCAACACTTTTCTCTACATATTGCTTCAGCAATTCTTCATTTGCTGTAATTCCTTTAATACAATATTCACGGAATACACGGAATCCGTTATTCATAATACTAATAGATTGAATTAAATTAAATACGAGTACAGGCTCCATTACGTTTAACTCTAATTGTCCTGCTTCTGATGCTAAGCAAATTGTATGATCATTACCAATTACTTGGAAAGCAACTTGATTAATTACTTCTGCCATAACAGGATTTACTTTACCTGGCATAATAGATGAACCTGGTTGGCGAGCTGGTAATTGAATTTCCGCCAATCCAACACGTGGACCAGATGCCATAATACGAAGATCATTTGCAATTTTAGACATATTCATCATACATACTTTTAATGCCGCAGATACTTCTGTGTATGCATCTGTGTTTTGCGTTGCATCAACTAAATGCTCTGCACCAACAAGTGGGAATCCGCTAAATGTTCGCAAGTGTTTAACCACTTGTTCAATGTACGTAGGGTTTGCATTTAATCCCGTACCAACAGCTGTCGCCCCCATGTTCACTTCATATAAATGTTGGCGAGACTGTTTAATTCTTTTTATATCACGTTCAAGCACTCGGCTATACGCTTCAAATTCTTGTCCAAGACGAATCGGAACAGCATCTTGTAAATGTGTACGTCCCATTTTAATGACGTGGTCGAACTCTTTTGCTTTTTCACGGAAAGCAGCATGAAGTTCTTCCATTGTAATAAGAAGTTCTTCTAACATCATAAGAGTTGCAATATGAATTCCCGTTGGAAACGCATCATTCGTTGATTGAGCCATGTTCACATGTGTGTTTGGGCTAATTTTCACATACTCGCCTTTTTCATATCCCATACGTTCTAAAGCTCGATTAGCGATTACTTCATTTGTATTCATATTAATAGAAGTTCCAGCACCGCCTTGGATTGGATCCACGATAAATTGATCATGGAATTTCCCATCAACAATTTCTTGTGCTGCCTCTGCAATTTCATATCCAATGTCTTTAGCTAAGTAACCAGTATTCATATTTGCAAGTGCCGCCGCTTTCTTCACAATTGCCATTGCCGTAATGAGTGACGGATGAATGCGATATCCTGTAATCGGGAAGTTTTCTACAGCACGTAATGTTTGTACCCCATAATAAGCTACACTCGGTACTTCCTTTTCACCTAAAAAATCTTTCTCTATACGTATATCCTTCGTTGCTATCATTTTCATCACCTATACTTTTCATTCTAAATCCTTATCTAAAAAATTCGCCTCTAAAAAAACGAGTATCATTCAGAAGAATTTTTCAGTATCCACCTTCACTATATAGCACCTTTTTTGAAAGCGCAAACATTTATTTTTCTATATCTACCTTTTATAAAGTGAAACTTTAATCAGTGGGGGTTTTGTTGATCCCCCACCTAACTTCTTCGCTTTCGCTGAATTTTGAAGTAGGGGTCTTACTGCCCACAAATAGCGGGATAAAAATTTATAGAAAATCATTCTTCTACCTTCTTTATTTCCACTCGTTTAATTTGATGCATATCCTTTTCAAGAACTTTAAAAGAAAAGCCGTGTTTTTCAATAATATCTCCTTCAGCAACGATTTGCTTTTGTACCATAATCCAGCCACCAATTGTATCTACATCAGCAGCGATTAGGTGTAGGCCAAATAAATCATTTACTTCACTAATAAGCACTTTTCCCTCTACGATTTTATAGCCTTCACTTATATGCTCTATAGGCGGGTGTTCATCTTCATCGTATTCATCTCGGATTTCTCCAACAATTTCTTCTAAAATATCTTCTAGTGTAACGATCCCCGCTGTACCACCATATTCATCATATAATACAGCTAATGGAATTCGTTTTCTTTGCATTTGTAATAGCAAATCATGAATAGGAATATTTTCTAACACTTCAATAACTGGTCTTGTATATGGCTTAATCGAGCACCCCTCGTCTCGATTACCATCCATATAACGAATAAATAAATCCTTTACATTAACCATCCCAATAATTTCATCTTTATCTTCACCAAATACGGGATATCTCGTGTACTTTTCTTGTGCGATTATTTTAATATGTGTTTCAAATGGTTCGTCCTCATATAAACCTACAACTTCCGTACGAGGTACCATAATTTCCTTTGCGACTCTATTATCGAATTCAAAAATATTATTTACATATTTAAATTCCCTTTGATTAATCTCTCCGCTCTCATAACTCTCGGATAAGATTAATCGTAATTCTTCCTCCGAATGAGCAACTTCATGTTCAGAAGCCGGATGTAATCCGAATAACCCTGTCACAAGCCTCGCAGAACCATTTAAAGCCCAAATAAACGGATACATTACTCGGTAAAAGTAAATAATTGGCTTCGATAATAATAAGCTAACTTGTTCTGCCCTTTGTATAGCGAGCGTCTTCGGAGCAAGTTCACCAATGACAACATGTAAAAACGTAATAACTGCAAAGGCAATAATAAATGAAACTGTACTTGCAATTGCAGGAGATAGGTGTAGTTTTAAAAACAACGGCTCGAGTATATGTTTTATAGTGGGCTCTCCTAACCACCCAAGCCCTAAAGCAGTAATTGTAATACCTAACTGACATGCTGATAAATACTCATCTAAATTCGAAGTTACTTTTTTAGCTGCCAATGCTCCTCGTCGTTTCTCACTAACGAGTTGATCAATACGACTGCTACGTACCTTAATAATTGCAAACTCAACAGCTACAAAAAATGCTGTTAACGCAATAAGGATGGCTACCATCAATAATTTTAAAATATCCACATATGTCCTTTAGCTTTCTTAGCTAAAGTTACACCTCCTTTAAAAAAGAAGTTTCACTTTAGTTTCTTCATTTATTTGAAAGCAACCCTATATAAAATTCACCAATTTCAAGCCTCATACAATTCTAAAGGCAAGCCATCAGGATCTTGGAAAAAGACAAATTTTTTATCCGTAATTTCATCCATACGTATCGCTTCAGTCTCCACACCGCATTGTTTTAAATGGTTTACAGCTTCTTCTATATTTGTAACAGCAAATGCTAAATGTCTAAGTCCAGCTGCTTCTGGAAAACTCGGGCGCTCAGGTGGACTAGGAAATGAAAATAATTCAATTTGATACTCTTCCCCTACACATAAATCTAACTTATAAGAATCTCGTTCTTTTCTATATACTTCATTTATCGCTTTAAAACCTAATATCCGAGTATAAAAATCCTTTGACAGTTCATAATTCGAACAAATAATTGCAACGTGGTGCACTCTACATATATTCATGCTCTCTCTATTCCTTTCTTTACCAAAGATGCATATTCTCCCTTGAAATGAAAAACATATATAGCAGAATATCTCTTTTAGGGGGCTTACTATGAAATTTATTACTTTTTTCGTGGGACTTATCGTTGTTTTCTTCCTTGCTTATATTGCTAGCAACAATAAGAAACATATTAAATTTAAACCAATTTTCATCATGCTTATTATACAGTTGATTTTAACCTATTTATTATTAAATACAGAAATCGGCCTCATACTTATTCGGGTCATTTCCAGTCTGTTTACAAAGCTACTCGAGTATGCTGCTGATGGTATAAACTTTGTATTTGGCGGTCTTGCCAATAAAGGTGAAATGTCATTTTTCCTTACTGTATTATTACCAATTGTCTTCATTTCCGTCTTAATTGGTATACTACAACATTTCAAAATACTACCATTTTTTATTCATTGGATCGGTTACTTCCTTAGCAAAATAAATGGTCTTGGGAAATTAGAATCTTACAACGCTATCGCCTCTGCCATTGTCGGCCAATCAGAAGTTTTTATTACAGTTAAAAAGCAATTAGCTCAAATTCCAAAACACCGTCTTTATACACTTTGTGCTTCTGCCATGTCAACCGTATCTATGTCTATCGTAGGTGCCTATATGACAATGATTGAGCCTAAATATGTAGTAACCGCACTCGTTCTCAATTTATTTAGTGGTTTTATTATCATACTCATCATCAATCCTTACGACGTGAAAGATGACGAAGATATTTTAGAAATTAAAGGCGAAAAGCAAAGCTTTTTTGAAATGCTTGGAGAATACATTCTAGATGGCTTTCGCGTAGCCATCGTTGTCGGCGCTATGCTCATCGGATTCGTCGCATTAATTAGCTGCATTAATGACCTATTCCTCATTATATTCGGCATTACTTTCCAGCAATTAATCGGCTACGTATTTGCGCCTGTTGCATTCCTTATCGGTGTACCAAGTTCTGAAATTGTCACAGCTGGTAGCATTATGGCAACGAAGCTTGTAACGAATGAATTTGTGGCAATGATGGACCTTAGTAAACTTTCTAATAGCCTTTCTCCCCGTACAGTGGGTATCATTTCTGTTTTCCTCGTTTCTTTTGCCAACTTTTCTTCTATCGGCATTATTTCAGGTGCAGTAAAAGGGTTAAACGAAGAACAAGGAAACGTCGTTGCCAGATTTGGCCTTAAATTACTATATGGAGCTACTCTCGTTAGCATTTTATCTGCAATTATCGTAAGCATTATGTTGTAATTAGGTAAAATTTTATCATTTTCTTATCCCTATCTTTTGTATACAATAACGAATAGGTGTCTTATAAATAATCAAGACATCTATTTTTTATACATGTACAATCGCTTTTATTTAGCGTACAATATTTTTTATGTGTTTGAATGCGCTTCTAGATGTATACACTTTGATAGTTTTAAAGGAGAAAAATGATGAAATCCGATATGAACAAAGACACCCGAGCCAAAAACGGACGCTCAAAGAAAAAACGCCTACTTTGGTTCCTTCTTATTCCATTACTGATTATAGCACTTGGAGCAGGGGGCTACTCCTTCCATATATACAGTAAAGCAAAGTCTGTATTAAGTAATGCCTATTCTGAACTGGGCCGCGGGGATAAATCCAGCAAACGTGAAAAAGCTGTGAAACCTATGACTGACAACATTTCCGTACTTATTATGGGTGTTGATGAAAGTGATATTAGGGACAAGAGTTATGGAAAAGCAACTCGTACGGATGCGCTATTACTTGCAACAATTAATAAAAACGATAAATCTGTTAAACTTGTGAGTATTCCACGTGACTCACGTGTCTACATTAAATCACGTGATAAATACGATAAAATTACACATGCGCACGTATTCGGTGGTGTGGACAGCACAATTGATACAGTGGAGAAATTTTTAGATGTTCCAGTTGATTACTATGTAAAATTCAACTTTAAATCATTTATCAAGATTGTCGATTCTCTTGGTGGTATTACTGTCGATGTTCCGGTTGAGTTTACAGAACAAAATAGTAAAGACGAAGCAGATGCAATTCACCTCAAAAAAGGACGTCAACATTTAAATGGAGAAGAGGCATTAGCACTAGCTAGAACTCGTCATATCGATAGTGATTATATGCGCGGTCAACGACAACAGCTTGTTTTAGAAGCTATTGCTGCAAAAGCACTATCTCTTAATTCTATTAATAAAATCGGTGGCCTCTTAGACGCTGTCGATAAAGACTTAAAAACAAATTTAACTTTTGATGATATGATGACAATTGCCAAAAATTCAATGGATTCCAATTTAAAAATGGACAAAATGCAAGTAGAAGGTACTGATAAATATATAGGTGGTATTTATTATTACGTTCCAAATGAAAAAAGCGTCAATAATATTTCGACAACACTACAAGAACATCTCGGTGTTACGAATAAAAATGAACATAAAAAATTATAATAAAAAGGCTGCTAGATCTTTCTAGACAGCCTTTTTATTATAATTTTCAACATATTTCTCGTGCATATTGTGACAAAAAGAGACAATTATTACAACAGTGTAACATTTTTTATAAAAACATTACACGCATAGTGGAAATAATAGTATACTAGTACGTACATAATGTTATTTTCATCATTTTTATACAAAAAATGTAATACATATATTTATACAAAAATTTCTGGGGGGAAATAAATGAAGCTAAGTAAAATACTGATCGGTTCTGCAATTACTGGAGGCATATTACTTTGTGTAGGCGGTGTTGGTGGATATCAATATGTATCCAAACTAAATAATCAATTAGATACTACTGCATTACCAAATACTACATTTGAAGGTATTTCTCTCGATGGAAAAAATAAAAAAGATATTCAAGCAATTATTAATCAAAAGGTAACTGAATTAGATCAAAAATCTCTTACCTACATATTCCAAAATGATAAACAAACGTACACATGGAAAGATTTAGGGATAAATTATAAGGAAAAAGATATTATTGACAAAATCTTTAAAGAACAAGAAGGAAACGCAATGAATCGTTACCAAATGCGGAAGCAGGCCGAAAACGGTGAATTAAAACGTGACTATAAATTAACAGCTCAATTAAATACAACTGCTTATGAAAGCTTTATGAAGGATAAATATAATGAAACATTAAAAAATCCTATTAATGCAGAATTAAGTGTTGAAGGCTCTACAGTAAATATTAGCCAAAGTCAAAATGGAGAAAAAATTGATAAAGGAAAATTAACTGATTTAACGCAGCAGGCCATTACTTCTGGCTCATCGGACGTTACATTACCAGTTACACTCTTAAAACCTGAGCGTTCTACAGAAGATATACAGAAAATGGGGATTAAAGAAGTAATTGCTGAATATTCAACTCCAATGGCTGGTCGGAATGGAAACCAGTCCTATAACGTAAATAAGTCAGCTAATACTTTAAGTGGAGTTATTGTCGCACCTGATGAAACGTTTAGTTTTAATGGCCGTGTTGGCGTAACGGATGCTGCCCATGGTTATAAATCCGCAGCAGTATTTTCACAAGGTAAAGTTATACAAAGTGCAGGCGGAGGCGTTTGCCAAGTTAGTAGCACTTTATATAGCGCAGCTTTAAGAGCAGATTTAGGAATTGTTTCTCGAAGCAATCATTCTATGCCCGTAAATTATTTACCACTTGGGCAAGATGCAGCAGTGGCAGATTATGGTCCGGATTTAAAATTTAAAAACAATACAGGCAATCATATTTATATTCAAGCATTTTCAAATGGCGGTAGTATTACTACTCGCATTTTTGGTACAAATACTGGTAAAAATGTTGAAGTTTCTTCTCAAGTAGTTAGTAGAACTGGTGATAAAATAACAGCGGTTACGTATAAAAAAGTAACACAAAACGGTGAAGTAGTATCAAATGGACAAATTTCAAAAAGCGTATATAAAAGTGCCCCAACACAATGAGACACCATCAAATTGGCAAAAGAAAAAGGCGTGATCTATTCACGCCTTTTTCTTTTGCAATAATAGTAAAAAAGCTTCAAGATGGTCTTTCGTTTCTTCTAAAGACCACATGCGATTTCCTTGCTTCGCAGCTAATACACACGCCTCTTCCCAAGCGTTTTTTTTCTTCATATATAATAATTCATTGCGTAATTTCAAAACAATTTCTTCATCTTCTTGCTCTATAAACTCTTCCATCACGCCTACTATTTCATCCTCATGGATACTTAACGTACAATACGATTTGAGAAAATATTGTAATGTCGTATACATATTTACTCCCCCTTCTTATTTATCAGATGGATAAGAAGTAATGATCTTATATCCTAAATCTCCTGACTTATCTCTCGCCAAAACAGTAACAGTTTTTACTAACTTGTCTTTTACATTCATATTTTTCTTTATTACCGTTTTTCCAACTGGGAATGAATGAGTTGTATTTAATACGAGACGAGCCTCTTTAGAATTTTTTAACCAATCTTGAATTTCCTTATCATGCTGCTTCAAACTATCTTTTACAGCTTTCGTCGCTGTTTCCTTATCATAGTATGTACTTGCCGCTGATACTTTATCTGTCTTCAAGCGATTCTTCAAATCCTCTTCTGATTTTCCTACATGTCTTTCAATCGTATGACCATTTTTAGGTGGCCCTTCCATTTCATCTAAAATATTATCACTAATTTTTTCTACTGATGTCGATTGATTCCCTGTTTGTTTCTCTGTTTTTTGTTCTTTTCCTGCACATCCACTTAAGATCAGCATTAATGCCAATAAACTACTCAAGAGAAGACTACTTATTCGTTTCATAATATCACCTCTTCCATGATTATTATCGTAACTTCACTAAAAGTCAATTTCACAACGAAAAAACATATACATTTTTAAAATTCCTCATCAATTTTGCCATATTACCACCCTAGTTTCATCAAACTACTATTTTGGACCCCCTCCGAAATATACCCCTATGTTTTTATAATTATTTCCCAGATTAAATCACCCCTAAAATAGCTAAACATCCCCTTTAAAAACAGAGTTTTTTGGTGATTTTATAAAAAATAAAATATACCCCTAATTTTATATACCTAATACCCATATAAGGTATATCGATGGTGTTTTATCAACGTTTTCTACATTATGTAAATTTGTGCTTGCCTACACAATGGAAATATGGTGTAATGCAAAAAAAGATAAAGGATTTTAAACAATGGCTGAAACAATTCAAAACTTCTTAACAGACTATTATTCAATCGCAATTCCACTTAGTATCTTAATTAACGTCATCATCAGTCTTTTAGGTTTTATCCCTAGTATTTTTTTGACCGCTATTAACATACAGCTCTTTGGTGTAACAAACGGGACCATTATTTCGATCGCAGGTGAGGCATTAGGGGCTATTATCTCGTTTTATATTTATCGTATAGGCCTTCAGAAATTCACTCACAACAAAGCAAATAAGTATCCAAAGGTAGAACGCCTACTTTATGTAGAAGGTAGAGAGGCCTTTCTACTCGTTCTATCGTTTCGATTCATACCTTTCATCCCATCAAGTATCGTTACTTTATTTGCCGCTCTAGGCAAAATGTCATTACTCTCTTTCAGTATTGCCAGCACAATAGGTAAAATACCGGCTTTGTTAATCGAAGTATATTCTGCCTATCATGTCATGAATGGAACGAATGAAGCGAAGTGGATTGTAACAATAGCGGGTTGTGTTGGATTGTTTTATTTGTGGAAAAAATGGAGAAAAAAATAAAGAAGGAGCATAGGCTCCTTCTTTATTTTTGAAGTATTTTATTAATAATACTCTCTTAAACCCTTAGTTTACACCAACAGCACTAAATGATTGCTTCACTGCTGCTACTTCCGCAGAAGTCGCACCATATAAATCAGCTGCAGCTTGTACTGCACCAGCACGAGCTTGGCTAAATGTAGTAGATTGCGTGAAATATTGTGTATTTGCACGGTAATAAATTGCACCTAACTTATCTTTACCAATACCAGTTACAGTTACACCAGAATGTGTACCACCATTTGCTAATAAATAAGCTTGTTTGTTAATGATACCACTGTTCGTATGAACTCCACCGTTATCACTTGAACCAGTGTAACGCTTAGAATAATGATCTGGATCACCATATTTCGCCGGATCACTCATAGAGCGAAGTGCGTCTCCTGCTTTACCAGGCGTGTAAATATCTTCACCAATCTCCCAATCTGGATTACGGTTATCATAGAACTCTACTAATGTACCAAAGATATCAGAAATTGCTTCATTTAATGCTCCTGATTCATTTTGATAAATTAAATTCGAGCTATTTTCCGTAACCGCATGCGTTAATTCATGACCAATTACATCAATTCCACCAGATAATGAAGTAAACGTTACACCATCACCATCTCCGTATACCATTTGTGATCCGTTCCAGAATGCATTATTATAATTACTTCCGTAATGAACTGTTGATTTTAACGGCGCTCCTGCATCATTAATAGAATTTCTATTAAATGTAGCTTTATAGTAATCATATGTTTTACCTGCATAGTAATGAGCATCTACCGCTGCTGCATCATACGCTGCATTGAAAACATTATCTGCATCTGCCCATAATGTTCCTGGTAATGTTGAACGATTTTTCGCATCATATGTGAAAATCGTTGCCCCGCGTGTATTATCTTGTAAGTAGTAAGATGATCCAGATAACGTTGTATTAAGCGATTTCGTATCTCCTAATACCCCTTTACCAGTTCCTACTTTATTTGTTCCTGTTACAGGCTTTACAACTGCTTTTGCATCTTGCTTAGGAGCCTCTTGTTTAACTGGCGACTTATCATCATTCGTCACATGATCGATTGTATTAAACTTATTTAATACTTTACCGCTTTCTGCTTCAATGAAATAGTAGTAGTTTCCTGGGCTTGGATCTAAGAAGTTTAGATTTACAACGTATGCATATGTTGTTTCTTCACCATTTTGATATACATATAAGTCCGCTTTTGGTTCTACCTCATACTTAGGTGTAACACCTAAATCTTTTTGCGCAATTTCAATTGCTTTTGCGCCCTCGATCTTATTTTTATTCTTCAACTTTTCTTTTTTGTCTAAATCAGGTGCAACTGTTCCAGACAATACTTTTAAAGAACCATCTTTACTTACATGAGCTACTTGAGTAGAACCCCATACAGGTACTCCTTCGTATACTTGTTGCATACGTACTACTGTTGAATCAGTTACAGCATCTTTTTTCACTTGTTTTACTTTGAAAGAATCTTGCGCACTCTTTTCCCCTAACTTATAATCACCTTTTGCTGCGTTTAAGTAATCAAACACAACAGATTCTGCTTTCTTACCAGTCGCTCCAGTTAGATCACCAGAAATAAACTCTGGTGACTGTACTGTCTCATTGTACTTCTTCGTAGAGAGCACATTTTTAGAATCTGCAAATGCAGAGCCTGTCCCTCCAAACGTTGTAACTGCCATTCCTGCCGCTAACACTAACGCTAAACTTTTCTTTTTCATGAATCTTCCCCCTAATAAATTATTTTTTGAAAAAGAGTAGTTTTATCGTAGCACTATGTTTCCACTATTAATATACTAAAAATTCAAATAATTATTTTCTCAAGTTTTGTAGAATTTTGAGGAACAAATATTGAAAAAACCCCTTTCCGATTGGAAAGGGGTTTTTATTAAGAATTTATTACTTCTATTAGTTCTTTAGCTTGACCATACATATCTCCAGTCCAAGCATATTGAGGTTCTAACACTACTAATATAGCCACTAATGCTAGTGCACCAAAAATCATTTTCTTCATATTCATCTTCCTCCCTTTTCTTCTAATAAATTAATAGTTAGTCTATAATACCGATTACTTTCTTGGAATTCTAATACTTCTTCATGATATTTTGCTAATTCTAAATATACCTTTTTTAAATCTTTTTTATTTTCCTCTTGCTTAAAAAATGTTAAAGCTTCTGTTTCTAAAAACTTTTTATACACCCCCTTCTCTTCAAAATATTTATATTGAAGTATTAAAAGTGTATATAACATACTTTTATACTTCTCATCTCTTTTCGCAACTTCTATCCCTTTATTAATCCACTCTTTTACTTCTTCAAATTCCTTCAATTCAATACATTGCAATGCAATCTCATATACAGCATCAATATAATCTAAATCTTCTTCCTTCTTGTATTGTAAACATTGTAAATAATACTCTTTCGCTTTTGCATAATCCTTTAAATGGTAATGTAAATACCCCATGTTATTTAGAGCAATCGCTGTTATGTTATCTTTATCCGCAAAAGAATTAGCCTCTCTTAAAATATTTCTATAAATTCCTAAAGCTTCGTTATATTGTTTTTTCTGTATATAACTTAACCCTATCAATAACTGGCAATTAATCACATGACGAAATTTATATTCATTCTTAAAGCCTTCCATAGCTAAATGAGCAAAATGTAAAGCCATATGTTCTATTTCTAATTCATTATAAACAAGAGCTAAATTATAATAGATTCCAGTTTCATAATAGCCTTGTTCTTTCGCCATCACTTCAGTTTGAACTAAATAATCTAAGGCCGTTTTATATTTATGCTGTAAAAAATAATATAGACCTTTACTATACGTATATAATAATTTCTGAAATGGCGAATACTTTTTGTACATCTTTTTTAATCTCTCTAATTCTTCTTCAACAGCCAGAAAATCTCGTTTCATAATTAAATAACGCGTATACAGCAGTTTATAATAATTTATAATTTCAAAATCCAAAACATGCTTCATTTCACCTTGCAACTCTTCATATATGCGTTCTACTTGCGGCTTGTCCAAATGAACTAGTGCATTCAACCATTCATCTAGCTTCCCCTTCACATCTTCTTCTACATCTCTCAAATCCGTCACGGCAATTTCTAACCTTGTGCAGAGCAATTGTAGAATTTCTTCTGATGCCTCGATCTTTCCATTTTCGATTTTACTTAAGTATGAGACAGAACAAATGCCCTGACATAATTCTTCTTGTGTCATTTTTTGCTGTAGCCGTTTATAAAAGACTTGTTTGCCTATTTTTTCTAATGTTTGTTGCATTGTCCTCCTCCATTCTCATTACCCCCATTACTCTAATAATACATAAAATCTTGAGAAATATAAATTGATAAATGTTAATTTTCTAAAAAATATGCATTATTTCATTTTTTTCCCTCTTGACTACACTTTCATATCCATTCTTTGCTACGAGCGATGAAAAATTGGTATACTATAACCAAATTATGGAGGTGTTTTCGCGATGACTTATTATAAAGACGATAGCTATGCCTTACATACAGATTTATATCAAATTAATATGGCTTATACATATTGGAAAGATGGTATTCATAATCGCCGCTCGGTGTTTGATTTATACTTTCGAAAGCTTCCATTCGAGAACGGTTATGCTGTTTTTGCTGGCCTTGAAAAGATTGTAGAGTACATAGAAAACTTCAGCTTTACCGAAAGCGATATCGCTTATTTAGCAGAATTACAATTTGAAGAAGAATTCCTTCATTATTTACAAAATATGAAATTCACTGGGACCGTTCGAAGTATGCAAGAAGGTGAAGTTGTATTTAATAACGAGCCTTTATTACGTGTTGATGCACCGCTCGGCGAAGCACAAATTATTGAAACTGCCCTGTTAAACATTGTGAATTACCAAACATTAATTGCAACAAAAGCTGCTCGTATGAAGCACGCTGCAAATAATGATGAACTTTTAGAATTTGGTACAAGACGTGCCCACGAGTTTGATGCAGCTCTTTGGGGCACACGCGCTGCCTTTATTGGTGGTTTCTCATCTACGAGTAACGTACGAGCTGGGAAACGCTTCGGAATACCTGTAGCAGGCACACACGCTCACTCTTTCGTTCAAGCGTATCGCGATGAATATGTCGCGTTTAAGAAATACGCTGAAACTCATAAAAAATGTGTCTTTCTCGTTGATACATACGACACTTTAAAATCAGGTGTTCCAAATGCGATTCGCGTCGCGAAAGAGTTTGGGGATCGTATCGATTTTTATGGAATTCGCCTTGATAGTGGTGATATGGCTTATTTATCTAAAAAGGCAAGAAAACTACTAGATGAAGCTGGGTTTACAAATACAAAAATTATTGCTTCTAGCGATTTAGATGAATACACAATTATGCATTTGAAATCTCAAGGCGCAAAAATTGATGTA
Source organism: Bacillus sp. MMSF_3353 (assembly GCF_030733445.1). Taxonomy (NCBI): domain Bacteria; kingdom Bacillati; phylum Bacillota; class Bacilli; order Caryophanales; family Bacillaceae; genus Bacillus; species Bacillus sp. MMSF_3353. Next base: position 31,949 of record NZ_JASHJA010000015.1, read on the forward strand.
TGGGGCGTTGGAACAAAATTAATTACGTCCTTTGAACAACCAGCGTTAGGGGCTGTCTATAAACTAGTTGCGATTGAAGATACTGATGGAAAGTTAAATGATACAATTAAAATTTCATCTAACCCTGAAAAAATTACCACTCCAGGACTGAAACGAATTTATCGCATTATCAATCGAGTTAACGATCATGCAGAAGGCGATTATATTGCATTAGATTCTGAAGAGCCAGGAAAAGAAGAACGTTTAAAAATGTTTCATCCTGTTCACACGTATATAAGTAAATTTGTAACAAACTTTGAAGCACGCGAACTGCATAAAGACATTTTCATTAACGGCGAAAGAACATATGAACTACCAGGTATATTAGATATTCAAAAATATAATGAACAGAGTCTCGCACTATTTTGGGAAGAATATATGCGAACTTTAAATCCCGAAGAGTACCCTGTCGATTTAAGTCAAGAATGTTGGGATCATAAAATGAATTACATTCAAACCGTTCGAGAACAAGTTGAAAAAAATATACAAAAATAAAACAGAGAAGCTTTTCCTTCTCTGTTTTTTCAATACGATATGTATCTTTGTGGAAAATATATTAAAATAGTACGACAAATATTTTTTTATTTGTAAATTTTAATATTACGTTATTTATTTACAAAATAATATTTGTTATTATTTTATTGAGTCAATTTCAACAAAATAACCTAAAAAAGAGGACGCAGGTTGCGTCCTCTTTTTTATAAATCTTTCACTCGTAGTACACGCATTGCATTTAACACTGCAAGTAGTGTCACACCAACATCTGAGAAGACAGCTTCCCACATTGTTGCAATACCAAAAGCACCAAGTAATAAAACTAATCCTTTTACCCCTAATGCAAAGATGATATTCTGCCATACAATGCGTCGTGTGCGTTTTGCAATATTTAAGGCTGTTGCAATTTTTGAAGGCTCATCAGTCATAATAACAATGTCTGCCGCCTCAATCGCTGCATCTGATCCTAAACCACCCATCGCAATACCAACATCTGCTCTTGCTAATACCGGTGTGTCATTAATACCATCACCAACGAAAGCAACTTTTTCTTTTCCGTTCTTCGCCGCATCAATTTTTTCAATCTCTTCGACTTTTTGTTGCGGTAATAGTTCTGCGTGAACTTCATCTAAACCTAATTCTTTACCAACAGCTTCACCAACGGATTTTGCATCACCCGTTAACATGACTGTCTTCTTAATACCTAGTTCTTTTAATTTTTGAATTGCTTTTTTTGAATCTTCTTTTACCTCATCAGAGATAACGATATAACCTGCATATTCCCCATCTACAGCAACGTGAACTAATGTACCTACCGTTTCTGGTTGCTTAAATGTAATGTTTTCTTTTTTCATTAATTTAGCATTACCTGCAAAAATTTCTTTTCCTTGTACTTTTACGACTGTACCGTGACCAGAAATTTCGCTATACTCATCGATTATTTTTTCATCAATTGATTTTCCGTATGCTTTTCGAATAGATTGTGCAATTGGATGATTAGAATACACTTCAGCAAATGTTGCATACTCTAATAATTCTTCATTTGTAATACCTTCGCTTGGTTCCATTTTTGTAACTTTGAAGACACCTTTTGTTAATGTTCCTGTTTTATCAAAAACAATATATTTCACATCATTTAAAGCTTCTAAATAGTTACTTCCTTTTATTAACACACCACTTTTAGATGCACCACCAATTCCTCCAAAGAATCCAAGAGGAATAGATACAACTAACGCACATGGACAAGAGATTACTAAGAACACTAAAGCTCTATAAATCCATTCTGAGAATGTAGCTCCTTCTAAAATAAGTGGTGGAATAAACGCCATGATTGCTGCTGTAATAACTACAACCGGAGTGTAGTAACGCGCGAACTTCGTAATAAAGTTTTCTGTTGGCGCTTTTTTACTGCTTGCATTTTGAACTAAATCTAAAATTTTTGATACAGTTGATTCACCAAATTCTTTTGTAACTTCAATTGTTAATACGCCATTTTGGTTCACAAAACCACTTAATACATCATTTCCAACTTCGACTTCACGTGGTACAGATTCACCAGTCAATGCTGAAGTATCTACCATTGATGTTCCTTCAACTACTTTTCCGTCTAATGGTACTTTCTCACCAGGCTTCACGATAATATAATCGCCGATTTGTACATCTTCTGGTGATACTTGTTTCGTTTCATTTCCAACCTTCACATTCGCATAATCAGGACGGATATCCATTAATGAAGTAATTGACTTTCGGGAGCGATTGACCGCAATACTTTGGAATAGTTCCCCTACTTGATAGAATAGCATTACCGCAACAGCTTCTGAATATTGTTGAATCGCAAAAGCTCCTAGTGTTGCAATTGCCATTAAGAAGTTTTCATCGAACACTTGGCCGCGAGTTATGTTTCTTACCGCTCTCCAAACGATATCTCCGCCTATTAATAAATACGCAAGGACGAATAACGGAATTGTTATCATTTGTGGTAAGCCAGCTAATGCAGCAATTGCTGTCAAAATTCCGCCGACCACTAATCGTCCTACCATCTTTTTCACATTTGCTTCACCATGGTCGTGACTATGTCCGTGGTCATGACCACCTTTTTCTTCACGAACAACTTTTACATCTGGTTCTAACTTTTGAACGACATTTGTTATATTTGCTATAGTCGCTTCTAATTCTCTTTTATTCGCTACTTCAACTCTTAATTTCTTTGATACGAAATCAACAGTTGCTGCTGAAACAGTGGGCATTTCTTTCACTTTATTTTCAATCTTCATCGCACAGTTTGCGCAATCTAAACCTTCTAATATAAATACTTCTTTCGCTACTTTTGTGTTGTTTTCTTCTTGTACTTTAATGTGCGGTTCTAATTTTGTAACGAGTTGTTTTGCTTCTGTAACAACTTCGCTTTCTGTATTTTGTGCTGTTTCTAAAACCATTGTTTTTGTCGCGAAATTTACAGAACAAGAATTTACTCCTTCTATATTCCCAACGCCTTTTTCAATTTTCATTGCACAGTTCGCACAATCTAAACCTTCTAACACCAGTTTCTTTTTCACTAATGCTTCAGCCATCGTTCTCCCTCCTCGCGTTCTTTTTATTCTTCCTCGTTTACGTGTTCAAACGCTTGCTCGAAGATATGAATTACGTGCTGGTCAGCTAACGAATAATAAACGACCTTTCCTTCTTTACGATTCTTTACAAGTTTCGCTTGCTTTAACACACGAAGCTGATGTGAAATAGATGATTGTGTCATTCCTAATAAATACGCTAAATCACACACACACATTTCTGCTTCAAATAACGCATGTAATATTCTCGTACGTGTACGATCACCTAATACTTTAAATAGTTCTGCTACTTTACTTAAACTTTCATCAGTTGGAATTGTTTGTTTTACTTGATCAACAACTTCTTCATGAATTATCGTTTGAGAACATGTCTCTTGTGGTGTTTCTACTTTATTTCCAGCCATTATAGCTCACCTCTTCATTTGAACATATGAACAATCATTCATATATCTTATACTCTTATTATATGAGCGTCCATTCATATGTGTCAATGAAATCTCATACATTTTTCCGAACATTTTGTTCATATTTTAATAAGGCTTACACATATTTTCCACATCCATTACATTCTCATACAAAAAAGGATGTAAATTTTGCACAAAAGAAAAAAGCCTTGCGCGCTCCCTAGACGCACAAGGCTTACTATACTTATATCCCTTTTAATTAGCTTGTTCTAAATTATCCTGCGAACTTCCATCGTCTTTTAAATGACTATGTTTTTTCGAATAAACAAAGTATACAACTACTCCGATTGCTAACCAAACACCGAAGTATATCCATGTTTTTAATGGTAAATTTACCATTAAGAATAGACAACATGCAACTGAAATAATCGGTAAGATCGGTACAAGTGGTACCATAAATCCACGTTGTAATTTCGGATGCGTTTTACGAAGAATGATAACAGTTACACCAACCATGGCGAACGTTAATAACGCTCCAATATTCGCTAAATTCGACAATTCTTTTAAATCGATAAATCCAGCAATTAAAGCACTACCAATTCCTGTTAACCAAACTGAAAATGTTGGAGCTTCAGTCTTCTTGTTAATTTTCGCGAAAGATTTTGGCAATAAACCGTCACGGCTCATTGCGAAGAATACACGAGTTGTTGCATAAATGTAAGCGAAAATTACAGCCATAATTCCGATTACAGCTCCAATAGCAATTACACCAGCCACTTTATCTTGTCCTACAACTTCTAACACATATGCCATAGCTTCAGGTACATCTAATTCCTTATAAGAAACCATACCTGTCATAACGAGACAAACTACAACATAAATGATTGTACAAATAACTAACGAAGCAATAATACCAATCGGTAGATCACGTTGCGGATTTTTTACTTCTTCAGCAGAAGTTGCTAATGCATCAAATCCTAAGAAAGCAAAGAATACTGCTGCTCCTCCGGCGAAAACTCCACTTATGCCGTACGGTGCAAATGGTATCCAGTTTTCTGGTTTCACGTAGAATACACCAACTGCAATGAATAAAACAACAATACCAATTTTAATTAATACCATTATGTTATTCACACGCTTACTTTCTTTCGTACCTCTTGATAATAACCAAGTTATCACCAACGTAACGATAATTGCGGGTAAGTTCACCATACCACCTTGCGATGGAATCGTTAACAAGGCTTTAGGAATTTCAAGTCCTAATCCACTAACTAAGTTATTGAAATAACCCGTCCATCCGCCAGCTACTGCGGCAGTTGTTACGACATATACGGATAACAATGTCCATCCCATTAAATGGGCAACAAACTCACCAATTGTTGCATATGAATATGTGTACACACTACCTGAAACAGGAAGTGTAGATGCAACTTCTGCATAACATAATGCTGCAAATCCACAAACAATTGCTGCAATCATGAATGAAAAAATAACTGCTGGACCAGCATCTCTTGCTGCTACTAATCCTGTTAATACTAGAACTCCTGTACCGATTATCGCACCAATCCCTAGCATTGTTAGGTCGAATGCCCCTAGCGTTTTCGTTAAAGTTTTACTTTTACTTTCCCCTAACAATTGCGTAACGGATTTCTTTTTAAATAGGTTGGCCACGATGTATGCCCCCTTTTGCCAAGAAGAGCTAAGAGATCTTCACTCTTAGCTCTTATCATGTTGGTTTATATATTGTTCGATTTTGTTTTGTATAATGCTTCTATTAGCAAGATACTGTTTCTGCTTCTAATAATTCTTTAGCACCTTTGTACTCTACACCGTGAGCTTCTGCAACTGCTTCGAATGTTACATAGCCGTCTAATGTGTTAATACCTTTTAGTAATGCAGCGTTTCCTAGGCAAGCTTCTTTGTAGCCTTTGTTAGCAATTTGTACTGCATATGGTACTGTTACGTTTGTTAATGCAAGAGTTGATGTACGTGGAACCGCACCTGGCATGTTTGCAACTGCATAATGAACAACGCCGTGTTTTTCGTAAGTTGGGTTATCATGAGTTGTAATACGGTCAGTTGTTTCGAAAATACCACCTTGGTCAATCGCGATATCTACAACAACAGAACCTGGTTCCATTGATTTAATCATTTCTTCTGTTACAAGTTTTGGCGCTTTTGCACCTGGGATTAATACTGCACCGATTACAAGATCAGACTCTTTTACAGCTTCTGCAATATTGTAAGGATTAGACATTAAAGTTTTTACTTGGTTTCCGAAAATGTCATCTAATTGACGAAGACGTTCTGCACTTAAGTCGATGATTGTTACATCCGCACCTAGTCCAACTGCAATTTTAGCAGCATTTGTACCAGCTTGTCCACCACCGATGATTGTTACTTTACCACGTTTAACCCCTGGAACACCTGCAAGTAAGATACCTTTACCGCCTTTGTTTTTCTCAAGGAATTGTGCACCAATTTGTGCAGCCATACGACCAGCTACTTCACTCATAGGTGCAAGTAATGGTAGAGAACGGTTTTCTAATTGTACTGTTTCATATGCAATAGAAACAACTTTCTTTTCGATTAATGCTTTTGTTAATTCTGGTTCTGGAGCTAAGTGTAAGTATGTGAATAAGATTAAACCTTCGCTGAAGTGTTTGTATTCGCTTTCAACTGGTTCCTTAACTTTCATAACCATTTCCATGTTCCAAGCTTCTTCAGCCGTATCAACAATTTTTGCTCCCGCTTCAACATACTGAGCATCTGTGAAACCAGATCCTAGACCTGCACCCTTTTGAATGAATACTTCGTGATTGTTACGAATTAAATGTACAACACCTGCTGGTGTCATTGCCACACGGTTTTCGTTGTTTTTAATTTCTGCTGGTACCCCAATACGCATAATGAAATGCCCCCTTATAATTAACAGAAAAAAGAGATTCTTTTTTCTTTTTGTAATAATTAATAACTTATGTCCTTATTCTAGCATAACTTAAAAGTCATGAAAACGCTAACATACTATTTTTTTGAAGTTTATATATTTAGAATAGTGTAAATATATGGAACATTGATTCTATTAGCATCTTCATGCCATTTCATTATCTATCACTCTATTTTTATTATACTCCCTAAAAATAAGCAGTATTCACTTATTATTCGACAATAATGTAACAATGTAAGAAACCCGAGTGATTCCGTATACATATACAGTTAATAATTTGTACAATACTTTAGGGATATATTCTTTTCATAAAAAAACAGCTGCAAGCATTTAGCCAGCAGCTGGATAACTTATAAATAACTTGGAAAATAAATCATCTGTTGTTTCACTAATTTTATCAAACAGATCACTTTCTTCCGCTTCTTGCTCTTTTAACATCTTAATTGTTTCACGTGCATCTTCAGGATAATCGGTAATGATACCATCTACGTTTAATTTATAATATCCCTTTAAACTTTCCATATCATTTACCGTCCATACGTAAATCGGCTTGTTTAACTTTCTTGCTTCTTTTACTAATTTCTTATTTAACATGTATTCTTCTGCTACATAAAAATCAGCCTTCACATTCTTTAAGTTGGCTCTACTTGCATACAGTATATATCCTACTTTTATATTTGGATTTGCACGTTTAAACTCTTTAATAAGCGGATAGTGTAGCGTTTGAATGACACATTGTTTCTCAAATTCATTATCTTTAATCACTTTTAATACTTTGTTTACGAAATCTTTTTCGCCACCATGAAGCTTCACTTCAATATTAAGTTTGATTTTGTTCTTTGACAGCTTAATGATCTCATCAAGTGTACTGATTTGTCCTGACAATCCGTCTTGACTAAGAGTAAGCTGCCTTAACTCATCCATCGTTAAATCTGACACATGAACATTAGCATTAGCAAGACGTTTTAGCTTCAAATCATGTATAACTGCTAGTTCACCGTCTTTCGTTTGCAGTACATCAATTTCAGCATAGTCTGCTTTCGCATCAATAGCCCCCTGCACAGCTTCTTTCGTATTCTCTACACCTTTTGAAATATAACCACGATGAGCCATAATAATTGGTTCTTTATATGTGTTTGTAATAAAGGTAACAATGAAGGCAACAACCATTCCAGCAGTAATAATTCCTACAATATATACGCCAATAAATTTCCAACGATGTTTTTGGAAGAAACATTTATCTGCTTTCGTTTTCGAATAATCTAATCCTTCTTCTAATAAAACATCTTCGACCGCAACCTTTTGTAAATACAATCTTGTTAACGCCATAATATAAAACGGCGTCATAATAAAGCTAAATAGGTACAATGTACTTGTTAAGAAGACTGAAATAGTTGACTCTGCTAGTAGTGCAAATGTCCCTTCTGGGTTCGTAAATTCATACACTCCCCACAGACAAAGTAAATAAATTCCTACACATAAAAGAAAGACGATTCCTACAGATATGAAAAAACCTACTAAAAAGAACAATACTTTAAAGAAGCTTTCTTTTACTAAGTTCGCACTTTTTCGTGCTGCCGTACGGAACGGCTTCTTCTCTAAAACGATAATAGGTAAAACAAAAATCCAACGAAGATTTAAATAGGCAACTACAGCAAAGAAAGTATAATATCCAACTTGCCCCATTGTTGTCTTAAATAGTTCACCTGTAATAAAATTAGGAATTTGAATTTCAGGAATCAATGCAGATTTATATCCCATACTTAATAGTGGTAATAGTACAACTGCATACAAAACAAATCCGGGTAAGCAATATGTAAACAGGGAAGGTAAATACGTTACTGTTTTATACAAAATTGGACGTAGTCTCACCTTTTGCCTTTTATGAGCGAAGTACGAAATGATAATAAGTACTGCAAACTCTGTAAATATAAGAAACAATGCCAATATAGATAAAATTAAAATCGCCAAAATCCCGTATGGTGTTTTCAAAAATGCTAATAACTCATCATTTGTTGCGTTTGCATACCCACCAAAGTACAACAACTTATTGAAAATAATACCGAAAAGTGGGATAAACACAATCGCTGCTAACAATTTATAAGCAAGTTGGAATGTTAACACATTCCAAAAAGCAAATCTAACAGTTTGAAAGGAATGTCTCATTACTCCTGGTATAGATAGTCTTTTACGGTGTTGCATATATTCCTCCATATTCTAAAACGATATTTGAGATGGATTCCATATTTCCATTTCTAATCCATCTTTTTAATAATAATATATTCCGCTTAACATGAACACTCTTATACATACAATGAAAAAAGTGATGGCTACGTCCCATCACTTTTTCATTTACCCTATTTTTTCTCTAATCCTTGCCCAAATGCTTTCAAGAAGCTAAAACCGAATGTAATGGCTCTATTGATATCTGGATCTTTTAACACTTTAAAGAAATCCATCACTTTTGTTTTTTTACCACTATTTAATTCATCTGTTGCAAATTGCAATCCAGTAACTAAACTCGATGTGATTTGCTTCGTTACTTCTGGGTCAACTGCAGATAGCGCTTCCCCCGCCCCCATCATATTGTTGAGTGCATTTTTAACGGGTTCACGATTTAATTGCTCCACAGCGATTTTTGAAACATCTTCCTTCGCAGCAAGTAAACTAATCGCTGCATCTAATATCCCAGCCTTCTGCAACTGTGCTAAAAGCTGCATCGTTTCTTCTACTGCTTCACGATTATTAGATAGCTCATGTAGAAGTTCATCTGCTAATTGCTGTTTCTGTTCTTCCTCTGTTACAACTTTCTTTTTAATTAACGTAATTTCTTTCGCCACTATCTCCGCCCCCTAGTCCACAAGTGATACGTATTGTTTTCTTTGCCACTTTTGCTCGATTTCAACACCATTTTGCGGATTACGCTTTTTATCTCGCGGGTTTGAAGATGGTAACGGACGATTTCCTTTTTCACGTAACACACGCATTTTCACCATCGTTTGTTTATATGCTGGTGTACACGTATAAAGGTCTGTTGCCGTCCCAGTTAAAATATTGATTGCCTCTTCATTTACTGTTGCATGCATTGGTAAATATAGCTCTTTCCCCGTTACACGATCAGTAATAAGCGCTTGTACTTTAATTTTCCCAAATGGTGATGCTAATTCTACAAGACCACCATCTTTTACATTGCGCTCTATAGCGAGTTCAGGTGAAATTTCAACGAATACTTCAGATACTTTAGATAAAATACCAGCCGACTTATTCGTCATATTCCCTTCATGGAAATGTTCTAGCATACGACCATTATTTAAAAGTAAATCATACTCATCTGGCGCTACAACCGGTGGTACCCATTCATCTAATGATAAACGAGCAAGTTTATCTGGGAAGTTAAATCCGTCTACATATAATAGCGGTGTATCGCTACCATCATGACTACCCCAACATAAACTATTCCATCCTTCTAGACGATCATACGTCGCTTGAGAGTATAACGGTGCAAGTGATGCGATTTCGTCCATAATTTCACTTGGACTTTCGTAATTCCAATCCCCGCCCAGTGCACGAGCAACTTTTTGCAAAATCCACCAGTCTGGTTTGGAATCACCAAGCGGTTTCAATACTTCATATAATCTTTGAATACGGCGCTCTGTATTCGTAAACGTTCCTTCTTTTTCTAAGCTTGGTGCTGCCGGTAAAATAACATCAGCAAAACGAGCTGTTTTTGATAAGAACATATCTTGAACAACGAGGAAGTCTAAATTTGATAAAATATGTTGCACATGGTTCGCATTTGAATCGACTAAAGCCATTTCTTCACCCATGACATACATACCGCGTAGTTTTCCTTCTTCCGCTGCAAGTAACATTGCAATATTATTTAATCCTGGTGCTTTCGGAATAGTTGTACCGTATGCTTTTTCAAATTTCGCACGAAGCGTATCATCTGATACTGCTTGATAACCAGGAAGCCAGTTTGGTAATGTTGCCATATCACAAGCACCTTGTACGTTATTATGCCCTCTTAATGGGTATGCACCTGCACCAGGACGACGATAGTTACCCGTAACAAGTAGTAAATTTGAAATTGCTGCTGATGTCGTACTTCCTCCTGTATTTTGAGTTACACCCATTCCCCAAAGTATACAAGTACCATCTGCTTCATATACCATACGGGCCATTTCTTTTAACTGAGCTTTAGAAATCCCCGTAATTTCTTCTGTGTAATCAAGCGTATACTTTTCTAACATTTTGCTATATTCATCAAAGTTCTTCACATTTTCAGCTAAAAACTTTTTATCGTGCCAATCTTGATCAATGATATATTTCGTAATACCTGCAAGCCATACGTAATCCGTTCCTTGGCGCGGATGAATAAATAGATCCGCACGCTCTGCCATTTCATGTTTACGAAGGTCTGCTACAATCAGTTTTTGCTCGTGTAATTTATGAGCACGTTTTACTCTCGTAGCAAGTACAGGATGTCCTTCTGTTGGATTCGCACCAACGATAATAACAAGGCCTGCTTCAGCTATATCTTTCACTGTTCCAGCATCCCCGCCCATACCGACAGTTTTAAATAAACCGTCTGTCGCTGGAGATTGACAATAACGAGAACAGTTGTCCACATTATTCGTTCCATATATTTGTCGGGCTAGTTTTTGCATAAGGTAATTTTCTTCATTCGTTACTTTCGATGAAGAAATGAATCCAAATGCATCGCTGCCATATTGAGATTTAATATGCTGCATGTTAGAAGCAACAACTTCTAATGCTTCTTCCCATGAAGCTTCAACAAACATATCTCCTTGGCGAATTAATGGCTTCGTAATTCGATCTTCACTATTTACAAAGTCCCATCCAAATTTACCTTTTACACATGTGGAAATACCATTAACAGGTGCATCTGAAACAGGTTGCACTTTTAATATATGGCGATCTTTTGTCCATACTTCAAAGGAACAACCGACACCACAAAATGTACAAACTGTTTTTGTTTTATTAACTTTCGTCTTACGCATCGCAGCCTCTACTTCTGAAACCGCTAAAATACTACTATATCCAGGCTCTACATCCTTTACAAAATCAATCATTGGATCTAACACATCTGGTTTTAATCCAGTCATGAACCCAGCTTCACCTAGCATTGTTTTTTCCATTAACGCATTACATGGACATACTGTTACACACTGCCCACAACTTACACAAGATGAGTCATTTATGCTTACACCATGATCCCATATAACACGTGGACGATCTAAGTTCCAGTCTATCGATATAGTTTCATTAACCTGTAAGTTTTGACATACTTCTACACACTGTCCACAAGCAATACATTGATTTGGATCATACCGATAAAACGGATGTGACATATCCACTTCACAAGCACTTACTTTCGGCTCATACGGATATTTCTGTTCTTCAATTCCCATCATATGTACCGTGTTATGGACTTTACAGTTACCATTATTGTTATCACAAACGGTACAATACAATAAATGATTCTCTAATATTCGATCCATTGCCTCAGTCTGTGCCTCTTTTGCACGCTGGGACTGTCTTTCAATATGCATACCGTTCTCTAATTTTGTTGAACAAGCACGTAATAACTTCCCATTTACTTCTACAATACACGTATCACAAGTTTGAATTGGATCTACTTCTGGTACATGACAAATTTGAGGATGTTCCAAATTACTCTCGTTAAATAATTGTAGTATCGTCTTTTCACCCGATGTGGAAAAGTCTTTACCATCCACGGTTACATGGACTGTCTGTTCTGCCATAGTTTCCCCTCTCCTTACAACCAACTGTACAACACAATTATGAATCCGTTTTCAAAATCGCATTACTGTACATATTTTTGAACGCTCTGTCCGAATACTTTTCTTATGAAGTCGATTCTAGATGTTATAAGGTATAACTACGAAAGCTTGAAAATATCACTATTCTACAGTTCTATTATATCGTACATATACAATAATAACCAAAATAATCTGTGATTTCCTTGCTAATAGGTGTTTTTATTTCCCCATTGTTTTATGATAAATATGGGAGAGAAATACATATAAAAGGGGAATTTAATATGAGGCCTACGCAAGAGACTTATACAATTGTACGCTATCAATCTGGTACATTTTCAAAACAACTGGATGAGATTGTTACAGAATCTCCTATTACTATTAAATTAAATGGTGAAGAATATGTAACAGTTGTATGCACACCAAATTATATTGAAGATATGGTAATTGGTTTTTTAATTTCTGAAGGAATTATTGCTTCCTATAAAGATGTTGAAGAACTATGGGTGCAAAAAGATAACGGAATTGTCCATGTAACATCATCAAAAGTAAATCCACTCTATCAAACTTTATATAATAAACGATACATCACTTCTTGCTGCGGAAAAGGTAGACAAGGTTTTATTTTCGTTAACGATGCAGCAAAAGCAAAAGATTTACATGATATACATGTAAAAATTACTCCTGAAGAATGCTTTCACTTAATGAATACTTTACAACAATCTTCCACTACCTTTCGCCAAACCGGTGGGGTTCACAATACCGCGCTATGTGATCGAAACAATATCCTCCTATCAAGAATGGATATTGGAAGACATAATGCATTAGATAAAATATATGGTCATTGTTTACGCAACGATATATCCGTTAAAGGAAAAATCATCGCATTTAGCGGGCGTATTTCATCCGAAATTTTACTCAAAGTTTCAAAAATCGGATGTGAAATGGTTCTATCTAAATCCGCTCCAACAAAATTAGCATTACAACTTGCTCACGATTTAGGCATTACAGTCGTAGGATTTATTAGAAATGAATCTTGCAATATTTACACACATCCACATCGAATTGATGGTTATCAATCGAATAACTAAAATAACTCCTCAGTTGAGGAGTTATTTTAGTTATAAAAATGTAATATATTAAAGACTTGAATAGTTAATGAAGTTAATATATAATTTAATTACATATTAAAAACAAAACATTGTAGCATATATCTTTTCATTCTTTTACAAATTAAAAGAGACTGTTAACAAAACGCATACACAATCTTATTGAAGTAATGGATTTATTTCGACCAAGGAGGTTATAACTATGGAAATTCGCTTATTAACGACAGAGGACGCAGAAATATATTTAAAAGTTTGTATGGAAGGTTTAACGAAGAACCCGGAAGCTTTTAGCTCTTCTTATGAAGATGTTCTTAAACATGAGGATCCTGTAGCTGCTATGGCAAAACGATTAAGCAATCCGGATAAGTATACTCTAGGGGTCTTCAAAGATAACGATTTAATCGGCATTTCTACTTTAGAAACAAAGCCTTTCATTAAACAAGAACATAAAGCAAAAATCGGTTCCGTTTTTGTTTCCCCAAAAGCGCGTGGCCTTGGAGCAGGAAGAGCTCTAATTAAAGCAATTATCGAAAATGCCGATAAATTACATGTAGAACAACTTATGCTCGATGTTGTAGTTGGTAACGATGCCGCAAAAAAATTATATGAGTCATTAGGCTTCCAAACTTACGGCGTACAAGAGCGTTCATTAAAACATAACGGGCAATATTGGGACGAGGAACATATGGTTCTGTTCTTAAATGATTAATACTTCAATATAGTTTTTTAAAAGCATCTTCTTATTAAGGAAGGTGCTTTTTTCATTACAACAATGTAATCTTCATGTCACCTTTATCGATCGTACCAAACCTTTCCATTCATTATACTAAAAGTATAAAGTGAAACTTTACTCAGTGGAAAGCTTTACCTCCACTGAGTATTAGCCCTCACCAATCGGGCTTTTATGGGCAGTTGATCTTCCATCTAACTTCTTCGCATCCACTAAATCTTTAGATGGAATTCTTACTGCCCATTAATGCGGGGTAAAGTGACACTTTCATTAGTGAGGTACCAATCATGAAATGAACGTATAGCATTCAATTGATATATAAAGGAGAATGTGACATGAAACAAAACAAACGAGCTATGCTTTTAATATTTACTACAGCAATTGTAACTTCTGGGTTAGCAATTTTACCTTGGTTTATTATATAAAACTATTCCCCTAATAACGAAAAAAAGCTTATTGCTTCTTAAGAAGCAATAAGCTTTTTCTATATTATAAAATCCCCAAAATTTTATTTACACAACTTATAATAATAACCATAGATACGGCAATGCACATGACAACCGTATTACGATCTTGCTTTTCTTTTTTTGAAATTTCTTCTTTTGGATTCATGTGTATGATCTCCTTTTAAAAAAAGTGTGAGATAGGAAATTTTTCTTATCCGATGCGAGGTGAATACGAAAACCCTCTCTATCTCACATACACAATAGAATGGAATTGTCATTTTATAAATAAAATGACATGACGTTATGTCGCAACATAGGGTATTTTGTGTCGCTACGTTTTCTATTATAAAAAATAGTTGTGCAAAACTAGTGCATTTTTTATGTCAATTACTCTGAGCGAAAAATAACTCTTCGACCTAATCACATAAAAAGAGTTTTTTATTATTTTCATGTAAACTATACAAGTAGAATGAACAGTTTGGGGTGCACAATATTATGGTTAAAATTTTATTAGTAGACGATGAAGAACGCATGTTACGATTATTAGATCTGTTCTTAAGTCCTCGTGGCTATTTTTGTATGAAAGCTACCTCTGGCCTTGAAGCACTAAAGTTAATAGAACAAAAAGACTTCGATATTATTTTGTTAGATGTTATGATGCCGAATATGGATGGATGGGATACTTGCTATCAAATCCGTCAAATTTCCAACGTTCCGATCATCATGCTAACAGCTCGTAATCAAAACTACGATATGGTGAAAGGTCTCACTATGGGCGCGGACGACTATATTACAAAACCATTTGATGAGCATGTATTAGTCGCAAGAATCGAGGCTATATTACGCCGTACAAAGAAAGACGGCTTCGTTAGCTTCAATGGTATTGAGTGGGATAAAACGAAACATACTGTCACAGTATATGATGAAAAAATCTCACTGACTCCTATCGAATTTTCGTTACTTGGACTATTTTTACAAAATACAAACCGTGCTTATAGCCGAGATGATTTAATCGAAAAAATTTGGGGTTATGAAACAGACATTGAATATAGAACAATCGATTCACATATTCGCAATATCCGCGATAAATTACGCAAAAAAGGATTTCCAGTTGAAAATTACTTAGAAACTGTCTATAAAGTCGGATATAAATGGAAAAGTGAATAATTACTTCGGTCAGTGGACAATAGTATACCACTGACCCTTTATATGAAATAAGGTATGGTGAGAAAATGAGTAAACTTTCACTTAAAATTGGGACATACTTTTTAATACTAGCTTTATGTATTGAAACAATTGCTTTCGTATCTTTTTACAAAAGCATTTCAAACATGCGCATTGAGGAGGAAACAATTGCTCTTTTAGAAAAGGGTAATCGCTATAGTAACATGATTAAAAACCGCGCCAAGTGGAATGCATATTCTAAAGAAAAGAGACTCACAGAAAGCGCTGAACACAGTAAACGGCCTAAACGTGCTGTATACCCCGAGTTTGATATCAACACTGAAGCTGAACACTTAGTCGAATCAGAAGCAATTGCTAACTCTGATATAGCTATCATTATAACTGACAATAATGGCAAAATTATTTCCACTTCAGAACCTGTAACAAAGGTAATGCAAAAACAGCTTACTTGTAAAACAGAACCTATTCCAGCAAACGGATTGGTTGTCGAAAAGAACTGGAAAAAATCAAAATTCATCACAACGGTAAGCCCACTTAACACAGCAGAGTTTCAAGGAAAGTTATATATGTTATTAAAAACATCTTTCTTAGAAAATATGTTACTTAAACTCATGAAGCAATTTCTTATCATTAGTGTTTTGACAGTTATTTTAACGACTATTTCTGTCTTTGTTTTTTCTCGTGTTATTACAGAACCGCTTATAAAAATGAAGCGGGCAACAGAAAAAATGTCAAAATTAAATAAACCAATTCAATTAGGTATTAAACGGAATGATGAACTTGGAAGCTTAGCAAAGACGATTGAAGATTTATCCAGTGAACTGACTTATATGAAAAAAGAACGCAATGAGTTTCTCGCTAGTGTCGCCCATGAATTATTAACTCCATTGACCTATATGAAAGGTTATGCGAAGGTAGCAAAGAGAGACTCTTTAACGAAAGAAGAGCGTGAAGAATACTTACAAATCATTGAGGATGAAACAGATAGTGTAACCGATCTCGTCCAAGATTTATTTATGCTGGTGCAATTAGAACAACACCAGTTTGTTATAAAAAAACAAAAAGTGATTCTTCAACCATTTTTAGAACGAATGGTTGAAAAAACAAAAACAACATTAACAAATAAACAAATGCAACTCCATGTATATTGCAAAGATGATTTAGAAGTTTGCATAGACGAAAGACGTATGGAACAAGTTATGTTAAATTTATTACACAACGCTTATCAACATTCGCCAGAAAACACTACTATTACGATACGCGTACTCACAGAAACAGATTCTTTTACAATAAGTGTAGCCGATGAAGGAGAAGGTATTCCTGAAGAAGATATCCCGCATATTTTTGATCGTTTTTATCGTGTTGATAAATCGAGAACGAGAGCTACTGGAGGAAAAGGTATCGGGCTAGCTGTTGCAAAAGAAATTGTAGAATTGCATAACGGTTCTATTCTAGTAACAAGCCAATTAGGAGTAGGAACAAACTTTAGAATCGAGCTACCTTTTGAATAAGATGCGTGTGAAAACACCAGTAGTAGTAAACACTACTGGTGTTATTTTGTTCATAAAATCAGCTCATATAAGCTAACCTTTTGAAATTATTCTTATTTCAATATAAAATAAAGTAAAACTTTAACCAATCGGGCATTTACGGGCAATTATCTCTCACCTAAATTCCGCGCATTCGCCGGATTTTAAAGTTGGATTCTTACTGCCCGCAAATAGCGGGGTAAAGGTACATTTGCAAAGATTTGGAGGGTGATATAATTGGATATCCATGTATTAACAAAAGATGAAGCAGAAATTTACTTAGAACTTCGTGTAGAAGGATTAAAGCAAAACCCTGAAGCTTTCAGCTCTTCTTATGAAGATATTATTAATAAAGAGTGTGCGATTGAATATAAAGCACAAAAATTAGCACAAGATGAAAACTATACGCTAGGTGCATTTAAAGATGGACAATTAATCGGAGTTGCAACGCTGGAAACGAAACCATATGTAAAACAAGAACATAAAGCTAAAATTGGTTCTGTATATGTGTCTCCAAAAGCACGCGGACTTGGAGCAGGAAAAGCACTTATTAAAGAATGTCTTGAACTTGCTAAATCTTTAGAAGTAGAACAAGTTATGCTTGATGTTGTTGTTGGCAACGATGGTGCGAAGAAACTTTATGAATCATTAGGTTTTAAAACATTCGGTGTACAAGAACGTTCACTGAAATATAACGGACAGTATTGGGACGAAGAGCATATGGTCTTATTCTTAGATGAAAATAAATAATAAAAAACATCCTCATGCCTGGAGGATGTTTTTTACTTTCTTGTATACCATGCCTTATGTAATAATTGAACCGCTTTCGCAATTTCGTCTTCTGATAAAATCGCAAACCCAAGTAAAACTACATTTTCAGGCGCAGTACCGTCTTTATAGTACGTAGAAACAGGATATATTTTAATACTATATTTTGCAGCTTCTTTAATTAGTTCTTCTTCTCGCATTCCATTATGCATTTTTAATAAAATGTGTAATCCAGAATCTTCTCCTATCACTTCAACACGATTAGAGAAATACTTCTCTATTTCAAAAACAAGTCGATCCCTCTTTTTTCGGTAGACGACGCGCATTTTATGAATATGTTTTTCCCAATAGCCTTCATTTAAAAACTTTCTAATCACTTCTTGGTCCATTCTTGAAACACTTTGTGTATAAAACAAATATTCCTTTTGATATTTTTCAATTACATTCTTCGGTAATACTATATAGCTCATCCGTAATGAGGGCAACAAAGCTTTTGAGAGCGTCCCCATATAAATAACTTTCCCATCTGTATCTAAACCTTGTAGTGCCGGAATTGGCTTTCCTGAATAACGAAAGTCACTATCGTAATCATCTTCAATAATATACCTGTCTTCCTCTTTCTTCGCCCATTGTAAAAGCTGCGTCCTTCTCGTAATAGGCATAATCATTCCATATGGGAATTGATGAGATGGAGTTACAAATACAACATTCGCATCGCTATTTTCTAAATCTGCCATACAAATTCCGTCTCTATCTAAAGACAACATTTGAACCTTCTTCTCTCCCTGTTCAAAAACGACCATTTTCCTATGATAACCTGGATTTTCAACAGCATAATTACTTCCCTTCAACAATTGAAAAAGTAACTTCACTAATATTTGTGTTCCCGCCCCTAATACAATTTGGCTAGCTGAACAACGCACACCTCTAGATTCATACAAATAGTTGGCAATTTCCTCCCTCAGGCTCAATTCCCCTTGAGGATGTCCAAGAAAAAGCAATTCATTATTATGTGGTTGCCATACATCATTTATAAGCTTGCGGTACGTAGTGAACGGAAACGTATTCGTATCAACCCCTGTTTGGGTGAAATCAAATGTATAGTTCTCCTCCCGAAACGGTACTTCTTCTACTTTCTCTTCACTTCCTTCTACATAAATCATTTGTTCAACTTTACATACAAAATAACCTTTTCTCGATGCTGACTCAATATAACCTTCTGCAAGTAATTGCTCGTAAGCCGCTTCTACTGTATTCTTACTCACTTGTAAATAGCTTGCCAGCTTTCTTTTTGCAGGTAATTTTGTTAAAGCCGGAATCGTTCCATCTTTAATCTCTTTTTTTATATACTCATACAATTGCACGTACAATGCTCTTTTACTATTCACATTTAAATTAGGCGTTAATTCTAACATAATATCTGACCCCTTAATAAAACTAAAATCTGATACTTTTTACAGTACCAGAAGTTATATATAATTCCTTTTATCATGTCACACATAAAAAATCAAATACCGGAGAGGAGAAACATGATAATGAACAATGGTAGACGTATCGGACTCATTATGATTATTATAGGGGCTACATTATGGGGATTATCTGGTCCAATGATTCAGTGGCTATTTCAGCACACTAATGTATCCTCAATTGATTTTTTAACAATTCGCTTGTTGCTTGCAGGAATATTTATTTTGTCTTTCTTACTTATAAAGAAACAAAACATATTTCAAATTTGGAAACACCCTAGATATTCTATACAACTTATTATTTTCTCTATTCTCGGCATGCTCGGTGCGCAATACGCCTTTATTGAAACAGTTCATATTAGTAACGCCGTTACAGCGACATTATTTCAATTTCTTGGCCCTGTTCTTATTACCATTTATGTCGCATTTGGACAAAAAAAATTCCCAGCGTCTATGCAACTGCTCGCAATTATAACAGCACTAACGGGGACATACTTTATTATTACAAATGGTTCAATTGAAAATATTGTTTTATCAAAAGAAGCCATTATTTTTGGTCTATTAACTGCAATTGGATTTGCATTTTATACCCTTCATCCAGCCTCTCTTATTAAAGAATGCGGAACAACTGTAGTAATTGGCTGGGGAATGTTAATTGGCGGTATTGCCCTGCTTATTTGTAATCGCTCGTTTGAATGGAATCAGCTTTCACAAACTTTTACATCAAGAACTTTTTCTATGCTTATTCTTATCATCATAAGTGGCACTCTTTCTTTCCTCCTTTATATCGGTAGTCTGAAATATTTAGCAGCAACAGAAACGAGCATTTTATCTAGCATTGAACCACTTGTAGCTGCCATCGTTTCAATCGCTTGGCTAAATGAATCCTTTGGAGCATATCAATTATTAGGCGGCGTATGTATCGTTCTTTCTGTTATTTTCTTAACGATGCCACAAAAAGAGAATGAACCTACCTTTTCAACTGAACAAATATAGAAAATGTCAAAAGAGGTCGTACAAAACTTACGACCTCTTTTTATACTTTAAAGGAATTGTCCCGCTTTCTAGCAAATACAATTACACTAACAATAAAATTTAGGAGTGTGACACCATGAAAAAAATCGGAACTATGCTACTTTTCTCTTTTCTCATCGCTGGATGCACACAAACGCAACCTGATTCAGAAACACCTAAAAAAGAAGCCATCGCAACGTCATCCACTCAAGTTAATGCACCTTCCTTCTTTCATCTTAGCGTTTTAAAAGATGTAAATTGGGAAGAAACACCCTCCTTCATACAAGAAAAAATACCTTTAAAAGGCATCGAAGAAAAAATCGCAATGGCTGATAGTCCTATTATCGCAAATGAAAAAAATGAAATAATGTGGTACTTTTTAGATCCTGAAATGCCAACTGGAAAACTATCTATTATTGCACTAAAACAAGGATCAATAACTCCAACACCCGTACTCTTTCAACAAGAAACTTCCAAACCAACTTGGACTACTTCAAATACAATTGATTCTACTACAAACGAACTCCCTCTCACTATGTCACTACCTTCATCTGGATTATGGATATTAAATATATATGTGAATGAAAAATATTATGATCAGTTTTTAATTACCGCTGAGTAAAGTGACAAAACTAAAACACTTTCTTACAACAATGTAATTTCTACGTCATGTACTTCGATAGTTGAAGTATCTCTCTTCTCTTATACTTAAAATAAGAAATGACACGAGGAGAGATGAGAGATGAAAAAAATGATAGAAGTAATCGTAGCAGTAACTGAGGTTTTAGTAAATGGTAAACAAGTTGCAATGGAATTAAATAAATAGTGAAGACACACAAATAAATAATTTTACACTTCTTCATTATTTTGATTTCTTATCTCAAAAAAGCAGTGCCTTTTTAGGCACTGCTTTTAGCTATTAATAACTTGGTATTTTCATAATTTGCGCCACACCTGAATCAATGGCCGCTTTCGCTACAGCTTCCGCAACACTTGGAACAACTCTTTTATCTAACGGATTCGGGATTACATAATTCGCATTACGTTCTTCGTCCGTAATGATGTTAGCGATCCCATATGCTGCCGCTAATTTCATCTCTTCTGTAATATCAGTCGCGCGCACATCTAACGCACCACGGAATATCCCTGGGAACGCCAATACATTATTTACTTGATTCGCATAATCCGAGCGCCCGGTTCCTACTACAGCTGCCCCAGCCTCTAATGCATCCTCTGGGAAGATTTCTGGAATTGGATTCGCCATAGCAAACACAATTGCTTTCTCATTCATCGTTTGTACAAGTTCTTTCGTTAATACGTTAGGAGCAGATACGCCAATAAAAATATCAGCTTGATGAATCGCTTCTTTTAACGCTCCACGCACATATTCTCGATTTGTCTTTTTGGAAACTTCAATTTGTGCTTCGTTCATCCATGATTCACCTTCACAAACAATACCTTCTAAGCTAACTAACGTAATGCGCTTTGCACCAGCTTTTAATAATAATTTTCCAATTGCAATTCCTGCCGAACCTGCACCGTTAATAACAATTTTCACATTATCCATTTGTTTGCTAACAACTTTTAATGCATTAATAACAGCTGCTAAGACGACAATAGCGGTCCCATGTTGATCATCATGGAATACAGGAATATTTGTTTCTGCTTTTAATCGCTTTTCAATTTCAAAACAACGTGGTGCCGCAATATCTTCTAAGTTAATTCCTGCAAACGTAGGCTCTAAATTTTTCACAAGAGTAACGATTTCATTCACATCAGTCGTACCTAAACATAACGGGAAAGCATCTACATTCGCAAATTTCTTAAATAAAATACTCTTCCCTTCCATAACAGGCATAGCTGCTTTCGGTCCAATATTCCCTAAACCAAGTACCGCTGTTCCATCTGAGATAACTGCCACCATATTACCGCGTGCCGTATAGTCATACACTGTTTCTTCATCCGCCGCAATTGCTTTGCAAGACTCCGCTACACCTGGTGTATATGTCAGGCTTAAATCATCCGCTGAATTTACTTCTACTTTACTTGTAATTTCAATTTTCCCTACTAATTCTTTATGCAGTAACAATGATCTTTCATTAATTTGATTATCTAACATACTTATAATCTCCCCTTAAATTGACAAGCTAGCTATATGAATATAGCTAGCTTGTTTGATCATGAAAACATTTTCAATAAAATTGTCGCTGTTACAACCATTGCTGCCCCGCCTAAACGTGTTGAAATTTGCGCAAACGGCATTAATTCCATACGATTTGAAGCTGATAAAATAGCAACATCTCCAGTTCCACCTAAACCACTATGACATCCCGTTACAATTGCTGATTCAACTGGATACATTTTCATCACTTTCCCTACAAGAAAACCTGATGCTACCATTGTAAGAACAACTGATGCGCACACAACAACATATCCTACTGAAAGAACTGCTGCTACGTCTTTTAACGGAATATATAGCAATCCTAATCCAACCATTAACGGCCAAGTTAAATTCTTCGAAATGAATTTATATAAATGGAATGCTCCTTGCTCCATTTTTGCTGGCATTAATTTAAAGTATTTCACAAGTGCTGCTGAGAAAATCATAATGATTGCCCCAGGAATACCGATGAACTTAGAAGCAAATCCTCCGAAGATGAAGAACGTACACGCAATTAATAAACCTGCTCCCATTAATGAGAAGTCAATTGGCTTCTCTGTATTTTGTTCTTTTAATAACTCTGCTTGATTGTCTGTTTTCACTAATACACCGTTACCACTAAGCTCCGGTTTCTTCTCACCTAAACGCTTCATATACCCTGCACTCACGATTGCGAACATATTTCCAATAATAGCCGCTGGAATAAGTTGTGATACAAACGTTGCTGATGATTCATTTAAAATATCGCTATAAGCTAGCGACAATGGTAAAATCCCTTCTCCAATACCACCACTCACAATTGGTACGATGATAAAGAAGAATGTTTGCTTCATTTCAAATCCAAATAGTGAACCGACCAATAATCCTACCGCTACAGAAGCTAACGTCCCTACTACTAAAGGTATAAACATACGAACGAAACCTTGTACTAATACTTTACGATTCATTCCTAAAATACTTCCGACTACTAAACAAGAAATATATAAATATAAAAAGTTCGATTTTTTCATTAACATAGTCGCAGCTTCCATTGAAGCTGGATTCATCCAGTTAAAAAATACAAGTAATGATGGAATAAATAATGAAAGTATTGCCGGGCCGCCGATATTTTTTAAAATTGGAATTCTCATTCCAATGTCGCCTAAGAAAATACCCATGATCATAATAACTGCAAATCCACCAATCATATCTGCTGGCAATTTATTATATACAGATGCCCCATAAATAATAGCAGCCAATACTACATATAACGGTAAAGGTATAACACCGATTTTTACATTCATAATTTTAGAAGCGAAAGATTCTCTTTGTACTTCATTTCCTCCAGAAAATGATACCGCTTCCACATTCTTTTGAATTCCCATATGGCACCTCCTTGTTTTCTTAATAACAATATTAAAACGCTTTCAATAGTAAAAATAGTTTTTGTAAGTTTTGTAATTGATTTTGTAATTAAAAAAAGTATAAGCGACTTATAATAAGTCGCTTATACGTAAAACTCTATTTTATTTTGGTCAATACATCTTAATTTACTCACTGGTCTTCCTACATGTTGATACACCATTTCGTTTTCTAATACTCCAATTTCAGTCAAAAACATTACATACTTTCGAATAGAAACTCTTGAAACTCCAACTAATTGCGCCATTTCATCTGTTGTAAACGCTCGTCCATTCAGCGACTCGATCTTCTGCCAAATTAATTGCATCGTTTGCTTCGTTAATCCTTTCGGAAGCTCTTTAGTGACAGTAGGCTCTCTTTTTTCTTTTTGCAAAATTAACGAATCTAATTCCGATTGACTAATTTTTTGTTGTTCTTTCATAAAAGTAAGCTTTTCTCGATATATAGTTAACGCCTTTTTAAATCGTTCAAATGTAAATGGTTTAATTAAATAATCTACTACACCATATTGTAATGCTTTTTTAATACTCCCCATATCATGTACAGCTGAAATCATCATAATATCGATTTCTTTTTCTTGGTTCCGAATATACATTAAAAGCTCAAATCCAGTTTCTTCAGGCATAAAAATATCAAGTAATACTAAATCTACTCGTAATTCCTCTAATACTTCTATCGCTTCTTTAACGGAGTTAACTGCTTGAACAAGTTCAAACCCTCCTACTTGCTCTAAATAATGCGTATTTAACATTGCTACCATCGGGTCATCTTCTACAATTAAAACTTTAATCATATTTGCCTCTCATCCCTACCTTTAGGTATTTCAATTGTTATCGTTGTTCCCTTTCCTACTAATGAATGCATATGAATTTCCCCATTTATTCGCTGTATACTTTCTTTTACAAGATACAAACCATAACCACGGTTATCTCCCTTTGTGGAATAACCTTTCGTAAATAATGCCCCTATTTCTTCTTCTGGTATACCTTTCCCCGTATCTTGTACTGTAATGATTAATGTATCCCCATATTGTATCTCAAGTTCAACTTGCTTCTTTTTACAATTCATCACTGCCTCTAATGCATTATCAATTAAATTTCCGACAATCGTAATTAGTTCATGAATAATACTTTCATCATCTATTTCCGGCATGTAAGAATCTTCACTTATGATTAATTTTATATTTTTCTCTCTAGCATAGCTAAGTTTCCCAAGTAAAAAACCAGCAAATACTGGACTTTTTATTCTCTCCATAACCCCACCAATTTCATATTGATGCTCTGATACCATACCGCTTATATACTTCTGTAATTCTTCATACTGCTTCATGTGTGTAAGTCCTAATACGACATGCATTTTATTCATAAATTCATGCGATTGTGCCCGTAATGCTTCCGCATATAGTCTAATACCAGTTAATTCTTCTGCTAATTTTCTAACCTCTGTTTTATCACGAAATGTTGCAATTGCACCAACTATTTCTCCTTTTACATATAAAGGAACACGATTCGTCACAATCGTAATTCCATAAATATTTTGTTCTTCGTTTAATTGTACCTCTCCCGTTTGTAATACTTCTTTTATACGTGAATTAGGCATATACAACTCAACATCTTTACCGATAAAATCTTCTTCAAGTCCACTTTTCTTAAACAATCGTTTTGCCTCATTATTTATTAAAGTTACATTGGCTTCTTTATCTACAGCAATAATACCTTCCTTTACAGATTGTAGCATCGTATTTCTTTCTTCAAGAATTTTCGCTATCCTGTGAGGTTCAAGACCGAATAAACTTTTCTTTATATGTCTAGCTAGCAATATTGCTCCTATAATTCCAACTAGTACTCCAACTCCGACACCAATGTAAATGATATGTCTACTTTCCCTAACTCTCTCTTTTACATTATCTGCTGAAATACCAACGGCCACCGCTCCAAGTTGTTCACCTGTTTCAGAAAATACAGGTACAAACACTCGCATTGAAATACCTAAAGTTCCTTCTGCCAGCGATACATGTTCCTTTCCTTTCAATGCAGGCCCTTCATCTCCCCCAATAAAATGATAGCCTATTTTTTGAGGATTTGGATGTGATTTTCTTATTCCATTCATGTCCATAACTACAATGAATTGAACACCTGTATTTTTTAATATTCTATTTGTATACGTTTGGATTGCAGAAGTATCTGCCTTCCCAATCAAACCATCGATTACAATTGAATCATTCGCCACAATGTGTGCAATTGTTTTTGCTTTCTCTGCTTGGCTATCCTCCGTCGTCCGTTCTACATTATGACTAATTAATATATCTGTCACAAGTAAAGAAAAAATTACAACTGTACAAACTAACAATGTAATCGTTTTCCATAAATTCCATAGTCTTTTTCTTTTTTTCATCCCGTTAATGACTCCCCTAATTGCTGAATAGAAAAATAAGTAAGGTGAAAATAATATCACCTTACTTATCTGCTGTTATTATACTTTAAATTTACTAGTCATCGCTTGTAGTTCTTCGGCCATCCCAGCTAAGTTTTGCGAAGCTGAACTAATTTCTTCCATTGAATTCACTTGTTCTTCTGTTGAAGCAGCAACACTTTGCATACTAGCTGTATTTTCTTCTGCAGCCGCTGCAATTTCATCAATAGCATTTGTCACTTCATTTGCATCTCCAGCAATTCTCTTCGTTGTTTCTACCATTTGATTAACTTGAGAAACAATATGTGTAGTAGAACTTAAAATTTCCGTAAAACTTGCTTTCGTTTTTGTTACAACATCAAGGCCTTGTTGAACTTCTCCATTCACATTATCCATCGCCTTAACAGTATGTTCAATATCCGCCTTAATTTCTGCAATTAAATTTGCAATCTCTCCAGATGATTCTCCTGATTGCTCCGCTAATTTTCTAACCTCATCAGCTACAATAGCAAACCCTCGGCCCTGTTCACCTGCTCTTGCCGCTTCAATAGCCGCATTTAAAGCTAATAAGTTCGTTTGAGTAGCGATGTTTTGAATCGCTTCAGAAATAGCTCCTACCTGCTTTGATTTCTCATCAAGAAGTTTAATAATAGCATCTGACTCGGATACCGATTTAGAAATAGACTGCATTTGTTTTGCTGTTTGTTCAACCAATTCTTCCCCTTCTTCAGCTCTTTCTCTCGCATGTAATGAGGAGATAGAAATTGATTCCGCGCTTCCAGTTACATCTTGAATTGCTGTATTTACTTGTTGTAATGTAGCCGCACCTTCTTCAACACCTTGACTTTGTGATTCAGCCCCACCTGATACTTGTTCCATTGCAATTGTAATTTGATCTGTCGCATCATTTGCTTGCTGTACGCTCGCTGTTAACTCTTCAGCCGATGCAGCGACATGTTCTGCTGAAAAACTAATTTGAGTAATCACATCTTGTAAAGAGGCAGACATTTCATTAAATGAATTCCCTAATTTCCCTATATCATCCTTGGAATGGATTGTAATTTTCTCTGTCAAATCTCCCTTACTAATTTTATGTGCCGAGTCAGCTATTTTTCTTAATGGTCTTGTAATAGACTTTGTAATGAAATAAATTAATACACTACCAAATACAATAGCTATAGCAATGACAATCAAAGTCTTATAAAACACTGGATTCGCAGCTTCGGTAATTTCTTCGTCGAACATAACCCCGACTACTTTCCATCCTGTTTTCTCATTTGTTGCAAAGATTAAATTCTTTTTATCACCTTGTTCTGTATAAGACACATTTCCTTGTTTTTCTTCATAAATTGGTTTAATCCACGGATCAGTAACTTTTGCACCTGGTTTTCTAGATGGATGACTAACAATTTGCTTATTTTGATCTAGAATAACTGCATAACCTTTTTCACCAATGTTAATCATTTTGGAAATTTTTAAGATGTTATCTAAATTTAAGTTAATTCCTATAACACCTTTACCATCTTTTACTTCTTTAGCAATTGTCACTACCATATTTTTAGTAGATGCTGATTGATATGGTGCAGTAACAATTACTTTCCCTTTATTTTCATGTGCTTCTTTATACCAAGATCTATCTGTTGGATTATACCCATCAGCCATTTGGATAAATGGTTCTCTTATAAACTTTCCTGCCTGTGTTCCAATATAAATACCTTCTACTTCTGGATGAAGTTTTATATATTGCGTTAACTTCGTTCTTACTATTTCTTCTTGTCCGTTTGGATATGTATCCTCTGTTAAAATGTCTGCAAAGTACGCCGCATCAACAAATTTCTCTTCTATATTTTGAGAAATAACAGTATTTAAAACTGAAATATTCTCCTTTGCTTTACCTGTAATTTGTTGTTCAAAATTTGTTTTGGCAGTTTGATATGAAACACCACCGATAATAAGTCCTGGTATAGTTAAAATAAGAAAAAATGAAATGATTAATTTTTTCTTAATACTCATACATTTAACCCAGTTAAATATTTTTTGCATAATAATCCTCCTTTATGTAATGTGGATACTTGTGTAATTTTATACAAGTAACATATATAAAACAATATATAATGATAACATGTAATTTTTTTGTCAATTATGCATTTTTACATATTCACTACTTCTAAATATTTAATCATAAAAAATAAGAGAACCTCAGCCTATATAATAAGCTGAGGTTCTCTTATTTCTTAACAAAAAACACCCACAAAAACTCCTCTTAAAGTTCCTTACATCTATTTCCTTACTAATTCATTTAGAGCTTTTCACATAACTAATCGCCTGACTCCCCATTTGCATCCATGCCTTTTCAAATTCTCCTCTCGGCACTTTTACATCTAGCCTATCCTCGAGAGGATCCCGAATATATACAAATTCTTCATCGTATCCAATCAGTACTACACAATGTTCATTATACGTAATAGAAACATCTCCGCTATTTGTTTCCCATGTAGTAAATTCATCTTCATCTAATGGCACAAATGTTGCATTCGTAATCATAACTACCGGTTGTCCTGATTTTACACTCTTATAAAGTTCTTCTATACTCTTCCCTGTTAAGTCCACAGCTTTATTAGGTAAATACTTTTTCGCTAATTGAAAAAGTGGTCCGTGATATACACCATATCCAGATTCAGAAAAGGTATAAATATTCCCTACAAATCCTTCATTCGGATTCCCACGTACACCATCGTTCATAAAATCAACTTTCTTTATTTCATTTGCTAATTGCATCTTATCCACTGTAATGCCTGCATATTGTAACATCATCGCTAAGCTAGTCACTTCACAGCCTCTATCTAGCTCTGGTAATTGCTGAATTAAAGGTACATTCGATAAGATGACCTTTTCATCATTATTACTAAAATCTGCTTCTTTTCCGCTTTGTATATTGAAGAATGTTAACTTCTCCACATACTTTGTAATGCCATTTTTATATACATTCCATACTGCTATAGCTAGTAAAGCCATACATATATACCACTTCCATCTCCGTATCACTCTCACGCCCTTTTTAGTTCGTTAAATAAGAATAAAACGCGTCAGCATCCGTGCGAATCACCGGTACAAAATTTAGTTCTTTTCCTTTTTCAGGCTGATCTTTTTTAATTTTTTCTGCTAATTCTTGAACGTTCATATTCGTTTTATCCATATTAAGCTCATCTGCCATTTGTAACACTTTTTGTTCATTAATTTCGCTTAATACTTGATATATATCTTTACCATACAAATCAATATGATATTTTTTTGCTTCTTCCTGCACTTTTTGTTCGTACACTTCTTGCGCTAACGTTTCTATCTCTTTTCCTTTTTGTGAAATACCTAACTTCCCTGCTTCCTCTCTTACTTTCGTTCCATAGATTTCTTCCGCAATGTCTTCCATTTCTTTTCCATTTGTCAAAATGCCTAATTTATCCGCTTCATCATTAATTTTAATCGTATTAATTTGATTAATTAAATTTACAATCGTTGTATTTTCTATAGATATGCCTAGCTTTAACGCTTCTTGCTTCACTTTTGTTTCATAGATTTCTTCTGAAAGAGTTCCAACGTCTTTTCTTTCAATCGAAATTCCTAACTGTTCAGCTTCTCTTCCTACTTCCGTCTCATGAATTTCTTTTTCTAGCGTAATTTGTTCTTTCCCTTCCGTTTCAATACCTAGATTCTCCGCCTTTTCTTCTGTATGCACCGCATGTATCTTCCCATTATTTAATTGTTCTTTACTGCGCTGCGTGTAATTTGTCTTTCCTTTTGATGTTTCAGAAGGAGAGGCACCCCCTAATATGCTTAAGCTCATTACTCCAATAGTGAATACCGTCATCATTTTCTTTTTCAAAATTAATTCCTCCCTCTTACACTTTCTTTTCCATCATTCCCTATACATAATCGAAATAACATTATGATCGATATAATCTACTCAAATACCTTTTTATAATCGCTTCTTCATAGGGCGAACTTTCTGTATATCATACATGTTATAAATAGTTTCTTAACTTTCCCTTAAAAAAAGACGACCTTGTAAAAACAAGATCGCCTTCTCACTTATATTCTTTGGTTTTTAGGGAAATTCACTTCAAAACAAGTACCCTCTCCCCATTTGCTATCTACTAATATTTTCCCATAATGCTTTTCTACAATCCAATTTGCGATTGAAAGGCCTAATCCCGCTCCTTCTGACGCACTTCTCGCTTTATCACCTTGATAAAAACGATCAAATAATTTTGGGATGTCCTCATCTTTAACCCCTATCCCGTCATCTTTCACTCGTATATGAATTGAGCTGCTCGTTTGCGTACAATCGATTTGAATATGTCCGCCCCCATTTGTATACTTCATCGCATTATCTAACAATATGACCATCATTTGATGAATTCTCTCTCTATCACCCATAAATGATATGTCATGTTCTACTTTCAATATCATCTCTTTTTCTTGATATGAAGCAATTTCCTTATATGGATCTACTATTTCTTCTAACAATTTATCCATTTCAAATGTTTTCTTATCCATCTCAATTTGATTAGAATCCGAACGTGCTAACAATAATAAGTTAGTTACAAGCTTAGATAACCGTCTACACTCCTTTGAAATCGTAGAAATATCCATCGCTTTTTCTTCTATTGTCGCAGATGGTGACTGGAATAACACATCCGTTTTTGATTGAATAACTGCAAGTGGTGTCCTTAATTCATGTGATGCATCCGAAACGAATTGCTGCTGTTTTTCCCACGAATTTTGAATGGGTATGAGTGCCCTGCCGGCTAAGAAAAAGCCGATGCCTATTGCACATAAACTTCCTACACTACAACCAATAACAAGAATTAAAAATAAAGTATTTAACATTTCTTTTTCAGCTGTTATATCGCGTACAATTTGAACTATTTTTGTATCTTGTTGAAATGCAAATGTTCTAAAATATTGCCCTTGCACTTCTATATCTTGCAAAGTTCCTAATTTCTTTGGAGAAAACTTTTCCAAATTATCTTCAAAGATAAAACGGCGTTTGCCGTTTTCAATACCTATCTCCACTATGTTTCCAATCCAAATTAACTCCGTTATCCTTGGATCCCCAATCGGAGGATATCCCCTAATTTTTTTAGGTAGTTTTTTATCATCTGAATTCTTTCTATGCTGAACGGATTTTCCTATCGATTTATCTACTTCATTATAAATACGATTATATGTGTATGAATAAATGATACTGCCTAATACACCTATCAAGATAATAAATACTAATGAATTCAATATAGTCAATCGAATGCGTGTTTTCTGAAACATGCTTCCCTTTTTCATTGTTCTTTTAATATATATCCAATACCTCGAACAGTTTGAATATCTTTCTGATAACCGAATGGCTCTAATTTTTTACGTAAATGATGTACATACACTTCTACAATTGCTACTGTCGTATCTGAATCAAATCCCCAAACACGATCAAAAATTTGTTCACGCATTAAAATCTTTCCACTATTTTGAACAAGGTACTCTAGAAGCTCATATTGTTTTAATGTTAACTTCATACTTTGTCCATCTACTTGAACGTCTTTATCTTTTCCGAACAGTTCAACCCCTTTATAACGAATAGTCTGCTTTGTTGTTAAACTACCGCTTCGTCGTAATAAAGCACGAATTCTCGCTTTTAACTCTGGAGCCTGAAATGGCTTAACGATATAGTCATCCCCACCAAAGTCTAAGCCTTTCACGCGATCTTCTAAAGAGTCTCTCGCTGTCAAAAATAGGACTGGTGTTTCAATTTTTTCATCACGTATTTTTTGAATTACTTCAAAACCGTCCATTTCTAGCATCATCACATCAAGTAAAATGGCATCATATATATTTTGTAACGCTAGAAATAATCCATCTTCCCCATTCAATGCTGTATCTACTTCAAATTCATCGCGTAATATTTGGACAATAGACTCTAATAAAGAAGCATTATCTTCTACTACGAGTAAGCGCATATTCTCACCTTCCACCATATTGTTCAATTCTATTTATAATTATATTTTAACGTTTTTCTCAATATAAAATTTGAATGATTTATTATAAAAATTCTTTCTTAAATTTTTCTTAATAAAAAATTGAAAGAAATAAGACTCCCCTTATCTCTTTCAACTTTTTACTACGTACACCTTTTTACTCGGCAATTCTAAACAATTTAACTGGCCACCATATACAGCACCGCCATCAATCCCTATAATACGATTACTCCCAAAATACACGCCGCAATTCTCACTACCATGAAACGTTTTTGTTTCCGTATGACCAAATACAACAACCTTTTCACCACTATACCCACTATGAAACTCATTACGTATCCACATTAACGTATATGGTTCACATTCCGAAACTCGCTTCAATGGCTCAACACCGGCATGTACAAATATATACTCTTCTGTTTCAATGTAATGATCTAATTCTTGAATAAATTTTACATGTTCCTCTAAAACATGCGATTGTAAAATTGGTTTTTGGAAGGCTTCTTCATTAACCACAATATCTTCTTCTACAAAGCCATAGCTGTATAAAGTCTTATCTCCACCATTCCTTTTTACCCAATGGTTCCATGAACGTTCTTCATCAGTCGTTAACGCTTTAATCATCATATCTTCATGATTACCCTTTAGAACGAGGGCTCCCTCTTCTTTTAACGCTTTTACCTTTTCAATTACAGCACGCGCATTGGGACCACGATCTACATAATCCCCTAATAAAATCAATTGATCCTGTCTTGCATCATATTGAGCTTCTTCTAATAACTGTTCGAACTTTTCTATTTCTCCATGAATATCACTAATAACAAGAATTCTTTTCATATTATCCCCTTCTTTCTAAGCCACTCTCTTTCTAATTATAGTTCAAAACAACAGAAATTTCTGAATCCATATTCGAAATCACATTTATTACAAATAAAACGATTGTCCTTACAACAATGTAAGTCTCTTGTCATCCAATTCGATAGTTGCAAGTGCTATATTTCCTTATACTAAAAGTAAGAAATGAAACAAAAAACAAGGAGAGATGAGACATGAAAAAAGTGATGGAAGTTGTAGTAGCGGTGGCAGCGGTTTTCGTAAATGGCAAACAAGTTGCAATGGAGTTAAATAAATAATGAAAAGGACAAGATTCATTCTAGACCCTTTACTCATATAAAATAGATAAGACTTCTTCATTTTTTTGATCTCTTATCTCCTTGTAAAAAAAGCCGTATCCTTTTTTGGGATACGGCTTTCTTATTGCCATGTTCATTTACACACTTTATTATTCCTAGTTGGTTATAAACAAGTAAAATCTCGGCTTAAATTGTTTTATCCTCCTTATTTACTATACCCTCTCTTCAAACAATTTTTTCAAAACAAAAATCCCATTCAAATACACATTACTGAATCCATCATACTAAATGACTTCTTCATTCTGTCTATCTAAATGAGATTATTTCGTACTTTTTATTTCTTTATCTTGTTATTCCACCGGTTGTGGTTGTGGCTGTACGACTTCATTCGCTCCAGCTAACCTCAACATATTTGCAATATCTTTAAAACCTCTTTTTTCAGCATATTGCAGTGGCGTAATATTTTCCTTATTGGCCAAATTTACATCTGCCCCGTGGTCAATAAGCATTTGAATTACTTTCTTATGGTTTTCACTACCATTTCCTAATACGATTGCTTCTACTACAGCTGTTCCACCACGATCATTTCTATAGTTCACATCAATATCTGTATGCTCTAATAACTCTTTTACGACCTCTACATGGCCACGTTCAGATGCAGAAATGAGTGCTGTTCCACCTGATTTAGTAGTTTCTTTCGTATTAACCCCTGCATTAATTAGTAGCTTTACAATGTCTGTATATCCTTCTCTACTTGCATAAAGAAATGGATTACTTTGTTTCTCATC
Organism: Bacillus sp. MMSF_3353; assembly: GCF_030733445.1. Taxonomy (NCBI): domain Bacteria; kingdom Bacillati; phylum Bacillota; class Bacilli; order Caryophanales; family Bacillaceae; genus Bacillus; species Bacillus sp. MMSF_3353. The sequence continues at coordinate 66,370 of NZ_JASHJA010000015.1, forward strand.
TTTCCTTTCAATATTAGCACCTGCACCAATTAATGCTTTAACTGTCTCTACATGATTTTGATACGTTGCTGCAAGGATAGGAGTTTCTCCGTTGTCACCTTCTACGTTTATATTGGCTCCATCTTGAATCAGCTTCATAGCTGTTTCCGTGTCTCCAAGAGTCGCAGAAAGTAGCAACTGTTTGTCCATTAAATTTATACTTTTTTCTTCTTTAGGTTCTTCCTGTTCTTTATGCTTTTCTTTTTTCTTTTCGTTTTTCACATGAACCGGTTTCGATTCTGGCTCCTCTTGCTTATCGCAAGCCACTACCGTCATTAAAAGTCCTAATAACATACATAATAAAATTTTTTGTTTTCTCACAACTACAGCTCCTATGAAAGATAATGTTTTCTTAACCATTCCTCCATCACATACAATAACTCTTCTTGAGTACATTTATCCATAAGCCCTTTATATTCCTTCTTTAATCGGATTATCTTAAAACCTATACTATGTTTCTCAACCTATTGGAATGATGTGCCTGATGGCCTCATCATTAACATTATGAAGCAATTAGTTTAGCACGATTTTACCGCATTTGTATACATTTCTAAAAAGTACATAAATGATTGCTTTAGGTTACTATATTCCATTGTAACCGTTCTTCTAAAATTTTTACACCTTTTCTATATTTGCACCTGAGTAATACTAAAAAAGACAACTTATGTAGTTGTCTTTTTTTAGTATTAATGATGACCACCGTGATTTCCCTTTTTCGGGTTCCCCATCATCTCTTTATTCATTTCCCATTTATGCTCTGCTAGCTCTTTATATGAAAGAACTTTCCCTTTATAGTTAGACACAAAGTTTTCTGCATCCTTTTTATTTTCAAATGAAATGACATTATAAGCCATCGGTGTCGTTATTGTTTTATCATATACGTAAGTCGCATCTTCTAACGAAATCCACTCTTTCGAATCATAATCTCGAACAAATTTTTCTTTCGTCTTTTCACCTGGATTAATCTCCATCCATTTATACATACAACCGATATCATCAAACTTTAACGCTTTTCCATTTTCTAAAATGACTTCTGTTGCAAATTGATTATCCATTACCCCAATTTGGCAAATATCACACTTATCATGTTTCTCATCAATTGCTACAGCCTCTGCTTGTTTCTTACCACATCCTACTATTGTAAAGACAAAGAATAAGCATATAGCAAGTGTCACATACTTTGTTCTCATTTTACTTCCTCCCTAACCGTATCTTCCACAAGGAGCATATCAAAAAGTTGTGTGAGATTTGTGAAAAAATAATGTACTTTTTGTAATATAAAGACCAAAAAAGATGTGTAGCCATTTCTACACATCTCTCATCATTCACAACCTGTAATTAATAAATCGTCTTCTAACTTAACTAATAATGTATCTGTATTAATTTGCTGACCAACAACTACATTTACTAACCTTATATTTCCACTAATACCGACCGCAACTTTTTCAAGCTCACCGTTATTTTTTCGGATCATCATTAAATTTTCCCACTCATATACGTAAGAAGATTCATTAACAAAAATCTCTTCTACTTTTCCTTCATAAGAACTATAAATCTCTTCAATTCTCGTTTTCATATAAAATCTACTCCCTATTTCACACTTCAATATTTTCATCTTATTCTACCATTCTTACGGAGAGCAGCTTACTTTTTAAAAATTCAAATTAACTACCGTGAACAAAATGACCAAAATAAAAATTATGCTTCTAATGATGTTATTTTTCAAATTATTTACCATTTGAATGAATGCTTTTATGATAAATAAAAAACACTTTTTCTGAATTTTCGTTACATTTTGAAAGCGCAATCATTCTTGAGGGGGAGATTACATGTTAGCACTACTTGGATTTGCGATGGTATTTGTCTTTATGTTTTTAATTATGACGAAACGTATGTCAGCACTAGTAGCATTAATATTAATTCCAATTACTTTCGCATTAATTGGCGGTTTTTATGCAAATATGGGACCTATGATGTTAGAAGGAATTCAAAAACTAGCACCTACTGGTATTATGCTTATGTTTGCTATTTTGTATTTTGGAATTATGATTGATAGCGGTTTATTCGATCCTGTCATTAGTAGGATTTTGAAATTTGTAAAAGGAGATCCTTTAAAAATTGTTGTTGGTACAGCGATTCTTACTATTATCGTTTCATTAGATGGGGATGGAACAACAACGTATATGATTACGGTTTCCGCAATGTACCCATTATATAAACGCCTTGGAATGAATCCACTTATATTAGCTGGGGTTGTTATGTTAGGAGCAGGAGTGACAAATCTTACACCGTGGGGCGGACCGACAGCTCGGGTTATGAGTGCTCTTGGACTAGACGCATCAGAGCTCTTTACACCACTTATACCAGGAATGATCGCTGGTGCAATTTGGGTCATTTTCGTTGCTTACTATCTTGGCAAAAAAGAAAGAAAACGATTAGGAATTATGGATGTACAATACTTAAAACAAATGCAAACGATGGATGAGCAAGCTGCCACAGTAGAAGCTGCCGTTCATAAACGCCCTAAACTTCTATGGATTAACTTTTTATTAACTGTTACCTTACTTGTCTGTCTCATACTAGAAGTTATGCCGTTACCTGTTTTATTTACAATCGCTTTCGCCATTGCTGTTATGCTTAACTATCCGAACTTAGAACAACAGAAAGAACGTATTGCTTCTCACGCAGGAAACGTATTAGCCGTTGTTTCTCTCGTATTTGCCGCTGGAATTTTCACTGGTATTTTATCAGGAACAAAAATGGTAGATGCAATGGCTCAAAGTGTAGTCACTCTTATACCAGACGCTCTTGGACCACAATTACCGATTATTACAGCTCTTCTTAGTATGCCGTTCACATTTTTCATGTCCAATGATGCATTTTACTTCGGAGTATTACCTATTTTAACGAAAGCTGCCGCTGCTTACGGAATTAGTGCAGCTGAAATGGGACGTGCTTCATTACTCGGGCAACCTGTTCACTTATTAAGTCCTCTTGTCGCTTCCACTTATTTATTAGTCGGAATGGCCAAAGTTGATTTTGGTGAACATCAACGCTTTACGTTACTTTGGGCTGTTGGAACGACAATGGTGATGTTAATTACGGGAATTGTAATCGGAATTATTCCAATATAAGACGTAAAAAAACAGTAGAAGAAATGTAATTCTCTACTGTTTTTTTGTTATGAAGAAACAAGAAAATACCTTCTTTCTGGTCTCCCTACACTCCCATATATAAGCTCCGCATGAACTTTCTTTCCAGATATTAAATACTCTAAATAACGCCTCGCTGTTGATCGGCTTACCCCAACCATTGAGCTTAACACTTCTGCCGTAATACCTTCTTCATCAACTGCTAACATATGCTTTTTTATTTTTGCTAAAGTTAAAGGATCTATCCCTTTCGGGGCATATTCTATTTCATTTCCCTTTACGCCTCTTTGAGACCATAAATGTTCAATTTGTTCTATAGATAATTGATTAGTTTTTTTTAACTGCACAATCTTTTTTTGGTAACTTTCCAAACTCGCTTTAAATCGATCAAACATAAGTGGCTTTACGATATAATCTGTTACTCCGCCTCGTAGAGCGTGCCTCACTACATCTGTTTCCGATGCAGCTGTAATCATAATAATATCTGTATCATGCAAATTATTCCTAATATATGTGACAAGTTCGGTTCCTTGCATATCAGGTAAGTACACGTCTAATAAAACGAGTTGTGGCTTCACAAACTCTAGCCATTCTTTCGCTTGTTCTCCAGTCGTTGCTGTTCCAATTACTTTAAATCCCTCAATCTTTTCAGTAAAACGACGATGAATGTCCGCAATTCGAATATCATCTTCTACAATCAATACTTCAATCTCCTCACCCATTACAATTCGCCTCTCTCTTTTGGTAATGCAATAATAAATAATGCACCACCTAAATCCCCTTTTTCGATTGCAATACTTCCATTTAAATCTTCTACTAACTCTTTCACTTTTGCTAATCCATATCCTCGTTTCCCGCCTTCTTTCGTCGAGAAGCCTTTATAAAATATGCTAGTAATGACTTCATCATGAATCCCTTGTCCTGAATCTTCCACTTCAATTACTATCTCTTCTCCAATATCAGTTACAAACATCCTTACCTTCTTATCATTCTCTTCATTTCTTTCAATTGCTTCAAATGCATTCGTAATTAAATTTCCTAAAATAGAAACGACGTAATTACTCTCAATATGCGGGCTTAATTTATCTAAGCTACTTTCTCGATCTAGCATAAAATCAATCTTTAACTCTCGCGCTCTATTATAGAATCCAATTAAAATTCCACCTAACCATGGATTTTGAATTCGCTTCATAATAAATTGAACAAAATCTTGATATACCGCTGTTTCCTTATGAATAAGCTCTAAAGCATCTTCATATGATTCTAACTGGATAAGACCTGAGAGCGTATACAACAAATTGTTATATTCATGCGTTTGCGCTCGTAATGCCTCTGTATATTGCTTCGTCTGAGATAACTCTGCTGTTAACTGATCCATTTCAGATTTCAAACGTAAGCTCGATACGACGCCAGTTACTTTATTTTTCACTTTAATAGGTAGACGGTTCGCAATAACAGCCTGCCCTTTTATATTTAATTGACGATCAAACTGTTCTTCACCAGTTTGAAGTACATCTAGTATCGTTGAATTAGGAATTACATTTAAAATAAATTCTCCAATAATATTACGCTGTTCATCTAACGAAAGAATATCATAAGCCGCTTGATTGACTAAACTAATCATGCCATTGTGATCAATTACAATAATCCCTTCACGTACAGATTGAATCACTGTACTATGCTCTTCATATAAAGATGAAATTTCTTCTGGCTCCATCCCAAACATCATTCTTTTTATACTTCCGGCTAAATATATAGAACCAATTATCCCGATTAAAAGACCTATTACTGTAATCCAAAATACACGCTTTCCATATACTTCTACCGCTCCATGAATATCATCCATTGAAAATCCAACAGACACCACGCCTATAATTTCATTTTCCTGATTACGGATTGGAACTTTGCCGCGTAATGAAGGACCTAATGATCCAGTTGCTTTCGAAATATAAGATTTTCCTTCTACTAGAACTCCTTTATTATCTCCACCAACCATTGCTTCTCCTATTTTATCTCGCTTAGGATGTGCATATCGAATCCCCTCTTTGTTTCCAACTACAATAAAATCAGCATCTGTATCAATTCGAATTTTTTCTGCAATTGGCTGAATGATAGAAGCTGGGTTTTCTTTTTGAAAAGCTTCCGTTATTTCAGGTATAGCAGCAACTGTTTTCGCAACATGCAAAGCCCGTTTCCCAATTTGCTCTTCTACCGTTTCAGACAATATGTAATAAAATAAATAACTTGTTAATAGAAGTACGACTAGAATAAGTGTACTAATTGTTATTGTGATTCTCGGTTGTAGTTTTAACTTTTTAAATTTCAAAACCATTCCCCTAACATAATTAAAGATAGAATTTAATGAATTTACAGTCTTTTGCGATTACAACTAATCATAACACGGTTACTCTATATTTCTTTATTTTTATCTTCACAAAAAAAGAAACGAAGTACAATTACTACCTCGTTTCTTAACATTTTTTATTACACTTTAAATTTCCCAATCATCTCTTGTAATTCTTCTGCCATTTGCGATAAATGAACTGCTGCTGCATTGATTTCATCTACCGAAGCTAATTGTTCTTCTGAAGAACCAGCAATATTTTGAACGCTTGCTGCATTTTCTTCAATTGTAGCTGCAATTTCATTAATAGATGCACTAACTTGTTTTGCATCTACTGTCATTTGTTCCGCTACTTCTACCATACTATCAATTTGTACAACTGTATCATCTGTAGACTTCAATATTTCAGCGAAGCTTTGCTTCGTTTCATTTGCAACTACAAGTCCTGATTGTACTTCTGTTCCAACTTGCTTCATAGAGCTTACTGTTTCTTTTATGTCAAATTGTATCTCTTTTACTAGTTTTCCAATTTCCGTAGAAGACTGTCCTGATTGTTCTGCTAACTTTCGCACTTCATCTGCTACAATTGCAAATCCTCTTCCTTGTTCTCCAGCTCTCGCAGCCTCAATTGCAGCATTTAATGCTAATAAATTTGTCTGCTCTGCAATATGTTGAATTACCTCAAGGATTGCTCCAATTTGTTTCGACTTATCATCTAGCAAAACAATAACTTTATCTGATTGTGAAACAGACTCATGGATTAATTGCATTTGATTCACCGTTTGTTCAACTAACTTCCCACCATCTTCAGCCTTTTTCTTCGTATACATAGATGCTGTGGATACTAATGAAGAACTGTCTGCCACACGTTGAATTCCTTCTGTAACTTCTTCTAATAATGTTGCGCCTTCTTCGACTTCTTTCGTTTGTATTTCCGCTCCACTCGACACTTGCTCTATCGCTTGTGTAATTTGTTCCGTTGCTTCACTCGTCTGCTTCATACTAGCTGTTAATTCTTCTGAAGATGCCGCTACATGACCTGCTGAAGTATTTATATTTGAAATGACATTCTGTAATGATGCTGCCATCTCGTTAAAGCTTTCTCCTAACTGTCCAATTTCATCTTTAGAATGAACTGTAATGGATTCTGTTAAATCGCCTTCACTAATCTTTTTCGACGATATAACAAGTTGTTTTAACGGATTAATAATAGAAGCAATTATGAAGTAAATTAAAATCCCGCCAATTATTAATGAAATACCAATAACAGTTATCGTTTTATAGAAAATAGGTTCAGCAGCTTCAATAATTTCTTTTGCAGGCATAATTCCTGCTATTTTCCATCCAGTTATCTTATTTGTTTTAAAAGTGATATGACGATCTTCACCATCTAATCTGAAATTAAAATCACCTGTTTCTTGTTTGTACAACTCTTTTTCAAGTTTCTCTTCTACCTTATCACCTGGCTTCATCGTTGGATGTGCTACCACATTTTTATCTTGATCAAAAATTGCTACATATCCACTTTTACCGATATTAACCATCTTTGAAGTGTTTACGATATCATTAATAATTAAATCAATACCAAGAACACCGCTCTTATCCTCATTTTGTTTTGCTATTGTAATAACAATATTTCCTGTCGTTTTTGATTTATATGGAGCTGTAATAATTACTTCTCCACTTTTTTTCACTGCCTCTTTATACCAATCTCTTTCTGTAGGATTATATCCTTCTGGCATTTGAATAGACGGTGATTGAATAAACTGCCCATTGCTGGATCCAGTATAGATGGCTTCCAGTTCTGGATGTAACTTATTATATTCTTCTAGTTTATTTTGGATATTTTGTATTTGATCCGTTTGGTAGCTTGATTGTGTAAATAGTTTCGTAAAATAAACTGCATCTACTTTTTTACTATCCAATTCTTTATTAATTACATTATCCAAAATTTTTATATTGTCTTTCGCCGATTGTGAAATCGTCTCATTAAAGTTTGTCTTCGCTTGCTGATAAGACGTCCAACCAATTACAATACTTGGAAGAATCAAAATGATAACAAATGACACAAGTAACTTTGCTTTTAAACTACTACTCCTTAATTTCCCTTGAAACATATTTCTACCCCTCCATACCGTTTTAAATGTAATGGTTTTACATTTAATTTCTTTATATAAATCATACGATTCAAATGTATCAACTCTTTCTCTATTGAAGAGTTGATACATACCTTTTTCATTCTATATAAATTAAATAATTAAAACAATATATAAAAATGTATATTATTCGAAATATTATAATTCACAGAAGAACCTCTAGTATCTCACTTACTAGAGGTTCCTACCGCTTTACTATTCTTTATCTTTTTCTACTTCTTTTTTCGCATCTTCTACTACAGATACAACAGGTTTATCGTTTGATAATTGTTGTACTGCTCCTTTTCCAGCAAATCCTTCTAATAACTCTTTTAAATCAATGCCAGAAGAAGCTTTTAATGTTTCTTGCATCGTTGCCATTAAATCAGTCGCATAACCTGCAACTTTTCCGGCACCGCTATTTTTACCACCGCCACCTGTATCGACAACTGTAATTTTATCAATGTTGCTAAGTGGGCTTGCAACTTCCTTCGCATAACTTGGAAGCATGTTAAGAACCATATCCATAATCGCCGCTTGGCCATATAACTCAAATGCCTCTGCAATTTTTTGTTTCGCTTCCGCTTCTGCTAAACCTTTTAATCTGATAACATCTGCTTCCGCTGTACCTTGTGCTTTTTGTACTTCTGCTTTTGCTTGACCTTGCGCTTTTTCGATTTCCGCCTTCGCTAAACCTTCTACACGAACTTCTTCTGCACGTGCTCTTGCTTCCGCTTCAATTTTATATTGATCTGCATCTGCTTTTTTCATTTGTTTTACTTTTTCCGCTTCTGCTGATTGTTCAACAGCATAGCGATCTGCATCTGCCTTTTTCTTTACTTCTGCATCATATTGCTTTTCACGACGCGCAATCTCTTTTTCTTCTAATTCAATTTGCTTTTCACGCTCAATGATTTTAACGCGCATTTGCTCTTCTGTAACACCTTGTTGCGCTTTTGCTTGTTGTAATTCATAGGAAAGATCTGCATCTGCGCGAGCTTGTTCTTGGTCTCTCTTATAAGATTGTACTTTTAACTCTTTATGTTTTTCAGCTTCAGCGATTTGTGCATCACGTTGATACTCAGCTTCTTTCGCTTCTTTCTCAGCACGAGCTTTTTCAATTCGCGCCTCTTTTTCACGCTCTGCATTTGCAACTGTTGCATCACGCTTAACCATCGCAATTTGTGGCTGACCAAGTGCATCTAAGTAACCGTTCTTATCCATGATTTCTTTAATTGTAAAGGAAACGATGCGAAGTCCCATCTTCTTTAAATCTGTAGAAGCTACTTCATGTACCTTTTGAGCAAATTGCTCTCTATTACTATAGGCATCTTCTACTGTCATAGAAGATAAAATAGCACGTAGATGCCCTTCTAAAACTTCTTTTGCTTCTATTTTCAACTCTTCTGTTTCTTTTCCTAAATATTGTTCAGCTGCTGTAGAAACTTCTTCAATGGTAGACCCTACTTTAATAATAGAAACACCATTTACTGTAATCGGTACACCTTGTTTCGTATACGTATCACGTGTTCCCACTTCTAATTTGTAGTTTAATAGACTTAAAGGCTCTGCTCTTTGCATAATCGGAACTACGAAAGTACCGCCTCCACGAATAATCTTAATCTTCTTTCCATCATCAGTGGTAACTACATTTTTCCCGCCACCAAGCCAGTTTCCAGTAACAATTAATGCTTCATCTGGTCCAACTGTTCGATACTTTGTAATGAATACTAAAATGAGTAGAATTAAAATTGCGAGTAATACTCCACCGATAATTAATGGAATCGTCATGTAAATTCCCCCTTATAATTTTGGTTTCTTTAAAGAATAAGCAATGTTCTGTACAAGCAGAACACCATCTTGGACTCCCTCGATAATAACTTCAGTTCCTTGTGAAATATCTTTCTTTCCAACTGTTTTAGCTAGGATTGCATTGTTTCCAAATTGGGAGGAAATTAATACTTCACCAAACCCTTCTGTAGGAATAGTCGTAATGACCTCTCCCTTACAACCAATAAATTCATCCATACGCTGCACAGTGTTTTGTTCTGCTTCTGCAATCGGCTTTAAAATTAATATTTTCATTATGAAAACACCAATAAAGGATATAGCAAATGCAGACCCGAAAATAAGAATGCTATTAAAGGAAAATAAATATTCTCCTATATAACTAAGTCCACATAACATGGCGAAAAAACTAAGTAATAAAGTAACAACGGATACAGATCCGCCTCCAAAACTAAATATGGATTCAAATATATCTCCAAAAAAGATATAAATAACAGTGAGTATAGTAGCAATAATAAATCCGTATAAATAAATTGTTTCAAGTGGATAACCAAACAAAGCCATTTCTTATCCCCCTCTCTTAAACAATCCCTTTTTTGTTATGTGTATGCCCACCTCTTTCAAAGATTATAGTTCTTAATTTTCAGTTATTTATCCTTTAAAGAAAAGCCTGTAAGACAGGCCCCTAAAAAAGAACAGGAGAAACCTATTGTGACAGGCTCCTCCTAGTAAATAACCGATATATTATATATCTATATAATATACTATTTTCCACAAAAAGTAAAGTTAAACATACATTGGAAAAGCACTTATTTTACTGATAATTCGTACGTTCCATCGCCATTATCATATTTATATACATACAAATAATACTTACCTGGTTTTGCATTAAATTTTGCCTCTATATGATTTCCATTAGCTTGACCGTAAGCGGCATAATTTTGCATATCTGATTCATGATGAAGCACCCATGTCATCCCGATTCCATACTCATTTAAAACGGAAATATCGATATTTTTCGTTGATGCTACATTAAATGTATAAACATCGGTGTGATCTCCGCCGATAAGGCTACCTTTTATAGTAGTGTTTAGCCCGATACGATTTGCTTCCTCTGGACGATTATTTGGTTCTAATTCTGTTAAACTTCCATCTTTAATCGTAACAGTGGTTTCGTTTCTGCTCTCTTTACCTTTATCATCTTTTACTCTTAACGCTACTTTATAAATTCCTTCTCTTTCATATGCATGTATTGGATTAACTTCTGCACTTGTGCTGCCATCTCCAAATTCCCATAAATAAGAAACAATTTTTCCATCTTCATCATTTGAGCCATCACTTTTAAATTGAATTCCTTCTTTTACAAGCCCATTATAAGGTCCATTTATATTAACCGTTGGAGCTTTATTTTCTCCATCATCTTTTGCGATACCGTGGAAGACTACATCATATTCAAATTCATTTGAACTATTCACACGATAATTGACGAAGTATGCTGTAACAGTTTTGTAGCCACTCCATTCTTTTTGCGCCAGTTGTTCTAGTGCTTCATTTACTCGTTTACTCATTTCGTTCCAATCTTCAGATTCACCTTTTGTTACACTACCTGTAAATGTGCCTTCTAGTGTAAATGTATTAAAGAATTGGGAGCTATGTTTTGTCATTTTTGCCTCTTTCATTGGCAACGTATCACTAATTTCTTTCTCTACTGCTGTTAACGATTTTGGTGCATGTTCAGCTAAATAATCATCTGCTACTTCCGGTACATTATATTTATCTTGATTATCAATTAGCTGTTGCATATACTCTTGATACTCTTTATTTAGTTTAGAATCTTTACTTAAATTCTCACGATAGGCATCATAATTTTTCACGTCATTTGCACGAATTAAATCTTGAATTTTATCAAATGTTTCAAATTGATGTGTATATAAATAAGATTGCAATGCGAACGAGTAATTATAGAAATCCCAAGAACCATATTTAGCAAATAATGTGCGCTCTGCTGTATAACGGCTTGCAGGATCAGATGATAATCCACTAATGATGCTCTTTCTCGGTACTACATTATTTGTACGAGTAGATCCTGCGAAAAATTCTGCATTTCCTTCTTGGAACCAAGTTAATCTCTCATTTTGATACATATCTCCTCTTCCAAATAAACCTGGCACTTCAAATCTCCCTTGAAGATAATGAGTAAACTCATGACGGAATAACTCTTCTAAACTATAAATACTTTGTTCTGGCGTACGCTCATATGTAAAGAATGTACCTGTTTCTTCTATATAAATGCCACCGTTGTTTGTTTCATATCCATACAGTTGTCTGTTTAACTGATATTCGTCTGGAGTATTATAGATTACTATCGTTAATACGTCGTCTGCATTACCTGGCTCTAATGCTTTGTCATTCCCAATTACACGATGATACTGTGCTTTTACTTCCTTTGCAGCCCAGTATAGTCTCTTAATTTTTTCTTCTGATACTTTATCTCCTGTTTTAAATACGATAGATCCATCGTCGAATGTATACGTTTTTGGTAAGTACTGTTCTTTTCCTTCTTTACGTATCGTCTCTAAATCTACCGTATTACCGCTATAATCTTTTCCGTTATAATTTGTTGTAATTTGTTCTACTGCAACAAAATACGGCTCACTTAAACGCGGATACATATGCATTGCTTGTGTAACAACCTCTAAACCTTTATTTGGATTACTATGAAACTTCCCTAAACGACTAGCAAAATAAATTCCATTATTAACGAGCCACTTATTTTCTGGTGTTACTTCATTTAAAAGAGCAATACGATTTATTTCATTAATAAATCCATCTATTTTCCCGTACCACATTGTATCTTTTGCTTCTTTACGAGTTTCAAATAAATAAGATTGCATATCATAATCAATACCTTGCATCATATCGTATACAGCTTGTCCTTTCATACGATCGTCTACATACGTATGAAGATTATCATTGTATTGTTTTAAAATATTCGATGCGTATTGAACCGTTTCCACATCACTTGAAGCATTACTAATTAATTTACCGTATGCAGATACGACTGCATCTTGCTCATATGTACCAAGCTTAAAGTTTGGATTGGCTGCAATTGCTTTTAAAGCAGGTAAACATTTATCCTGGAAGCTTCTCTCATTTAAATCACTTAATTCATTATTGTAAAATGCGAGATAAAAAGCTGAACGTAACACTTCTGTAAACGTTTGAATTCCTTTTGAATCATCTTTCGTAAACGTACTACCTCGGTGAGCTAATTCATCTATAACTGCTTGCATTTTCCCTTTGTCTTTATAAAAAACCTTTGCATCTTCATTGAACTGAAATAAGTCTGTAATTTGATTCCATTTAATACTTCCTAGCGTTTCAACCAATTCTTGATTATTCATTTTGTTTAAATCAGCCATTGAATAGCTTTCTTTAATTTGCTTTACTTCTGAGCTCTTCATAATAGATGCTGGTCGCTGTGAAAAGTCTCCTACTTTTAAACGTTCTTGAAACGATAATGTTTCCTCTGCTTTAGAAACATGTCCAATCTCATCTACTGGTTTTTCAATCCCAACTGGTTTCGAATGCAATACATTGTATGGCACCTTTTCTTCTGCTGATACATTCGTTTGAATTGCTCCTAACGATAGCGCCATTGTACTAATACTAAGCATCACTTTATTAATCTTTGATTTCTTGTTCATATCATTGCCCCCTATTTATATATTCCCTTGAAGAATTTAACATAAAATCTAGATACAACAATATAAAATGCAATATTTCATATTATTTCTTCCTATATTTTGTACATATCGTGAACAGACTTAACTTTATCTAACCTCCAATAATTATGAATCCATAGCGATTAAACTGTCCTTTTACACAAGATAAAAATCGAATTTTTTGACAATTAATCTTTTAATTGTTATAGTTAATATAATTGTTAACTTTATTAAACAAAGGTGGGATTCTATGATAAAAAAAGAAAACAGTGTATTTTATATCTCCATCTTGCTAACAACATTATTCATCATATGGGGAATTACCCCGGCAAGTTGGATACAAGGCTATGATTTGCAAAGTGTTACATCTTCCTTAAACTCATTTATCCTCAATAAATTTGGATGGTTTTACTCTCTACTTATGACCGCAATGATTATTTTAGCCACTTATTTAGCATTTTCTAAGTACGGTTCTATTCGTCTTGGTAAAGATGGAGAAAAACCACAGTATAGTTATCCATCTTGGCTATCCATGTTGTTTGGAGCAGGAATGGGAATTGGACTCCTCTTTTATGGAATCACTGAACCGATTTCACATTTTACAGATCCATTAACAGGAAAAGCAGGTACAGAGGAAAGCGCCAAACTCGCTATGCAATATTCATTTTTCCACTGGGGACTCTTTCCGTGGTCACTATACGCGATGGTTGCTTTAACAATTGCATATTTCACATTCCGTAAACAAAAAGGTAGCACAATTGGGGCTACAGTTACTCCATTATTTAATCGATCGAAAAATTCTCCTATCGGAAAAACAGTCGATATTTTGGCTGTTTTAGCCACAGTATTCGGTATTGTGCCATCTGTTGGGATTGGTGCTCAACAAATCGCCGGAGGATTAAGCTATTTATTCCCTTCTATTCATAACACTGTACTTACACAGCTTGTACTTATCGCCATCTTCGCTGTTTTATATTTAACAAGTGCACAAACAGGCTTAGATCGTGGGATTAAATATTTGAGTAACTTAAATTTCTCTCTTGCAGGTATTTTACTCGTCTCCTTTTTACTTTTAGGACCGACTGTATTTATTATGAAATATTTCACATCTACACTCGGTTCTTATATCGGAGCTTTACCTAGTATGGGATTAAATTTAGGAGCATTTAATGAAAAATCTTCTTCTTGGATTGAAAACTGGACTATTTTCTATTGGGGATGGTGGATCTCTTGGTCTCCATTCGTCGGTACATTCATCGCTCGTATTTCTAAAGGGCGTACAATAAAAGAATTTATTATTGGAGTTGTATTAGTCCCAACTCTTATCTGTACATTTTGGTTTGCAGTATTTGGCGGTACCGCTATCCATATGGAAATGTTCCAATCGCTTGGTATAGCTGATGAAATCGCAAAAAATGGTACAGAGATTGGATTATTTGCTGTTATTTCACACCTACCGTTCTCTACATTTTTAACAATTATCGGGTTAATTTTAGTAGCCACATTTTTCGTTACTTCTGCTGACTCGGCAACATTTGTTGTTTCAATGCAAACGAGTAACGGAAGCTTATCACCGAAAAATAGTTTAAAACTTATATGGGGATTAACAATCGCGATAATTGCTGCTATTTTATTACAAGCTGGAGGATTAAATGCACTGCAAATAGCAGCTATAATTGCTGCGCTACCATTTTCTATCGTAGTTGTTCTTATGGTCATTTCGCTCTTTAAGGAGCTTCGAAAAGAAGATGTTAATTTACAAGCAAAAGAAGTTCCGCAAAAAATAAAGAAGGTTATGTAACGATTAGCACCTCTCCTAAAGAAGAATTCGGTCCTCCGATTAGTCCTGAATCCATTATTACTGAGGGCTGCAAAATAAATTAAATAAAACCCATTCGTATGAAATATAATTTTCATACGAATGGGTTTTTACTCTATTATATAGTGTTGTAAACATGCTTTCTCCTCAAAACCTACTTTCTTGTACAACTTCATCGTACCATCATTATTCGTATTCAAACATAGTTCTATCTCTCTCATCCCTTGAAAGGAGAAAATATACTGAATTGCCCCTTGTAATAAGCGCTCTCCAACACCTTTTCTTCTACTATTTTCAGTCGTTGCAATAAATTCGATATTCGCTTCTTGAAACTCCGGATTTACTTCAACATATACATAACCTTCTAACTTATCATTCTTCATACTTACAAATAATTTATTCGTATCACTTAAACGTTCGATAATTTCAATTCCTTCATAATATGTATTAGGAAAAACATTATTGTGTAAAGCGATAAACTGCTCAAATACTTTTGGTAAAGCCTCTTCTACATTACATATAACACGTTTTCTTGGAATGTTTTTTAAAATGAGAATACTATGTCGATCTTGTTCTTTAGCATGTAAATCCTTCATTAAGCGAGCACAATTATTATTTTCCACATGATAAAAACCATAAAATTTCTCAATATGAAAAGGCATCTTTTCTATAAGTTCCTTCCACATATGTAAAGCAACTTCTTCCCAATTCTCTACAATAATAAACGGCCCCCATATTTCTGCACATTTTTTCACTTCATCCACATCAAATCCTAATACACCTATTATTTTATTATTTTCATAAGTAACAACAAAAGATTGTTCCCATCCTATATCAGAAAAATCATGGATAATTGTCTGTAATAACTCCTCTTTCTCGTCTCCACAATAACCAACATAATGAGTAGCATCTTTATTCATACTTGCAATAAATGATGCCACCTCTTCAGTTTTCAAAATAGAACTGACATGCATAACCTCTCCTCCTTCTCTAATATATTTACACCTTTTACATTTATATCCTTCTAAAAAAGACATCATCATAAGCATATTTCAAAATGAAATCGCCATGATAATGTCTTCTCAAAAACTCACATAATTATTTTACATTATAATAAGATAAAACGTTTTTATTTCTTAAATAATCTCTTTCTAAATACAAACATACTCAGTGCTGAAAGAACTAATGCTACACCCGAAAGTAAAGTTGATGTATTCGCTTGTCCACCTGTTGCTCCTAGCGATTTCTTACTTTCTTCTTCTTTATTAACAACTGGTTTATTTTCTTTCATGCTTTGATTCTCTACTACTTTTTCTTTCACAACTTGATTATTCACGTTTTGTTCTTGAACTGGTGCCGATTGATTGATTTCTTCTTTCGATTCTTCAACTTCTTTTGTTGGCTCTTTTTCTTCTTCTTTCGATTCTTCAACTTCTTTTGTTGGTTCTTTCCCTTCTTCTTTTGGTTCTTCAACTTCTTCTTTTGATTCTTCAACTTCTTTTGTTGGTTCTTTTACTTCTTCTTTTGATTCTTCAGCTTCTTTTGCTGGTTCTTTTGGCTCTTCTTTTGATTCTTCAACTTCTTTTGCTGGTTCTTTTTCTTCTTCTTTTTCAACTATATTCTGGATTACTGTTCCGTTAAAACTTATACTAATTTCATCCGAATCTAAATCAAATTTATACACCTTTTCACCTGGAGTACTCCATTTTATTACTCGGTTATTAAATGTTCCACCCTCACTTGTCAGTTTAATATTCTCAATAATTTCTCCTTCTAAATCATATACAGGAACTTGAATTTCTTCATTTACTTTTGCTTCATCTAAAAAGATTTTCTGTCTGCCGGCATCAATTGAAAACCATTGGCCTAATTGTATTAACGGCCTTACATCACGAATCTCATTTCCAGCTAATTTTAAACTGAGTAGGTCTAACATTGGGCTAAGAACTGAAACATCTTTAATTTGATTATCAGCAAGATTTAACCACTGTAAACTTTTTAATGAAGATAGTGGTGTTATATCTTCAATCTGATTATGAGATACATTCACATCGTTCAACTTTTCTAAGTTTGAGATAAATTCAATATTCTTCAAACCTACTCCTTCTAAAGTAAGTTTTTCTAAGTTCATCATATATTCTAAACCTGTTATATCTTTTATATTTTCCCCTTTTTCTTTAAGTATCTCTAATTTTTTAATCTGCAATAAATCTTCTTTTGTGATAGGAGCGTTTAAATTCTCTCTACCTAAATTCTCTTTATTAATATGTTGTTGTAAAGTTTTATCAAGAATTATATTTTCCTTTTGTTCATCATTTCCTTTTATTTCATCTAACCTTTCAACAACATTTTGAATTACTGTTCCATTAAACTTAATACGATTCTCTTCTGGTTTTATATCCAACAGAAATTCGTATGTTTTTTCACCAGTAGTACTCCATTTAACAGAACCATTATTAACTACTCCATCTCCATTCTTTAATTGAACAGTATCGAGTGGCTCTCCTTGTAAATTATAGATAGGTATTTTAACTTCCTTATCTTTTTCTACATCATCTAAAAAGATTTTTTGTCTTTGAATATCAATGTACATTCTTTTCCCTAACTCTTGAACCGGTCTAACATCACGAATTTCATTTGACCCTAGCTTTAAATCGTATAAACCTGTTAAGTGGCTAAGTGGCGTTATGTCTGAGATATAGTTTTCTTCTAAATTAAGTGATTGTACGGTAGACAATCTTGATACAGGTTCGATGTTTTCTAATTCATTTTTAGAAAGATCTAACTCTACTAACTTTTTCATTGGTGTAATATGTTCAATATTAGTCAGTCCATTGTTGCTTAAAGATAAACTCTTCACATTCTTCAATTGCTCAATCCCAGCAAGATTAGCATTACTAATTTGATTATTTGCTACAGTCAAAGTCTTTAAAGTTGTTACTGTAAATAATGGTTTAATATCTTTTATATAATTACTATTTAAATCTAGCATTTTGATCTTCTTCATTTGACTCAATGGGCTTAAATCCGAGATTTTATTGTTTCTCAAGCTTAAACTTTCGATATGTTCTAACTCAGCCAAAGGTCCAATATCTTTAAGTTCACCATAAGTTATACTTAATGATTTCAATTGTCTCAAACTCGAGATAAATTGTATATTTTCTAACTTAACTTCTTCCAATGTTAAGGTTTCTAAGTTCGTCATATATTCTAAACCAGTTACGTCTTGTATTCCTTTACTTTTCGCTTCAACGACTATTAAAGATTTAACTTTTAATAAATCTTCCTTAGTTATTGGCGTATTTAGATTCTCTCTATTTAAATTATACTTATTAATATGCCTTTGTAATTGCTTATCTAATATTACATTTCCGTCTTCATCCTGTTGATCCTCTTTATTTTCCTTTTGCTTTTCTGGAACATTATTTTCTAAATTTAAAGCATTTACTTCAAACTGCACTTGATATTTATTATCATAGGCCATTGTCGGAATATAAATATGCATTTGCATATTATATCTTTTTCCTAATTCTCCTACTTCAAACTGAATCACTTTCGTTCCGTTTTTCTTTTTATCTTCTGATATTACTTTTACATCATGAAACACACCAGGAGTATGAACATCTTCTGTTTTCAAGTATTTGAAGAAATCACTATCACTTAACGTTGCCGTTACCATTTTCTTTCCATTCTCAATCGTTAACTTAGGATCCTTTATATAAACAGCTGCCATAGACTCCTCATTCGTTTTATCTTTATATGCTTTCATAACAGCATCATATGTACCATCTTCTAAAGCATAGCCCTTTTTATTAGCCTCAATTGCTACTGCCGCTAAAGCAGGCGTTGAATACGTGGCAAATGGAAGTGATAACGCCGCAGCGATAATCATCGCATTTATATGTTTTCTTTTATTTTTTTTCAACTTTACATCTCCTCCAAAATATATAAATCTAAATGTAATCATATCTCGAATAAATGATAATGATTTTCATTATCATTGTCAACTAAAAAAATAAAAAGTTAACAAAAAAATAACCCCTTTTTAAGGGGGTTATGCCATTTTTTCTCCGGTTTCTTCTTTAAAAAAGCTCTTCATCGCATGGAATACGTCTGCTTTTTGCTTTAAAATATAATATCTAAAATTCTCATCTTTAATATTTTTATAGGCTGACATGAGGGTACTATGGCGGTTGTACTGGTTCACTTCCCCATATCCAAACATATTACACTTCTTCATTAACTCCTCGACAAGCTTTACACATCTAGCATTATCTGATGTTAAATTATCACCGTCTGAAAAATGGAATGGATAAATATTATAGCGGTCTGGTGAGTATTTATTATCAATTAGCTCGAGTGCTTTTTTATATACAGAAGAACATATCGTTCCGCCACTTTCTCCTTTTGAGAAAAACTCTTCCTCTGGAACTACTTTTGCCTCCGTATGATGGGCAATAAACTCAATATCTACTGTTTCATACTTCGTTCGTAGAAATCGCGTCATCCAGAAAAAGAAGCTACGTGCCATATATTTCTCCCATATTCCCATCGATCCACTCGTATCCATCATCGCTAATACAACAGCTTTTGAATCTGGCTTTAATACTTCATTCCAAGTACGGAACTTTAAATCTTCTTGGTGAATCGGATGAAAAGAGGCTTTACCACGCATCGCATTTCGTTTATATGCGGATATCATCGTTCGTTTCTTATCGATATTTCCCCATAATCCAGTCTTTCTAATGTCATTAAATTCAACATGTTCAATCCGGTTTTCATCTATTTCTTTTCTCTTTAAATTAGGCAGCTCTAACTCTTTGAAAAATGCTTGCTCTAATTCTAAAATAGAGACTTCAGCTTCATAATAATCTTCTCCAGCCGCGTCCCCTGCTCCTTGCCCTTTTCCTGGTCCTTTTTGCTTTTGACCACCTGATCCATCTCTCGCAACGACATCACCAACTTTGCTGTCACCATTTCCTTGCCCAACGTGTTTGTTTTTATCATAATTGTACCTAATCTTATATTCATCTAAAGAACGAATCGGTATTTTTACAACATCCTTACCATTAGACATAACTATGCTTTCTTCTGTTACAAGATCGGGTAAATTATTCTTAATTGCCTCTTGTACTTTTTCTTGATGGCGTTGTTGGTCGTCATATCCTTTGCGATGGAGGGACCAGTTTTCCTGTGAAATCGTATAATTTGGTTGGTTTTCTTCACCCATTTCTTTCCCTCCTTACTGTAATTGTCTTCCCTTATGAACAGTAAGCTAGAAATTTTGTTTTATACTGTGCAAGCTAGAATGAAAGATAACTGCCCATCGAAATTCATCCCATAAACATATATAACGTTTTTCATATAATACTCCGAGCATCCTAAACAAAATTTTGCCACTCACATACTAGAAAGAAATATTCAGCCGTTGATAAGAAAGAAACACAATGCATAGTTGCACACATTTACACTTTGCAACATATTGTATTGTGTTGGCTTTTTTCGTATGAATGGTTGGTTACTCTATCATATGCATATTGTAAAAATAATTGACAATAAATTCATGAAATTGTATCTTAATTTATTACATTTGGACAAGGTATGACACTTTACACATATAAATGGATAATAAAACGCTGTCCCGCAAAATACAAGAGACAGCGTTTTGTTATCAAACTATCGGTTTAGCAGACTACCTACATAGCGTAATAATTCATTCGCAGATGAAGAATTATAGCCGTGCTCATCAATTAAGCGTGCAACAACATCATTGATTTTCTTAAGCTGATTTTCGTCTGGCGTTTTCGTTGATGTTGTAATTTTCACTATATCTTTTAAATCAGCAAATAGTTTTTTCTGAATCGCTTCGCGAAGACGCTCATGTGAATTATAATCAAAGCGTTTTCCTTTACGCGCATAAGCAGAAATGCGAATTAAAATTTCTTCACGGAATGCTTTCTTAGCATTTTCTGAAATTCCAATTTGCTCCTCAATTGAGCGCATTAGCTTTTCATCTGGACTCATTTCTTCACCTGTTAATGGATCACGTAATTTCGATTTATTGCAATATGCTTCAACGTTATCTAAGTAATTATCCATAAGTGTCTTCGCTGATTCTTCATATGAATACACGAATGCTTTTTGTACTTCTTTCTTCGCAATTTCATCATATTCTTTTCTCGCTAATGAGATGAAATTCATATAACGCTCTCGATCTTCATTACTAATTGACGGATGCTGATCCAATCCGTCTTTGAGCGATCTAAGTACATCTAATGCGTTAATAGATGGTACCTCTTTTCGAATAATTGTAGAAGAAATTCGGTTAATAACATAACGAGGGTCAATACCTCTCATACCTTCATCTTGATATTCACGTTGCAGCTCTTCTACATCAATCGCATTATAGCCTTCTACCGTTTCTCCATCATATAAACGCATCTTTTTAATTAAATCAATATCTGGACGCTTCGGATCTTTTAAACGAGTTAAAATCGTAAACATTGCTGCAACGCGAAGTGTGTGCGGTGCAATATGCACATTGGATACATCACTTTCACGAATCATTTTTTCATAAATATGTTCTTCTTCACTCACTCGTAAATTGTATGGAACTGGCATTACAATAATTCTTGAGTGCAATGCTTCATTTTTCTTGTTTGCTATGAAGGAACGATACTCCGTTTCATTCGTATGCGCTACAATTAATTCATCTGCTGAAATAAGCGCAAATCTTCCCGCTTTGAAATTCCCTTCTTGCGTAAGCGATAATAAATGCCATAAAAACTTCTCGTCGCATTTTAACATCTCTTGGAATTCCATCATCCCACGGTTTGCCTTATTCAATTCTCCATCGAAGCGATACGCTCGTGGATCTGATTCTGAACCATATTCTGCGATTGTTGAAAAGTCCAGACTACCTGTTAAATCGGCGATATCTTGTGATTTAGGATCAGACGGGCTAAATGTACCAATCCCTGTACGGCGATCTTCCGAGAAGAAAATACGCTCTACAACTACATCCTCAATTCTTGAACCATATTCTTGCTCTAGACGCATTACGTTTAATGGCGATAAATTCCCTTCAATTCTAACTCCATACTCACCAAAGAAATCATCCCGTAAATGATGCGGAATTAAATGCAGTGGATCTTCATGCATTGGGCAGCCTTTAATTGCAAAAATTGCGCCTCGATCTGTTCGTGAATATGTTTCTAATCCTCGTTTCAGCATCGTAACTAATGTTGATTTCCCGCCACTAACAGGACCCATTAATAATAAAATACGTTTTCTAACATCTAATCGTTTTGCAGATGGATGAAAATATTCCTCCACAAGACGTTCTAAAGCATCCTCTAATCCAAATAGCTGATTACTAAAGAAGTTATACTTTCTTCTACCATCTACTTCTTCGATTCCAGCATCTTTTATCATATTGTAAATGCGAGAGTGTGCTGTTTGAGCCACCCATGGTCTTTCCTTCACAAGCTCTAAATACTCCGCAAACGTACCTTCCCATTGTAACCGTTCTTCTGCTGCTCGATACTGTTCAATCTTTTTTAGAATATCCATTATAGCTCCTCCCCCATCTCCTTGTTCAATCGGATTATTATAAAAGGTATGCTAGGATGTCCTTAAACATTCTTTAAATCAAAATGAAATATACAGTAGTGCTATAAAATTCTCTCCAAAATTCAAAGAAAATTCTGTATAATATAGGTATTAAAGTTTTTACACCTCTATTCATTTTAAATAAATTCTTTTCTTCCAAGAACCTTACATACATTTTGATTCATATTTAAGATTCGTAAACTGAAAAATAGGAGGGATATTAGTATGAAATTATTATTAATTTTAGGTGTATCACTCACATTTCTTACAGCTATTTTCACATCTGGTTACAATGATAAACCCGGTACACAAAAAAAGTGATGTGCTTCTTAGCACATCACTTTTTTTATCAATCATTTATAATACACATTTTCCACATCATATTTTGATAAAGGTCGGCTATAATAATAACCTTGCACAAACTTCACATTCTTTTCCTTCAAAAATTGTATTTGTTCCGCCTTTTCTACACCTTCTGCAATTACATTCAATTCCAAAGTATGAGCTAAATGAATAATTGCAGCTGTAATATTCGTATCACGTTCATCCACATGTATACCTTCCATAAAAGAACGATCGATTTTCAACGTATCAATTGGATACGTTTTTAAATAACTTAAAGATGAATATCCCGTCCCAAAATCATCTAAATGAATCTTTAAATTTTGTTCTTTTAATTGTAGCAATACCCTTTTCGATATGTCTTTATGCATAAGGGCTCCTTCTGTAACCTCTATCGCTAATAGATGAGCTGGTACATTGTACTTATGTAACGCCCGTGTAATCATCTCTATTAATGTAATCGAGCGAAAGTGCCTGGCTGAAATATTAACTGCAATCGGGACAACTTCATATCCTTTATTTAACCATTCACGTATTTGCCGACACACTTCATTTACTACCCATTCATCAAGCTTAATAATAAATCCTGTTCTTTCTGCTAGCGGAATAAATTGATTGGGAGAGACAAATCCCAATTCTTTATTCTCCCACCTTATTAAAGCTTCCATACTCGCTATTTTTTTCGTTTCAATATTCATTTGTGGCTGATAATACAAGCAGAATTCATTTTTTTCTATAGCACGATGCAATTGGTTTTCTATTATAAATCTTTGTTCACGCTCACAATCTAATCCACTGCAATAAAACTGATAATGCCCTTTTCCTTTTTCTTTTGCTTTTTCCAAAGCAGCATCAACTCTTTGGAATAATATTTTTTCATCCTCTCCATCTGTTGGAGCCATTACAATTCCGATTGACGCACTTAAATAGACGTCCTCTTCTTCGATTACAAAATGTTCACTAATCTTTTTTAGTATGCTTTTTGCAACTATCTCTACACGTTCTTTCGTTATATTTTCTATTAACATAACAAATTGATCATCGTGTTCTCTAAATAAGTGCATACCGTCTATTTGAAGACTGCTTAAACATTCTGTAACTTTTTGTAATACTTTATCTCCTTCTTTATGACCAAAAGTATCATTAATAAGGTGAAATTCATCTAAATCTATAAAAACAAGTGCAAACTCTGTATTATCATTTAAAAAAACATTTAACTTATTTGCACATGAAATTCTATTCATTAATCCTGTTAATTGGTCATAATAAGCTAAATATTCTGTTCGCATTTCATTCAATACTTGCCTTGTAACATCCCTCGTAACAATATATACCCCAACAATTTCGGCGTTCACAATAATCGGAATAGTTCTCAAAGAAATATAGAGCTCGTACCCTTCTTTATGAACATATTTCCTTGAAACAATTTGTTTTGCCCTTCCTTGCAGGGCTCCTTTAAATATAATTTGAAAATCTTTTTCATATTCCTTATTAATAAATTCAAAAATAAATTTATTATGTAATTCTTCATATCGATATCCAAATATTTCATACGTTGCTGGATTTGCATATGTAATTCTACCTATAGAATCCATAGATATAATGGAGTCATTATTATATTCTAATAACGACTTAAACAACATTTGTTTTTCCTCTATCTCTGCCTTTTCCTCAATCTGAGCTGTGATATCCCTCGTAATACAAATAATAAACTGACATACTCCTTCTTCGTCGAATACAGGATTAAGTGAAGATTCATAATGTAACTCACCCTTTGGTAAACTAACTACATCACAAAAGGTATGTGCTTTCGCTTCGCTCGCTACTTTTGCATATTGCACTCGCAATATTTCCGCCGTATCTTCTGATAATACTTCAGCAAACGTTTTTCCATAACATTCTTCGCCTAGCTTCGCATAATCCATACCTATCTTATTTACATAAATATATTTAAAGGTTTCCTCATCCATAACTTTCACAATAAATACTAAATCTTGAATAGCATGTAATAGTCCTCTTCTTATTAAATCCATATCTATCATACTTAAAAAGGTATTTTGATTATTATATTGTTCCTTCATATTTATCTCAACCCGTCTAATCTATTTTTATTCATATATCCCATTCTATATGAATATGTACCCTTTTTTAAATGTATGATTACATATTATTTTTATTTTTAGAAAAAAAGTCGCCATATGGCGACTTTTAATAAACAATTTCTAAATCTAATCCCGGATAATTTTGTTGACGGAATGCTTCATAAATTAAAATAGCTGCTGTATTAGATAAATTTAATGAGCGCACTTTATCAGTCATTGGAATACGTAAACAATGATCGAAATTTTCTTCGATTACATTAGCTGGTAAGCCGTTTGTTTCTCTTCCAAATACAAAATAGTAATCCTTCTCACGTTTGCTATAATCAAATGCTGTATGAGCTTTCTCGCCATACTTTGTTAAATAGAAGAATTCACCGTCTTTATTTTTCTCATAAAATTCTTCAATTGAATCATAATACGTAACTTTCACGTGCTGCCAATAATCTAATCCTGCACGCTTTAACATTTTATCATCCGTTGAAAATCCAAGCGGTCTAATCAAATGTAATTCTGTTCCAGTTGCTGCACAAGTACGAGCAATATTCCCTGTATTTGCTGGAATTTCTGGTTGATATAAAACAACATGTACTCCCACGCGATATTCACCTCTGTTTTTTGTCTACTACGTATTATACCACTTGAGCGAAAAATCTCTACCCATTAATAATATGAAAGAATTTATATTTCATTTGTGGTGTATATTTACTAGAATCTTCATAGTTCCAATAACGCCGACGGCTATTCGCTGAATGTGCATTTACAAGTGGCATACCATCTGCGTCTTTTGCTACTACAATCGTCGTATGATTCCACCTACCATCATCCTCGAAATCATAAGCGATGACATCACCAAGAATAAGGTCCTCTGGCCTTTCTACCGCTTCAGCTCGAAGCCCTGTTGTAGCACCTGACAAATACCAATAAAAAGAGTGTGCGACAGCCCAGCTCCAACTCCACTGATTCTCCCTTTGCCACCATCCTTTGCGAATATTAGGATATCCATTCATTGGTACTTCTCCAGTATGAAGACATTGAGAAATAAAATTCGTACAATTATCAGGGAAATTACGATATACAGGGTTTCGATCATCCCACCAACGCTCTGCATATTTAACTGCCTCTAAACGGTTGTACTGATAAGAACCATACTTCTCTTTTGTAACTTCCCTTTCTAACGTCTCACTCATTCCAACTGCTTCTGGCACTTCAATAGCATAATCACCTATTACCCGACTATTATTTAAACAAACTCTTCGTTTTAGTTGTTCCTCTTCGATATAAAATAATTCTTTATGCTTAATTAAATATTTAAAATGTATTTGATAATCAATTTCTTGATGATTGCTATTATTTAATTGTCTCATGAAAGAAACATCCGCAGTTGCTTTCACTATCTCTGCATTACGCTTTTGAAACAATTGTTTCTTTCTCTGTGCTATTTGTAATAAATCTTCAGCAATACCATCTACATTTGTTCGTTTCTCTGTTACATATGCTAAAAATTGTTGTACTTGCTTTTCAATATTTATTTTTACAACCATTTCGTCTCCCTCCCATATTACAATATGAAGAAGGGAGATATTATCTACTCTTTTTTCTGCGCTAACAATTCAAGTCCGCGATTCATTTCATGAAGAACCTCTTCATCTTTCTCACGTTGCATCGCTTTTTCAATAGCTTCGCCCACGCCATCTCCACCAATTTTCCCAAGTGCCCATGCTGCTGTTCCGCGAAGTACTGGTCTTGGATCGTCTTTCATAACACCAATTAAATCTGGAATTGCTGATGCCTCTTTAAAATGCGCAAGTGCCAAAATTGCATTTCGTTGCAACGGCTTTTTACCTCTCCATGAACCAGACATAATTCCATATTTCTCTTTAAAATCACGATTGCTAATTGTTAAAAGTGGTGTTAATAACGGCTTAACTAACTCAGGATCTGGTTCCATCTCAGGATGATTATGAAAATCCATTCCTTTATTTTTCGGACAAACAGTCTGACATGTATCACATCCATAAATACGATTTCCTATTTTGTCGCGGTATTCTTCCGGTAGGAATCCTTTCGTTTGTGTTAAAAATGCAATACATTTCTTCGAATCTAACTGTCCTCCTTGTATTAAAGCGCCTGTAGGACAAACATCAATACATTTTGTACAACTTCCACATTGATCTTCTATCGGCTGATCTGGTGGGAAGGGAACGTTTGTAATTATTTCTCCTAAATATACATACGAACCAAATTCAGGTGTAATAATAGCGCAATTCTTACCACTCCATCCAATACCGGCACGCTCCGAAACAGCTCGATCACTTAATTCACCCGTATCAACCATTGACTTAACTTCTATATCGGGAAGTTTTTCGATTAAATATGCTTCTAATTTTTGCAAACGATCTCGTAAAACAAGATGATAATCTTGTCCCCAAGAGGCACGACAAAAAATACCGCGGCGTTCTCCGCGCTTACTTAATGGTGCATTTTTTAATTTTGAAGGATACGCTAATGCAATCGCAATAATTGATTTTGCACCAGGTAGTAGAAGCTGTGGGTTCGTTCTCTTTTCTATATCAGACTCTTCAAATCCCGATTGATAATTTAATTGTTGTTGCTGGATTAACCTCTGCTTTAATTCCTCAAATGGTGAGGCACTAGCAAAGCCTATTTTATCTATACCAATTGTTTTACTATACGCAATGATATCTTGCTTTAATTGTTCAAAATCCATTCCTAATCGCCTCCTCAGATGAATCCATCCCTTATGTAACGACTATATTGGTTAGCAATTCACTTTTGGAATACTATTCTTTACTTCTATTTTCGCATACAATTATGTTTTTCAAACATTAAAAAACGCAATGCCTCGTTTATCTTAGAAACGAAACACTGCGTTGATCACAATTTATAGAAAAACATTTAATAAAATTTGGAGCGGGTGAAGAGAATCGAACTCTCGACCAGAGCTTGGAAGGCTCTTGTTTTACCACTAAACTACACCCGCAAATATGAAATAAATATAAGATATTAGAATAACTTATGTAAAGTAGTATAGCATGTAAAAAAAACGGAAGCAAGAATTTTATCGAAAAAAGTCGAAAAAGTGATGAGTATCTCATCACTTTTTCAATTCTTTATCAATCGCCTTCTTCATACTATCGAAATCAGGGTTTGCAAGATTTCCATTTATATATACTGAAGGAGCACCTTGAACTTTTAATTTTTGAGCACGATCTGAATCTTTACGTACTTTTTCTTTTATTTCTTTACTGTGTAAATCTTTCTTAAATTGTTCTACATCAACTTTCGGAAGCTTCTCTTTCACAATGTTAAGAAGTAATTCTTCTGTAATCCATTCTTCCGTGTCTTTCTTTTGACTTTGATAAATCTCATCGTAGAAAATCCAGAATGAATCTTGATCTTGTTTATAAATTGCTTCACCAGCTGCTGCACCTAAATCAGAGTCTTTTCCGATAAATGGGAAGTTAATAAAGTATAACTGCACTTTACCTTTATCGATATACTCTTCTTTTAATCGTGGTAATACTGTTACATCCCAAGTACGACAAGCAGGACATTTGAAGTCTCCAAATTCAACTACCTTAACTGGGGCATCATCTTTCCCTAAAGATTGTTGTGTGGAATAAGCAAACATCTCATTCCCTTTATCTTTTTTGTCATTTATGATGCTATACGCAATTGTTCCGATTACAATCAATACTGCGATAGAAAAAACTACACCAAGAGCCATGAGTTTATTTGATTTCATATACATTCCTCTTTAAATTCATATTCTGTATACAGCATTGTACACAATACACATAATATCAACACTTATATACGTCACGCAATGAACACGCTCACATAAATTACAAAAACACAATAATTGTGACGATATTGTGTCACAATTTGTCACAATTTATTCAAAAAAAGGAAGCTCCTATGTAGGAACTTCCTTTAGCTTACTGCTTTTTCACGAGCACTCTTTAACATCGACTGCTCTGTTTTTATATCATGACGAATTACTAACTTCTCACTAACTGCTTGCACATACTCATTATGATTGATATAGCCTTCTTTCTCCATTAATCTCAAAACGACATTTCGTCTCTCTACGGCCTTATCATAATTTTGTGCAGGTGAGTAATAAGCGGGTGCCTTTACTACAGCAGCCATCATTGCACTTTCAGCCAACGTTAATTGGCTCACCTTTTTACCGAAGTAAAGGTTTGCTGCTTTTTCAATTCCCCATGCTCCTTCTCCGTAATAAATATTACTTACATACAATTTTAAAATTTCATCCTTCGTAAATGTCCGTTCAATTTTTTTCGTATAAAAAATTTCTTTCCACTTACGAGAAAATGTACGTTCATTCGTTAAAAAGGCATTTTTGGATAACTGTTGTGTAATTGTGCTTCCGCCTTGCACAACACCACCAGCTTTTATATTCTCAACAGACGCTCTGACAATCGCTATATAATCTAAACCGTTATGATGATAAAACCTTTTATCTTCTGTCGCAATAAATGCATGTGTTAATGATTCTGGCACCTCTAACTTAGCAGGTACATGTAATTTACTAATATCACTTTGCTCGATCATTATATTTCCAATGAATAATAACGTACAACTTAACAATAATAATAAAATAATGGCTTTATAAAAGAATTTAGTCATTGGATTTAATGCAACTTTTTGATGATAGTTCACCCTAGATAATACTCGTTCTTTCATCTTAAACACCTCTTTTCCACACAGCGTATAACTCTTACTTTAAGAATACCTTGTTGTAAAAAAATATCCCATCGATTTCTCTTACACGTACCTTACATCATTGTAAGGTATAAAAAAGTATTGTATCACAGTCCTTTTTTATCTACTATTCATCTGAAATATTGAATATAGATTATGCTAAACCAATAACAGAGTATACCTTAAGCCTATACTTCCCTATTAAAACATCCTATTTTCATTATATCATCTACAAAAATATATATTTGTAAGTATCTAGTAATCTAAATGTATACAATATATCATACATTATACAGAACAAACGTTCCTGAAATCAATACTAGCACTATTATTATTTTGACCTTTTTCTTAAACAGTATACAAAAAAGAGTAGTGATTTGATTGTAT
Organism: Bacillus sp. MMSF_3353; assembly: GCF_030733445.1. Classification (NCBI taxonomy): domain Bacteria; kingdom Bacillati; phylum Bacillota; class Bacilli; order Caryophanales; family Bacillaceae; genus Bacillus; species Bacillus sp. MMSF_3353. The sequence goes on from NZ_JASHJA010000015.1 coordinate 96,563, forward strand.
CTCAAACCGGCTACTCTTTTCTTCACAATCTACCTATTAAATTATATGGCTGCACTTCCCACGTTTCGTACGGAATACAATGTGTTGCTCTCATCGCATCAAGCGTTCTGGATTTCATATGAGGACGCGTTATATACTCATCTATATTCTCTTCATTTAAAACAACAAATTTAGCCTCTTGTATTTCTTCAGGCTGAATTTGTATTTCACCGCTCACGTATGCCACTTTAAAAACAACACCTAGAATGTGCATGGAAGCATTATAATAAACTCCTGTAATACCGATAGGCTTCACCGTTAATCCTGTTTCCTCTTTTATTTCCCTACAAACAGCTTGATCGAGCGCTTCTCCTTCTTCCACCTGTCCTCCTGGCAACTCCCACGTATCCGATCGCCAATGTACTTTAGCTAATAACACTTCGTCTTTTTCATTTGTTAAATAACCTGCTACAGCAACGATATGCTTTGGTGTTTTATGTTCCATATTAAACCTCCTAGAAATAATGATTATTTCATATATCCCTATAAGCATATTCCCTGTCTAAAACAAAATACCTTTACTAATTCATCCTCTTAATTAACTTCATGAAAAAAAGCCCCTATCCGTTAAATGAACAGGGGCTTCTATCGTATTATTCTCCTAAGTCTACGTTGTGGTAAACTTGTTGCACATCTTCTAGATCTTCTAATGCATCAACCATTTTTTCAAATTGTACTTGAGCCTCTTCAGGAAGTTCTACATCACTTTGTGCAAGCATTGTTAATTCTGCAACTGTGAATTCTTCAACACCAGCATCTTTAAGTGCAGATTGTACGGAATGGAATTGATCAGGTTCAGCATACACGATAACAGAATCTTCTTCTTCTAGAATGTCACGTGCATCAACATCTGCTTCCATTAAAATTTCAAGAACTTCATCTGATGTTTTACCTTCAAGACCGATAACAGCTGTCGCATCAAACATGTAAGCTACAGAACCGTTTACACCCATGTTACCACTGTTTTTGCTAAATGCAGCTCGTACATCTGCTGCAGTACGGTTTACGTTATTTGTAAGTGTATCTACAATTACCATAGATCCATTCGGTCCGAATCCTTCATAACGAAGCTCGTCATAATTTTCTTCTGAACCGCCTTTTGCCTTTTCAACTGCACGATCAATAATTGTTCTTGGTACGTTGTATGTTTTCGCACGTTCTAATACAACTCTAAGCGCTTGGTTTGATTCTGGATCTGGCTCGCCTTGTTTTGCTGCCACATAAATCTCACGTCCAAATTTCGCGTATATACGGCTTGTATTTGCATCTTTTGATGCTTTTTTTTCTTTAATATTATTCCATTTACGACCCATACTTTCCACTCTCTTTCCCGTTTTAAATCTACATAAAAATATTAATATGAAATATAATGTGTATTCAACACATTTTTAAAAGAAATATAAAAAGTTCATTTTTGATTCATATTACAGACATAATATAAATTACTATCATTTTGTTCTTTCGACAAGTTATATTATACATGAATTTCTACATTTATTACGAATTTTAGAAGCACATAGTATAATTTAACAAAAAAGACTCTAACAGAAATGTTAGAGTCTTTTTATATAGCCGATACATATTTCCATAATATTCCCATAACTACTTTCTATTGTTGTATAATAAAAAAAGGAAAAAATTTGAAGAGAGATGGAGGGAGAAGTATGACACATTCACATGAGAAAAAAGCACATGGTCTGAAAGGAATAGGAGAGAAGTTAAACCCAACTATCTATCAAGTGAGATTCATGAAATTAGATGAACCAATTCAATTTGAGTCATTTCCTGAATTAAAGGAATTAGGAGATTGGTTGAGTACTTCAACGCACATGTGGGCGTGCCACTCAACTATGTACAAGTACAACAAAGAAGAGTTTGAAAAGAGGTTTTTAGAAATTACAAACTTAACCGTTGATAATGTACTAATATCTACTGGTGCTGTCGGATTTAACTTCATGTCACCGGGTTGGAGAAATTCTCTCTAGAGTGCTCGAAGGGAATATTGTATATACAATATTTTGCTGGAATTTTATAGAATATCACAATTAAAAGGATAAAAATGAATGTTTGTTTTTATCCTTTTAATGTTTCGCAGTCTACTCACCGTACACTTTTTGTACTTATTTTGTCATATAATGAAAAGAAAATACAAAAAAACTCTATACTAATTGTATAGAGTTTTTTACGTCGTTTATGATACCGATGGTCGGGGTCGAACCGACACTCCCGAAGGAACACGATTTTGAGTCGTGCGCGTCTGCCAATTCCGCCACATCGGCACAAAAGAAAGGCGGCAACCGGATTTGAACCGGTGGTAAAGGTTTTGCAGACCTCTGCCTTACCACTTGGCTATGCCGCCATGTTAAATTTTATTGGAGCGGAAGACGGGATTCGAACCCGCGACCCCAACCTTGGCAAGGTTGTATTCTACCACTGAACTACTTCCGC